>CACYSQ010000001.1:0-280743 GCA_902777125.1 Ruminococcus flavefaciens
CTACTCCGGACGTTCGGTTATCGTCGTAGGTCCTGAGCTCAAGATGTACCAGTGCGGTCTCCCGAAGGAAATGGCTCTCGAGCTCTTCAAGCCCTTCGTTTTAAAGAGACTCGTTGACAAGAAGGCTATCGCTAATATCAAGTCCGCAAGAAAGCTCATCGACCGTGCCGACAACAAGGTATGGGACGCTCTCGAGGACGTTATCAAGGATCACCCCGTAATGCTCAACCGTGCTCCTACGCTCCACCGTCTCGGTATCCAGGCGTTTGAGCCTATCCTCGTTGAGGGTCGTGCTATCAAGCTCCACCCGCTCGTTTGCTCAGCCTTCAACGCTGACTTCGACGGCGACCAGATGGCTGTACACCTCCCGCTTTCCGCTGAGGCACAGGCTGAGGCACGTTTCCTCATGCTCGCGGCAAACAACCTGCTGAAGCCCTCCGACGGTAAGCCTGTTGCAGTTCCTTCACAGGATATGGTCCTCGGTTCATACTATCTTACAATGGCTAAGCCCGGTGAACCCGGCGAGGGCAAGGTATTCCGCGATGTGAACGAGGCTCTTATGGCTTATAACGAGCACGATGTTTCGCTCCACGCTAATATCAAGGTAAAGATCACCAAGGATATCGGCGACAAGAAGGTCTCCAAGATCATCGACGCTACAGTCGGACGCCTTATCTTCAACGAGAATATCCCCCAGAACCTCGGCTATGTTGACAGAACAAACTCCGATAAGCAGTTCGACCTCGAGGTTGCATTCCTCGTAGGCAAGAAGCAGCTCTCCGATATCATCGAGCGCTGCATAAAGATACACGGCACTACCACTACATCTGAGGTCCTCGACCGTATCAAGGCTCTCGGCTACAAGTATTCCACTAAGGCTGCCCTCACCGTTGCAGTCTGCGATGCTTCGATACCTCCGCAGAAGAAGGAGATCCTCGCAAAGGCTGACGAGGAGGTAGCACAGATCACCGAGGAATATGAGTACGGTTATATCTCCGCTCAGGAGAAGTCCAAGAAGATCATCTCCCTCTGGACCGATACCAACGATCAGGTTACTGCCGCTCTGAAGGCTAACTTCGACCGCTACAATCCTATCTGGATGATGGCTGATTCCGGTGCGCGTGGTTCTATCTCGCAGATCAGACAGCTCGCCGGTATGCGTGGACTTATCGCTAATACCTCCGGCGGCGTTATCGAGATCCCGATCAGAGCTAACTACCGTGAAGGTCTTAACATCCTCGAATACTTCATCGCTTCCCGAGGCGCAAGAAAGGGTCTTGCCGATACGGCTCTCCGTACCGCTGACTCCGGTTACCTCACAAGACGTCTCGTTGACGTTTCTCAGGACGTTATCATTCGTGAGGACGACTGCGGTACTACCGACGGCATCGAGGTCTACGAGATCAAGAACGGCAACGAGGTCGTTGAGCCGTTCGCAGAGCGTCTCGTCGGCAGATACCTCGCTGAGGACCTCCGCGATGAGTCAGGCGAACTGATAGTTTCCCGCAATAAGCTCATTAACGATGCGGACGCCAAGAAGATAATCGACGCAGGCATCGAAAAGATAAGGATACGTTCCGTTCTTACCTGTAAGGCAAGATACGGCGTATGTGCAAAGTGCTACGGCGCTAACCTTGCTCACAACAATGTCGTATCAGTCGGCGAGGCTGTCGGCGTAATCGCTGCCCAGTCCATCGGCGAACCGGGTACTCAGCTCACCATGAGAACCTTCCACACCGGAGGCGTTGCTTCTGCCGATGCGGAAGATATCACACAGGGTCTTCCCCGTGTTGAGGAGCTCTTCGAGAGCAGACGTCCAAAGGGTGCAGCTATCCTTTCAAGGATCCCCGGAAAGATACACATCGAAGAGGTCAAGACCACAAGAAATATCATCGTTACAAGCGATGAAACAGGCGAGTCCGAGAGCTATATGATCCCCTACAACTTCAAGATAAGAGTTTCTGAGGGCGAGCAGATAGCTAAGGGAACCCGTCTCACCGAGGGTAACATCTACCCGGCTGATATCCTCAATATCCTCGGCACACAGGCTGTTGAGAACTACATCATCAACGAGGTACAGAAGGTTTACCGTCTCCAGGGTGTTGATATCAACGATAAGCACATCGAGGTAATCGTCCGCCAGATGCTCCGCAAGATCAAGGTCGAGGAGTCCGGCAGCAGCTACCTCCTCCCCGGAACACTCGTTGACCGCAAGGAGATCGACGCTATCAACGGCGAGATACAGGCAAGGATCGACGCCGGTGAGTATGACCTCCAGCTCGTTACAACAACTCCCGTGCTTCAGGGTATCACAAAGGCTTCCTCCAATTCCGACAGCTTCATGTCAGCAGCGTCCTTCCAGGAGACCACAAAGGCTCTCACAGACGCAGCTATCAGAGGCAAGAGCGATAAGCTCCTCGGACTCAAGGAGAACGTTATCATCGGTAAGCTTATCCCTGCCGGAACAGGTATGGATATCTACAACCGCGTTGAGGTCGAGACAGTCAAGAACGAGGCTTATATGGAACACAACAACGGTTCAGCACCTTCACCGCTGGTATAAAACATAAACCCGGACAACAGTCCGGGTTTTCCTTTTTTATTGCCAGAACCTTGTAGGGGCGCATTCCGTGCGCCCGCAGACAACGGATAAATTGTGGGCTGATGTGGGCATCGCATTCTGTATTTGAAGAAAGGAACGCCGAGGGCGGCGTTCCCTACAATTGGTTTCCGGAACAATTATGCTATGCATTAAAAAGGGACGGCTCTTGCCGTCCCTTTGAGTTTATGAATCATTTCCTTCGGAATTGATAATGACATCGTCGCTTGCAGGAGGCATTTCCTCTGCGGGAACGGCTTCCTCAGCCGCCGCCTCGTCAGCACTCAGCTTTTCGCGCAGGATATCCTCGATAGTCCTGAGACGTTCCATGTCGATTATACCCGAAACGCTTACATCATCGCCGCTGCCTCTGCGGGTCATCTCGGGCAGGAACGCGCTGAGCTGGCGGACTCCCTCGTCCAGACCGCATTCAATGAAGGTAAGTGCAAGTCCGCGGTAGAAGCCGTAGAGCTGTTCCTTGCTCCAGTAGGAATTCTCGATGCCGTCCGTTCCGAGGAATATCGCAGCAGGTATCTCGTCCTTGGGAAAGTAGGCATATCTGTAGGAAAGAACGGCGTCGTCCTGACACATTGAGGTAGTGACATTGTCATAGCAGCGCGGGTCCTCCGGCACCGGCTCACAGACCTCGCCGTCCGCATTCAGCACAACGCAGCTTCCGTCGCCTATCTGTATGCAGAGGGCAAAATCCTCCGTTACCACGGCAAATGCGAGGGTAGTACCGTAAGCCTCGATATAGCGTCCGGAGAGGTATCTTTCGCGGTAATAGTCAAACTGTTCCGGAATGCGGTCGAGCTCCTCCTCGGTGAATGGCTCAAAGCGGAAGTCCTCCTCAGCGGTGGTATGCCAGCGTGAGACGATGCTTCTCCATAGCTGATCGAACAGCATCTCGCGTTCTTTTTCGCTGCTGAGGTCAGCCTCGGCAGTCTTTAGACCGCTCAGGAACTCATTCACGCATTCGAGGGCACAGTCAACGGCAAATTCCGAGCCGCGTTCTGTGCGGAGATAGCAGAGACTACCGTGACCGTCCGCAGTTGAAGCGAACGAATAGAGGCTGTTATCTATATGGAGCGAGCTGTCCTGGCATTCTATCCCCTTTTTGATATGATTCTCTCCTATACAGCTATGTGCGAAGGAAGAATATTTCTCCATCATATCACCTTACCAGTCCGACTCGTCCCAGTCTGCCGTTCTGTCTTCTCCGATAGCCTCATTAGTCTGTTCAACGACGTCCTCGGCGAGCTTCTTGGATATCTCAACGGGGTCCGTATCGCTGTCGACAGTGCTTGAATGGCTTGCGAAAACGCTTGTGATAACGCTTGCCTTTTCGATCATAAGGCGGAGCTGATCCTTGTTCTTGACATCGAGGACGGTCTCGGAGCTTCCCGAGAAGCGGGCAAGAACGCCCTTATCCGAATCCTCGCCGATAGCGAAGGCTATCTTTATAGCTCTCTTGAACCAGTTGTTCTTCTGAAGTGCAGTGAGACCGCTCTCCCAGTTATCTGTGGGACCGCCGTCACTGAAAAGGAGTATTACCGGCGGATATGCGCCGGCAGAGGTCTGGAGGAACTCATTTCGTGAGAGCTTCTTATCGAGCTCCTTGAAAGCAGCGCCCATGTCCGTAACTCCGCAGGCTTCAAACGATTTGAAGCGGTAGCCCTCGGGGGAGACCGGTTCGGAGGTCACCCATTTTGCACCTGTTGAAAATTCGAGAACGGCGATCTTGATCTCAGCGTCATCGCTCTCGTCGCTGATCTCCTGAAGGGTCTGCATGACCTCCTCAAGAGCAGATTCCACCTGTCCAATCTTGCTGCCCTGCATACTTCCCGAGGTGTCGATGACGTAAAAGAGTGTCATCACCTTTCTGACAGCGGGAGCATAATCATCTAAGCCCGGCATAATTCCAATCCTCCTGTTAAAGATCTAAAGTTAACTATATTATTATTTTACTACATTATACCGGCTTTGTCAAGGTTTGTGCAAGAACTGAGGGCTAAGAAATCGGAGATCAGAAAGCAGCAGGGGAGGGCTCCCCACACAATAACGTGAAAACACCGGCAGGGACGCATTCCGCAGCCCGCTCGGCGGATAATATCCGTACCTTTTTTTGATTTTCCTCCATTATTTGACAAACTTCGAGCTTTGTGGTATAATGTTACTGTTTGTTTAATGTAAATAAAGGCTTCCGATGAGAAGGCTATTTTTTGAGGTTGGTGGGATCATGGAAAGGAAACCCGAGCTTATCGTTATGCTGACGTATAATGACTGCACAGTGGAAAATGCTTACGAGATATTTGACAGGTGCAGGGAGTCGAAGGCTCAATACTGGGGCTTTAAGGAAAAGCCCCTTCCTCCTGAGGAGATGAAGCGTCTTTACGCTTACATGAAGGAGTGCGGAAAGACTACCGTTCTTGAGGTGGTGGAATACACTGAGCCCGAGGGCATCGAGGGCGCAATGCTTGCCGTTGAATGCGGCTGCGATATCCTCATGGGAACGGTCTATTCGGACAGGATAAACGAGATATGCCGTGAAAACGGTATAAAGTATATGCCGTTCGTGGGTGATGTCTATGACCGTCCGTCCATACTCGGCGGCACTATCGAGGGCATGATCGCTGAGGCAAGGGAGTGCATAAGCAGGGGAGCTTACGGTATAGACCTCCTCGGCTACAGGTTCACAGGCGACCCGGTCGAGCTGATAAGCCGCTTTGTAAAAGAGGTCGAAGCTCCTGTGTGCGTTGCCGGAAGCGTGAACAGCACTAAAAGACTGGACGAGCTCTGCGATATCGAGCCTTGGGCATTCACTATCGGAAGTGCCTTTTTCGATGAGGACTTCGGCAGCGGCTTCGGTGCCCAGATAGACATGGTCTGCGACTATGTCGGCGGGAGGAGTACCGTGAAATGCTGAAAAAATACTACCCGTGGGGCTATGCCCGGAGTGTATTCTCGCTCGATTACGGCAAGCTTTACGCAAGGGGCTACCGTGCGGTGATATTCGACATTGACAATACCCTCGTTCACCACGGCGACCCTTCAACGCCGGAGATAGACGAGCTGTTCCGGGAGATACACGCTGCCGGACTGAAAACGCTTCTCCTCACCAACAACGACGAGGAACGCGTTCAGCGCTTCATCACGAATATCGACACGCTGTACATATGCGATGCGGATAAGCCTGCACCGGCTTGCTACGAAAGGGCGCTTTCCATGCTCGGCACGGAAAAAAGCGAGACCCTCTGCGTGGGCGATCAGATGTTCATCGACGTCATAGGCGCCAACAGAGCCGGTATACCGAGCCTTCTCGTGCATTTCATACAGCTTCCCGGTGAGACGAAGATCGGAAAAAAGCGATACATTGAAAAGTTGATACTCAGCTTCTACCGCCGCAGCCGTTTGAGAAACAGACTCGGCGACGTATATAACCGCAGCGTATGAAACACGCCTCTAAGGCGGCGGGTTCCATATTTCCGTTCAGTGTGAGTTTGATCTCCCACTCAACGGAAGCGAGCTTTTAGCTCGCCGCTGCTTGTTAAAAGCTGCACTTTAAAAAAGGAGTGAACTGAATGTTTTGGAACAAGGATAAACTGTTCTGTGACATAAACCCTACCTGCTACGCTATTTCGGAGCAGAAGGAGATAGTAAAGAGACATATTTCCGACTTTTTAGGAAAGGAAAAGTACGCTGAGAGACGGATAAAAAAGAAGCTCCCTGTCGTTGTTTACAGTCAGAGCTCCCACCTCATCAAGCGCGGACCGGGCATCGACCCTATTCTTCAGATAAACAAGGCTGTCAATATCAGACTTGCCTGCCGCAGAATGAACGGTCTCCTGATACGTCCCGGCGAGGTGTTCTCGTTCTGGCATACCGTCGGCAAGACCACCAAGAGCCGCGGCTACCGTGACGGACGAGTTATTGTGAACGGCAAGCTTATCCCCGGCATAGGCGGAGGTCTCTGCAATCTCAGCAACACTATCCACCGTACTGTCCTCCACAGTCCGCTCGAGGTTACGGAGTTCCACCAGCATTCGGACGCCCTCGCTCCCGATGAGGGAAAGCGCGTTCCTTTCAGCTCGGGTACGTCAGTGAACTATAACTATATCGACTACAGGTTCAGGAACAATACCGACCGCGATGTCCAGCTTCTCGCGTGGTGCGACAAGGACTCCCTCCATATCGAGCTCCGCAGCGTCAGGGAGTTCCCCGAGACATACCGCATAACCGAGGAGGGACACCACTTCCAGAAGGAGGACGACGGCAAGTATTACCGTGTATCGAAGATATACAAGAACGCCTACGACCGCGGAACCGGCGAGCTCATCAGCAAGGAGCTCGTGCTCGATAACCACTCCGAGGTAATGTTTGACCCGGCATTGATACCGCCGGAGCTCATACAGCAGCCGGAAACGGTCTGAGCGTGCAGGGCGTAGGGGAGGATAATATCCGTCTGTGCCTTTCGATGCAAATATCAAAAAACATTCTGTAGGGGCGCACATTGTGTGCCCTTGCCGTTTGTATTTATACCCGGTAATGTGTTCGCTGACCCGCGGCGGATAATATCCGCCCCTACGATACATTCGTTGTCCTTGGGCGCACGGAATGCGCCCCTACTATGCACTACGAACTAACAACTAATAACTAAAAGGGACGCCTTAAGGCGTCCCTTTTTATATGGATACAAAGTCCGGGGCGGTGTTCACGCGGCGGAAATGGCGATCTATAGCCAAACGATCGAGCTCGTCGCCTATCACGGTCAGCACAGCCTGTCCCTCCGGTACCGGTGAAAGCTCAGTGTGCTCCGGCGAGGCGTTCACACGCAGCCAGCCTCCGCAGCCGTCCGGAAGTCCTCCCTTGATACGGTATATCCGTCCGCATTCCGGATCGGAAAATATCTCCCCGAGAACAGCCGCGATACCATCCGCCGGAATGCTCAGATTCATGAAATAATGCGCCGTACTGCTGATATCCTCCGGAAGATAGAGCTTAACGTACCGGGAGCCGCGGTAGCCTGCGTTCATAAGGACGCTGAAATCCGCATCGGTAAGTTTATCCCAGTCCTTTACGAAAATATCGCCGGTACTGAGCCTCCTGTCGCACTTTATCACTTCAAGTCCGCGGTTGATTCGGTCGAGGACTCTCCCGGCAGCCTCGTCGGGAGCCTCACCTTTCAGCATACCGGTCTTGCTCAGTATGAGCTTTCCGCAGCAGGCAGCCTGCGAGGCGAGGAGGTACTCCATCTGACCGGTCAGTCCCTCTTTCATGGTCGGGTCGGCTATGGTGAGGACGCTCCCGACCTCGAACCAGCGGTCGAGGGGCGATTCGTGCAGGAGGTCGAAGAACTCGTCCATGTCGAAAATGCCGGAGGGTTCAACGATAACGCGGTCGAAATGCTGCATACCGAGGGAGATGAGCTGGGTCTTGAACCGCCTGCGGTGACAGTCAGGGTCTCCGCCTCCCGCAACCATTTCAAGCACACAGCCGGCACTTTTCAGCTCAGCGAGCATCATCATGTCAGCGTTCACAGCACCGTAGTCGTTCTCCAGCACGGCGACGCGGCTGCCCTGAGAGAGCAGGTGTCCCGCATAGTGCTTCAGCAGGGTGGTCTTGCCCGAGCCGAGAATGCCTGTGATAAGGTCTATCTTAGTCATATCATTTGCCCTCCCGTCTGAGAAGCTTGTTTACCGTCAGCAGCATGGGACGGTAATTCAGCACGGATATGCCTGCCGCCGTCAGCACCAGCAGCACGAAATATCCCGACGGACGGAATATCCAAAGCCCGCACATTGCCAGCAGAAGTCCCGTATTTACGGCGTTTTTTCCCGGCGAGAACCTGAACGGGACGTAATACCTCGCGTCTATCATTCGTATGCAGTAGCACAGCAGATAGCTCAGGAAGGTCGCAAGCGCTGCGCCCTGTATGCCCCATTCCGGGATAAGGCAGAGGTTGAGGACGATATTCACCGCGCACACAGCGAAAATGCTCCAGAAAGCGTTCTGCGTGTGACCTGTTGCAGTGTAGATGCCGTTGAGGAAAAGGTCAAGGCAGGTGAAAACTGCCGCCGCGATGAGCAGGGGAGTGTACTTGTAGGCGTCCGCATATTCGGGGTAGGTGCTGTAGTTTATGAGAAGTGCCGAGACCGGGCGGAGTATCAGCATGAGCGCTGCCGCGCCGATGAACAGCATAGCTTCAAACGAAGCGAAGACCTTTTCGTAGAAAGCCTCGCGGTCGGCGGAATCGTTCTCCGTTATCGCGGACATATTCCAAGCCTGAAAGAATACGGTCGCCGCCATTGAAACGAGGTTCGGGACTTTCGTGGCGGCGGAGTAGATACCTGCCGCATCCACACCGGTGAAAACCTTGTCGCTGTGGATATTTCCGATGAAGATCTGGTCGGAGAAGCCCGTGAACGTCCACATGACCGCGGTCGGGACGAGGGGCAGTGAGAAGCGGAGCATAGCTCTGCCGAATTCCGGGGAAAATGCCCTGATATCGAGGAATTTCCTGAGATTAGCCGCTGTGAACAGGAACAATGCCGAGCAGAGGTCGGAGAGTATCCCTGAGAGCATGAAGCCCCTCACGCCGAGCCCCATTCCGCTGATGAAGATGAGGCTGAAAATGAACAGCAGCATGGTCGTGAGAATGCCGTCGAGGGCGAAAAGCTTGACCATTTCGCGTGCCCGGACGAACTGCGAGCAGAGAGCTCTTGCAGCGGAGGCGCATATGTATACCACTAAAAGCACGGTATATCCGCTTATCTGCCGCAGGAACGGTATGAAGTGCAGGAACGGCGATATGACCGCCATTGCAGAAAGACCGATGCCGGTTATGACCGCGGCTGTCGTAAAAATGCAGGTCTTGTCGTATTTCTTGTCGAGACCGTAGCGGACTACCGCCTCGGTTATGGAAAAGGTGAAGACCGGCAGCATGAACAGCAGCAGGGTGTCGAGAAGCGTCTTTGTATAGAAGCCGGAAGGGCTGAAATGCTTGGTGTAGAGGTTGTTGAGCAGCAGCGAGAAAAGCTTCGAGCTGAAGCTGCCGACCGCGAAAATTATCGTATTGAGCGCAAGATTTTTGTATTTGTTCAACCTATCGTCTCCTTGCTCAGGGTATAAAGCGATTATACCATAAAAGCGAAGCGTTATGGTATAATCGCCCGATTGCAGGGAGCAAATCTAAGATTTGCGTATCTGCAAGGGCATTTAGATAAATAATAATAAATGCTTTTGCATTTATTATACCATAATTTACCTGAATAGGCAAGTGCTGCGGCTCATATGCTGACAAAGGGCTTGCAATTTCTCTCCCGATGTGTTATAATATAGTTAGTTTAGACTTACTGTAAAGATTTGAGGATAAAATTTTGAAGATAAAAGCTTTCAGTTCATTCTCCCTGTGTGCGGCGATGATCATTTCTGCCGGCTCAGGCTGCGGTGCTAAGCCCTCCGATACCACTCCCGAGGCTGTCTCCCGGACGGTCTTCGCTATGGACACCTACATGAGCATCAAATGCTACGGCGGCGGTGAGGCGGCACTTGACGCTGCGGAGGAACGTATCCGCTCCCTCGAGGGAACGCTCTCCGTTACCGCTGAAAACAGCGATGTTTCGCGGATAAACAGCAATGCAGGCAAGCCGGTCGAGGTCAGTGCCGATACCCTCGCGATACTCGGAAAGGCTGTTGATGCCGGCGAAAGGACCGGCGGTGCTCTTGACGTAACAGCCTACCCACTCGTCCGCGAATGGGGCTTCACTACCGGTGAGTACAAGGTCCCCTCGCAGGAGGAGCTAGCCGGTCTGATGAAAAATGTGGACTTCCGCAGGATAACCGTTGAAGGCAGCAGTGTCTCCCTCGGCAGCGGTCAGGCTCTCGACCTCGGCGCTCTCGCAAAGGGCTATACCGGGGACGAGGTCGTGAAAACGCTCCGGGAAAACGGTGCGGAAGCCGGTATCATCAGCCTCGGCGGAAATGTGCAGTCCTTCGGCAAAAAGCCCGGCGCATCGGAATGGACGGTCGCCGTCCGTGACCCTTTCTCCCCGGAAAAGGATATGTGTACGCTGAATATCGGAGAAAAAGCGGTCGTGACCTCCGGCAATTACGAGAGGTTCTTCACCGGCGAGGACGGAAAGACCTACTGGCACATCATCGACCCTGCCGACGGATGTCCGGCTGATAACGGCGTGATCTCGGCTACAATTATCGGCGATTCCGGGCTCGACTGCGATGCCCTCTCGACCGCGATGTTCGTTGCAGGGACCGAAAAGGCTGCGGAGATATGGCGCAGTGACCCCTATTTCGACATGATACTCGTCACTGACACCGGAAAGATCTACTATACCGGTGGGATATCCGGCTTCCGGAACATGAGCGGCATGGAGGCGGAGGTGCTTAGCGTTGACTAAGGGCGTGAAGATATGTCTTGCGGCAGTCGGCGTGATATTCGCGGTCTCGCTGGTGCTCACGGTAAAATTTCTCAGTCCGACCGGACGCGATGCCTCAAAGGAGGACGTCTGGGTCGAGGTGGTTCAGGACAACAAGGTCATCTGCCGCCTTAACCTCGCGGACGAGTCCGACCGTACCTTCCGGGTGACCGCACCTGACGGCGGCTATAACGATATCACCATTTCCGAGGGGAAGATCTGCGTTTCCGATGCGGACTGTCCCGACCACACCTGCGTGAAGAACGGCTATCTCCGGTACGATTACCTCCCGGTGATCTGCCTGCCGCACAAGCTCGTCATAAGGTTCTGCGAAGGAGGCGGCAGCAAATGAGTACAAAAAAGCTAACGGAGCTCTCCATGCTCACCGCTGCGGCACTGATAGTCTTCGTGGTAGAGCTGAGATTTCCCGATATACTGCCAATTCCCGGCGTGAAGCTCGGGCTCGCGAACATTTTCACAGTGTACGCAGTCTACCGTTTCCGTGCAAGCGAGGTCTTTCTCATGGTGCTGACGAGGGTGATACTCGGTGCGATATTCTGCTCGAACCTTTCGGCGCTGATGTACAGTCTCGCAGGCGCAATGCTCTGTCTCGCAGGAATGCTGCCGCTCCACAGGATAATCCCGGCGAAGTACCTGTGGCTTTGCAGCATTATCGGGGCGATGCTTCACAATACCGGACAGATACTCGCAGCAATGGCGATAATGCGTTCGCCGGCGGTTCTGCCGTTCTACCCAATACTGCTGACGGCAGGCTGTATAGCGGGAGCTTTCACAGGGATATGCGCCCAGTTGATACTGAAACGGCGGCTTCCCTCCGATAAAAAGTAAAATCGCCGTAAGGCGGTGCAATAATTCTCAATCCAAAACATATGAGGTGATTTTATGCAGCTTTCAGACCGTGAGACCTACAACCTTGGCATAAAGGAGGTCCTTTTCACCGAGGACGATATCCGCGATGCCGTTCAGAAGGCGGGAAAGCACATCAGCAGCCTTTACGCCGGCAAGCCTCTGCTGCTCGTGAGCATTCTCAAGGGCGCGTTCGTGTTTCTTGCCGACCTTTGCAGAGCGATAGACGTCCCCTGCGAGATAGACTTCATGGAGGCGAAAAGCTACTTCGGCGACACGAAGTCCTCCGGAAGCGTTGCGGTTACGATGGACCTGAAGCACGATGTGAGCAAGTACCATGTGGTCATCGTGGAGGACATCATCGACACCGGAAGAACTCTCAGCGAGATAAAGAAGCTCCTGAGCGCACGTTCTCCGCTTTCGCTGAGGATAGTGACGCTCCTCGACAAGCCCTCGCGCCGGGAGGTCGATCTTGATGCGGACTATTCGCTTTTCACGATACCGGACAGATTTGTGATCGGCTACGGTCTCGACCTCGCGGAGTATTACCGCAGTCTGCCGTATATAGCGGAATTCGATGCAAGCCTGCTGGACGAATAAAAAGGGACGCCATTGCGTCCCTTTTTTAGTTTAGAGTTGAAAGCGGAGAGTTGAGAGTTGAGGTGTCCGCTGACGCGGACTGATTTGTATTTATTGTAGGGGCGCATTCCGTGCGCCTTCTCAATTCTTTATTCCGAAATAAAAGACCGTGATATTTCTATCACGGTCTTTTTTGTTAATCCAAGACGACGCCCCACCGGGAGGTCATCTTTTTGTACATTCGCATTTTTTCCTTCTTCTTCTGAGACTTGAAGAGAACTGCTACGAGCAGGAATACCACAACTGTAAGTGCAGCACCGGCAATGATACCGATAGTTCCCTTGAGCACGAAAAGCGCAACTGCCCATACGATAGCAGCGAGAACGATGATTATAGGAAGGCAGAACGAAGCGAATGTCCTGTTCTTGACCTTGATATAGTGCTGGATATCCTTCAGGCTGAAGCTCTCGTAGTTTCTTGCAATGAAATTATCAGGCTGAGCCCACTTGCAGAAAGAAGCGAGATCATCGAACTTAGCGTTATAGTCCTGATAATCGTGGAATTTACCGTTGAAGCGGGCGACGCGATATGTGACATGAAGCTGGTTTGAAACCTTTTCAGCATCAAGAACATGGATGATCGTACCGGGTTCAGCCTGCCCCTTGATATTTTTTATTACGAGAAATTTTCTGTCAATAGCCTCATCAACATTAAGCAAATATTTCATAAATATACCTTTCTGACTACGCGGTAACTGAACAGTGCTTGCCAGCCGACCGGCAGGTCTATTCTGAATTTTGGACAGCATTGCGCCGCTCTTTCAATTATAACACAAGCATTGTAAAAATGCAAGTGGGAAGTATTGAAAAAAGCATTTTTGCCATAGCTGTGAATAATTGAAGCATCTCTCTGCGGAGATTTGGTTATTATGCAGTTACCGGAGGCGCATGACCGGTGGAAATGCGCCTTCCGGAAATAAAATCACATTTTGTTCTTGAGATTAGCCTTAGCGATCTTTTTTCTGTCCTTAGCCTGCTTGAGCATATCGTTCTTGGACATAGGACCGTCCTCGAGGCTTGTCTCGCCGGCTGTAGCAGCATTTGCTGCGATCTCAGCTGTTTCAGCGTCAATACCTGCATCGTCGTCATCGAGGAAGCTGCTGAGGCGCTTTTTGAATGCGCCGCCGCTTGTCTTGGAGAGCATAACGCTGCTCTGCTGCACACTGTTCTGGTAAACGCTTCTCATGGGAGCAGCGCCGCCAACGTGAACGGAATGACCTGCATAGCCCTGATTATAGGGGTTAGCGTTCATATTGTGCTGGTAAACGGAGGTATGTGCGCCGGCGCCGAAGGGCTTGGGCTGCGGGAAGTTAGGATCCTGCTGCGGATAGCCGGGCTGCTGGGGATAACCGGGCTGCTGAGGGTAGCCGGGCTGCTGAGGATAGCCGCCCTGCTGGGGATAACCGGGCTGCGGGTAGCCGGGCTGCTGAGGATAACCGCCCTGCTGGGGATAACCGGGCTGAGGATAGCCGGGCTGCTGGGGGAATCCGCCCTGCTGGGGGTAGCCGGACTGCTGCGGATAACCGCTCTGCTGGGGTGCAGGATAGCCGGACTGCTGCTGTGCAGGGTAGCCGGACTGCTGCTGACCTGCGGCAAAAAATCCGCTCACGCCCTTCTGCTGAGCCTCTGAGGGCTGTTCGTAGAGGAACTTGGGACCGTTGCCGGAGGGAGCTGCTGAATTTGCGGCAGCATCGGACTTAGCCTCGGGAGCAGCGTAGAAGGGGTTATTCTCGTCAACGTCGAAGCCTGCTGAGAAGTCAGCGGGAGCACCGAGAGAATGAGCCGAGGTAGCACCGTCGTAGCCGCTGAGGAAATCGGGAGCAACGTTGCTCATGCTTGCAGCAGTTGCAGCCTCCTCGGGGGAGATAACGATCTGGCAGCCACTGTTGTCCGCACCGGAGGCAGCGAGCCAATTGATGCTCTCCTGGCTCGGCTGGAAGAAGCTGAAATCGTCAAACGAGATAATGATGAGCTGTTTTGCCTTTGCCTTACTTGCGAGTATAGAAGCAACGGCGATATTCTCGGCGGGAACTGTCACGATATTTCCGTCAGTATCGAGACCGACAGTAGTGATACCCGAGTAGATCTCCTCTGTATCTGCGATGATTATACAGAGACAGGCATCAGGATCGGTAACGTAATCCGGCTTTTCGGTTTTGATCTTTGTCGCAAAGTTTTTTGCGGTATTGTAGAAAGCGCTAATTTCCATATAGCAAACACCACTTTTCCCTTTCAGTATTTTTATGCCGCTGAGGTAATGCGGCTGTATTCCGTTTTTGCGGAGAAACGGCACCTGCCGTTAAGAGACGGGGTCATTCAAAGTTATCTATCTTTTTGGTAAGGAGCGCAGCCTTTCTTGCGGCGGCACGCTTCTTGTTCTCCTCCACCATTGAGAGGATCTTATCCATATGATTATCTATCATATCGGTATTGTAAACACAGGAGAGAGATATATCGTCCTCTGTTCCGAAATGCGAGCGCTTTGTGAGGTTATTCACGATAACGCTTTTGAAGTTCTCGAGGTTCGAGAGCTGGCTGGTAATGATCGTGTGATAGTCAAGGAAATCGTACTCGCTTCCGAAGGAGGTATAGAGTCCGTCGGTGGAGGCATACATGGCGAAGAGCTTTTTATTTTCAACGTAAAATCCGCTGAAATAGCCTGCTGCATTGGAATTGCACATTGAGGCGGTAACGTTTGCGGGGGCAGCCTCATTGTACTCCATAGGCATGATAGCCTCGCCGTCTTCAAAAATAGCCACGAGCGAGCCGTCGCCTATCTGGAGGCCGAAGGTAAAATCCTCTGTTGCCACGCCTGCGATAAGGGTAGTGCCGTAGTAGGATTCCTGCGGGATATCCGCGAATTCCTCCTCAGTGAATTTGCTTTTCTCCTCGTCTGTGACGGGGTTTTCACTGATATGAGCGGTAACCTTTTCGTTCCAGTTCAGGATAGCCTGTCTCTGGATATTCCTGATTATCATTTTGTGGTTCTTAGGGAAGTTAGCTACGAAATTATCGTAGTCTTCAAAGTAAAGGTCGATAGCCTCGATAGTAGCCTCGACGGCGAACTTCGAGCCGAGGTGGCTCCTGAAGTGCTTTTTGCTTCCGTGACCGTCGGCTACAACGGCGACCGCATAGTGATCGGTGACCTTGTAAGCTGAGCTGTCCTGACATACAAGACCGGTCCTATCGTGGCTTGCGCCTCTGACCGAGTGGCTGAAGCCGTTGAACATATGAACTCAGTCCTCCTTCCGGTTGTGATATATCTGTGATGCTTACGGGGGGACAGATATTACCAGCCTGTATCGAAGGGAACGTCGTTGTCCTCGACCTGATTGCTTACGAGCTCCTGGATCTGCTGACCGAGAAGCTTCTGCTTTGCGGAGAAAACGTCCTCCTCACCGAGCTCGTGGCTGGTATCGTCGGAAAGAGTCATGGACTTGCTTCCGATCTGAGCGGAGGTAACGGCGATGATCTTGATCATCTGAGCGAGCTGGCTTCCGGAGTAAGCGTGAACTACAGTGTCCTTGGAGCCTGTGAACTCAGCGAGAACGTCGTCGTTTGCCTCCTCGCCGATACCGAGAGCGGCTTTAAGGCCGAACTTGTACCAGCTGTTGGACTGGAGCTCCTTGAGGCCTTCTCTGTAGTCATCAGAGGGATAGCCATCGGTCATGAGGAAGATAACGGGAGCGAATGAGAGTGAAGGCGAATTGAGGTAGCTGTTTCTGGACATTCTTGCGGAGAGCTCCTTGAATGCAGCGCCCATGCTGGTAACGCCGCTTGCACGGAGTCTTGCCCACTCGAAGTCCTCGATAGCGATAGGAGTAGAGTACATCCATCTGACCTCAGTGGAGAAGGTGAGTACTGCGACCTTAACCTCGGTGTCAGCCTCGCCGACTCTGCGTATTTCAGGGATAAGCTCCTCCATAACGGTATTGAGCTCACCCATTTTCTTGCCCTTCATACTTCCCGAGGTATCGATCAGGAAGAAGATAACGAGGCTTTTTCTTGAAACTCCAGTAGCGCTGAGCGGATCGTCGTCGAAATCGAGGGCGCTTGCACCAGCCGTATCGGGAGCTGAAGCGGGTTCAAAACTGTCGAGAGCGTCGGGAGTAGGTGTTGCGTTTACAACCGGCTCGTTGATATTTTCGTTGCTCATAATATAAATACATCCTTTCGATCCTGCTGTATTTGTTGCGGACAGCGGGTTAAATCTGTGCTTTGATCTCGCCGAAGTCTATTTCAAGACCCTGCCAGATGGGGAAGCCCTTTCCGGGGGCTATATCATAGAAGGTACCGTCGGGCATTTTAGCCTTCCAGTTCCTTTCGGAGCAGTTTTTGATGCCGAGCATACCGGGCTTGAGCTTGTTCTCGACGAGCTCGCCGGCGATCTTGGTGAAGTCGTCGGAATCCGGGCTTATCTCGCATTCATAGAATTTGCAGCCGAGATAGAGCGGCATACGGTATTTTCTGTCGCTGAAGCCGAGTGAAGCGAACTCCATGCCGCACTTGGGGCACTTGAAGGTCTTTTCGTTCGGCTGAACGAACATTGAGGAGAAGTTCGTTCTGCCGCAGCCGCACATGATTATCTCTGAACGGAGGCGGATAAAGAGCTTCTGCCATTCATTTTCTATGATACGCTTTGTGGGCTCGCTGATACCGGTGGTAAAGGAGCGGATGAAAGCGTCCTTGATGTAGTCGGGGTAGATGCGCCAGAACTTGATAACGTTGTCGTGGATACCTCTTACGGGACGGTTTGAAGCGTCATTGGGGTCATACACGAACACGGCGTTCTGACCGTAGTGTTTGAGCTCGGAGGATTCTGTGAGGCAGACATCTCTCACGACCTTTTCGCCCTCCATGGGGTCGCCTCTGAAGAGGAGCTTGAAGAGGACTACCGCAAGTGAATACTTATCGGTCTGCACATTAGGCTGTGCGATGCCTCTTACGACCTCGGGAGCCATATAACCGGGCTTACCGCCGATACCGAAGTTGCTTCCGTCAGGGGCGATGTTATCGCAGTCGCAGACGAGAACGGCGCCGGTATTAACGTTGATGAAGAAGCCTCCGTCGTTAAGGTCCTGATAGCTCTTACCGGAACGGTGGAGCTGACGGAAAGCGTTAACGATATTGATGACCGCAGTCACCATAGCGGTGAGGCTTGCGAATTTAACGGGTCTTTTTACCGCATGACCTGTGAGCGGGTCGATCTCAAGCTTGTAGGTATTGAGTATATCCACAAACGAATCGAAGCCGTCGGGCTTGAGATCCATTATGTAGCCGAAGGTACCGTCGGCAGTTTCCTTTGTGAGGTATTTCGGCCAGAGGAACTTATTGCTTGGGGGGCCGTCGTTTATATTGGTCTGGAGGTTCTTGCGGAAGACCTTGGGCTTTTTCATCTTGTCGATGTCGTACCATTTGAGCGCCCATTTCATACCGTTGAACCTTACGAGGTAAACGGTACCCTGACCGCCGCTTCCGATAACGCTGAGGACCTTGGCGCTGCCGCCGTATTCCATTTCAACTTCCTGACCTATTTCAAGCTCAACCATCTGTATTCAATCCTTTCGTAGTTACTGTATAATGTATCAGATGTCTGCCGACGAGGAAACGAGCTTGCAGCTTATACCGTTCACGAGGCAGTATTTATGAACATAGGAATTTTCTATGCAGTGTATAGTAAGATTGGGGCAGTATGAGAATGCGTTGATGTCAATGAACTTGATGCTTTCGGGGAGGAAGAGCTTTCTGAGCTTATCGCAGCCCGAGAATGCCTCCGCACCGATACTGCTGACTGAATCGGGGATCTCGATTACCTCGAGGCTCGTACAGAAGGAGAAAGTGCTGTCTGCGATCTCCATGACGCCCTTGGGTATCTTGACGACAACGAGCTTAGCGCACTGGCTGAAAGCTCCCTGACGGATTATCCTGAGCGATTCGGGAAGGTCGAGACCGCGGAGCCTCTTGCAGCCGGAGAAGCAGTATTCACCGATAGCGAGGAGGGAATCCGGGAGCTGTATCGTTCTGAGTGAGCCGAACTTATCGAAGCAGAAGGCTTCGAGCTTGGTATAGCCGTCGGGGATCACGATATTGCTGCTGAGACGGTATCTGAAAGCGTTACGCGGCATGAAGACCATATCGTCAACATTCGCGGCACGCTTTTTCGGAGCCTCCTCAACCGGTTCTTCCGGAGCGTTCTCATCAATGGGCATGACCTTCATAGGTGATTCAAACACCCAGCCGAGCATATAGGTAAAGCAGGCGAGGACGAATTCCGTGGCGCTTTCCGAGAGGAAGAGATCGCCGAGCATGAAGCTCCTTGCCCTCATAATAGAGATCTCACGGTTAGGCTCTTTGAGCATGAGCTTGAGAACGCCCTGTCTGTACATATTAATGAGCAGTCTGCGTTCCTTGCCGTAATCGGGGATATAGTCATTAAGGAAGCCGATGAACCTGTTTTGCTTCAGAACGGCGTAGGGACCATGGTGGACGACGATCGAGCGCAGCTCCGTCTGAAACTCCATAGTATTTTCAAAGCCTTCGATATTCTGCGGTACAGGCGCACCGCAGCGTGGACAAGCTGAAAGCTTCAGGTCAAGTTCAGCCTGACATTTTGCGCACTCCATAGTAACCTCCTGACGTTGGATTTATGATGATATCATATTATAATTGCAGGCCGCAGGGCTTACCGGCGGACTGCTTGTTAAAAGCAGAGCTTTGAAGCATAATATGTTTTTACGAATAAATTCACATTGCTATCACACTAAGTATATCACCTTTTGTAAAACTTGTCAAGACATTAAAGATTAAAAAGGAAATTAACAGCGCACAATTTTTAACTGCAAAACTTGTATAAAAAGTAGAAAAATCCCTTAATTATCAAGAATTAAGCTATGGGAGCCGACCGCAAGAAATGATTATTACAGGTATACTCAGCGTAATATCGCCGGAATTGATTAAATATGGTATAAAAATAGTTCATTTTGCATATAAACCGGGTTAAATTATTGGTAAAAGTGTGAATGAAATATTTTTCGATTTGTGTTGAAATTCTGAGCGGAGTGTGTTAAAATAATAATAGCTTAAAAAGATCATGCTCCCGATGTACAGCTTGTAAATAAATAATGAACAGCATCAGGAGATGTCAGATTATGCAGCCGCCGATAATATCTCCGCCTTGCGCGGCAGTGTTTTAAAGCCGGCGAAAAGGGGATATCCGGTTTTCGGCGGAAGCGATTGCACCGGATAAGTTACAATTAATAAGGAGGTTCAGTTCTTATGAACAAAAGCAGAAGAAAAAGGATCATCAGTTCAATGGCACTTTGTGCAGTATCCCTTACGACTCTTATGTCAACGGGCTGCGGAAAGTCTTCTGATGATAAGTATACCGTAGCCGTTATAACAAAACAGAATATCTCCTTCTGGGAGGACGTTAAGGACGGTGCTGAAAAGGCGGGCGATGAGCTCAAGGTCAAGATCCT
The DNA here is from genome assembly GCA_902777125.1 of Ruminococcus flavefaciens. Classification (GTDB taxonomy): domain Bacteria; phylum Bacillota; class Clostridia; order Oscillospirales; family Ruminococcaceae; genus Ruminococcus. Next base: position 20,015 of record CACYSQ010000001.1, read on the forward strand.
CTATAATGAGGGCAGCGATAATCCCTATCCCGTTGGCGATAACGACTTCTCAACTCAGATCGAGTATATCGACTATGCTATCAAGGAGGGCGTTGATGCTATCGTTATCGCCCCCAATGATACCGAAAAGCTCAATGATGCTTTCGCAAGAGCTTCTGATAAGGGCATCAAGATAATCAACATCAACTCGAGAGCAAGCTTCGGCGGAGTAAAATCATGTATAAGCTCGTCCGATATGGACGGCGGCGCCGTTGCTGCAAGACACGCCGCTGCTGCCGTTCTCGGAGATGCTTCCATCAGAAACGGTATCGCAAGCCTGAAGGCTGCAAGAGAGGTTACTCCTGAAGTCATCAAGTCAAGCATCAAAAAGCTCGGTAAGGGCACCGTTGGTATCATCGGACATACCGCTGCTACAGCAGATCAGCGTATCAACGGCTTCAAGACACAGTCCGTAACAGAGATCGCTTATCAGATGGGTAAGGACGGTCTTGATACCTCAAAGCTTGGCCTTTCTCAGCAGGATACTGCCGCTCTTTTCCAGAACTTCTTCGTTGAAGGAAAAAGGTGCGGTGCTGTCGATGAAGCCTGTGAGGAGGCAAAGAGACTGATCTCGGAGAATCCCTCCATGATCTGCTTCTTCGCCACAAATACAAATACTACCCTCGGCGTTTGCAAGGCTATCGAGGAACTTGGTCTCAAGGACAAGATCTACGTTATCGGCTTCAATGCCGACAGTGCCGAGCTCGATTACCTCAAGACGAGCGTTCTTGACGGAACAGTTGTACAGAACCCCTACAATATGGGATATTTCGGCGTCAGCTACGCTGTAAGAGCGATCGAGGATACCGGTGTTCCGTACGTTCTTGATACAGGCGTTACATATGTTACAGCAGATGATCTCGATAAAGACTATGTAAAGCTCCTTCTCAATCCTGAGGACTTCTAATGGAGGTAAACGAATATGGCTAAGAAAAATGCAAAGGGAAGCGCTTCACACGGCTCAAGAGCTTATGTGTTCGCTGCTATCCTCGTAGTAGTAATGTACATTGTAAACGCGATCCTTGTTGACCGTATCTACCAGAACAACAAGAGAGTTTCAGACCGTACAGCAGAAACTGTACAGACTGTAAACCGTATCAGCGCTGAGCTGAGTGAGATCAATGGTGAGGTTCTTTCCGTTATCGCAGGTGTTGGTAACAGAACCGGCCACGCAAACGCTGCAAGAGCTCACTTCTCCAATATCGCAGGCTGTAAAGAGGATTTCGATGACATCAGCGGAACCTCAGATGCAGCAAAGACCCGTTTCAAACACGCTTATACCATCATTGAAGCTTATCAGAAACAGCTCGAAGGTCTCGTTTCTCAGTGGAACCAGGCAGGCGGCGGTCAGGCTGATATCAGTGATGCTGCTTTCGGAAGCGACATGAACTCCATGTACACTCAGGATATCTATCCTCTTCAGGTATCCGCAACCGAGATGCTCCGTACCACTATCGATATCATCAACAACGATAACGACGAAGATATGAAGGAAAACACAAGGAATACATATATCCTTATGGGTCTCATGCTCCTCGTTGCTGTTCTCTCAGAAGTTGCTATCTTCATCATCGCCAGGAGAGCCAAGAAGGCTAGACTCGAGCTCGAAGAGCGTGAGAAGAACCTCCGTGAGGTCGATGCAAAGCTCAAGTCCACAAGACAGAAGGCGAGCGACCTTGCTCTTACCAATATCCTTACAAATATGAAGAACCGCTATGCTCTCGATAACGATATCAGCGAGAGACTTGAATCCGATCGCTTCAACATCGCGGTATTCGATATGGATAACTTCCGCAGCATCAATGATACCTACGGCTACGATTTCGGCGACGAGTACCTCATCGCTGTAGCTGACAGGCTCAAGAACGATTTCGGCGGCTCTGCTGAAATCTACAACATCACCGGTAACGAGTTCTGCTTCGTATTCAACAAGGAGATCTCCGAAAGCCAGGCGATGGGCATCGTTCAGAGCATCCACGCTGTAATGAGCAGTCCTTACGAGGTGCTCAACCTTACAGTTCAGCTCCCGGCTTCAGGAAGCGTTTACCACTACCTGCCCGGCGATTGCCTCAACGTTAACTCACTGCTCGTTAAGCTCGATACAGCGCTCAGAAACGCTAAGCTCAACGGCGGTAACATGATCAACACTGTTGTTGATATCTGATGATCCGGAACTGCCGGGGCTGAAAAGCTCCGGCAGTTTTTTTGTAGAAATTGCACAAATAGGCGTCTCCGGCAGCCGCGAAATAGTGTTTGACAGATAGTACATTTTATGATAAAATATACATATATAAAAAGAACGGCGTTTTTTGGGGGCGCTAAGAGAATAGAAACTATTCGTATCGGTGTGGCTCAGTTTGAGCACAGAGGTGATTTAGTGAAAAAATATGCGATATTCAGATCACCGACAGGTCTGTATTATCATGAGTACATTGACGATATCAAGGAGCTTGAAGGCACTGAGCTCGAGGGTCTTGTCAGTGAGGAGCAGCTTCCTATCGTACTTGACGGTTCAGGCGGCTATTTCCGCTTCGAGTTCGGAAACTACCGCTTTGTTAGAATTATTGAGACAGACAGTGAATACCCGTTGGAGCTCGAGGAGATGTTCTATAAGAACGATCCCGATTTCAAGCTCGGCTGGATATCTCCCGACGGTGATACCTATTCGTGCGGCTTTACGGGACATAATAAGTGCGCCTTCATGCTCGCACGCAAGTTCATTCCGCAGTCAAAATATCCCGAAACTGCCCTCCTGAGCCGCGGCTGGATAAAGGTCATCGACTCATGGGACGGCACGGAAAGACATCACGGTCAGTTCGTCTATTCGGAAAAAGGCAGACTTACCAAAAAACAGGCGGATACGCTTTTCGATCTCGGTCTGTATGACAATTTCGAGGTCAAGGAGCTGCTTGAAGCCTCATACTGAGAGATAATACGTTTTGCAGCTATATACCGGCGTTTCCGCAGCTTGGCGGGACGCTTTTATTTTTATTAAGAAGATGTGAACTCTCTGTGCAATGTACATAAAAGCCACAGTTATTTTGTATAATATTTATATTGACTTTGGACGCGATTTAGGGTATAATTGTTTTAATAAACATTTTATGTGCCGCACGTTCTCTGACCGCTGCGGAGGAATAAGTTCGCCCGGCTGCGATCAGCAGTCAAGGCAAAGGGAGGATCAGATATGGCAGAAGCAAGGTTCATTAAAACTGTCGCCTTCGGCGGCTACGAAAAGAGCGAAGTTATTCGCAGACTCGAATATCTCAATTCACAGGTGTTTGACCTGAAAAACGAACTAAGAGAGACTAAACTCCTCCTTGATGCCTATAAAAAGGGTACTGATGCTGAAAAAGCAAGTGAGTCCGTTCTCGCCGGAGAAAGAGCAAAGCTCACTCAGGTCCAGGTCCAGAACGAGACGCTTTCCACCAAGCTCAAGGCTGCGGAAGATGATAACCGCAATTCCGAGCAGAAAATAAAGGATATGGGTGCCGAGATCGAGGAGCTAAAGGAACAGCTCAAAGCCGCTAAGGACAAAGCTGCTGCCCTCGAAGCCGGAAACGATGCCTCAGCTCTCAGCCAGGTATTCATCGAGGCACAGAAATCTGCCGACCTTATAAAGAATACCGCCAAAACGGACGCTGAAAAAATGACCGCGGACGCTAAAAAGGCTGCTGAGATCGCCATTACAGACGCTAATGACGAGGCTGCACAGATCATCTTTGAGGCTCAGCGTGAGGCTGCAGTTCTCATCGCAGATGCAAAGAACAGGACCGAGGAAATGAACGTTTCCTCCAATAACATGAAGTCCATAATGCTCGATGACGTCACAAGGCTCGGCGCTGAAATGAGCCACCTCAGACAGCTCATCGAGAAGTTCACAGAAACAGGTCTTTCCGATATCACTGACGCCGAGGAAAGGCTTTTCCAGGTCAGCAATACCCTCAGAGAGGGCGGAGTTCCGGTGTTCAGGTCGCCTGAGAGCTATGAGCCCGATATACCGGAGACTCCCAAGCGGACCGCTCTGAAGGAGCTCTCCGATATGGCTGCCGAGGCTGAGGATAAGCAGAAAAAGCAGTCCGAGCTCGATAAGCTGAAGCAGATGGCTCAGTCCATAGGCGGTGCCAAGAAGCCGGAGGAGCCTGCTGAAAAGGCTGAGGATAAGCCCGCTGAGGTTAAGCCCGAGGCTCCCAAGGAAAAGAAGGGCGGAAAGATCGACCTCGCCGCACTCGCCGCTCAGGCAAGTGCCCTCGGAGGCAAAAAATAACGATCATAATATTTGTCATGCAACATAATCATCAAGTCCCGGATCACGGGATACAGAAGAAAATAGAGGTGTAAAGAAATGAATGAGCTTGTTATTGTAAAGCCTGAAAAATGTCAGGGCTGTAATGCCTGCGTCCGCTGCTGCCCTGCACCGGAGGCAAATATCGTCAGAAAGCTTGACGGAAATAAATTCATCGTGAACGTTGACCCGAATAAGTGTATCTCCTGCGGAGAATGCGTAAAGGTCTGCAAGCACGGTGCAAGAGACTACATAGACGATACCGAGGAATGTATGTCGAGAGTTATCAAGGAGAAAATGGTCATCATCGCTTCTCCTGCGATAAAGGCAATATTCCCGAATAAATGGAAGGGTATCCTCGATTGGTTCAAGAAGCAGGGCTGCTCCGTTTATGACGGCGCTCTCGGTGCCGATATCTGCACATGGGCTCAGCTCAGAGTTATCGAAAACGGCTCTGTAGGCAATATCATCACACAGCCCTGTGCCGCTATAGTAAAGTATATCGAGACTTATCAGCCCAAGCTCCTTGCAAACCTCTCGCCGGTACACAGTCCCGATGCCTGTCTTGCAATTTTCGTAAGACAGTATCAGAGAAGGACCAACCCCATCGCTGTGCTCACATCATGTATCGCCAAGAAGGCTGAGTTCGAGGAGACCGGCGTTGCTGACTACAACGTCACCTTCAAGAAGCTCATGGAGTATTTCGAGCGCAACGGTATCACTATCCCCACAAATGCCAACGACGACTATGAGTACAAGTTTGACGATATGCAGGGTCAGCTCGGTTCTGTATATTCGCGTCCCGGCGGACTCAGAGACAACCTCTGGATACACGATTCCGAAATCAACATCACTACCTCGGAGGGCGTCCGCAAGGTCTATCCCGAGCTCGATATGTATGTAAGAATGTCCGAGTCCAAGCACCCGCAGGTATACGATGTCCTCTCATGTGAGTTCGGCTGTAATATCGGTCCGGCAGCAGGTACCTCCCAGACCTTCTTCGATGTTATGGCTATCATGAGAAGCATCGAGAACGAGGCTAAGAAGCGCCGCAAGACCAGCGGTCTCATGGGCAGAGGCGAGGATAAGCTCTTCAAGAGATTTGACGACGAGCTGAACGTTGCCGACTTCCTCAGGACCTACAAGGGCTTCATGCCGACTGCTATCCCCAGCGACAAGCAGCTTGAGCCTGTATTCGCGAAAATGGGCAAGCATACAGAGGAGGATAAGACCTATAACTGCCGTGCCTGCGGATACAATTCATGTAAGGATATGGCTATCGCTATCGCAAGAGGTCTCAATACCCCTGATAACTGCGTAGTTCACGCTAAATCCGTTCTCCTTGCAAGACACTCCGACCTTGCAAAACAGCACGAGAAGCTAGCTCAGCTCACCGCTGAATGTCTCGACCTCTCCACAAAGCTCAAGGAACAGGTCGGCGAGATAAACACAAGAATGACCGCTATCGGCGAATCCAACAACGCTACCAGCGAGAGAGCTGCCGTTGTTAAGGACCTCCTCCAGAACGTAGTATCCTTCTGCAACGATAACTCAACTATGGATTCAGACAGCGTAAAGCAGCTCATAAGCATTCTCGAAATGACCATTTCCGCTTTCAGTGCGCTTGACGACAACGTTAACGTTACAAAGGAAAGCTCCGGCGTTATCAACAATTCTATCGGCGAGATCTCAGCTCTCGTTGAGAAGATCAACGCTATCCTCGGAAAGACCGAGGAGGTCTGAGCCTGTTATCCAGCCGCAGGGTTACTCCCTGCGGCTTTTTTTTGAGGTAATAGTGTACGTTTTTACGGACGGTTCCGCTGATATCGCCGTAGTACGCTGTTTAATGTAGATTTAACATAATATTATAATATCTATTGACAAATCATGTCGTTTTTTGCTATAATATAGGTGTAGTTTTGCTTTTTACCAAGCTATTTTTATGACAGGAGGTGGCAGCATGAGGAAGAAACTTCTCAGCTTCCTCGGACTTGACAAGCAGAGCAAATACGTCCGCAATTATTTCTATACGACGAATATGAAGGCGAGCATTTATATGTCCGTCATTGTGATCGTGCTCGAGCTGTGGATGATAGTCCGCATGACAAGGACGATTTTTGAAAAGCACCTCCAGAGCCAGTTCTGGAACATCACTGAGAAATACTACTCGAACTACGTTCTTCTGCTAAGCTCGGCGCTGCTTATGCTGCTGTACGCCATTCGGGCACTTTACGACAGCCGGAAGCACCGCTGGCTCGCGATGCTCGTCATAGGGCTGTGCGCTGCGGTCGCGGCATTCGAGGTGTGGAGGATTGCTGAATACCCCGGAAGCGGCAAGAAAACGGTCGATTTCCTGAATTACATCATTCTCCTCTCCGCAGCCGTGATAATGATAACCTTCTCGTTCGTCATGCTGAAAAACGGCAGCGACAAGAAGTGGCAGAGCCTTACGGTCATGTACGTTTTCTCCTTTGTCTGCATAAATTTCGGCATCATCATCTCCGTAAACGGCTACGCTAAGGGCGAGCAGATGCTCACCTTCCTCACAATGGTGCTGTACGTTGTCTGCCTGCTTGTTTGGAGACCCGTATGGGGCTTCATCGTGCTCACAGCGTCGTACATGGTGTTCTACTACCGCATAAGCGGTATGCTCGACCTCTCAACGGTCGGAAAATTCACCGGAACAGTCGATTTCACGCTGTATAAGACCGGTCTCGGCGACGGCATAAAGATAAACGGCTTCACGATGTGGCTCTCCACGCTGATTTTCTGCATCGCCAACTACAACAAGACCCTCTCGCAGGCTCAGAAGGACGAGAACCTCGAGAAGATCAACTCCTACCTCAGCCGTATCTCCGAGGAAGACGAGCTGACCGGTATCCACAACATGGTCTACTTCCGCAGCGAGGCTGAAAAGCTGCTGAACTACGTCACCACCGACAAGGAGAACGTTGTTATCCTCTTCTTCGATATCGAGAATTTCAAGTCCTACAACGACAAATACGGCTTCCACAGCGGGAACGAGCTTCTCATAAAGTTCGCAAAGCGCATGGAGGAGGCTTTCAGGGGCTCGCTTGTTGCGAGGTATTCCGACGACCACTTCGTTGTCATGACCAAGAACGATGGCAGTCAGGAGGTCATCAGGGAGCTCTCCGGAAATATCCGCGAGCTTCAGGGCGAGGTACAGCTCCTGCTGAAATGCGGCGCCTACAAGCCGGCATCTCATGAGTCCGACATCAGCCATGCCTGCGACAGGGCAAGATTTGCCTGCAACAGCATCAAGAAGCACTTCGACCGCAGCTATTGCCTCTACGATGAGTCTCTCGAAAAGCGCTTCACTCTCAGACAGTACATCGTCAACAACATCGACAACGCCATTGCAAACGGCTATATCAGGGTATTCTACCAGCCCGTCGTTTCAACTGCGGACGGCGCGATATGCGGCTTCGAGGCACTTGCAAGGTGGCAGGACCCCAAGTACGGTCTGCTCCCGCCGGGAGTTTTCATCGAGGTGCTTGAGGAGTACCGCCAGATCTACAAGCTCGACCAGTGCATCGTTGAGCTCGTCTGCAAGGATTACCGCCGCACTGCCGAGAACAATGAGCCTTTTGTGCCGGTATCGCTGAACTTCTCGCGGCTCGATTTCGAGCTCTGCGACATCGTCGGCTTCCTCACCGAAACGGCAGAGAAGTACAACGTGCCCAAGAATTTCCTTGATGTCGAGGTTACAGAGAGCGCACTCTCCGACCAGCATTCGCTCCTACAGGAGGCAATGCGTAGGCTCCATGCGGAGGGCTACAGCGTATGGCTCGACGATTTCGGAAGCGGCTATTCATCGCTGAACGTCCTGAAGGACTACCAGTTCGACGTCCTGAAGATAGACATGAAGTTCCTGAGCGGCTTCTCCGAGAACGATAAGACCAAGGTCATACTTGAAAACATCGTCAGTCTCAACAAGCAGCTCGGCATGATATCACTCACCGAGGGCGTTGAGACGCTGGAGCAGTACAAATTCCTCGGCTCGATAGGCTGTCAGAGGGTGCAGGGTTACTATTTCAGCAAGCCAGTGCCGTATGAGGAGATGAAGGAGAAGATAGCCTCCGGAAAGCTCAGCGTAACTGAAAAGTACAAGAAAAAGGCGTGAGATATCACGCCTTTTTCTAATTCGTAATGCGTAGTTGTTGTGTCCGCTTACGTGGGCACAAAAACTTTCAACTCTACACTCTCAACTCTCAACTAAAAAGGGACGCTCATTGCGTCCCTTTTGTTTACTTCTGCTGAGCGTCATAAGCCTGACGGACTGCTATGCAGAGCTGATCCGCACATGAGGTCGTACGGCTGTTGCAGGTATTGCCCTTGAGCTTAGCCTCGATCTCCTCGACCGTCATGCCGTCAACGAGCTTTGAGATAGCCTTGAGGTTGCCGTTGCAGCCGCCGACGAAGGAAACGTTGCTTACAACATTGCCGTTGAGGGTGAAGTTTATCATCTGCGAACAGACCATTTTGGTCTTGTAGTGGTATTCCATGTTTTCTCCTTTCCGCCGGGTAACACTTTTCCGGGTACCGGCATATGATATGGTATACAAAGGGGGGATACATATGAAAATAGTGGTAATCAAAAGCCCGCGGGTCCTTTCGGGACTTCTGCGTATGATATTCCGCATCAAGAAGGAGGAACCCTCCGCGGAATAAAGTCAAGGCTCCCTGAAAGAGGGAGCCTTAGCTGTTTTCAGCCTATGCCGCACTCGTCATAGTCCTTCCACGATTCGCTGTCAAGCTTATTGCTCCAGCTTCTGTACATTATGTACACAACGGAAGCGATAGCGAGGAATACAGCTGTGAGGAGAGGGAAGGAGTCCTTTACGAAGCGTCTCATAGTGTATGGGTGTTTGCTGCTCATAAAAATTGGATCCTTTTCAATTATTTTACTGTGCATCAGCACCGCTGTCAGAACCGCCGTTCATTTCAGCCATAAGTCTTGCGAGCTCGGAATCTACCTTAGAGTCTGTTTCGAGCTGAGCAAATGTATCGTCGAGCTCATTGTCAACGCCTGCGATCTCGGAGAATGCAGCAGCCTCAGCCTCTTTGCGCTCGATCTTTTCCTCCATGCGGTTGAACTTTTCGAGGGCGGAATTGCCGTCGAAGCCGCCTGCGGACTTAGCGAGGCTCTTCTGAGTATCAGCCATCTGTGAACGTGCGATGAGCATAGCCTGACGGCTCTTAGCCTCCTCGAGCTTGGACTTGAGGATCTCTACCTGATCGCCGATAGCCTCGGTCTGGTTGGAGATAGACTCGTACATTTCCTTGTAGTTCTCTACGTCCTCGTCGCACTTAACCTTCTTGGCGAGGGCAGCCTTTGCGAGCTCCTGATTGCCCTGAGAGAGAGCGGCCTTAGCCTTGTTCTCCCAGCTCTGTGACTGCTTCTGTGCATCGAGATATCTCTTTTCCGCGAGACGCTCGCTTGCCTTTGCCTTGCCGTAATTCTGAGTAGCCTTAGTGAGCTCGGTCTGCATCTCAAGAATTATCTGCTTGACCATTTTCTCAGGATCTTCAGCCCTGTCGATCATATCGTTCACATTTGCCTTGATAAGGTCGCTTAATCTGCGGAATATTCCCATTTTTCAAATCCTCCTGTTAAATGAAATAGAGTTTATATCATGTACGCCGTACCTCAGCGCTGATATCATTATATACTATTATTCGCGTAATGTCAAGGAAATACTATGCGATTTCATCAAATTTTCATCAGTGTGAAATAATTGTTAATTTTTGCCGGGTAAAACAATTCTGGAGGTTTTAATGCAGTCTGACGTTCGCAATTGCCAATTATACCACAAACACGCAAACGTCCAACAGCCATCGACCACCTATTTGGTTACATACTCTTTTTGCCTTTATCCGAAACAAACTTTTTGAGCTTTTCCGTATCGAGGACGAGCTCGCCGCTGTTTCCGATGAGCTTTTCGCGGAGCTCGAGAGCCTTTTCGCGTCTGCTGTAAGAGGCTGCGTCCATGACGATAAGGTCGGGACAGCCCTCCCTGACGAGACGGAGAGGCTCGGAGGTCATTTCGCAGACCCTTGCAAAGAGCTCGGAATTAGCACCGAAGTCGTCATATTTTATTGATATCATCTGATAACGCTCCTTTGTTGATATTACCGCGGACGGTATAGCCCTCGGCGTAATCGTCGAGGAAGTGGTGGTATTCGCTGCCTGAGTGGTAGGACATGAGCTTGCGGAGGTTGACGTTCTCGGCGCTGCGGAAGATGTTCATATCCACGGACGGATTGGACCTCCGGAGCTGAACGAGGAGCTGCTTTATCTCCTGACGCTTTGACGAAACATCGCGCTTTTCGGTTATCCGGCAGGCACAGCCGATGAACCGCAGAGAGTTTTGCTCAGCCCAGCTTATGATATCGCCCTCGCGGACGAGGTAAAGCGGACGTATGACCTCCATGCCGGAGTAATTCTCGCTGTGGAGCTTTGGCAGCATGGTCTGCATCTGCGAGCCGTAGAGCATACCCATGAGAATGGTCTCGACGACGTCATCGAAGTGGTGACCGAGAGCGATCTTATTGCAGCCAAGATCCTGTGCGGACTTGTAGAGGAAGCCTCGTCTGAGCCTTGAACAGAGGAAGCAGGGGTTATCGCCCGTATCCTCCGCGGAGCTGAAGATCTTCGTGGGGAGGATATCAGCCTCCAGACCGAGCAGACCGAGGTTATGCTCTATCTGCCGGAGGTTTTCCGGGGCATAGCCGGGGTCCATGACGATATTCCGCACTGTGAAGGGGACTTTGCTGAACCTTTGCAGCCTTGCCATGCAGAGCGCAAGGAGCATGGAGTCCTTTCCTCCGGAAATGCATACAGCGATGCTGTCGCCGGGGGAGATGAGCTGATAATCGCTGACGCCTCTGTTGAAGCGCGACCATATCTTCTTTCCGAATACCGAGGCTATGCTTTCTTCGATACTGTTCATCTGTGCGGACTTTCAAGGCTTTCGACGATATCGTAGTGGTCGTCGATAGCTCTGAGGCAGGCAGCCTCGTCGCCGGAGATAACGCTGAGAGCTATCCTCTCATGGGCATCGTTGAGCCGAGCCTTTGTTGCGGCGTCCGAGATTATGAGCGTATCGTCGATGAATTTCCTGTAGATATTCGTCACGGAGCCGAACAGGGTCATCGCGAAATTATTCTGTGTAGTGCGTATCAGCGTGTAGTGGAACTGCGTATCCGCCTCGGTCATATTTCCGGTGAATTCGGAGAGCTTCAGGCGTTCAACAGCGGCGAGGAGCTCGTTTTTGCTCTGTTCGCTCATACCCTTCTTTATGAGTGAGCGGCAGGCAGCCTTTTCCATATATCTGCGGAAAATGCCGATCTCGCTGCGGGAGGTCTGCTTCATCATGAGCATGATGTTGATAGCCTTTGTGAAGGTCTCGGACACATGGTCCACAAGGTAGGTGCCGGAGCCCTGACGGCACTCGACAAGTCCGAGATTTTCGAGTGTACGCAGAGCCTCGCGGATAGAGTTCCTGCTAATGCCGAGGCGTTCCGAGAACTTGCGCTCAGTCGGGAGCTGGTCGCCGACCCGGAGCATACCGCTCTCCAAAAGGTCGAATATGTAGTTTATGGTCTTCTGGTATTCTCTCGTTTCCATCCCTTCATGATCCCTCCGGTTACGTCACTTCTTCGACTTCTTGCCTGATGTTTTCTTCTTATCGTTTTCCTTTTTGCCGAGGGCGGCTCTGAGGACTTTCCTGCACTCATCGAGCTTCTCCATTTCCTCAGCGGGGAGCTCAGGGTACTGCGGATCGCACTTCTCGAGCGTATCGAGGAGTATCTCCGTGATGAGGTATCTTGTGTACCAGCGCTGGTCGCCGGGGAGGACGTACCACGGGCAGTCCTTGGTGGAGGTCTTGTTTATGACCTCGTTGAAGCACTTGATGTAGGGGTCGAATTTATCCCTGACCTTGAGGTCATCGGAACGGAATTTCCAGTTTTTCTCGGGTATCTCGAGTCTTTCGAGGAGCTGCTCGGTCTGCTCGTCCTTTGAGATGTGGAGGAATATCTTAACGACACGGTAGCTGTTCTCGAAGAGGTACTGCTCGAAGTTCTTGACCTGATCGTAGCGTTCGGCGAAGAATTTCTTGTCGTCCTTGCCGATATTGCGGTCAGCCATGTGGTAATGGGGCTTGATGCCCTCGACCTGAACTGTGACGAGGTCCTCATAGTGGCTGCGGTTGAAAACAGCGATCTCACCGCGGCGGGGGATATTCTGGTGAATGCGCCAGAGGTAATCGTGGGCGAGCTCCTCAGAGGTGGGAGCCTTGTAGGAATGGACCTTTACGCCCTGCGGATTGATGCCGCTGAAAACGTTCTTGATGGAGGAATCCTTGCCGGAGGCGTCGAGTGCCTGGATAACGACGATGATGCCTTCTCTGCCGTCGGCATAGAACCTGTCCTGGAGTTCGGCGAGACGGAGCTTGTTCTCCTCATACTTTTTGATTATCTCTTCCTTGTCAACTTTATCTGAGCGGCTGTTAGTAGGAAGCTTGGTGATATCGACCTTTTTTTCGCCGGTCACAGCATATTTATCCGCATTCATAGCAAAACCTCCCTGCGGCTGAATAATATATAGCATTATCATTATAACATATAACAACAAAAAAATCAATACACGGCAATAAATTTTGTCGATATTTTTATCTTTACCGCAAAAAATGGTGCGTTCCCTTCCGGAAGCGCACCTTTTGCCCATATTACGAGAGCCAGAGTATGATATCCTCCTCGTCCGCCTTGTTCATGCGGAGCCCCTCACGCACATCGCCTTCGCAGTCAGCGGCAATGTCGGCGGAAGCCTTTGTGATGCCTGAGCTTCCGCTCGTGCAGAAGGGGAAGACCTCTTTTCCGGTGAAGTCATGCTTCTTCATGAAAGCTGATACTGCCATTGGGCAGGTCCCGAACCACACGGGGAAGCCTATGAGAACACGGTCATATGAAGCGAAGTCCTCGACATCGCCGACGAGCTTAGGATACTTCCTGTCCTTGAATTCACGCCTTGCTATCGCCAGTTTTTTGAGATAGCTCTCGGGGTAAACGACCTTGGTGCAGATACCGTAGAGGTCGCCGCCGGTGATGTCGGCGAGGCGTTCGGCAGCCTTTTTGGTCTTGCCGGAAGCCGAAAAATAAACTATCAGTGTTTTCATTGCATTTCCTCCTTTGCAGTCCCTTTCACCGGGGACTGATATTCTTTATCTGAATTATACACCTCTCTGCCGTGATTGTCAATATTTATCCGCAGACACGGCTGATGTCCGGATCAAGCCGGCTGGATATTCCAAAAGTTATATACCTAAAAAAACTTGATTTTTTGTCGGAAATGGTATATAATAGTAATAATGTTTAGGAGGTAGCGTATATGAATACGGAAAATAAGATCGGCTTTGACAATGAAAAATACCTGAAAATGCAGTCCGAGCATATCCGCGAGCGCATTGCTCAGTTCGGCGATAAGCTCTATCTCGAATTCGGCGGAAAGCTCTTCGATGACTATCACGCTTCCCGCGTACTGCCCGGCTTCAAGCCCGACAGCAAGCTCCAGATGCTTCTCCAGCTCAAGGATGAGGCGGAAATAGTCATCGTCATAAATTCCGATGACATAGAAAAGAACAAGATACGCGGCGATCTCGGCATCACCTACGATACCGACGTTATCAGGCTCTTCAACGTCTTCACGAAGATAGGTCTGTATGTCAGCAGCGTTGTTCTCACAAGATACGACAACCAGCCTACCGCGGACGCCTTCCAGAGCCGTCTTGAAGCTCTCGGCATAAGGGTCTACCACCACTACAGCATAAAGGGCTATCCCTCCGACCTCCAGCGCATCATCAGCGATGAGGGCTACGGCAGGAACGACTACATCGAGACCTCACGCCGTCTCGTTGTAATAACAGCTCCCGGTCCCGGAAGCGGCAAAATGGCTACCTGCCTTTCACAGCTCTACCATGAGCACAAGCGCGGCAGGAACGTCGGCTATGCCAAGTTCGAGACCTTCCCGATATGGAACCTTCCGCTCCGTCACCCGGTGAATATCGCCTATGAGGCTGCTACCTCCGACCTCAACGACGTCAACATGATCGACCCGTTCCACCTTGAGGCTTACGGAAAGACCACCGTCAACTACAACCGCGATGTTGAGATATTCCCCGTGCTGAACGCGATGTTCGAGAAGATACTCGGCGTTTCCCCCTATAAGTCGCCTACGGACATGGGCGTGAACATGGCTGGCAACTGCATAATCGACGACGAGGTCGTAAGCAAGGCTGCCTGTGCCGAGGTTATACGCAGGTACTATACCGCTGAATGCGACCACAAGAAGGGTCTTATCCCCGAGGAGGAGGTATTCAAGCTCGAGCTCCTCATGAAGCAGGCCAACGTTACCCCTGAGGACCGCAGGGTAGTCGCCGCAGCCCTTAAACGTGAGGCTGAAACAGGTGCTCCCGCAGCAGCTATGGAGCTTCCGGACGGTACTATCCTCACCGGCAAGACCTCCGAGCTCCTCGGTGCAGTATCGGCACTTCTCCTCAATGCACTGAAGCATTTTGCAGGCATCGACGACAGCGTTCTCCTCATGTCGCCGCACGTTATCGAGCCTATCATGGACCTCAAGGTCAACCACCTCGGCAATAACAACCCGAGAATACATACCGATGAAACTCTCCTTGCGCTCTCTATCTGTGCCAATACGGACGAGAACGCGAAACGTGCAATGGAGCAGATCGCAAAGCTTCGCGGCTGCGAGGTGCATTCCACCGTTATCCTATCCTCCGTTGACGAGAGGATATTCAAGCGTCTCGGCATCAACCTCACCTGCGAGCCGAAGTACAGCGTGTGAATGCCGGCAGCGAAGTTCAGTACAGGGGGACACAGAATAAGCTGCCTGCTTCCGTTTGTCAAGGCTGATGTACTTGGCATCAAGATAGAACAGAAGATGCTTGACGGCTGGGATCATGACGGTATCTTTGTAGTGGCACTTTCGATAATCGGAGCCCTTTTCGTACTCGCAAGGAAATACACAGGCTTTATTGTTGTATCAGTTCTGAGTGTGGCACTGACGTTGTTTGAGTGGTCTGATACCGATGATAAGCTCGAAGGTGTCTACGGCAGTTTGATAGAAAAAGGCTCAGGATACTATCTCATGATGGTTGGCGCGGTTGCAATGGTGATAGCCGGTATAGTCAGCCGAATTTACGCAAAAAATCAGCAGCTCTCAAGTCTTCAGTGACGATTAAAGGGACGCATAAGCGTCCCTTTTTTACGGATCAAAATAACAAAGGCGTGATATGATATCACGCCTTTTTGTTATTTCATCTTTGCAGCGATGAGGAATTCATCGTAGAAATATGCTGCGGAATTCTTTCCGCTCACAACGTCCGCGTTCACAAGAGCGCCGGTATACTTGCCGTTGATGAAGACGTAGCAGAGACCGTTTCCGGCATCGGTGAGCTGGTAGGTCAGCTCAGAGCCGTTGGTTTTCTTGAAAACCGCAGTGAGCAGGGGCTCGTCAAGCGAGGGCGAAGCGTCGATGTCCACCGCCTTGATGTTCTCGCTTCCGAGAGAGGCGACGAGGTTCTGGAAGGCGAGCTTTACCGTACTGTCCGCAAGGGAAAACTCAGTGCCGTTGAGCGTACCCTTGCCGGCGGAGGTATCAGCGGTGAATTTCGCCTTGGTCTCGCCGGAGGTATATTCCAGCTCGGCGATATCGGTATATTCCGCATTGGTGATGTTCTTGGTGATGAAGTCGAAAGGAGTTTTCTTGATGAGCGTGAGGTCGATAGTGGGGAAGAGCATGACCTGATCCGTCTCCTTGGTGTAGACGCTGGAATAGCCGTTCTCCTTGTCGTAGTCGGGATTTATCAGCAGAGTGCGCGTAGTTCCGTCAACGGCGGTGATATCCGCGGTGAACTCAGGCTTGTCCAGACCGTATACCGAAAGATCGGAGGGGTGGGTCTCGCGAATGCCGTCAGCGGTAGTCCTGACTCTTGTGAGGACGGTCACGAGCGGGTCAACGGAGGTCTGGCTCAGAGACAGTGAAGAATACTCAGCCGGAAGCGACCATGTGTCCTTTTCGGGATCGCGGACGAGGTCGTAGACCGTTTTGCCGTTCTTTGAGACCTTTATCTCGGCGAAGCTGAAGTCGTTGAAGGGGACGAGGTACTTGTTGAAGAGCAGCTCGCGGCGCGTTTTGAGGAGGCTTCCGTAGATCGAATCTACAGCGTAGACCCTGTCGCGGTCGTCGAGGGTGATGTAGTAGTATTCGCTTGTGGGACTGATACCGCCGACATTCAGGCGGTAGGAATTCTCGCCGCTGAAAAGCTCGATAACGCAGGGGTCATCGAGACCGTAGGCAGCGTACTTGTCCTTGTCGTTGTCAAAGCTCATATCAGCCTTCAGCTTGCCGACGTATGTGCAGACGTTGGTGACATAGTCCTGGTCGAGCAGGAAATCGCCGCCGGAGGTGAGTACCCATTCGTCGTTGATGTATTCAGCGGTATAATCGCCGTCAGCGCACTTGAACGAAGCCTTAGTGACAGACTTGCTGTCGAAGTTGAAAAGGATATTGTCGGCAGCCTTTTCGGCAGCCTTCCTATCGTCCTTGTCCTTCTGGTCCTTTACCGAGAAAACGGCGTAAACTGAGGCGCCGGCAGCAATAACGAGAGCTGCGAGAGCCGCGATAGGTTTTTTCATTATGCGTATCTCCTCTTGAGCCATACCAGTACACCGAAAATGATGATAGCGGCAGGCAGGATAGTTGTGAGAGCCATAACGCGCTTTGCTTCCTTAGCGCTCTTGAATATCATAGTATCGTAGGCGTTCGCCTTGTTGCCGATACCCATGTCGATATCGCTGTCGTAGAGCCATGTGTTTGAGAAAAGCACGAGGTAGGAGGCAGCCAGTTCGCCCTTCTTAGGGGTCATTGTGGGATCAACGAGGTCACTCGAGCCCATAACGAAGAGCTTTCCGCCTGAGATGCGGTCGTAAGAGTAGAGCGCGAGGTCGAGCAGAGTACCGCTGAGCTCCTTTTCTGCGAAATCGGCAGTTGTCTCGTCGCCGCCCATAGGAGTGCTCACGGTCTTGTATTCGCCGCCGTCGTCGGTGACGTTCGTCATAAGGGAGCATACCTCGATATTAGCGGCATCGAACTGTGTTTCGGGGAGAATGCCGAAGCTGCGGGTATTGTAGGTGCCTGCGGTAAGAGCGAAGTCGTTGATAAGGGTAAAGAGGTCGGTAGTGAGGTCCTGGGTATAGCCGTCGTCTTTTGATCTCTGGAAGAAGCTTACGCGGAAGTAATTCGGGTTCTGTGTATCGGTATTGTCGTTGAGCTGATTTGAGGAATATGTGTCGGAAACGATGTTGTAGTCCATTTCGATGCCGTAATGCGAGAGCACCTTTTCGAGGTTGCGGAAGCGTCCCTTGGTCTCGCAGGGACCTGCGAGGACTGATACGGAGCCGCCCTGTCCGATGTAGGCGAGGAGCATATCTGCTTCTGTCTCGGTGATGTCCTTCTTGGGACCTACGATCCACAGTGATGCGGCATTTTCGGGGATAGCGCCTGTCTCGCCGAGGTTCAGCTCAGCAGCGTCATAGTTATCGGATTTGAGCCTTTTAGCGTACTGTCTGTAGGTGTCGTTGATGGAGCCCTCACCGTGGCCTGTTAGGAAGTAGATCGTGGGGAGGGAGTCGGAGGTGCATATCTTGATAGCGCCTGCAATGAGTTCCTCGCCGGCATATTCTCTTGCCTGCTTGTAAACAGTGGAGGACTGGAATATCTTGTCGTGGCTGACACGCTTGATGATGTCGCCGCACTTTACGAAAACGTCGCCGCGTTCAACGCCGAGGTTGCCCATAGGGTTGAGGGAGAGCGTGAGCTCAGGGTCCTCATTGGGCTCCTTGCAGGTGAGGGTGATGTTGTCGCGCTTTTTGAGCTCGGAGAGAGTATGGTAGAGCGCGAGGTATTCGGGGTTATCCTTGAGGGGCTGGAGGCTTTCGAGCATGAAGTAGATCTCGATATCCTTGTCCTTGGTCGCGTCAAGGAGCTCCTTTGTCTTTGAGTTGAGGGTATACTGCTTTGCGGGCGTCATATCGTAGACCTTGTCGCGGTAGGAGGCGATCATGTTCACGGGAACGAAGATGACGAGCAGGAGCAGCGCACACACGAGTGCGAAAATGCCGGAGAAGTTGAATTTCTTTTTCTTCATGTCCATCAGCCTCTCTTCCAGCGTCTCTTTTCAATGGAGATGTAGGTCCATGAGAGGAGAACGATTATAGCGGATACGAAGAATACGATGTCGGAGAGTCTTATAAGACCTGCCGAGAAGTAGGCGAAACGCGGCTGAGCTGCGAATGCCATGAGCACGGACTGGAGCTTGGGGTACTGTGAGATGAAGCCTGTCCTTGAGAAATCATCGAGGAAGAGGAAAGCGAACATTATGAGCTCGCCGATAACGGCTGCGATAATGGAGCTCTCGGTCATGGAGGAAATGAGCATACCAACGCAGATGAACATGGTTCCCCAGAAGAAGAAGCCGATATAGGCGCATATGAGCTGGCTCTCGACGACGTTTCCGTACTGTGAGGTTATATACGGGAATATGACAGTGCCGGCGATCATGAAGAGGAAAACGGTAACGTTGGCGAAGAACTTGCCGAGCACTATTTTAAGCACACTGACAGGCGAGGTCATGAGCAGCACCTCAGTTCCGAACTTCCTCTCGTCCGAGAAGGTACGCATGGTGAGGAGAGGAATGAGGAATATGAAGTAGATGATTACATTGTAGAAGACCTCGGTGTAGGAGAAGATCGCGATGTTGCTTTCGAGGTCGGCTACCTTGGTGGATATCATGTAGGTGAACAGGAGCAGGAAGAGTGCTGTTATAGTATACGCGAAGGGCGTATAGAAGAACGACTGCAGCTCCTTCTTATAAATAGGAAACATTTCAGTTTTCCTCCTTTGTATCGTCAGTGGTATCGTCCTCGTCGGCTGCCTCTCCGCCCATTTCATCGAGGAGCTCCTGTAATGAGTGCTTCTGGACGGGACGGTTTATGAGCTCGATGAAGACGCTTTCGAGGTTGGGACGCTCGGTGTATATCTCAAGGATATTGACATTGTTTCTGAGGAGCTCTGCCATTATCTCGCCGCGAATGGTATCGGCATCGCCGTCGAGCTGAACGGAGAATGAGAAGATGCCGCTGCCCTCATCGGTGATGTCGAGCATTTCCTTAACGCCCTTGGTGAGCTCGATGATAGAGGCGGCAGTGGACTTCTCGCCCTTTACCTTGATATTGAGGACGAGACCGGTCGAGAGAGAGCTCTCGAGGTTCTCGATAGTGTCGATAGCACGGATATCGCCCTTGTTGATGATGACAACGCGGTCGCAGACCTCGCTTACCTCGCTGAGGATATGCGAGCTGAAAATGACTGAGTGGTTCTTTTTGAGGTCACGGATAATATTTCTGACCTCGATGACCTGATTGGGGTCGAGACCGACCGTAGGCTCATCGAGAATGAGGAACTTAGGGTCGCCGAGGAGAGCCTGTGCGAAGCCGACACGCTGCTTGTAGCCCTTGGAGAGGTTGCGGATGAGCTTGCCCTTGACATCGGTGATGCTGAGCAGCTCCATAACGCGGTCGATCTCATCGCGGCGCTTTTCTCCGAAGGGAATGCGTTTCAGACCGGCACAGAAGCTGAGATATTCCTTCACCTTCATTTCGGGGTAGAGGGGAGGAATCTCCGGGAGGTAGCCGATATCCTTCTTAGCCTTGACCGGATCAGCGGAGATGTCTATTCCGTTGATAGTGACTTTCCCGGCGGACATGGGGAGGTAACCGGTTATCATGTTCATGGTAGTGGATTTGCCGGCGCCGTTAGGACCGAGAAATCCGAGTATCTCATTATCATTTATTGTAAAGCTTATGTCATTGACGGCACGGTTTTTGCCATAATACTTTGTAAGGTTTTCAATGGTGATCATGAGCTTCTCCTTTCCACATTATAATATATCAAACGCATGGACAGAGCGTTCAAAAAAACATACCATTTCATTATCTCAGATTATTGTGAACACAAGATGAACATTCTGTGAACAAACTGTTAAATAACGGCTGGCAGGGCAGTATGAGCCTGTGCTGCGATTGATGACTTACCGCTAAATAATATAGCGTTAGTGTGAGGATTATGTGAAAATTACTTGTGCAGAAGATGAATGTTGCGAGGCGAAGTTAAATCTGAAAATCTGTTCATAAAAAATTCAAAATAGACAATTGGCAGTTTGCGGGAGGGTGGGCAAAATGTACAAAAAGGAAATTGATTATGTGTGCATTGCAACAAAATCTTCTTGCAGCCAAAATGAAAACCGGTGAAACTGTTGACACGGCTTGTAATGTGGAATATAATTATCTTGAAAATAGTTTGAGAATTGTGTGATGGCTTCGTGAAGCTCACACATTATACGGTTTTTCCGTAGCTGCCGGCTCTGAGGCACAGCACCGGCGGTATCTCCATTTTCAAACCACTTTTAATCCAAAATTTTTTATGAGAGGGGTAAAAATCAAATGATAAGCAAAAAGAACAAGGCTCTCGTTGCCGGAATCCTCGCTGCTGGTATGACTGCTTCCGCTGTTGTTCCTTCATTTGCAAGCGCTGCTACTGAGTACGCTACTGAGGGCAATGCTAACGAGTCCTATGTTAAGATGTTCGAGTCACTCTATGATGACGTAATCACCAACGGTGTAACTAACGGCTATCTCAGCGCTCAGACCAACGGCGATTCTTTCGGTATTCCTTACCACGCTAAAGAAACATTCGTTGTTGAGGCTCCTGACTACGGTCATGAGACAACTTCTGAGGCTATGTCCTACATCGTATGGGCTGCTTCCATGCACGATGTCCTCGTTAAAAAGGGCAAGATCACTGGCAGCAATGAACTGAAGAAGGCTTGGAATACCCTTGAGGCTATTATCCCTGGCTGGTCAAAGGCTTCCGGACTCCCTGAGAAGTATGAGTTCGAGACTATCTGGACTCAGCCGAGACTCAAGGCTGACGCTGCTAACGAAGAGGACCTCCCGAGCTCATATCCTGCAAAGCAGGTTACGGGCGCAGGCGCTGAGGCTATCAACCCCCTGTATGAGCAGTTCAAGACTGCATACAGCGGCGATAAGGGCTACTACCTCATGCACTGGCTCGCTGACGTTGATGACTGGTATGGCTTCGGCGGCGGCAACGGCAAGTTCACTTTCATCAATACATTCCAGCGTGGTGAGCAGGAGTCTTGTTTCGAGACTGTTCCTCATCCCTGTATCGAAGAGCTCAAGTACGGTAATAAACAGACCGGTATCAAGGGCATCTTCAATGGTTCCAACGTTCCTGAGCAGTACGCTTTCACAAACGCTCCTGACGCTGAGGACCGTGCTATCCAGGCTGTTTACTTCGCAGACCGTTATCTCGTAGATACTACCGGTGTTGCTGATCTCGCAGGTAAAATGGGTGATCAGTGCCGTAACGATATGTTCGATAAGTACTACAAGAAGATCGGCTGCCAGGATATCCATACTGAGTCTTCCGGCTTAGAGAGCCAGCACTACCTCATGGGTTGGTATACATCATGGGGCGGAGCTCTCGATACCAACTACGGCGGTCACTATGACTGGGCTTGGCAGATCGGTTGCTCACACTCACATCAGTTCTATCAGAACCCGCTCGCTGCTTACGGTCTCCTTTATGATTCCAAGATGAGCGGCTCGCTCACTTCCGGCGGTAAGGAAGACTACGAGAAGTCCCTCCAGAGACAGATCGAAATGTACCAGTGGCTCCAGTCTGTAGACGGTCCGTTCGCAGGCGGTTGTACAAACTCCTACAGAGGCCGTTACGAGAAGTATCCTTCCGGATATCCGACATTCTACGACATGGTTTACGTTCCGCACCCTGTTTACGCTGACCCGGGTTCAAACCACTGGATCGGTAACCAGGTATGGTCAACACAGCGTCTCGCTGAGCTCTACTACGATGTTTGCAAGAACGGCAATAAGGCTGAGGATCTCAAGTTCGGCGGACTCGACCTCAAGACAGCTCTTGAGAAGCTCCTTGAGAGATGGATCGGCTGGTTCGAGAAGAACACCAAGTTCGACTATGTTGACAAGAACGGCACAAAGATGGCTTACGCTATTCCTTCCAGCCTTGACTGGGGTAAGGACGATACAGACTACTCCGTTGCACCTGATACATGGAGCAAGACTTACAGCGAGAATGCTAACCAGAAGCTTACTTGTAAGATCACTGGTTACGGTCAGGGAGATATCGGATGCGTATCCTCACTCTGTAACACTCTCATTTACTATGCTGCTGCTAACGATGTTGACTCCAAGTATGCTTACGAAGAGGGTACAACAGTAGCTGAAAAGGGTCTCTACCTTGCTAACCGTCTCCTCTCTGCTCAGTACAACATGGGCCGTGACGAGGTAGGTATCGCATTCAAGGATCACAACGGAAGCCTCAAGAGAGTATTCGAGGAGAAGGTTTACATTCCTTCTTCTTACACAGGCGAGATGCCTGACGGCTCACCTCTCGGTCAGAACGCTACATTCAGCTCCATTCGTCAGTCCTACAAGGATGATAAGATGTATCAGGAGGCTGAGGCTTACTACAACGGTAAGGATATGAACGGTTACACTGTTGCTGATAACAACGGCGACGGCAAGATCAACATCGAGGACTACGAGTTCACACTCCACAGATTCTGGCATATGGGCGATGCTCTTATGGCATACGGCGGAATGGCTCTCCTCTATCCTGACGTTAATCCGCTTACCGATGAACCCGATCCTTCTTCTTCTTCTGAAGACGAGGACGGTCTCTGGGGCGATGCTAACTGCGATGGTCAGGTCAACATGGCTGACGCTGTACTCATCATGCAGTCTATCGGCAACCCTGACAAGTACGGTAAGGGACAGCCTGACGGTATCACAGAAAAGGGCGAGAAGAACGGCGACGTTGAGAACAACGGCGACGGTATCACCAATAAGGACGCTCTCAAGATCCAGAAGTACAAGCTCAACATCATCACTGAGGCTGAGTTCAAGGCTAAGTAATTATTATGCCCGTAAAGGGGGACGCTCCGGCGTTCCCCTTTTTTATTTTGCGAAAATGCTTGCATTTCTTTCCGTTCCGTGATATAATTATATAATAGCATAGTTATGCGGTGAAAACGCATTTAAAATACAATACCCCCTGAAAGGACGGAGATAATGTGCTGAAAAGCATGACGGGCTACGGAAGAGCCCAGAAAATACTCAACGGCAGAGATATCCTCGTGGAGATACGCTCTGTCAACCACAGATACTATGAATATTCGTCAAGGATCCCCCGTGCGTATGCCTATATAGACGAAAAGCTCAAGACCCTCCTCAAATCCGGCATCTCCCGCGGCAAGGTCGAGGTCAACGTCACTGTCAATACTATCGAGGGCAGAGATACTGTCATCGCCGTGAACAAGGACATCGCCCTCGGCTATGTCAACGCTCTGCGTAACCTCAACAAGGAGCTCGGCGGCGATCACGGCGGCTGGCTCGAGGACGATATCAAGCTCTCAAAGCTCATAAAGCTTCCCGACCTTTTCAATATCCAGAAGGCTCCCGACAACGAGGAGGAGATATGGAACGATATCGCCCAGGTCGCTGCGGAGGCACTTGAAAAATTCGTGGAGATGCGCCGTATCGAGGGCGAAAAGCTCAAGGCGGACGTTCTCAGCAAGTCCGCGAATATCCTCGGCATGGTCAAAAGGATAGAGGAGCTCGCTCCCGCAACTGTTGAAAACTACCGCAGCCGTCTTTATCAGAAGCTCAGCGAGGTTCTCGAGGGCAAGGATATCGACGATCAGAGGATAGTTACCGAGGCTGCTCTCTTTGCGGAGAAGATCGCCGTTGACGAGGAGACCGTGCGCCTCAGAAGCCATATCTCCCAGCTCGGCAGTATGCTCGAAAGCGAGGAGGCGGTCGGCAGAAAGCTCGATTTCATCGTTCAGGAAATGAACCGTGAGGTCAACACTATCGGCTCAAAGGCTCAGGATCTCAACATCACAAGGATAGTCGTTGATGTAAAGGCTGAGATCGAAAAGATCCGTGAGCAGATACAGAATATCGAGTAAATGCCTATGAAGCTCATAAATATCGGATACGGAAATATGATATCCGCCGAAAGGATAGTCACGATAGTCAGCCCTGAATCAGCCCCGATAAAGCGCCTCGTTCAGGAGGCAAGAGAGGACGGCAGAGCTATCGACGCTACCTACGGAAGAAAAACAAGAGCCGTTGTCATAATGGACAGCGGTCACATAATCCTATCGTCGCTCATAACCGAAACGCTTGCGGCGAGGATAAACGGTACAGGAGGAACTGATGAAAACGAATAATGGGAGACTGATCGTGTTTTCCGCCCCTTCCGGCTGCGGAAAGGGAACAATGCTCGCCGAGATACTGAAAAATGAGGACTACTGTGTCTCCGTCTCTGCTACTACGCGCCAGCCGCGTGAGGGCGAGACCGACGGCGTGAACTACTACTTCCTCAGCAAGGGAGACTTCCTTCAGAAGGTCGCTGACAGCGAATTCCTCGAATACGCGGAATACTGCGACAATTACTACGGAACGCTCATCAGCGAGGTCGATGGCAAGCTCAGTGAGGGCAAAAATGTCATACTCGAAATTGAGGTGCAGGGCGCTATGAAGATAAGGGAAAAGCGTCCGGACGCAGTTTTCGTGTTCATTGCGCCGCCCTCGATATCCGAGCTCCGCAGAAGACTCAGGAAACGCGGCACCGAGACCGAGGAGGTCATCGAGAAAAGGGTATCACAGGCGGCCGGAGAGCTCTCCTATGCCGAAAAATACGACTATGTCATCGTAAATGACGATCTCGACGACGCTGTCAGCGATTTTTTTGCTGTTATGCGTGCCGAGAAGCTTAGAACGAAATATTCGGAGAATACTATTAACGAGGTGTTGAAAAATGCTTAGACCAGCAGTAAACCAGATAATTTCAAAGAACGAGAGCTGCTACGCTCTCGTTATCGCAGTTGCAAAACGTGCAAGACAGATCGCTGAGGAGCTCTATTCAAAGGGCGAAACTCTCGAGGAAAAGCCCGTAAAGACCGCTGTTGAGGAGATCGCAAGCGGTAAGTGCAGGATCATTACCCCTGCCGCAGCGGTAACTGCCGACTGATGCAGACTGTCGCGGAGATCGCGGTCAGCGGGACAGCCTATTCGTTTGATATGCTTTTCAGCTACGCCGTTCCCGGGACTATGAGGGAGAAGGCTTCCTGCGGCTGCCGGGTGTATGTGCCCTTCGGACGCGGAAACAAGCGGCGTATCGGCGTTATCATGAGGCTGACCGAGGACAGTGCAGAGGGACTCAAGCCCATTGCTGCCCTCATCGACGAGCAGCCCGTGGTCTCGGAGGAGCTTCTGAAGCTGGCTGAATACGTCCGCGAGAATACCTTCTGCACTTATTTCGACGCGGTGAGAGCTATGCTCCCGCCTGCAATGAGCGTGAGCGCCGAGGAGAGATTCCGGCTCGGGACTATGCCCGAAAACGCGCAGATAAGCGAAGAAGCGGCCGAGCTCTGGGAAAAGCTCCGCGTTTGCGGCGGCGACCCGAATGAGTTCCTGCCGGCTTACATCAGCGTCAGCGGAAGGCACTTTGCTGACGAGCTTATCGAAGCCGGTGCCCTTCTGACGGACAATATTTTCCGTCAGGCAGTCGGCGATGCACAGGTGAAAATGGTCCGTCTGACTGACAGCTATATCGCCTCGCCCGAGAGCTTCGACCTCACTCCCAAGCAGAAAAAGGTCGCGGAGCTTCTTGCGGAATGCGGCAGCGCTTCCGAGAGGGAGGCTGCTTATATGTGCGGCGTTACGGCGGCTGTCGTGAAGCGGCTCATTGTCAGCGGTGCTGCCGAGGAGTACGACATGGAGGTGCTCCGCGGTGTCGAGGACGGCGGCGAGGAACGCTGCGACCCGGAGGACATCGTTCTCTCCGAGGAACAGCAAAAGGCTCACGATGCGGTCTTAGCACAGCTTTTCGAGAAAAAACCGGCAGTCTTTCTGCTTCACGGCGTGACCGGCAGCGGCAAGACCTCGGTCTTCGAGCGGCTCATCTACGATACCGTAAGGCTCGGCAGACAGGCAATGCTGCTTATCCCGGAAATAGGGCTCACTCCGCAGATATTGAGACGTTTCCGGTCGCTTTTCGGCGAAAGGGTCGCGGTTATCCACAGCGGTCTCTCGCAGGGACAGCGTCTCGACGAATACAAGAGAATAAAACGCGGCGCGGCAGATATCGTCATAGGGACAAGAAGTGCCGTATTTGCGCCGCTTGACAATATCGGTCTCGTCATTATGGACGAGGAGGGCGAGCGTTCGTACAAGTCGGACAGCTCCCCGAGATACACCACCAGCGATATCGCAAAGCAGAGGTGCGCTCACCACGGTGCAGTGCTGCTGCTTGCCTCAGCTACGCCCTCTATCGAGAGCTATTACCTCGCGGAAAAGGGCGCTTACAGGCTGCTGACCATGAAGAAGCGCTTCCACAGCGGAAGTCTCCCCGAGGTCAGCATGATAGATATGAACATCGAACGTGAGAACGGCAACGCCTCCGAATTCAGCCGGAAGCTCGTCGCGGAGGTAAAGCAGAACCTCGCAAACGGCGAGCAGACCATACTCCTCCTGAACAGGCGAGGCTACCACACCATAATAAGCTGCTGCGACTGCTATCAGCCGGTGTACTGCCCGAACTGCTCTGTTCCGCTGACCTACCACAAGAAAAACGACAAGCTGATGTGCCACTACTGCGGCTACGTCAGCGAGCCCGTGACCGTATGCCCGTCATGCGGCTCGCAGAGGCTCAAAAGCATGGGCTTCGGCACTCAGAAGCTCGAGGAGGAGCTCTTCGTTTTCTTCCCGGAGGCGAGAGTGCTCAGAATGGACGCCGATACCACTTTTTCGCGGTATTCCTACGAAAAAGGCTTCAACGCCTTCCGGAACGGCGAATACGATATCATGATCGGTACCCAGATGATAGGCAAGGGACTCGATTTCCCCAATGTCACGCTCGTCGGAGTGCTTTCGGTCGATAAGGCTCTGTACGCAGGCGATTTCCGCAGCTATGAGCGGACGTTCTCCCTCATCACGCAGGTCGTTGGACGAGGCGGACGCGGTGACAGGCAGGGCAGGGCGATACTCCAGACATTCATGCCCGATCACTATATCATGAACCTTGCCGCTGCTCAGGACTACGAGGGCTTCTACCGCGAGGAGATCGCGATAAGACGGGCGATGATATTCCCGCCGCTCTGCGATATGTGCGTATTCTGCTTCTCGGGTGCAAGAGAGACCTCGGTGAGAGACGGTGCATTTGCCGTTCTCGACCTGATGAACGCAGAGCTCAGGAAGCTCCAGCCCTCCACACCGGTGAGAGTTCTCGGTCCGGTGAAGGCTTCATACGGTAAAATAGGCGGAAAATTCCGCTGGAGAATAATTATGAAATGCAAAAACAATGCCGAAATGCGGGGATTCATAAGCTCCGTTCTCAGAAATTCGGCAAAGCTCGGCGCTATGCGGGAGGTAACGCTCTACGCTGACATGAACGGTGATACCGGAGTGTGAGCGCCGTGCAGAATACGGAAGGAAGGATAGCATGGCATTAAGAAATATACTGACAGATAAGGACGAGGTCCTCCACAAGGTTTGCAGACCTGTGGAAAAATTCGACGAAAGGCTCGCTCAGCTTCTCGACGATATGCACGAAACCCTCGACAAGGCTCAGGGACTCGGTCTCGCAGCACCGCAGATAGGCATTTGCAGGAGAATTTTCATCATGCACCTCGATGAGGGCTCGGTGGAGGCTATAAATCCGCAGATACTCTCAAGTTCCGGAAAGCAGCGCGTACAGGAGGGCTGCCTTTCGTGTCCTAACGTCTGGGGTTATGTTACGCGCCCCAAGAAGTGCCGCCTGAAAGCTCAGGACAGGCACGGAAACTGGTTCGAGCAGGATTTCGAGGACCTCGGCGCACAGTGCGTCAGCCATGAGAACGACCACCTTGACGGTCACATTTTCACTGAAAAGGTGGAGGAATTTTTCGTTCCGGAGGAAAACTGAAATGAAGATAGTGATCATGGGAACGCCGGAATTTGCGGTTCCCTGTCTGCGGACCCTCGCTGAGAGCAGTCACGAGGTCGCGGCGGTATTCACCCAGCCCGATAAGCCCAAGGGCAGAGGCTACAAGATGATACCCACGCCGGTCAAGGCTGCCGCGGAGGAGTACGGACTGCCGGTCTATCAGCCGCTCTCGCTGAGAAAGGGCGAGGACGCAGAGCAGTCGATGAAAATTTTGAACGATATTGCTCCCGACCTGATAGTCGTAACGGCTTACGGTCAGATACTCCCGAAGGAGATACTTGACCTGCCGCGGTATGGCTGCATCAATATACACGCCTCTCTGCTCCCGAAATACCGCGGTGCAGCGCCGATAAACTGGGTGCTCCTCAACGGCGAGACCGTTACCGGAGTGACCTCGATGCAGATGAGCGAGGGACTTGACACAGGCGATATGCTCATCAGAAAAAGTACGGATATAGGCAAAAATGAGACCTATGAGGAGCTTTACGCAAGGCTTTCCGCTATGGGCGGCGAGGTTCTTGCGGAGACTCTTGAAGCCGTTGAGAACGGTACGCTTGTCCCGGAGAAGCAGGACGACGCTTTATCGTGCTATTCTCCGATGATACGCAAGGAAATGAGCGCTCTCGATTTCTCGAAAACTGCTGCGGAGGTCCACAATACCATACGCGGCGTAACGGGCTTTGCGATGCTCGGAGACAAGCGCATAAAGGTGTTCCGGTCTGAGATTTCGGACAATATTGCTCCCGATGCCGGGGACGGTACCATCGTTGATACAGAACGCTTCTCGGTAAAATGCGGGGACGGCAGGCTCGTCACCTTCCTCGAGGTGCAGCCGGAGGGCAAAAAACGCATGAAAACAGAGGATTTCATCAGAGGCAGAAAGCTCGCAAAGGGCGAAAAACTCAACTAACGGAGGTATTTTATGGCAACATATATCATTCTCATTCTTGTTATGCTCATTCTCCCGATATGGGCATCTATCAACGTTAAGACTACGTTCAGCAAGTACAGCAGCGTCCACAATTCAAGGGGACTTACCGCGGATCAGGTAGCCCGTCAGATACTCGACAGCAACGGTCTCTACGACGTGAGAGTAGAGCATATCTCAGGCGACCTCAGCGACCACTACGATCCCCGCGACAAGGTTGTCCGCCTTTCCGATTCGGTTTTCGGCAAGACTTCCGTTTCCGCTATCGGCGTAGCTGCCCATGAATGCGGTCACGCCTGCCAGCACGCAGAGGAGTACACTCCCATAAAGATAAGAACAGCAATTGTTCCTGTTGTCAACATCTGCTCATACCTCTGGTATATCGTGTTCCTTCTCGGTTGTCTGTTCTTCGAGGCTTTCCCGGAGCTTATATGGGTCGGCATCATCATGTTCAGTGCGGTCGTGCTTTTCCAGCTCGTAACTCTGCCTGTTGAGCTCGATGCGAGCGGCAGAGCTCTGAGGACGCTCGAAAACGACATGATACTCGATTCGTCGGAGGTCCCGAAAGCCCGCAAGGTGCTTAAGGCCGCCGCTATGACCTACGTTGTCGCACTCGTTACCTCGATAATCCAGCTTCTCAGACTTCTCATGGCAGTCAGGAGAAACTGATGGCCGATGCACGGTATCTTGCTGTAAAGCTGCTCGATAAGACTTTCAGCAGCGGCAGCTACTCAAATATCCAGCTAAATTCAGGTCTTGCTTCCTCCGGCCTTGACGACCGGGGGAAGAGACTTTGTTCGGCTCTGTACTACGGCGTTATTCAGATGAGGCTCAGTCTTGACTATGTGATAGACAGACTCTCAAAGCGTCCCGCGGACAAGCTCGACAGCATAATTGTGAATATATTGCGATCAGGAATTTACCAGATCGCGTACATGGAGGGTGTCCCGGACAACGCTGCCGTGAACGAGAGCGTGAGCCTTGCAAAGAAGTTCGGCAAGACCAGCGCTGCCGGTATGGTGAACGCCGTCCTCCGGAATTTTATCCGTCAGGGCAAGAAGATCTATGACGGTGAGCCGGACAGTGACAGGGCACTTTCGATAATGTATTCGTGCCCGGAGGAACTTGTTAAAAGTCTCACAAGCGACTACGGCAGGGACTTTGCACTCCGCTTTCTTGAACATTCCGTTGAAAAATCAGTGGTCTGCCTGCGGCGCAATCAGCTCCGCTGTACTGCGGACGAGCTGCAACGGACAATGGGCGATATAGCGGTCGAAGTGAAGGGAGAACTTTCGCCGGAATGTTTGACTGTACTCGGAAATGGCGATATAACGTCAACTGAGGCGTTCGGGAAAGGCTTCTTCCACGTTCAGGGAATGTCCTCGCAGTTCTGCTGCATGGCTCTCGCACCTACAGAAAATGACCTCGTGCTGGACATCTGCGCCGCTCCCGGAGGCAAGACCTTCACCATGGCGGAGATGATGAACGGCAGGGGGCAGATCTACGCATTCGACCTGCACGAGAAGCGCGTTGAGCTGATACGCAAGGGCGCTCAAAGGCTCGGTCTTACAAATATAAAAGCTGCGGCAGGTGACGCAGCAAAGTTCAACCCTGACCTGCCGAAGTTCACGAAGATACTCTGCGATGTGCCGTGTTCGGGCTTCGGAGTGATCGGAAAGAAGCCGGAGATCAAGTACAAGAAATTGTCAGAATTTGAAAGGCTCCCGGAAATTCAGTACAATATTGCTCAGAATGCGCTGAACTATTTAGCGGTCGGCGGAGAAATGGTCTACTCGACCTGCACTGTCCGGAGGGCTGAAAACGAGGCGGTCGCTGAAAGGCTCCTACGCGAGCACCCGGAGCTCGAACCCGTTGAGCTGCCGGAGGTTTTCGGGCAGAAATTCGGCGCAATGGCAACGCTTTCACCGATGTACGGCTTCGACGACGGTTTTTTCATTGCAAAATTGAGAAAAATAAAATGAGAGGAGGCTGCTTCGTTGGAAAAAATTGATATACTCAGTCTGACACTGGATGAACTGGAGGCTATTCTCGTCGAAAACGGCGAGAAAAAATTCAGGGCAAAACAGATTTTTCAGTGGCTCCACGTTAAAAGAGTGCTTGATTTCGACAAAATGACTGATATATCTGTCCAATTGAGACAGCGCCTTAATGAAATTTTTTGTATAAATGGACTATTTGTGCGGAAAAAGCTTGAATCCGCTATAGATAATACTGTAAAATATCTGTATAGGCTTTCTGACGGGAACTTTGTCGAGACCGTTCTCATGGAATACAGCTACGGTCACAGCATATGCGTCTCCACTCAGGTGGGCTGCAAAATGGGCTGCCGGTTCTGTGCATCAGCCATTGCCGGATACGTCAGAAGTCTCACGCCCTCGGAGATACTCATGCAGATCTACGAGACCGAGCGCGATTCCGGAGTTAAGGTCTCGGGCATCGTGCTAATGGGCATCGGCGAGCCCCTCGATAACTACGATAACGTTGTGAAGTTCCTCGGTATCCTCTCCCACAAGGACGGGAACGATATGAGCCTCAGACACGTTTCACTTTCCACCTGCGGCATCGTGCCGAGGATATACGACCTCGCTGAGCTGAAACTCCAGCTCACGCTCTGCATATCCCTCCATAGTGCAGATAACGACAGAAGAAGTGAAATAATGCCGGTCAACAGGACATATAATATAGACGAGCTTATAAAAGCCTGCCGGTACTACATCGACAGGACAGGACGGCGCATCACATTTGAATATGCCGTCATCGACGGAGTGAATTCCTCCGATGCGGACGCCGACAGGCTTGCCGGTCTCCTCAGAGGGATAAACTGCCATGTGAACCTTATCCCCGTGAATAAGGTCAGGGAAAGAGATTACCACACCGTGCGGACAGGCGTTGCGGATTTCGCAAAGCGCCTCGGAAAGCGCGGCATAAACGCTACCGTCAGAAGAACTCTCGGCAGCGATATAGAAGCAGCCTGCGGTCAGCTCAGACGCGATGCCGCAGAGCATGAAGGAAACGGAGGTGCAGACAAGTGAGATTCAGATACGGTACTGATATCGGTCTGAAACGCGAGGAAAATCAGGACGCCGTCAGGTGCGAATACTTCGGACATAACGTCCTCGCCGTCGTATGTGACGGTATGGGCGGCGAGAGAGCAGGCAAGGAGGCAAGCGCCCTTGCAATAAGCGAATTTTTCCAGCGGTTCTCGGCAGGCTATTCCGAGAGCATGAGCGATGAGGATATACGTAAGCTGCTGATATCGTCTGTCTCAGCGGCAAATTCCGTGATATATACCCGCGCAAGGCTCGATTTCAAGAACTTCGGCATGGGTACTACCTGCGTTGCCGCATTCGTCAATAAACACGCCGCTTTCATCGCAAATGTCGGCGACAGCCGTGCTTACCTCATCATGGAGAACGGTCTGCACAAGGTCACAAATGACCACAATGTCGCGGAAATGCTCTTTGAGCAGGGCAAGATCACCGAGGAGGAGATCGAGACCCACCCTCAGCGGCATATGCTCGTAAGGGCTGTTGGCGTCGAAAAGACCGTGCTGACGGATACCTTCATTTTCGACTATGAAGACAAGATAAGTCTCCTGCTTTGCTCGGACGGTCTTTCCGGGTATTGCAGCGATGAAGAAATATACAGCGTTATCCTCAATTCTTCCTTTGACGATGTCGCTGAAGAACTTATCAACCTCGCTCTGAGCAAGGGCGGCCGCGATAATATCACAGTCGCGGTAATTTCCGATTGATTCAGGAGGAAAGGAAATGGACAAGAATATCGGCAAGAAGCTTGACGGAAGATATGAGATCACCGAGCTTATAGGCGTCGGCGGAATGGCTGAGGTCTACAAGGGCATTGATGTCATCGACAACAAGACAGTCGCCATCAAGATACTGAAAAAGGAGTATGCGGAGAATGAGGAATTCCTCCGCAGGTTCAGGAATGAATCCAAGGCGATAGCGGTGCTCTCACACCCGAACATAGTTAGGATATACGACGTTGGCTTCTCCGAGAAGATACAGTATATCGTTATGGAGTATATCGACGGCATAACCCTCAAGGAGTATATCGAGGAGGAAAAGGTGCTCACATGGAAGGACACCGTCCACTTCGTTATCCAGATACTCCGTGCTCTCCAGCACGCCCACGACAAGGGCATCGTTCACCGCGATATCAAGCCCCAGAACATCATGATGTTCACCGACGGCACTATCAAGGTCATGGACTTCGGCATCGCCAAGTTCGCCCGTGAGGAGGGCAAGACCGCTACAGATCAGGCTATCGGAAGCGTCCACTACATCAGCCCCGAACAGGCAAGCGGCAGCGTTACTGACGCCAAGAGCGATATCTACTCAGTCGGCGCGATGATGTATGAGATGCTCACCGGAAAGAAGCCCTTCGACAGCGACAATCCCGTTGCTATCGCAGTTATGCATATGCACGATATCCCCGAGCGTCCGAGGGCTATAAACCCCGATATCCCGGACGGCCTCGAGGAGATAGTTCTCAGGGCTATGGAAAAGGCTCCCGAGGACAGATACCAGACCACTGCCGAGATGATAAGGGATATCGAGGCTTTCAAGGCTGACCCCTCACGCACCTTCGGTTACTATCAGGAGGAGGAAGAGCCTGCGGACGGTACTATAAACTTTGCCGTTCCCGGCGCAAATGAGGTTCAGAACGAGATCCGTTCCGAGTCTGAGAACGCCTACGCAGCAAAGCCTCCGGTATACGCTCAGCAGCCCGTTTCCGCACCTGCATACTCCGGTCAGCAGGCGCCGAACAGGTTCTCACAGCCTCCGCAGAAGCCTGTCTATGCGGACGGCTATTACGCAGACGATGAGTATGACGACGAGGAAGAGGAGGAGCGTTCATCGCTCGTTGTTCCGGTGCTCACAGCGGTAGTCGTAGTTGTTATCGTCGTAGCGGTAGTATTCATAGCGCTCATGTTCAGCGATATGATAAAGAACAATAAGAAGACCTCCAACGATTTCACAATGCCCGATTTCTACAACGTTGACTACAACGAGGCTCTCAGCCAGTACGGCAATAACATCAAGTTCGAGATCGTCGAGAAGCAGTACAACGAGCTCGAGGAGGGCAGGATCTATGAGCAGGATATCGACCCCGAAAAGGAATTCAACAAGGGCGATACCCTGAAAGTAAAGGTGAGCATGGGACCGGAGACAGTCGAAGTCCCGCCGCTTGCAAAGATGAATCAGCAGCTCGCAAAGGATCAGCTCACAAAGCGCGGTCTGAAAGCCGAGATAAAGCGAAAGGCTGACCCGAATATCGAATCCGGAAACGTCATCGAGACCGATCCTCCCGAGGGTACAGAGGTACACAAGGGACAGACTATCCTCGTTTACGTCAGCATGGGCGCAAACAAGGGTACCCTCAAGGTCGATAATTATGTCGGCATGGATATCGAGGAAGCTATGTACGCAGCCCAGTATCTCGGACTTACAGCAGTTTCAAAGGACGAAAACTCCAATAAGCCCGAAAATGAGGTAATACGTCAGAGCATCGAGAAGGATACCATGGTCGATGAGGGAACTGAGATCATTCTCTATTTCAGCAACGGCAAATCACCCGAGGGTGAGGTAGACTTCACTATCAAGTTCCCGTCAAATTCCGACGGCGAACAGCCGAGCGGCAGATACAGCATCGACTTCATCGTTTATGAGGAAACGATGCGTACAGTATCAACAGATACCTTCATTCTCCCGATCTATACCGAGTATACTCAGAAAGTCAAGGGCTCGGGAGACAAGATAAAGGTAGTTGCATACCTCAACGGAAGATACAAGTTAGGCGAATATGTCGTTGATTTCGGCAACAAGACCTATGAGGTAAGGTCGGAGGACGTTGTCGGTGCGCTCACCGAGGCAGGAGCTTATCCCGAGCATACTGAGCCGCCTACGGAGAAGCCTACCGAGAAGCCTGTTACCAAGGTATATGTAAGAGACTACACAGGTCTGGGGTATGATCTCTGCAAGGGTGAATTAAGTTCCAATGACATCAAAGTGGAAATCTCAGGCAGAGAATACAGCGATACTGTTCCCTATGGCAACATCATAAGTCAGGATAAATCGGAAGAAGAGATTGAAAAGGGCAGCACGATATATGTTGTTGTCAGCGACGGTCCTAAGCCCACAGAACCGCCTACAGAACCTACTACACAGAGTGACATATGGGGATAGGATTAATAACTAAATGCTTAGGGGGACTCTACACGGTAGAGTCCCCTGACGGCATATATGAGTGTAAGGCAAGGGGCGTTTTCCGCAACCGCGGTATAAGTCCCTGCGTAGGCGATACCGTCACCTTTGCCGACGGCGTTATCTCGGAGATAGCCGAGCGCAGGAATTGTATCATAAGACCCCCTCTTGCCAATCTTGACCAGCTCGTTTTTGTTGTGTCAACGTGCAGTCCCGCGCCGAATTACCTTATCCTCGATAAGTTCATCGCTATCGCGGAGTACAAGGGCATTACCCCTGTCGTGGTCATTACCAAGACCGACCTCGGGGACAGCTCGGCTGTCCGGGAGATATACGGCAGCATCGGCATAGACGTTTTGGAGGCGGATTACAGCGATCCCGCGAGCATTCAGGCTGTCCGGGATATGCTCGCCGGCAGGATAAGCGCTCTCACGGGCAATTCCGGAGCAGGAAAGTCCACGCTGCTCAATGCCGTTGACCCGGCTCTCGATATACCTACGGCTGAGATAAGCCGCAAGCTCGGCAGAGGAAGACATACCACGCGCCATGCGGAGCTCTATAAGCTCGCCGGAGGCGGCTATATCGCCGATACTCCCGGCTTTTCCACGTTCGAGACCAACCGCTATGACATTATCCGCAAGGAGGAGCTTGCAGGCTGCTTCCGTGAGTTCGCGGAGTTCATTGGGGACTGCCAGTTCAAGGACTGCGCCCATGTCTGCGAGAAAGGCTGCAAGGTCGTTGAGGCTGTGAACAGCGGCGCTATCCCCAAAAGCCGCCACGAGAGCTACTGTACGATGTATGCCGAGGCGAAACAGCTCAAGGAGTGGGAACTGAAATGAAAATATGCCATATTTTTGCCGGCGGAGAGCTCGGAGATATCGCGGAATACTGGTTCCCGAACCACGGCGGCTATATTATCTGCGCCGACAGCGGCTATAAGCACGCTAAAAAGCTGAAACTGAAACCGGACGTTATCGTGGGGGATTTTGATTCGTACAGCGGAAAGCTCCCGGCTGATTGTGAGATAATCAGGACGGTTCCCGAGAAGGACGATACCGATACTCTTATGGCTGTAAAAATCGCCATAGAGCGCGGATATGATGTTCTTTACCTCTACGGAGCAATGGGAGGTTCGCGCTTCGACCACGCCTTCGCCAATATCCAGACCATGCTGTATGCCCGTGAGCACGGCGCTGACCTTATGCTCTTCGGAAACGAGTTTATCTGCATACAGGGCGCGGAGGAAGGCGACGCTATGTACACGGACGAGTCAGAGCGCTGGGGATTCAGGTACTTTTCCGTTTTTGCGCTGACTGAGACCGTGAAGATAAAAAGTCTCAGGGGAGTGAAGTACCCCCTCGAAAACTACGAGATGAAGGCTTCGTTCCCGATCGGAGTCAGCAACGAGATAACAGACGGACAGGCTTTCCTCAGCATCGAGAGCGGTCTTGCGCTTGTTATTCAGACAAAATAATTCAGAATGCCGCATATCATTGCGGCGTTTTTTGTCCCATTTTTCATTCCCGTGCGATTATATTAATGAAGCCAAAAACGGAGGTGGTGCAAATGACAGGAACAAACCGGAGCGAGCTTTCCGGAGGCTCACCGGAGGATATCTACCGCGAATTGATAAAGAACTACGGCGGCTACATCTACGCTGTCGTCATGAACCGCCTCAACCGCGTCGGCAGCCGCGAGGACATCGAGGACTGCGTCAGCTCAGTTCTTGTCGAGCTCTACTCCGCGATAGGAGACTTCTCCGCTGACAAGGGCAGCATGAAGTCCTACATCGGCAGGATAGCGGACCGCAGAGCTGTTGACACTTTCAGGCGGCTAACCTACCGTCAGAACAACACTGCCGGGACCGTCGATGAGCTCACGGATATGCCCTCCGGGGACGATACCGAGGCTGAGACCGAGAGCAGACTGATGAAGAAACAGCTCTGGGAGGCTGTGCGGTCGCTTGGAAGTCCCGACAGCGAAATAATCGTATACCAGTATTATTACAATATGAGACCGCGTGATATAGCGAAAAAGCTTGGCATGACGACCGGAGCTGTCCGGAAACGCAGTCAGAGAGCGCGGCAGAAGCTAAGCGAGATACTGAAAGGGTGAACGAGATGAAAAAGGATATATTCAATGAACTCACGGGTCTTGACGAAAAGACCGTGAACGAGATAGCAGAAAATGCTCCGGAGCTTGACAGGGCTTCGCAGGAGCGCATACTGAAAAAGTGTATGGAGAAGGACGGCAGTTCCGATGAGGTAGTCGTTTCCGGAACAGAGCGCTACAGGAGGCCTAAGTACCGCAGCTTTGCGGCAGCAGCGGCGGCAGTTGTACTGGTCGGCGGAATCGGCGGAGCTTTTGCGCTTGGCAGGAGCATCACCAAAAATGCGCCGTCCGAGAGCGTGAAGGCGCTTGTCACCACCGATGACGGCATAAAGGAGGTCGATCCTGCGGTCGTTCCCGAGGGCGGAGAAGCTCAGGGCGATACTGAGGGGAAGCCTCTCGCACCCGACTGCACTGAGCCTGCAAACGTTCAGGAGTACACAGTGCCGGAGGTCACAGACGGCGAGGAGTACGCTAAGTGGCTCGATACCATTCCGGAGGAATACCGCGATACCGTCAGGAACCTCAAGCCCGGCGAGGTGATACATCTGCCGTGCCTGACTGATGAAAGCACATCGGAGCCTGTTCGGTGCCCGATCGAACCGACAAGGACGTCCTCGACTGATCCTACAGAGCCGTACTCACATTACCTTGATGACCCGGACAACTGGGGCAAAGCTAATAACGGCGAACCGATCTCGCCTCCGCCGCAGAACACCACTGCGCCGGCTGAGACCACGACTGAGCCTCTTGACAACCACCCTCCGCTTGATACCACCGAGCCTCCGATAAGCCCTCCGGTAAGCAACGAGCTCACATTTACCGGCAAATACTGGACGGGCAGTCTTGAGGGCTACTGGACTTCCGACTGGTGCGGACAGTCGTACTTCCACTTCGATACCAATACTCATACCGGCAGCTATTACAATAGCAATACCTGTACCGGATACAGTTTCGAGTTCAGCTACTACATCAACAACGACAGCCACATCGAGGTAATGGTGCTTGACCGCGAGATAGGCTACAGCGGAGAGCTTTACGGAACAGGCATGGTCTACTGGACTGACTCTGACCACTTCTACATTGAGTGGAAGGCGGAAGCTCCTATCCGTCAGGGACAGCAGATAGAGCATTTCAGCAGAAATTATACCGAGGCTATGCCAGAATAAACAGAACAGGGAAAGTTAAAATATCGTGTAAACAACAATTCTGGCGGTCGAGGGCGAGGCGGACGTTTGCGTAATTGCCCCAAACTACACTCACGAAGTCTGTCAAGACCGCCGTTTTACGGCGCTCGTCTTGGTCTTGACAGACTGAGCGAGTGTGGTATAATAGGCAATTGCGAACGTTACTTGCCACTGGATTTGCCTGAAAAGTTATATACACCAAATATAAAAGAAAAAGGAAATTGTTACAATAACGTAAATTTACGAAAAAACGGTTGCAGAGAGCAGAATAATTTGATATAATATAAGGTGTATGGGCAGTGCTGAAAAAGCCCATGCACCTAAGTTTTTTGTCTTAACAAAATCGGAGGTGAAATGACCATGCCATTCCCGGAAGGGCATAGGTATACGGCGGAGGAATTCCTCAAGCTTACTTCTGAAAATGAATCAGAGCGTTATGAGCTTATCAACGGCGAGGTATTCGCACTTGCGGCACCAAGTATTTTTCATCAGAGACTTTCGATGAGACTTTCCGTCCATGTAGGCGGATATATCCTCTCGAAAAAGGGGAAATGCGAGCCCTTTGCAGCTCCGACTGATGTTTTGCTCGATGATTCAAATGTCGTACAGCCTGACTTTTTTGTTCTGTGCGACCCGACAAAGACTGATAAAAAACGATGCTACGGAGCACCTGACCTTGTGATTGAGATATCATCATCTGACCGTTCATTGGATTTTACAAGGAAACTGTCGCTTTATAAGGATTCAGGAGTGCGGGAATATTGGATAATTGATCCTGCGAGTGAAAAGGTGCTTGTATATTCGTTTGAAAAGAGCATGAATACCGTTAATATCTATAGCTTTTATGATACCGTTCCCGTCGGGATATACGGCGGAGAGCTGAGTATCTGCATAGATGAACTTATAGTTCAATAACAAAACGTATTTTTTGAAAGGAGAACGCAAAGAGCATGAAAAAACAGACATTCTGGATAACGGCTGCTTCAGCCGCAGTCCTGACGGCACTCTCGGCTGTGCCTGCAGCAGCCTCAGCCGCCGCGGAAAAGGAAAAGACTCCGTCCTACAAGTGGTCGAAGGACGACGAAGGCAGGATATACTGCACCGATGCAAACGGCGACCTGTTTACAGGTGAGCAGGAGATCGGCGGTCAGTATTACCTTTTCTCATCGACCGGCGTGCTCAGGACAGGCTGGAGAACAGTTGCCGGCACAAGGTACTATTTCTCGCATGAGACAGGCAAGCCGCAGTACGGCTGGTTCGATTACAACGGCGAGAAGTACTACATCGACCGTGAGGACGGCAAGGTAAGCGGTCCGTTAATAGCGGAGGACGGCAAGGGCTATTTCTTCGATACTGCATACGGCACTCTTTCACATACCGAGGGCATTACAGAATACAAGGGCGAGACCTACTATGTGAATGAGGACGGCTCTCTTGCCTCCGGAGTAGTTGAGGTCAACGGAACGCCCTATGTTTTCAGCAGCGACGATTTCAAGGAGCTGACCGGCTGGCAGACCGTCGGCGAAAAGACCTTCTACTATAAGCCGGAGGACGGCAGTATCGCTGAGGGCTTCATAACCGTTGACGATAAGGATTACTACATAGACGCCAAGGAGGGCAGAAAGACCGGTGCCTTCACAGTCGGTGAAAAGAGCTATTTCGCGGACGAGAACGGCGTTCTCGCTTCCGGCTGGGCTGAGAACGGCGATGCTTTCTT
Organism: Ruminococcus flavefaciens; assembly: GCA_902777125.1. Classification (GTDB taxonomy): domain Bacteria; phylum Bacillota; class Clostridia; order Oscillospirales; family Ruminococcaceae; genus Ruminococcus. Next base: position 60,742 of record CACYSQ010000001.1, read on the forward strand.
CTACTACAGCCCCGAGGATCACACCTCGCAGACCGGCTTCTTTGCGGACGGCGAGTATATGTGCTACACCAACGCTGAGACCGGCAGAAAGACAAAGCAGTTCACCCTTGACGGAAAGCACTACATGGCTGATGAAAAGGGACATCTTGTAACAGGCTGGGCATTCGTAGTGAAGTCCTACTTCTACTTCGATCCGGAGACCTATTACACGCAGACCGGCTTCATTGCGGACGGCGAGAATATGTGCTATACCGACTGCGAGACCGGAAGAAAGGTCGGCGAGTTCACCCTTGATGAAAAGAGCTATTACGCCGACGAGAACGGTGCTCTTGCAAAGGGCTGGACAAAGGTAGGCGACAAGTTCTTCTACTACGATCCCGAGGACTACACCCTCCGCACTGGTCTTATGCAGACCGATAAGGGCTGGATATACTCCGATGCCGAAAACGGCAGATATTCCGGCGAATTCGAGATGAACGGCATACCCTATCTCGCGGACGAGAACGGTATTATCCAGACAGGCTGGCAGACCGTTGCCAACACTATCCACTATTACTACGAGGATCTCTCCGTTCCGAAGGGAGTTGTCGAGATAGACGAAAACTACCACCTCTTCTCCGACAAGGGCGAAATGCTCATCGGACGCAGAAAATACGGCGATAAGAAATACTATGTCGGTGAGGACGGCTGCCTCATGACCGGCTTCGTAAAGCTTGAGGACGGCACATACTATTTCAGTCCCGAGGACTTCGCGCTCGTTACCGGCTGGCTCACTCTCGACGGAAACAAGTATTTCTTCGATGATTCCGGCAAGATGCTCTCCGGACGAGTTCTCGTTGACGGCAAGAAGTATTACCTCAATGAGGAGGGTATCGTTCAGGAGGGACTTATCACCCTTGCTGACGGAACTTACCTCTTCGGTGAGGGCGGCGTTATGCAGTTCGGTCTCCAGACCATTGACGGCGATATCTACTACTTCATTCCCAGCAGCGGCGCAATGGCGATAAACAAGTCCTTTGAGGGCTATCACTTCGGCAAGGACGGAAAGGGCAGAAAGCTCAACGCTGTACAGATAAAGGCGAACAAGATACTCGATGAGAACGGCAGATCTATAAACGAGATCTACAATTACGTTATTACCCATAACGGCTACAAGTACATAGAGGAGACAAAAACGCTTGCACAGATCGAAGCAATGGGCTGGAGCTACTTTGCAGATTATGCAATGAATAACTATAATGTCGTATGCTATTATTTTGCTGCGGTAACTGATATCCTCTTCCAGGAGGCAGGCTATGAGTGCCGTATTGTTTACGGTACCGGCAGAGGTGACAGCGATCACTACTGGAATCAGGTCAAGGTGGACGGCAAGTGGCTCAACTACGATACCTGCAATACCTATGCCGGAGTAGAGGATATCGAGCTCACAACACCTCACCACTATCCGACCGGAGGCTACCGCGATACCGGCAACGGATATACGATAAAGCAGTACGTTTACGCTGATTACAGCGACAAGTGATAGACACGGAGGAAGGAAAGAAATGGAAGGAAATATGAAGAGAAAAATGACAGCTATTGCCGCAGCAGCACTCGTTTTCACAGCGGCAGCAGCTTCGTGCAGCGAGGTGGACAGCACCAGGAGCTCTGTAACGGTAAATGTCAACAGCAGCTCGGAGGCTTCCTCCGAGAACGCATCGGGAAGCACTGAGGCTTCCTCAGAAGAAAAGACATCGGAAAAGACGACTAAGGACTCGACAGAGGAGGCGTCCGAGAAGAAGACCGAGGCTGATACCGAAGCTTCCTCCGAGGAAAATACCGAGGAGGCTACTGAGAAGCAGACTGAGGCTCAGACCGAGGCTCCCACTGAAAAGCCCACCGAGGCTTACACTCAGGCACCTCAGTTCACAGGCACAGCAGTAAGTCCAGCATACCTCGGACAGCCCTTTGCCTCATTCTCGGGCGTATACGGCACACAGTACTTTGAGCAGGTAGTGCCCTCCTGCATACCGATAGGCGATGACAGCGATATGTACGTCTATGAGTACAGCGGCATGAAGGTGCAGTGCTACTCTGAGGGCGGAGTAAAGTACGCTGCAAGCATTCACATCGACGGCAGCAGCTATTCAACTCCCGAGGGCATTCACCCCGGCTCGTCAAAGAGCGAGGTCGAGGCTGCATACGGTTCAGGCATCGTTCAGGGCAACGGCAACATCATCTACAGAGGCGGCGCCTATAACACCGAATTCACAATGAACGGAGACACGGTCTCCGCGATAGATTACGACCTCAACTACTGATAAGGGGGAACTGTTTTGGTTTTCAGCAGTCCCGTATTCCTTTTCATATTCCTGACGGCTGTATACATACTCTACCGCATAGTTCCCGGTACTACGGGAAAAAACGTGCTCCTGCTGGTGTTCAGCCTGCTTTTCTACACCTTCGGCGAACCGAAGGCGGTAGTTCTCATGCTGATATCCATAGTCATGAACTACCTGTTCGGACTTGTCATGGGGAGCGGCTCAAAGGCACGGAAGCCCGTTCTCGCAGCCGCAGTCATAGCCAACCTCACCATGCTGGGCATATTCAAATATGCAGGCTTTGGTGCGGAAATGCTGAACAAGCTGCCGTTCGTGAGCGTGGCTGTTCCGAAGATAGCGCTGCCGATAGGAATATCCTTCTACACGTTCCAGGCAATGTCCTACGTCATCGACGCCTACAAGGAGCCGAAATACGTCCAGCGCAATATCTACAAGCTCGCGCTTTACATCACGTTCTTCCCGCAGCTCGTGGCAGGTCCTATCGTAAAGTATTACGACTTCGCGGATCAGATCGACCACCGCAGCTGCACTCCGGAACGCACCGCGCAGGGCATCAGGAGGTTCATCTTCGGACTTTCAAAGAAGCTGCTGATAGCGAATACAATGGCGGTCGCAGCCGATTACGCCTACGGTCTCGGCACAGACGAGCTCTCGATGGGGCTCGCATGGCTCGGCGCCGTATCGTATCTTTTCCAGATATACTTTGATTTCAGCGGCTACAGCGACATGGCTATCGGACTTGGTCTGATGTTCGGCTTCACCTTCCGCGAGAACTTCAACTACCCCTACATCTCTCAGAGTATGCAGGAATTCTGGCGCAGGTGGCACATATCCGTTTCCACATGGTTCAAGGAGTACCTCTATATCCCTCTCGGCGGCAACCGCAAGGGTAAGGTGCGGACTGCGATGAACAAGCTCATCGTCTTCTTCTGCACGGGTCTTTGGCACGGCGCAAGCCTCAATTTCATCGTGTGGGGACTCCTCAACGGAGCTTTCATGATGCTCGAATCCTACAGCATTCTCCAGCCTAAGAAGTGGCTGAGGCCCTTCCGCCACATCTACGCGGTATTCGTAACGCTCATAGCGTTTGTGTTCTTCCGTGCGGATAACCTCGCGGAGGCCTGCCGCTTTATCGGGAAGATGTTCGACCCGTCGGCGGGCGGAAGTGCGGAGCGCTCGATGCTGCTGAGCCAGCTCACGCCGATGTTCCTGATAATGCTCGTCATGGCGGTGATATTCTCCATGCCGGTCGTTCAGAAGCTCCGCGGCACCCTGAAGTCACAGCGGACGGCTGCGGCAGGGGAGGTATGCTCATACGCGGTGTCCCTCGTGATGCTGTTCGTCTGCATAGCTGCGCTTTCATCGGCAAGCTACAATCCATTCATCTATTTCAGATTTTAGGAGGCGGACATGAACAAGAATGTACTGTACCGCCTCTATGCGGCGGCTTTTGTGGGAGTATGCCTTGTACCCTCGGCACTCATGCCGGTGGTGAAGAACAGCTCCAACAAGGAAAAGCGAACGCTTGCGGCGTTCCCGAAGGTGAAGACCGAGTCGGGGAAGCTCAATTTCGACTATTTCAGCCAGTTCGAGGACTGGTTCTCGGACCACATGGCTCTGCGTCAGCAGCTCGTTACTGCGGACGGCAGGCTCAGAGCCTCACTGTTCGGTACATCTGCCAATTCCGACGTCATCGTCGGTACGGACGGCTGGCTGTACTACGCCGCCACCTCGGACGACTATCTCAGGCTTAATACCCTGAGTGAGCGCGGCGTAAGCAATATCACCCATAATCTCGGTATGATAGCCGACTACTGCGAAAAAAACGGCGCTGAGTTCATCTTCACCTCGGCACCGAACAAGAATACCCTCTACTGGGAGCATATGCCTTTCAACTATATCCCCAGCGACAACAGGAGCAATTACGAGAGGATAGCCGGAAAGCTTGCCGATAAGGCTTGGTTCTGCGATATGAAGCAGGTCATAGCCTCGGCTGATTCGAGCATTCCGCTCTACCACAAGACCGATACCCACTGGAACAACCTCGGCGCTTACGTTGGTCATGCCGGTATCATGGATAAGCTCGGCAGGGAATACTGTCCCGCCGGAAGCAGCTGGTTCACCCGGAACGACCGTCTCGGCGACCTTGCGGCGATGCTCTATCCGGCTGAGGAAGCTAAGGATATGCAGGTGTACAATGACTATGAGTATACCTACGTCTACGACGGACGCTTCAATGCGCTCGACGACGTCACGATCAATACCCACTGCGATAAGGGCGAGGGCGAGCTGCTGATGTTCCGCGATTCCTACGGCGAGGCGATACTGCCCTATATGGCGGAATGCTTTGCAAAGGCGGAGTTCTCCCGTGCAGTGCCGTACAGACTGGTCAACGTCAACGGCAAGACCGTCATAATCGAGATAGTCGAGCGAAATCTCGGCGATCTTCAGAAATACGCACCGCTGATGCCTGCACCGGAGGCTGACATAAGCGGTCTTTCACCCAAGACCTGCGAGGACGGCGATACCGTCATAAAGGTCGAGGATAACGGTATGTTCCGGCACATCTACGGCGCTCTGCCGGACGGTTTCTTCAGCGGAGACAGCTCCGTGATCTACGTCACCGCAGGCGGCAGGACCTATGAGGCTTTCAGCTGCTATGAGGAGAGAAAGCTCGGGGAGGGCTGCCGTGATAACGGATTTTCGCTGTATATAGCCTCGGACGAGGATATCAGCGCAGATGATATAACTGTGACCGTGCTGAACGGCGACGGCAGTGCGGTAAGAACAAAATGAGGGACTGAATGAAGTCCCCGGGAAAGGGCTGAACAGAATGAAATACAACAGGATAATGGCATTCGCGGCAGCTGCGGTTCTCGCAGCAGTGCCGGTCATGAGCGTAACGGCAGCAGATACAAAAACGATATCTGTATCGCCTGTGCTTGAAGATTTCAATAAGAACGACGTCAACGGAAGGGTCATAGTCAGGATCCCCGATGAGCTCACCGCAAATGCAGTGATAGACTTCTCCTCGCCCGAGGGAAAGAGCATAGCCTACTATAACAGCGAGCTCGAAGCCTCAAATGTCTACACCTTCGATATCGAGGGAAGGGATAATACCTCCAAGGACTACCGCAGCTATGTAATGCACATAAGCTTCACTGACAAGCTGAACGGTTCCGCGACCTCTGCACTCGACCTCATTATCGAGGTTCCGGACGGCGCCGAGAATGAAAAGAGTTTCACGGTCTATGACTACACCTTCAAGAAAACGTCTGAGGAGAGCCCGGAGCAGTTCATATACGTTGATGAGCCTTTTACCGGCGAAAAGATAGGCGATGTATACTATCCCATGACCTATCTTGTGAATACCGGCAGCTTCATGATGGGCGATGTCAACGGTGACGGCAAGATAACTGCCGTTGATGCTTCGCAGGTGCTTGTTGAGTACACAAAGCTGACTGACGGAAGCGGTGATTTCGACGCCAGGAAGAAAAAAGCCGCCGATGTTAACGCTGACGGAAAGATAACTGCTACCGATGCCTCAGCGATACTTATCTACTACGCTGAGCTTACCGACAAGGGCAGCGCAAAATGGCCCTTCGAGAAAACAGAGGATCAGACCTGATAAAACAAATAAAAACGAAAACAGCTGCCGCAATGGCAGCTGCTTTCGATTTTTGGGGGACATTATAATCGGTGATGGAGCAAAGCGGGCGATAATGATACCGCTAACCTTGCTTCAGCACCGATGGTGCTGAACCGTAAGGGGAGAGACCCTTGCGGGGAGCGGCCGCAGCTTACGGGCTTGCTGCGGACTGCTTCGTATCTCCGCGCCAGTGATGCGGAGATACGCGGATCTTATTTTATATTACTTTTTGTAGGTTACCCAGAGATAACGTGCATAGAGCGGAACGTTGCCATTGAAGTCCTTGAGCCAGTCTCTTATGCCGGAATCGAGAAGTGCTGAGCCGGGCCATGCGTTCATCATGATCTTGCCGGGTGTGCGGGGGATATCCTGAGTTGCACGGTAGACTTCTCTGCCGTCAACGAACCATGCAATGTGGTCGGGCTGCCAGTCGAAGCCGTAGGTGTGGAATTCCTTCGAGGAATCGAAGCCGAGGTCATACATATACTCATGCTTTCCGACGCCGTTGGTGTAGTAGTTGAACTGTACCTTTGTGGTGTCCTTGCCGAGGATCTCGATGTCGATCTCGTCCCAAGGATTATTGTCGGAGGGACCTGTGTAGGTGAAGAACGAGGAAACAACGCCGTCATTCTTCATAGCCTGCATAGAGCACTCATAGTAGCCGTAGTGGTAGAAATTGTTTGTGCGGTACTCACCGCCGGAATAATGGGGATCCCAGTTGGGGTTCCTGTCGTTTGTCCACTTCTGGTCAACGCTGAGCTCGAGGTGGTCGCCCTTGATCTGAGCATTGCGCTTATACCACCAGCAGTCGAAGGGACTGCCGTTGGTCCAGCCGTCCGATGCGAAGAAATCGCCCGAATTACCTGTGCGGAAGTCTGAGATCATGTCGGCACTGCTGTCCATGGGAGTTCCCTTGTCAGGGATACCGGCATAGAATGCAGGACCGGGCTGAGTTGTAGTAGTGGTCGTAGTTGTTGTGGAGGTAGTAGTAGTGGTAGTAGTTGTTGTCGTCGTTGTAGAGGTCTGAGTAGTTGTGGTAGTGGTAGGAGTGGTGGTCGTGGTAGTTGTTACCGGAGCAGTAGTCGTAGTCGTCACAGGCGGCTTGCTGGAATAGGACTCCGGAAGTGTTGCAATGAGATTGAGCTTATACTTCTGTATAGCGAGAGCGTCCTTGTTTGTGATACCGTTGCCGTTCTCGCTGACGTCAGCGTTTCTCTCGCCATTGGGAGTGAGCTTGTACTTGTCAGCATTCGTTATGGACTGCATGATGAACACAGCGTCAGCCATGTTTACCACACCGTCACAGTTCGCATCGCCCCACAAGATATCATCGGGGGGATCAATGATGACCGATGAGGGTGCCTCCACAGCCGAAATGAGGTAGGTGAGAGGCGAATTCCAGTAAATGGTTATCTCGTTTGTGGAATAGCTCTCGGAATTGTCAACATAGCACTTTGCAGCAGGTGCGGACTCGCAGTAAGCCTTAGCAGCGCTGTCCTCGAGGGACTGGTCAACACCGCCGACGAGCATTCCCTTCATCGCCTTGCCTGCCGCCATTGAGGGACGGTGGTGGGGATTTTTCGGGGAGACCGTACCGTAGCCGGTCACGAAGCTTGTTCCGAGCGGATTGACGCCGAGGAGGTAGTCGAGCTGGCTCTCGGCAGCGTTGAGGTAGCTGGCCTTTCCGGTGAGGTTATAAGCGAGCGAGAGAACGAGACCCTTGTTGGCAACGTCCATATTGCTGCCCCATGCGTACCTCTTGATAGCGACTCCGTAGGGGGCGGACTGGGAATTTGAGAGAAGCGAATCAGCCTCAGTGAGGATAGCGCTCTCCGCCTTCTTGTAGGCAGCATTGCCCTTGTCGATGTCCTTCATGGTGAGGAGTGCGATAGCGGGATATCCTCCCATATCGGACCAGCCGAGCTCACCGTTGATAGTTGTGATCGCGTCAAGGTAGCTTGCATCGCCTGTTGCACGATACATCTGAGCAGCAGCCCATGAACGCTCGTCCTTGTCGTTATTGTAGAAGTCAGCGTAATCGCCTGTAACGATGTCGCTGGGATTTGTGAGAGTATAATTGGGGTTCTGCCTGAGCCAAGCCCACGCCTTTTCAGCGCACGAGAGGCACTTCTGGGCAAAGGAGGCGTCAACGTCCTTGTAGAACTCATAGGCAAGAGCCATTGAAGCGCAGAAGTCAGCGGTCGCAGTAGAGGAAACAGGAGTTACGAAGAGCTCGTCTGTCTCTGCGGTAGGTGCAACGTAGCCCGGGAACTTCTTGCAGGAAACCTTGTGGTAAACACCGCCGGAGCTCTCCTGCATCTTCATCATCCATTCGAGCTCGAAACGAGCCTCGTCGAGGACATCGGGAACGCCGTTGCCGCTTTCTGCGATGCCGATATTGTCTCCGTAAGCGGAGGGATCAGCCTGATAAGCGTAGAGAAGGTCAGCAATGGTCTTTGCAGCCGGAACGACATATCTGCCGTAGTCGCCTGCATCGTGCCAGCCGCCGGAAACGTCGATCTTGTTGTTTGTGCCGTAAACCGTAGCGAGCGTGTTATGGCAGGCAGCGTGGCCGAAATCAGCGTCCTCCACCTGAACGCCGCAGCGCTGGAGGTAGAGCATTCTGACTGAATCGTCAAGGAGATTTTTGTAAACGCCGTTTTTGATCTCGAAGGTGTAGGACTTCTCGAGACCTTCGCACTTGATGTAATACTTTCCGGCTTCCTTGACGGACGAGAAATCGCCCTGCCAGTTCGTCTCGTTAGCGGAGGTATTGCTCATCGGGCTGCTGAGATCGCCCGTATAAACGGTAGCACCGGTGTCAGCGTTCACGACCTCAAACTTTGTCTGGTTCGTAACGCCGCGGAATACCGCGATCTTTCTGCTTTCGGGCTTATAGCCGACCTGATTGATATTTATGTTATTCTCTGTAGTTGAAGTGCTGCCGTAATCGACTCTGCTGTCGTCGATCAGCTCAAGAGAAACGTTGTCGATGTAGATAGTGTGAGGCGGAAGTGAGCCGCCGTCCTTTTCCTGAAGACCGCAGTTGAAAACGAGCTTGGACATGATATCGGTATCGTATTCCATAGTGAACTCGTGGTCAACGGTCTGCGGAGTGGGGGTAAGATCAAGGCCGTCCCAGACGTAAGCCTGATATTTGCCGCCGTTCTGCTGGATCATGCCCTCGACGAAGCGGTTAGTGGTCGAGGAAATATCGTATCTGAGGCGATAAACGCCGTTCTTGTAAAGCGGGATAATGTCGTAGTAAGCCTGTACCGAATAAGTTACCTCACCGGTAGAGTCTATCTTGAGAGCGAGTGCGCCGTTCTCAGTCGTAAGAGTGCATTTTCCGCCGGATTCCTTGTAGATGTCCCACTTGCTCGTTCCGGTCTCGAAAGTGGAGTTTTTGATGATGTTTTCAGCCGCGTAGGTAACAGCGGTCGAAACGGGCATGGCAGAAGCCATGACAGCGCAGGCGGCAGCAACAGCTGCGATGCGCCTGAAAGAACTGATCTTCATGTTGAATACCCCCCTCATTGGTATTTCCGGCGTGCGAGCCGGATGCAACGATTTACTTATAGATTTATTATAAGTCAGAAATAGCTGAAAAGTATATAACATTTATGACAAAAATAGTAAAATCATGACATATAGTTAGCTTATACAGGCGGCTGCGATGCCCTTGCGTCGGGATTATGAGAACTCACCGGGGGTGATTTTCTGAGGGAAGGTCCACTCCCGGACAGGCTTTATTCTGACTTTTCCGCAATGGTATATGTTCACGCACAAAAAAATCCGGAAGCTTTTTATGCTTCCGGACGTTTTGAATCATCGTGGAAAACTAAGGCAAGGCTCGGAACAGAGCTGAAAGCGCTTCCGTCAGAACGGCTTGTCCCGATGGATTCGCGCAGCTTCTGCATGAGCAGTGCGATCATGTCTGACGCTGCCTTATTTTAGCATATCGCCGCAGTGGAGGCAGTATTTTTCGCCTGCCGGGGTAGGTTTGCCGCAGTTCGGACATTTCATGGTATCGTTGCTGATAAATGACGTTGCAGTTTCCGGGTGCTGAGCGTTGTTGAATTCCGGCTGACCCAGGGGCGCATTGTAATTATAGCCGTTTGAGCTGGTCTTGCGGTTTATCTCGTAAACGTTCTCGCAGAGCTCACCGAAAGCGTAAAGTCCGAGGTTGGCGAGCCAGCTCACGAAGAACGCTACGGGAATGAAAAGTATGGTAATTCCGTCAGTTTCACCAGCCAAGACGAGACATAATATAGTCCCCGCGATGAAAGTGAGCCAGAACATTACCTGTGCCAGAACCTTGATCTTTCCGCCTGCATTACTAAACATATGAATACCTCCAGTATAATAATAAATATATAACTATTGTACATCGGTACGCAACACTTGTCAAGAATTATGGCAAATATGCTGTAAAATTTGTGCGGTACGGCAATTTGCTGCGGCTTTTTTGTATATATTTTACAGCTTGTGAAAGCACTGCGCGGGGACAGAGCTGTTCCGATGGAGCCGTGCGGCAAACAGCACGATATCAGCTTTTGGCTCCAGACACTTGACGTTTTCCCATTATTGTACTATAATTGTGTAGATACGACTTGCAGGAGGGGAGATAATGGAGGAAAACACGGTCTTTGTGAAGCTTTACAGCGGCAATGAGCCGGCGCTTGCCGTCAATTGGGACGAGCTCCGGCGCTATTCCGGCTATCTCTCGCCGGCTGAGGACATGGACGAGAGCCTCCGGGAGCTGTATTCCGCCGTTGTGGAGGACATACTTCCCCTCGCGGAATACAAGGTCTGCTACCGCAGAATGAGCCTTGAACGCTGTGATGGACAGGTCATACTGCCGTTCGGGGAGGGCTCGCGCGATGCCGAAAGACTGCTCTGCCATTCGGACGAGATCATCGTCTTCGCAGCAACGGTCGGGCTCGGTATCGACCGGTATATAGCCAGATATCAGCATATCTCCCCGGCAAAGGCACTGGTCGCGCAGGGCTTCGGGGCTGAGAGGATCGAGACCCTCTGCAATGCCTTCTGCGCCGAGATCAGAGCGGAGCTTTCCGCGGAGGGAAAGGGCATAACGCCGCGGTACTCTCCGGGCTACGGCGACATGGCGCTCGCGGCACAGACCGACATCTTCCGGCTTCTCGACTGCAACCGCAGGATAGGGCTCTCGCTCGGCAGCAGCCTCCTGATGATGCCCTCGAAGTCGGTCACGGCGTTTTTCGGGATAACCTCCGGCGATACTGAGGAAGTTCCCGGGAATAAATGCCGGCGGTGCAGAAAAGCTGACTGTCAGTACAGAAAATAATGGAACGGTGAAATTATGGATATAAGGGAATTTATGAAGAATAGCCCCGTCATTCTTGACGGAGGCATGGGAACGCTTCTCCAGAAGCGCGGACTGAAGCCCGGCGAGCTGCCCGAGAGGTGGAATATCAGCCGTCCGGACGACATCACCGACATACACAGAAGCTACTACGATGCAGGCTCGAATGTGGTATTCACCAACACATTCGGTGCAAACTGCCTGAAATACAGCGATGAGGAGCTCGACAGCATAATCAGGGCAGCGATAGCGAACGCCCGCCGTGCGCGTGAGGAGAGCTCCGGCACTCAGGAGAAGTTCATCGCTCTCGATATCGGACCTCTCGGAAAGCTGCTCAAGCCCTACGGAGACTTCGAGTTTGACGATGCCTGTGAGGCTTATGCACAGATAGTCCGTATCGGTGCGGACGAGGGAGTTGACCTCGTCTTCATCGAGACCATGAACGACAGCTATGACACGAAAGCGGCTCTGCTTGCGGCAAAGGAGAACTGTGACCTCCCGGTTTTCGTCACGAATGCCTACGGTGAGGACGGCAAGCTCATGACGGGAGCTTCGCCTGCCGCAATGGTCGCTATGCTCGAGGGCATGGGAGCTGACGCTGTCGGTGCGAACTGCTCGCTCGGTCCGAAGCAGCTTGCCGGAGTTGTTGAGGAATACCTCGAATATGCTTCAGTACCGGTAATACTGAAACCGAATGCGGGACTTCCCAAGAGCGTTGACGGCGTCACGGTCTACGATGTCCTGCCGGACGAATTCTCCGATGATATGCGGATTTTCGCGGAAAAGGGCGTAAGGATAATGGGGGGCTGCTGCGGAACTACTCCCGACTATATCGCGGCAACGGTCGCAAAGACCGCCGACCTCACGCCGGTCCCTGTCACCGATAAGGGACGCACCCTCATAAGCTCATACACCCACGTTGTTGAGTTCGCGGAATCGCCTGTCCTCATAGGCGAGAGGATCAATCCTACCGGCAAGAAGGTGTTCAAGGAGGCTCTCCGCAATAACGACATCGGCTATATCCTCAGCGTAGGCCTTACCCAGCAGGAAAAGGGCGCTCATGTCCTCGACGTCAACGTCGGACTTCCCGAGATCGACGAGGTAGAGATGCTGCAAAGGGTCGCCTTTGAATTGCAGGCGATAATCGACCTTCCCCTCCAGATAGACACCACCGACCCTGCCGCGATGGAGGCTGCCCTCCGTCACTACAACGGCAAGGCTATGATAAATTCCGTCAACGGCAAGGAGGAGGTAATGCGCGAGATATTCCCCCTTGTGAAGAAGTACGGCGGACTTGTGGTCTGCCTCACGCTTGACGAGGACGGTATCCCGGACAACGCTGAAAAGCGTGTTAAGATAGCGAAAAAGATGATCGCGGAAGCGGAAAAGTACGGCATAAAGCGCAAGGACCTCATCTTCGACACCCTTGCCATGACGGTAAGTGCGGATAACCGTGCGGCTCTTGCGACACTCAGCGCACTCCGCACCATAAGGCACGAGCTCGGCTGCCACACCTCACTCGGCGTATCGAACGTCAGCTTCGGTCTGCCGGAAAGAGAGATGATAACTGCGGCTTTCTTCACTCTCGCAATGGAGAACGGTCTCTCGGGCGCTATCATGAACCCGAATTCCGGCGAGATGATGAAGGCTTACTATTCCTTCCGCGCCCTGCACGGTCTCGACCCCAACTGTACGGACTACATAGAGAATATCGGGAAGTATCTTTCAGCTGCACCTGCCCCGGGAAAGGGAACGGCTGCACCTGCCGCACAGGGCGAAACGGTCTATGCCAGCGAGCTGCAAAGGGCTATAGTCAAGGGTCTGAAGGAGCAGGCTGCGGCGATGACCGTGGAGATGCTTGCCTCGGAGGAACCCCTCAGCATAGTGAACGGCCACATTATCCCAGCCCTTGACATAGTGGGAAAGGGCTTCGAGAACAAGACCATGTACCTTCCGCAGCTACTCATGAGTGCGGAGGCTTCACAGTGCGCGTTTGAAAAGATAAAGCAGAGAATGGCTGAGAGCAGCGACCAGCAGGCGAGCAAGGGCAGGTTCGTCATTGCCACCGTTCAGGGCGATGTTCACGATATCGGAAAGAATATCGTGCGGCTCATACTCGAGAACTACGGCTTTGATGTGTGCGACCTCGGCAAGGACGTTCCGCCTGAGACTGTTGTCGAAAAGGCGATAGAGACCGGCACGAAGCTCGTGGGACTGAGCGCTCTCATGACGACTACGGTTCCGGCTATGGAGGAGACCATAAGACAGCTCCGGGAGAAGGCTCCGGACGTAAAGGTCGTGGTTGGGGGAGCCGTTCTCACGCAGGAATACGCGGATAGCATCGGCGCTGATTTCTACGCAAAGGACGCTATGGCAACGGTGAGATACTCCCTCGGAGTTGTGGAGGACAACGCATGAAGGGCGGCTACTGGATATGGATAATGCTCATAATCGCCGTCGTATGGCTATGCATTCAGGGACTCGTTTTCCTGAGCAGACGGACGCGCCGCATCGGTTTCGTAAGCAGGATATACGAAAAAAACAAGCACCTCGGAAGGCTCGTTTCGCTGTTTCCGCTGGCGATATGCCTGCCATTCGGACTGATAAACGGTGTAACGGTGCTTGTGGTGTTCATTCACCTTTTCGTGTTCTGGGTGATGTGCGACCTCATCGGCTTCTGCATCAACAAAATAAGAAAGCGTGAACGCGGAAAGCACTACATCAACGGCTTCATCGCGATAGGACTGACCGCCATTTACCTCGGCATCGGCTGGTATTTTGCACATCATATCTTCCGGACGGACTATACCCTGCACACGGACAAGCCCCTCGGACAGGAGAGCTTCCGCGTGGCGCTCATTGCCGATACGCACATCGGGGAAGTCCTCGACAGCGGCGGCTTAGCGGACGTTGTTGAGCGGATAAACGCCGACGAGCCGGATATCGCTGCGGTATGCGGCGACTTGGTGGACGACGGCACCAGTGAGAGCGAGATGAAGGCAGCCTGCGAGGCTCTCGGCAGGCTTAAAACGAAGTACGGCGTGTATTACGTCTACGGCAACCACGACAAGGGCTACAATGAGAACCGCGGCTACGATGCGGACGACGTTGCCCGTGAGCTTGAAAAAAACGGCGTTAAGGTGCTCGCTGACGAGACAGAGCTGATAAACGGCAGCGTTTATCTTGTCGGGAGACGCGACCGTTCCGAGGAAACGCGGAGCTCTGCACAGGACCTCACGGAAAAGCTCGACCGCTCGAAGTACATCATCATGCTCGATCATCAGCCGAACGATCAGAGTGCGGAGGCGAAGTCCGGGGCTGATCTTGTGCTCTCGGGACATACCCACGGCGGACACATCTTCCCGATAGGACCGGCAAGCGTTCTTTTCGGTGCGAACGATCAGGTCTACGGCGAAAAGACTAGGAACGGCACCGATTTTATCGTTACATCTGGAGTTTCCGGGTGGGAGATACCCTTCAAGACCTTTGCGAGGTCGGAGTACGTCATCATTGACATCGAGCAGGAATGAGCGGCGGCATTTGCAGATGAATACAGATCGGAGTAAAGGCTTCGCGAAACGTTCTGCGGGCCTTTATTTTGCATTTCTATTAGCTGATACTTACAAATTTGAGGGTAGGATTTTTACTATAAAACGGAGGCTTACTGAGATGTTTGAATACAGGTATTTGTTTTAACTATAAGAACCGCTTTTTTTAATGGCATTTTATAGTATTATATATGTATAATGCTGTCATATGGGCTGAAAAGACAGCACAATGTTGTTATTAATACTGCACGATTATTTATTGACAATAGTATTAGTTTTGTTTAGAATAGTATTGTTGTTGTTTTTTTAGCACGTTTTTTTGCAGGGATATCAATACCGACAGAAAAAAATGTACATTTTCTATCTGCCGCATTTGTTTTGTCCACCAAATATTCACATTGTGGGTTGTGAACAAAAAATGAATAGTGTATAATAAAACTAACAATTGTGAATGTCAATCTATCAATATTAAAGGAGTGATTCAAATGAAGAAGACAAAGATATGTGCGGCTCTTACTGCTGCCGTGTGTTTCTCAAGCGTTTTCGCGTCTATGCCTAACTTCATCGTTCCGAGTTACGCCGCTGAAATAGTTTCAAACGACTTTGAAGTCGAGTATGAAGGCTGGCACGGAACAAGCCCCGAATTCGAGATCGCTGCTGTGAACGGCGCAGGATACGGCGGTTCAAGAGGTATGGTCGCTGCGGGAAGAACTTCTCCCGAGGACGGCGCTGCTTCATCCAAGGGCCTCTGGCTCTGGGGCGGAGTAAAGTATAAGTACAGCGTTGATGTTTTCGCTGAGACCGATGAGACCTTCCATGTAAATCTCGTTTATATCGAGGAGGGCTCAGAGGAGGAGATCTCTGTTGAACTCATCACTGAGGACGTCAAGGGCGGCGAGTGGGCAAGCCTCTCCAGCAGCTTCAAGGCTCCCGAGGGCGCTTACGAATTCCGCGTATCTATCACGACCGACAGTACAAACGATTTCCGTTTCGATAATTTCCTCGTTACCGAAAAGCGCGATGCAAACACAGCCGTTGCTGCTCCTGCCGGAAAGGGTCTCAAGGACGAATTTGCGGATTACTTCCGCGTAGGCAACATCCTCAACGGCGGCACAGTACAGAATAGCGCTATCACGGCTATCATGCTCAAGGATCACAACGCTCTTGAGTGCGAGAACGAGACAAAGCCTGATGCAACTATTGTTCAGAACGGCTCTACCGATACAAACGTAAAGGTCAGCTCCAACAGATTTGCTGCTATCGCAGACTTCTGTTCCAAGAACGGAATAGGCTTCCGCGGCCACACCCTTGTATGGCACAGCCAGACTCCTGAGTGGTTCTTCAAGCAGAACTTCAGCAACAACGGCGACTATGTAACCAAGAATGTCATGGAACAGCGTATGGAGAGCTACATAAAGAATATGTTCAATATGTACGCTACTCAGTATCCTAACCTCGACCTCTACGCTTACGACGTTTGTAACGAGGTAATCAACGACGGCACTGCCAGACAGGGCGGTCTCAGACCTACAAACGGCACTAACGGTCAGAACGGTTCATCTGCTTGGGTAAGAGTTTACGGCGACAACTCATTCGTTGAGAGTGCTTTCACTTATGCAAGAAGATACGCTCCTAAGACCTGTAAACTTTTCTACAACGACTATAATGAGTTCGCAACCGACAAGCAGAACTGTATCATTGACACCATCATCAAGCCCCTCCACCAGAAAGGTCTGCTCGATGGTATGGGTATGCAGTCCCACCTCAACTGTGCTGCAAGCGGCGCATGGGGCGATACGAACTCCTACCTTGCTGCTATGGATAAGTACCTCAACCTCGGTATCGAAGTTCAGGTAACAGAGCTTGATCTCGCAAGAGAAGGCGGCGTTTATTCAGATGCACAGCAGGCTACAAAGTATAAGGCTATCTTCCAGCACGCTGTTGACTGGAATAAGAATCACCCCAACGGCGGAAAAGTTACCCTCGTTCAGGTCTGGGGACCTAATGACAACAACTCATGGGTAAGAATTAAGGACAGAGATGAGAACAAGCCCAATTATCCTCTTCTCTACGATGGAAACAATCAGCCTAAGTCGGCTTACACCGCTATCCAGAGCATAATCCCGGATAACGAGTGGGGCACAGGTCTTCCTTACACAGGACCCGGCAGCTCAGGCTTCACTCCTAAGCCCATTGAAAAAGTTAAGCCCGATGAGAACGGAATCTACTTCCACCACACCTTCGAGGGCGATGACTTCGGCTGGACCGGCAGAGGCGGCGCTTCTGTCGAGATAAGCAGCTCAGAGGCTTACGGCGGTTCCAATTCACTCTACTGCTCAGGCAGAACTGCTGCATGGAACGGTGCTGCATTCGCAATAAGCACAAATCCCTTCGAGCCCGGCGAGAAATTCACATTCTCAGCTCTCGCTCGTTCAGCAGATTCAGCTGATTCAGTATCCCTCAAGTTCACACTCCAGTACACCGGCTCAGACGGTGAAGCTCACTACAAGGCTATCGCAGAAGAAGTCGTTCCGAGCGGTGCTTGGGTACAGCTCATCAACAAGGAGTTCGAGATCCCTGAGGATGCTTCCAGTATGCAGATCTACGTTGAGACCTCCGACGAATCCACCGGCAACTTCTACATCGACGATGTTTACGCTGCTGTAGCTGGTAAGGATATTGCTGGTCCCAGCAAGCCTATCGTTCGCACACTCAATGTCGGCGATGCTACTTTCGACGGCGTTATCAATGTATTCGACATCATCGCAGTCCGCAGAGGACTCATCAACGGTATCAGCGATGCACTCGCTCTCAGAGCTGCTGACGCTGACCAGAACGGCACTCTCGAAGTCGCTGACCTCGTTCTCATTCAGAACTACGTTCTTGGCAGGATCAAGGAATTCCCTGAGCCTCCGATAGTTAAGCCCGATGTTTCCAAGTTTGAGGCAGCTTTCAGCTCCGTTACAGCTAACTCCTCCTGGAAGCTCGACGGCGAGAACAATCCGCTTACAACTCAGCGTTTCGGCGCTGACCCCGGCTGGATGGTTTACAAGGACAGACTTTACCTCTACACAACAAACGATGCTTTCGAGCACGACAATCAGGGTCGTCTCAGAGAGAACACCTACTACTCCGGTACTATCAACTGCATCTCTACAGCAGATATGGTAAACTGGACTGACCACGGCGCTATCCCCGTAGCCGGCAAGGAGACCTCAAACGGTCCTGCTAAGTGGGCTAACCGTGCTTGGGCTCCCGATGCTCTTTGGAAGACAGATCCCAAGACAGGCAAGGATAAGTTCTATCTCTACTTCGCTAACAGCGGCGGCGGTATCGGCGTTCTTACAGCTGACAGCCCTGTAGGTCCCTGGACCGATCCGCTCGGCAAGCCCCTCCTCGACTGGAATACTCCCGGCAACAGCGGTGTTGTTTGGATGTTCGACCCCGGCGTTTACTACGATCCCGAGTCCGGCAAGGGCTATATCGCATTCGGCGGCGGCGTTGACGGCAAGGACAAGGCTAACCCGAAGACAGGCCGTATCGCTGAACTCGGCGACGACATGATCTCTATCAAGGGCTCTACAGTTACTATGGAAACACCTTACCTCTTCGAGGATTCAAGCCTCATCAAGATCGGTGATACATGGTACTACTCATACTGCACAAACTGGAACGTTCCGTGGAACAACACCACAAACGGCGTTTCCTTCGGAAGCGGTGAGATCTGCTACATGACCTCCAAGACTCCTCTTGGTTCATGGACATCTGCAAACCTTGCAGGTAAGGTTCTCCCCGGCACAGGTGCAGTCGATCAGGGCGGTAACAACCACCACTCTATCATCTACTTCAAGGATAAGTACTACGTTGCTTACCACACCCGTAAGCAGGCTACACGTATGTCAGCTGAGTTAGGCTATAAGTATTACAACAACAAGGGCGAGCTCACAGACAGCAAGGACGGTAACTATCGTTCAACTCACATCAATGAAGCATCTTACAATCCTTCAACAGGAAAAATCACCTGCAGCATTGATATGAAGGGTACTTCCCAGATCGAAAAGCTCGACGTTTACTCAAAGGTTCAGGCTGAGACAATGTCCAACCAGTCCAAGAAGGTCACTGTAGAGGGTCTCTACGACACCACAGTAAAGGCTTCAAAGGGCGAGTGGATAAAGGTTTCCGGCGCTGACCTCAGCAAGGGCGTTAAGAGCATCACTGCCAAGGGTAAGGGCGGATCCATCAGATTCACAACTGGCTCTCCCAACGGCGACGTTATCGGTTATCTCGACCTCAGCTCAGGCGAGGAGACAACACTCGGTGCTGTTTCATCTCCCTCTGGCACAAAGGACATCTACATCACATTCAGCGGCGATGCAACGCTGGATTACTGGTTCTTTTCTTAATTAGTTAAGGTCGCTGCCGTCATCTGCACAACGGCGGCAGCGCTCTTATAAAACTGAATTTTCATATGTAAGGGTATGGACAAATCAGACGATCAGCCGTGAAAGCTTTCACGGCTGTATTGTTTTTTACGGGCATTTTCTCTTTTTGGTATAAAAACTGCAAAAACTTATCAAAAATGTCATGAATTTGATATACTTATTTGATTAGATACGGTATAATATCATTATAGAATAGAGTAGCCGTCCTGCTTTCTCCCTCCCGGGGACGGCTGAATAAAGAACAGGAGGTCATGGATTATGCAGATGCTCAATAATTTCCGCAAAGGTATCAATTTCGGCGGCTGGCTCTCACAGTGCGATTACAGCAAGGACCGCCTCGACAACTTCATCACAGAAAAAGACTTCAGGACAGCTGCTTCATGGGGACTTGACCATGTCCGTATCCCTTTTGATTACAATATCCTCGAAAATAACGACGGAACATACATTGAGGAAGGCTTCGGCAGACTTGCAAAAGCTATAGAGCTCAGCCGCAAGTACGGCTTGAATACCGTCCTCGATCTTCATAAGACTGCCGGTTTTTCGTTCGATTACTACTCCGAGAACGAAAGCGGCTTCTTCGACAGCGAAAAGTATCAGGAACGCTTTTACTCCCTTTGGGAGGAAATGGCTAAGCGCTTCGGAAATGACCCGGAGCACGTCGCCTTCGAGCTTCTCAACGAGGTCACTGACAAGGCTTTCATTGGCAAGTGGAACGCCATTGTTAAGAAGTGCATCGCCCGTATCAGGAAGTACGCTCCCGATACGCTCATACTCGTCGGAAGCTACCACAATAACGCTGCGGACACGGTCTTCGCGCTCGATCCGCCCTACGATGACAGGATCGTTTACAATATGCACTGCTACGAGCCGCTGATCTTCACGCATCAGGGCGCTTACTGGACGAACGATATCGACCCTGACAACAGGCTCAGCTTTGAGGAGTCCGGCTGCAATGAGGAGTATTTCGAGAAGCTCTTCTCCACAGCTATAGAAAAGGCTGAGAAGCACAATGTCCCCCTCTACTGCGGCGAATACGGCGTTATCGACGTAGTGAAGCCGGAGGATATGCTCAAATGGCTGAAATGTATCAATACCGTATTCGAGAGACACGGTATCGGCAGAGCTATATGGAACTTCAAGGAGATGGATTTCGGCATCTCCGGAAGCCGCCTTGACGATGTCAGGGAAGAGGTGCTCAAATACCTCTGATCACCACGTTCTACTTGAAATTTTCCTTCGATAGTGTTATAATATAGGCAGCACCGCATTTCAATGGGGTGCTGCCTGATTTTTTTACAGCAGGCTTTATTTGGGGGAAAAATTATGGATAACAACACCGAGAAAATGATCGCGAGGCATCTGTTCTCACAGCATGAGGACAACTTTGAACACGCCTCCTACGACTGCGAAATGGCTTTCTATGAGAGCATATGCTCCGGAAATATGGAGCTCGTCCGTGTGTTCATGAAGCCGCTCGTCTCTGAGGGCTGCGGCGTTCTCAGCGAGGACCCTATCCGCAATATGAAGTACCATATGGTCGTGCTCGCCGCGATAATCGCAAGGTACTGCATCAAGGGCGGACTCACTCCGGAGGCGTCATACAGCCTCAGCGACTTCTACATAATGAAGACCGACAAATGCACTACCGAAGCCGAACTACGGGCGGTCCACATTGAGATGATAGAGGGCTACACCAACAAGATGCGTCAGCAGAAGCTCGCCGGCGTCTACTCAAAGCAGATAGTCCGCGCGATAGACTACATCATTCGCCACCTTCACAGCAGGATAACTCTCGAGAGCACTGCCGAGCACCTGAAGCTCAGCTCTGCCTACCTCTCGCGCCTCTTCAAGAAGGAGACCGGTATTACTTTCGGCGACCATGTCAACAAGCTGAAAATAGAGGAGGCTGCCGCACTTCTGCTGTATACCGAGTATTCCGACACCGAGATAAGCAACCTGCTCGGATTCAGCTCGCAGAGCTACTTCATCAAGATATTCAGCAAGTACATGAAGACCACTCCGAAAAAGTACAAAAAGCAGTACGATATCGGAGTGGGCATAGATAAGTAGCAGCGCTTATCAGGCTCAGGACAGGCAGCTCCGGACGCCGCCTGCCGTTTTGTCAGAGCAGGGTCAGTACCGCTGCTGCTGCTATCATGAGGGCTATCGCGGTGAGGCTCCGGAAACGCCGGAAGCCCGGGAATATCTCACGCATCAGGTACGCTGCCGCTGCCGCTTGCAGGGCTATCGCGAACACCGCATAGACCGTGAAAACTATCAGGAACAGCGCGTCTATGCGCTGTGACGGGAATGGCTGTGAGAGCTGTGCCGCCGTCACGACAGGGAAGTCCGTCGTCTGCATTATGCCGCCCGTGACGAGCAGAGCCGACACTAAAACTGCCGCTGAGAGGGCTGCCTTTGCCGAAAAATAGACCGCTGTGCTGCGGATATAGCCTTTGCGCTGCATTCCGAGCAGTACCGCGAATGCTCCGGCACCGCCGCTTGCTTTCAGTCCGCGGAGGACTTCGCCTCCGAGGGAAGCTCCGCTGTCATAGCTTAGCCTTTCCCATTCGTGGGACTTAACCGCACCGGCTGCCGCAGCTAACAGGCACAGTGTCCCGACCGCTGCCGCGATTACCGCCGCCCTCCCGAGAGCCTTTATCCCGGCAGATGAGATATACAGGCATACAAGCCCGATAAGTCCCGATACAAGGAGCTTTCCGGCGCTTCCTCCGGAGTTTTCGTAGGGAATGTATATCGCCCGGGAGGTTTTCCACTGCATCGAAAAGAGCATTCCGCCCCATATTATCAGCCACAGGAGAAGCAGCGCCTGTACTGTCCGGCAGAGTCTTCCGTCCCGCCGGTAGAACGCCGCAAGAGGCATGGCGGCGGCAAGAAGTACGCCTGCACCTATGGAATAGCCGGCGACGGTCACGGCGGATATCGTTCCCTCTGTGCAGAAAAGCACGAAAAGCTCGCCTGTAAGTCCCATTGCACAGAGCTGTCCCGCTGTTATCCTATTCATGGTATTCCTCCACTGTGAAGCCCCTCTCCTGCATTTTCCTCATGCCGCTGCGGAAGGCTGTATCGCCCATTCCGCGCCTTTTGAAGGGCGAGAGCGGCGCTGTGTAGGGGAAGCCGTAGTCCTCGGTAGCGCAGATGTTCACCAGCACCGCGCAGGCAAGCAGACTTATCCCGAAAAGTCCCATAAGTCCGCCTGCGATGAGAAACGCGAACCTCAGTACAGTGACCTCCGGGTTCAGCTCGGGAACGACAAGTCCTCCGAGTACCGCAAGCGCTGTCATGGTCAGCAGAGGTGTGCTGACAAGTCCGGAATTTACCGCAGCATCGCCGATTATCAGTCCGCTGATTATGCTGACAGCTCCACCGACCGGCTTCGGCAGTCTCACTCCGGCTTCGCGTATGACCTCGTACATCATCAGTACAAACAGCGCCTCTGTCATTATCGAGAGCGGCGCGTTTTTTTCTGCCTCGACAAGCAGCATGAAAAGCGTACTGTTGAGAAGCTCCGGGTGGTACATCACTATCGCCGCGTATACCGCCGGAAGCAGCACCGCCATTATGAATGCAAGGTATTTCAGCCACCGCAGAAATGTCGCATAGTAGGGCTTGAACGAGTAATCGTCAAGCGTCTGGAAGCTCTCGCAGAAGAGCCGCGGTATCACTATCGCGAACGGCACTCCGTCAACCAGCACTGCAACTCTTCCCTCGATAAGCTTCGAGCATAGAACGTCCGGACGCTCGGTAACTCCCGTTGAGCTGAATATCTCAAAACGTCCGTTTTCCACGAAGGGACGCAGATATCCCGTCGTCAGAACAGCCTCGGCGTTCATCTTGTCAAGCGATGCGCGTATCTGCTTCATAAGGCGTTCCGGTACCCGGTCCTTCATGTAGCAGAGACAGATATCCGTGCGGCTTTTTGTGCCCTTCTGCATCATCTCCATGACGAGCTCGGGAGTTTTCAGCCGCCGGCGTATCTGGGACATTGATACCCTTATTGTCTCGGTGAAGCCCTCGTGTGCGCCCATGATGTTGCCCTCGCCGGAGGGTTCCTGTACTCCGCGTGATGCGTAGCCCTGAACCCCGAAGCCGAGCGCGTTCGTACTGCCCTCCGCAAGAAGCACCGCGAAGCCTGAATGCACCAGCCGCAGGACATTCCCGAGGTCGTCAGCCTGCGGACGGTCCGTGGAGAGCAGAAGATAGCTGTCAATGAAGCTGAAAAGCGCTTCCGCGTCCTCTTTGGGCTCTATCGCAGTTATCGGCTCGAAGACGAGCTCGGTTATCAGTGCGGTCGATATCATGCCCTCACAGCTTACCAGCGCACAGCTTATACCTCCCGCAATGAAGCGGTTTATCAGGATATCGGACGAGCCTCCGGTGAGCTCGCCTATCCGGACGAGGTTCGCCTCAAGCGACGGCATGAGCTTGTATTTTTCGTTCAAAAAAATCACCCCGAATGAAGTATGCCCGGAAAATCCGGGATAATACTCATCGGGGCGTTTCTGCATATGTGTATATTTTTGCGTGATACCGTGCTGAAAATGAGGATACCGGAATAAGGAAAGCACTCCGGTCGTTGAGATCGGAGGGCTTTCCTCTTAGTTATTCATCAAACCTTTAATATCTTCAAAATATTCTTTCATTTCTCTGTTATCAGGCTCAATTTGCAATGTAAATGATATACGTCCGAGCAGAGATTTCAGATACTTATCTGGAGTTATATCAAGTTTTTGATGCTTTAAGCTGTCGATTACACCGTATTTTTTGCAGTAGTAAACTTCCTGACGTAAAGCTCTGTGCTGCTCACGCGAAAGAGAAGGCTTTTCATTGACAACAACGCCTGTAACCCGCTGCTGTTGCGATGAGCTTATGAATACAGTCTTTTTGTCATTAAGTGTTAGACTCATTCGATGCAGCATAGATCTGACCTTACCAACAACATTAGCTCGTGTTAAATCTGCTTTTTGGCCTGAGAATGTCATATCATCGCAATAGCGCGTATATGTTATACCCCGTTCATCACACCACTTATGGAGCTTTTCATCGAAACGCTTCATAACAAGGTTAGCTATGTACGGCGATGTCGGAGCACCTTGCGGAAGATTTCCATTATAAGTGCATAGATGTGTAAGGAGAGTTGTAGCAGGTACAGACAGCCCTATGCGTTTCATTACAATATAAACCATATCATCATCAATGCTGTCAAAGAAATGTGATATGTCAAGTTTTAATACGCATTCCTTTCCAACGTGCGGATATGAGTTATCAAGCAGAGATCTTCCCTTACAATAAGCAGTTGAACACTTTGATACCTCAAGCTGATAAAGGTATCTGTCAAGAATACGCCTTTGAACGTGCTTGAGAAGATCATTTGGTATGTGAAGTATGCGGTTTTTGTGTCCGCGTCCATGATGAATAACGAAAGTGTGATAGTTCACATATTGGCTGTATCGGTTCTTTTTGCGAGGTCTGTAATTATTGCTGAGCATATACAGTTTACCGATAGGAATTCCAATAGTTTCCGCAACGCTTATTACATCATTATCCACATACTCACTCCTTTTGTGAGAATTAACAACCGCTGACACAAAGCATTCAAATGTTTCGGAACTGAATTTCTTATTAACGCAGTTAATTTATATTCAGTGGAGGAACTTTTGATTATGTTCTTATTCCTAAAAATTGCCGCGGCGACTCGCCGCAGTTTTGCTTGTGCAAATCCGCTGTCAGCGGTTGCTAACATCATTTTATCATATATTTATGTGATTTGCAAGCATATTTTTACTGTAAAAGTTTTGCAAAATGCTCAGAACTCGATCTTGCACCTGAAATAGCCGCATGACGAATGCGCCGGCATATCAACACTGCGCTTGATACAGCGGCATACCGCGCTTGTATCGTACTGCCATGTATCACGCATATACGGCATTATGTACTTGCAAGCCGGATCCCACCAGTATTTGCAGAAGGCGCATATCCTTGTTCCATTTATGTTGACTGCTGCTTTGCTCATTTTAACCACGACCATTTCTCGGATTTATTTTGGGTGCAGACGCACGGCTGAGTGGTCACTGCTACGTTAGGACCTATTCCTGCCATAAAAATACCTTCCTTGATTTTTTGCAGTCAAAACGTCACACGAGCAGTTCTGACTGCATTTGCCCAATAAAGAAAAACGCCTGTATTACGCGGTTTCGGCTTAATACAGGCATAAAAAAGTGTATAGCCGTAACAAAATTTATGACATTCATTTCAATGAATAAAGAAAAAAGAATAAATAAGAAATAATAATACAACAGCGCCCTGATAATTATTTTTTATTATTTATTCTTTCTTATATATTATTTTAGCCCCGCTAATTATTAGCGGGGCGCTGATGGTGAGACATGAGGGATTTGAACCCTTTAAAAATACGCCGTGTTTTTCCCTGTGTTAAGCCATTTGTCAAGTGGCTGTGTGACAGTCGTGTGACAATCATCTGCCTGACAGAGCATTGCTGATAGCTGTTGTGAAAAAGCTGTCAATAATGCACTGATACTCATTTTCTTTTGCTGTGGTCGTGTGAGTGTATACCGACTTCATAATGTTGTCAGAAGACCAGCCGCCAAGTTTCTGTATGTACTCACTCGGAACTCCTAAGTCATTGAGTGCAGTAGCAAATTCGTGTCTCAGCTTGTGGAACGTGATGTTCATTCCGTTAGCCGTCATAAGCTGCTTGAAGTGCTTCCTGATATACTCATACCTCATCTGAACGATAAAGTCAGTGTCCTTCTTATGAGGGACTTTCTTTATCAGCTCATACAGATAAGGCGGCAGCGGATTAGTCCTTGTACTTTCAACGGTCTTGTTCTGGTCACGGACTATATCCTTATTATCGAGACACATTCTTGCTCTCTGCACGGATATGTAATTGCCGTCTGGGGAGATATCGCGGAATTGCAGACCTCTTACCTCGCTTATTCTCAGAGACAGCCACATTGCAAGCAGACAAGGCAGTTCCAGTTCTGAACCAATAACTACCCTGAGTACACTTTCTACCGAGGGGATATCTCGCTTCTTAGGTTTTGCCTGAGGAATGGCTATCTTCTTGATGTTGAGATCAACATTCTGCACATCAAGTACACTTTTCAACAGCGATACAGCCGACTTTATTGACTTGCGGCTCAATCTTTTGGAATCATAGTTGACAGCTCTCTGGATATCATTGATACGAAGCTCCTTGATCTTGATATCCTTTATCAGTTGAAGTCTTGACGTTTTGATGATACGGTAACCACGAATTGTGGACGGAGACAGAATATTCGTCCTTGCTTCGATGTACTGCTCAAACGCCTGCTCCACCGTAATATTCTTGATCTCAATGCCAAGTGCATAAGCCTCCATAAACTCCGTTGCGAGTTTTAAGGACTCCCACTCAGTATCAGCGGTAAATGACCTGACGACCCTCTTACCGTTTTCGTCATACCCTATCACGACCTGCGTCCGGTAGCTGCCGGACGGTAACCTTGTTGCTTTCATATTATCGCCTTCCTTTTAAGAAAAGAAGGCGGTATCATGTTCTGATTACATAATACCACATTCTTCCCCATTTGTAAAGAGGGTCAGCCCCTCATTCACATTGCAAGCAGCTCACCAAGCTGCAAATTGCTGCTGACGAGGAAATTATCGACCTTCTCCAACGTCACATGACGAGCAGACTTGTCGTATTCCCTCAATGTCCTCTCGCCGACCTGCAAGCATTCTGCCAGCTGTGCATCGGTAATATCGTTGAGAAGCTGGTAGTACCTGATTTTGAGCCAGATAGACTTGTAGATTGGAGTCCTTTTAACTCTTTTCAAAAAATCACCTCCTTCCACTTGAAATACTATTGAATATGGTGTATAATAGTATTGTTATTTTGTGAAATACGGCGGTGTGAAAACATTGCCATATTCAGAATCGCCATTACTGCTGCTGTCAACGTAGTAATTGTTGACCATAGCAACAGTCACGCCAGTGTCAATACCACGCTGCCTGAGCGCAGCGATAGCCTCAGCACCGGCAACGGCAGAATTCCTGAAAGCCTGTCCCATATCCTGCGTTGCAACAGTAAGATCACTGAGTGAGCCGAGCTTAATGTTATTCACATTTATAAGGTTGAGCCCATCGGTACTGCCTGCTCCTGATGCCATTACGGTTGACTGAGAAAGAGCCGGCACAGTTCCCGGCATTACTGCTGGGTAAAAATATCTTGAATCCATTGAATTTCCTCCTACTCTGCCGCCATACCAGGACGAGCTGATGCCATAGGCACTTTCAGTACAGCAATCGGTATTATTAGGGTCTGTCTTAGGTGGTGGAGCAAGGAACAAATTCCTGTCGTCAGGCTGGATATTTGATAACTCAAGAAAACTCCAGCCGTCAGAGAATGAATAGTTCCCCGTGTCGATCATCTCCGCAGGACTTGACCATATCGGATCGAGATCGTACTCCTCAAGAATGCTGTTGATGAATACCTTCATCCGGTTCAAATCAGGCGGTCCCTGATTGAAACGCTTGCCGTCTTTATAACTAATGGTATTCGTTATGAAATGAAGATGCCTATTCTTTGTATCCTTGTGCAGCGCATATACACACTGATGACCGATGAAGTGTGAAGCAATCCGCCTGCCTATTTCCATAAAATCGCTGTCCTTCATTGAAGCATGGTCAGGAGTAATTGAAAGAACGGAGTGTTCATAATACTTGCCACAGTCCTTATTGTATGCCTTTTTGATGGCGACCATATCCTGAAGTATAGCCTCTTTTCTGCAACCAACCGTTCCAACATCAGTATCCCAGACGGTATACGGTTTTTTCGTAGCATACTTAATGATATATTCCATATCATCCTTGCTGTTCCTGTGATCATTGATAATCTTGTAAATCGACATATTTAAACCTCCAGGATTTCTTCGAGGTTATTTATGTCCGAGAGCTTATCAAGAATCTCGTAAAATATATTATATATATCTCCGAACTCCTCAAGCAGTTCCTTCTCAGCATCAGTGGTGATCTCCTTGTCACGGAGTGCCCTGTCAAGGTTTGTGCTGATCTCAGCAAGCGACTTCGCAATGCCGCCGCTTCCGTTAAGAAATATAACTTTCTCGTCTGAAAGTGCAGAAACGCGGATAAAATCGCTGACGGTAAGCTCGGCAGCTTTGGCTTTACTAACCAGCTTAGCCTTTGCTTCCGGTGAAAGCTTTACCTGAACCGGAAGTGCGCTTTTGGTTGTGTTATCCACAAGAATGTCCTCCTTTGAATTAATAATGATTGATCCTAATCTTGTTCTTGCTGTCATTACCAAACAGCAGGAATCATTGCAGAGGTGGACTGCGAGATATGTACTCGTTGAACATATTAATTCTCCTTAGCTGGAGCAAAAAGCTCCTCGGTGGTCTTCAGACGAACACCATGATATCCCCAAACCCTCTTTTCCGTGGGGCCGACCTTACGGAATTCAACAGTAGGGGCAACCGAAAGGACTGTCTCCTTGAACTCCGCTTTCTCATCGGGATCAAGGGCGTTGTCCGTGCACCACTGACGGTAACTATCATACAGAATAGCAACAGACACTGTGCCGTTAGGATCGAGGACAGTCCTGTCAGCGAGGAAATCCACACCGCTGTGGAGCGCTGTGATCCTGCTCTCAATGTACGCCTGCCCCTGTTTTGACATCTTAAAATCATATCCAGCCTCAATGAAGCCCTTCAGCGACCTTGCTGCCAACGAAAAGATCACATTTTTCTCAGCAACGAGTTTCTCAAGCAAATGCTTGTCCTGCTTCTCAGGGGGGACTGATCTCTCGAAAGGCACAACGACCATTCTGCGATACAGCGCCAGATCGGGATGCTTGAATACGAAGGGCTTATTAGAGGCGTAGAAGAGCTTTGCCCTCGGTCTGAACTCAACCGGGTTCTCACGGAGAGCCCTTCCCTCAATAGTTTCGCAAGCAACGACCGACTTGAAGATTTCTTCGTTGTCAAGCGCCTTGCCACTGTTATCATATGAAATGTTAAGTTTTTTACCTAACAACCTTATGACATAATGCCTGTCTCCCAGCTGCTGAAAATTCAGGTGAGAGATGAGCTCAGAAGCGAAACCGCTTTCTAAGAGCCGGAGTGCAGTTGACTTGCCTCCGGAAGTCTCACCGACAAAGAATACCGCCACGCGAACTCCCAAAAGCGAGGAAATTGCGTATCCGAACGCACGAAGGATGCAGTCCTTGTTCTCGATTCCTGCCGAAGACTCGATGAATTTCATGAACTGAGGACAGTCTTTAAGCGAGCAGTCAGCGATGTAGTCGGCGTCAACATAGTAGTCAAACAGCCACTTTGAGCGGTCTGTTGTGAACTCGCCGGTCTTGATGTTGAGGACACCGTTACGGAAGTTTATAAGATGCTCCTGCTCCGCACGGGAAGCCTCAAAATCGACCTTCAAGGTTATATCCTCGGAAAGCCTTGTCGCGACTTCAGAGAAAACTGAACTCTTGATCCGCGATCTGTCCTCGGACGAGATCCTGTTACGAATGATCGTCCTAAGCTCCTCCTTACTGATTTTCTGCCAATAGCTGCCGAGATCGATATATGGAACCGAGCCATCGAACCTGATATCTCCCTCCTTCCTGATCCGGTCTGTGAGCATCCCGGGAATGTCGCGCTCGGTTACTGTTATTACCGAACGTTCTTTGAGGAACTTTTTTAACCTTTCCATTTTTCTTTTTCCTTTCCGGCGGGCAAGCCGCCCGCCTAAAAATCAGAATCTTCATGGCCAATGAATCATTCTATGATTCTATTATAAACCGGGGTTTTTCTATAAAAAAGAACAAATCGCCGAAAAGAATGCAAAAACTAAGTTAAAAATTTAAGTCAAAGCTTAAGTCAATCTTATTTCAGCGAAAAAAGTGAAAAGTCAAGTTAAATTTTTATTAAAGGCGGTGTGCTATTTATGATAACAAGAAGGGAAGTTTTCACTGATTTAATTCAAATTATTTTTGGTAGTTCAAATATAAGGTTCTTTGCTTCTGATTACCCCAAAGAGTATATCTCAAGGGATGGAAATCAAGTTAGTGAGGCAAAATATAACAAAAACGATTGGCAAAAATTCAGTGAGATAATTATTGCTGCGTATAATGGAATTAACATATATAAGTCATCAACTCGGAGAAACGAGGATGTTATGCCCTATCATACGCTCATTGATAATAGCATCACTTACTTCAAAAGTCTTATTCCTTACTTGGATGAAAAACTGCTTGCAACAATTCCGATTGATGTGCTGGGTAATCATTTTAGCCATTCAATAACAGAAATAATCTTTCCCTTTGTTTTTGATGGCGATGACGTAGACAAAAATGCCGAATCAGAATTTAAGCAGATAAAGTTAGACTTGAGAATGTATTTTACTAAAGTTGAAACTGGATGCATTGTTGGTAAATATGCAAAAGCAAAGGATTTTCCCTCGTTTTTTGACATACAATACAAATCAGCTATAGAAGCAGGAAACACAAATGATTGCTATGCCGTTATTATTGACAGAGCTCAGGTTGAGAGCAAGATCATGGTCTCTTTCCCGATCGTATCTATCAGTCTCGGTATAACTGATAAAGATGGTACAGATGAGTATTCTCTAGAAAGTATAAAAGGTAATTACCTAAAATACCCTTTTGAAGATAACGCTCCCTTCATAGAGCCTTTTGCCTGGTATGCAGAAGACTGTGCCGCAAAATCTCCCAAATATAGCAGCGACGGTTATTTCACTTTATCAGATAAAACAATTCCCAGACAATATTTCGTACCGCGGTACTATTACTTCATAACAAAGATAAATCAAGGTACTGTGGATGCATATAATAACCAAGTTAAAAACAGCCTTGAGAAACCCATTGTTTTATCCGATGGCAGCGAAATTCCAAAATCAAAAGATTTTGTTGATACTGAATATATGTGCAGACGATTGGATCACAGGAAACTTAATGATATACTTGTAGAAAAATCAGTTGCAAGTTTTCGTATTGAACATTATAGTGAAATAAGTACTTACTACTGCTATGTCATAGGCTATATCGAAGATATGATAATAAGAATAGCGACTGCCAACTATGATGCTATTATCCGTCATAACTACGATGACGTTGAAGCCTGTCAGTGCTTCACTGAGCACTTCAACATTGAGTATGGACGCATTATTGAGTTTATTGATGAAGATCCTGTTAAAGTGTGCTATGAATGCATAGAAAAAGCAATTATCAAATTCATTTCGTATCTTGATAGTTTTTTAGACCAGCTGACAGATGATTTTGAATATTTCATACCTGATCGTGCTAAGGAGCATTATAATAGTATGAGTAATTACATCAACCAGGGTAATTTAACAAGTACATTAAAACTCGCATCTGATGTTGGTTACAGTGAATCTGCCACTAACAAGGAGGGTATTCCTGAAAAAAACAAAAATGGGAACTTCTCTATTTTTGATACTTTTAAAATGTTGGATAACTGTCAGAAAAAGGAAACCACATTTGAACGCATATACAGAGTTCTGAACGAATACCTTGAGAGGCTGAAAACGAAGTTAAAAATTTAAAAATAGCTGATTTATGTGGGTTGTCCAAATGTCCATTAAAAACTCCCTATAAAACAAAAAAAGTATGCCCACGATGGGCATACAGCTATAATATCTTTTATCCTGACAGTATACTTTGAGTGTGATATACTATCGATAATACAGAATACATAGACTAACATACGAAATTTCAAGAAAAAACCTATTTCGCTACAACACAAATTCAATCTAAGACTTTTCCGATATTAGTAAAAGCTCGTCCTGATACGGATGAGCTTTTATCATATCCAAATCCTATATTGATCCGTATAGCCGAAGCATCTGCATAATTGACACATTTTTTCTTATATATCGAAAAAACATCTTGACACTTGCAACTATTTATGGTATATTGATAAAAAGGAAGTGATACTATGATACTCAGACCTGATTATATTAACGCAATAGAGCCGTTTATAGACGCTCCAATTGTTAAGATACTCGCCGGAGTTCGCCGCTGCGGCAAATCAACTATACTTGAAATGGTAGCCGATGAGCTCATAAAACGCGGAGTTTCAAAAGAAAACATCATTGAGCGCAGATACAACGAGATCATGTATGAAGATTTTTCCGCAAAGGATATGTATTCTGACCTGAAAAATGATATATCCGGTAAAGGACGATGCTACCTGCTCCTTGATGAATTACAGGAAATAAAAGGTTGGGAGAAGGTCATTAACGACCTTCTTGAAAACAGCGATGTTGATATATATGTCACTGGTTCAAACAGCAAGCTGATGTCGAGTGAAATATCCTCATACCTCACCGGAAGATATGTAACGATCCCTGTTTATACTCTTTCGCTTCGTGAGTACCTGACTTTCAAGAATAAAGATGTGTCTCAGGCAAGAGACGTATTTGATGAATATATTCAGTACGGCGGTTTTCCTCTTGTTGGTATCAGCAGCTTCGATACTAAGTCTGCGTATCAGATCGTTGATGGTATATACGCATCAGTCATCACAAGAGATATCTCCAAGCGTCATAAGATACGCAATAAAGAGCTGTTCGACAGAGTTGTCCGTTATGTGATTGAAAACGTTGGTATGACCTTCTCGGCTAATACAATAGTGAAGTTCCTGAAAAGCGAGAACCGCAGTCTTTCTGTTGAGACTATCTACAACTATCTGAAGTGGCTGGGTGAAGCGTTTATCATCTATCCTTGTCAGCGTTACGACCTTCAGGGTAAGGCAGTGCTCAAAACTCAGGAAAAATACTATCTTTCCGATATTTCTATCAAATACAGTCAGATGGGCTTCGATACAAAAATGCTTTCAGCTGTATTCGAGAATATAGTATACCTCGAAATGAAGCGCAGGGGTTATGATGTCTACATTGGCAAGAACAATACCAAAGAGATCGACTTTGTTGCCATTCGCAGAGATGAAAGGATATACGTTCAGGTCTGTGTTCAGCTTCCCGATGGCTCGGATCGCGAGACTGCAAATCTTATGGATATAAAGGATCACTACCATAAATATGTGGTATGCCGCGACACACTTGCTTTAGGTAACGTTAACGGTATCGAGATAGTGCATATAGCAGATTTCCTTATGCGCGACAACTGGTAAAAGGAGAATTGCAATGAATATTGATAAGGCACTTTATACGGGACGTCCCTCGGACGAGCGTTCAGAAGTTGAAATGGCTATATACGAAAGGCTTGATTCGCTCGGTATCGAGTACAAGCGAGCTGACCACGACCACGCTGATACTATGGAGGATTGTCTGGCAATCGAGAAGGTACTTGGAGCTAAGATATGTAAGAACCTGTTTCTCTGTAACCGTCAGAAGACAAGCTTCTATATGCTGCTAATGCCTGGAGACAAGCCGTTCAAGACGAAGTTTCTGACATCGCAACTAAACTGCGCTCGACTCTCTTTTGCGGAAGCAGACAAGATGCAGGAGTATCTGCATACTATCCCCGGTTCTGTATCAGCGCTTGAACTGATATTCGATATTGATAATAACATCCAGCTCGTCATAGATAACGACCTTATGAGCGATGAATACATTTGCGCACATCCGGGTATCAATACTTCGACAGTCCGCCTGCTACGAGAGGATATGCTCAAATATGTCCGTGCGGCTAAGCATGAGCCTACATTTATAAGCCTCCGATCTTTACTAATTTTTGCAATGGGATTTTGGATAATACCTTATTCTTGTTTTGCACCGAAGGAGGTGCTAAGTTTGATGACTTCTTAATTATTTCTAATGCTAATATTTCTTTGCTTTTTTTCAATTTTATCACCTCATAATGATTAATAATAAAGCACGGGGTAAACTGCTGTTAATGGCGTTAAGATTTGAATCATAGTATAATAATTTAGATTTGCCAACATAGAATATAGAAGCGGCCAACTATTGCCGTATAATATAAATGAGAATTGAATACGAAAAAAGTTGGCCGTTATCTATAAATTGCGGAGTGGAGCTTTTGTTTATACAGTATGAGTCGTTTGAAAGCACCATAGTTTCAAAAGATTTAATAATTACCACACCATATATTGATAATGTATTTATGGCTAGAATCAAGTATTAATCGTGACTTATAAGATTCATCAGACCATGTATCTGTATCTGTATCGCCAACTCTATTCAAATGCCACGCAGATATTAACTCAATATATCCTGCTTTTGAAGTTTGCCATTTTTTGCCAGTAGTTAAATCTTCAATGTTGAAAAAAATGGAAGGATTTGTACTATATCTTTGTTCGTTTGCGTATCTATCATATGTTTTTGTTAGATAAAATTTTAGACTAATATAATACTTATCAGGCTCTGAGTCATAGCTCTTAGATGGGTTTTCAAGCTTAAGATTGTATTCAACTTTATCCAGCCTTATAGTTGAAATAAGTGTATCATCACTGTACTTTGAAAATTCAATTGGTGTGCTTATATTGAGTGATATATCTACTTCCTTAGGGGGAATATATGATGACTCCCCATTATTATCGCCTTGTGAATAATCTGTTTCTTTGTATTCCTTGATATACTGAGCAGAAACATAACCGCTAAGTCCATCGTCAGTATATATTTTATACCAATCTAATGTTCCTTCTATGTAGTAAATGCTACCTTTAGTTCCCTTTGGAAGCTCTTTAATGATATTTGAATCTACTGAAGGAGAATTTCTGAGATTAAGATTTCCAGATTCAGTCGCAACCACACCATAGAATGCGTACGTTTCCTTCGGTGGAATATTTACCGTAGTTGTAGGTGGCTGTGTGGTGGTTGAGGTTGTGGTGGTCGGTGAAGTGGTGTGTTTGGTAGTAGTTGTAGTGATTTCTTTTGTAGTAGTTGATAATGATACTGTCGTAGATGTGCTCACTATCGCTGTAAGATTTTCAGTAGTGATAACAGATGTTTCAGTAAAAGAGTTCGTTGAAGGCGAGAAGTTCTTGTGATTACCTTCTGAATTCTTATCTTGACCACAACCATATGTACATAGGCATATCGAAAATGATAATCCCAATGATAGTATTGTCTTTTTCATAATTATACCTCCTGTCTCATTTTTTAATGCACCTCCGGCTTTGCGCCGGAGGTTTAGTTTATTACTCACCGAGTTTTGCGGTAAGACCAAGCTTGAACTGCTGAATCTTAAGTGCATCCTTGTTTGTGACATCACCACTTCTGTCAATATCGGCATTGGCACGTTCAGTTTCTGTAAGCTGATATTTATCCGGATTTGATATGCACTGCATAATGAACACTGCATCAGCCATGTTTACCTGACCATCATCATTTGCATCACCGAGCAGGGTAACGTCATTTTTGTCGTTTATAATCTCATAATTGATATTATTCTTCTTTGCATATTCTTCGGCATAAGAACCACTGTGAACTTTCATTGTAAGTTCATTACAGCCTCTAAATGCTTCTCTGCCAATGCTTGTCACGCTGTCTGGGATAGTGATACTTGTCAGGCTAATGCACTTACGAAATGCATAATCTCCGATGCTTGTCACGCTGTTCGGGATCGCGATACTTGAAAGATTTATGCAGCAGTAAAATGCGCTATCGCCAATGCTCGTCACGCTGTCAGGGATTGTGATATTGGTCAGTGGTCGTAGTTGTCGTAGTTGTGGTTGTAGTAGTTGTTGTGTCGGAATCTATACTAACAAAGGAATATCCTTTTTTATTTGCAAATGCTTCTGCTTTCGAACCTGAATAACCTCGTATTTCGCGAAGGCCTGACGATACAAAGGCATCCGACTCAATTTGTTTTACAGAAGCAGGTATGGTGATTGAACTCAACGATTTACATCCGCTAAATGCAAGTGAGCCAATTGTTTTAACGCCGTCAGGAATCTTGACATCGCCAGAGCAGGCAGTACCATCAATTACAATTTTATTTACAACTACAAGGGAATTAGCCTTTTTCTTATTTAACAACCAAGGCGTATCCTTAAATGCATTTGCGCCTATACTGGTAACACTGCTGGGAATAGTAATGTTTGTAAGATTTTCGCAGTTACTAAACGCATCTGCCTCTATTGTGGTTAGACCTGATGGAAGATTGACTTCCTTTAGGTTACCGCTGTAGGCAAAAGCATAACTACAGATTTTTTTTACATATGGAGCTATATTTACAGTTACAAGAAATCTATCATTATAAAAGCTTCGCTCTCCAAGACTATAAATACGTATTTTACTTCCATTTACTGGAATACTATCCAACATATCAAGAGTCGATAGAGGTACATCATTGTCAAACTTGGTAATTTCGATGCCATTTGATGTAATAATAAACTCATAAGAACCATAACTGTATTTTTGTCCAGTTGCTAAAGCCGTAATCTCATCAGCAACAGGGCTTTCTCCGACTACCGGCAAGATATAATTCAGCATAAATACTGACAGAATGAATGATAATAGTCTCTTTACTTTCATAATGATTCCTCCTTGATGAAATAGTAATATTGTGATATGTGTTACTAAACAATGATACGCTTCATTTTCAATCAGCTCCCTTACAGTCTGCTTTTTATACTCGAGCAACTTTGTGAACAAATTATGTCCTTAACAAACAGAATATTTGTATATCTTATATAACAATTATACCCTATAAGTTCTATTTTGTCAACGCTAATAGTTTATTTAATATACACAAAATTTCGGATAAAATTATAGTTAAGGCTAATAATTTTAAGGGAGTATATGAATAAATGAACGAAATAAACTATAAAGCGCTTGGAACTCGCATCAGAAAACAAAGAGAACTCTTAGGGTATACCAGAGAGGAACTTGCAGAGAAGCTTGATGTCTCGGTCAAATTCTGCTCGGATATCGAATTAGGTGTAAAGGGAATGTCGCTTGGAACACTTGTAAACCTGTCGCGGATACTATGTCTGAATATTGACTACATTCTTCTTGGAGATAACAAGCTGAGCAATTCGGAGCTGAATACGATCGAATCGCTTATTTCGCAATGCCCGGAAGAGCTTCGCCCAAACCTTATCACTATGATAAGAGCTTTCGTTGACGCTGTAAAGGATAAATAACAAAAAAGCATTTCCTATGCTTACCAAAGGAAATGCTTTTAAAGTTTAGAACATGATACCGCCCATATGGTTTGGATTTCGTGTGATTTTCGTGTGATTCTGCCGGAATTTCGTGTGACAAAATGCAGTTAAATCGTCACACGCGCAGTTGAAACTGCAAAACCGGCAAAATAAAAATGCCTGTATTTCGTCATTTCAGCGGAATACAGGCAAATAAAAAGTGGTGAGACATGAGGGATTTGAACCCTCGACCCTACGCTTAAAAGGCGTATGCTCTACCGACTGAGCTAATGTCTCGTAACAGATTTATTATATCAGAAAGGCAGGGAAGTGTCAAGGCTTTTGCGAGCTTTTTACAAATACGGCTGAATACGAAGGAAAAGAACGGTTGTATTGTGCAAGTTGACGATTTTTTGAAAAAGCAGTTGACTTTGCCAGCAGGACATGATATAATAATTAGGTCGTAAAGACGTGTGCTTGTAGCTCAGCTGGATAGAGTGACTGGCTACGAACCAGTAGGTCGGGGGTTCGAATCCCTCCAGGCACGCCAACGCAGAGCCTTGCTGAATTCAGCAGGGCTTTTTCGCTATCCGAAATTATAGCAAAGAGGTGCAGAAGATGAAAAGAACTGACTACATAAGCTGGGACGAATACTTCATGGGCATTGCCATGCTCTCCGCACAGCGCAGCAAGGACTCGAACACACAGGTCGGCGCGTGTATCGTCAACCGCGAGAACAAGATAGTTTCGGTGGGCTATAACGGTATGCCTACGGGCTGCATCGACGACGAGATGCCGTGGGAACGCTCCGCTGAATCGGCGCTTGATACCAAGTACCCTTATGTATGCCACGCCGAGCTGAACGCGATACTCAACAGC
Source organism: Ruminococcus flavefaciens (assembly GCA_902777125.1). GTDB lineage: Bacteria > Bacillota > Clostridia > Oscillospirales > Ruminococcaceae > Ruminococcus. Next base: position 99,080 of record CACYSQ010000001.1, read on the forward strand.
AACATCGGCAATCTTTCCGGCTGCACCGTCTATGTCACGCTGTTTCCGTGCAACGAATGTGCCAAGGCGATAATCCAGTCTGGGATAAAGAAGGTCGTATACTACGACAACAAGTACGCCGATGCGGACAGCACAAAGGCTTCCTGCCTGCTTTTCAGGAAGTGCGGAGTGGAGTTCGAGCAGTACCGTCCGAGCGGAAAGGAACTTGTCCTCTCGCTGTGATAAGGTAAAAAAACTATTTTTGATTTGTGTATTTGCGGGCGAGCGGAACTCGCCCCTACAAAAAGCCGCAATACTAACCGTTGTGCTTATATAGAAGCGTTTATCAGAACTATTGAGGCAAGCCTTTCCTCAGAAAGGTTTTCCCCGATAAGTTCTAATAATACTTCCGTATGAGTATCACGCTTAGTATTGCGGCTTTTTTTAACCCTTGAGGTATTTTGAGAGCTTCTTTTTGCGTTTCTGAGCGTACATAACGTTATCGGCGCTGGTCACGAAATTGAAGATGTCCTCGCCCATTACCGGTTTTGCTATAACGTAGCCGGTACTGGCGCTGAGTGTGAACGGGTTGACTCCGCTTGCGTTGATCGCCGTGATATTGCGCTCAATAGTCTCGGTCAGCTTTCTTGCTTCGGTGTCCTGATAATCCGCGGCAAAAACAATGAACTCGTCGCCTCCGAAGCGGCAGTATACCTCGCCGTTCGTGCATGACTTGACGAGGACGTCAGCGATACTGCATATCGCCTTGTCGCCGACATTGTGACCGTATGTATCGTTTATCTTCTTCAGACCGTCGAGGTCGATGAACATCAGCATTATATCGCGGTTCTGGGCAACACAGTCCGCATAGATCTTGTCGGTAGCCTGAACGAAGCCGTTGCGGTTGTAGATACCGGAGAAGGTGTCCCTTGCATAGAGCTTGCTGAGGTGCTTGAGGGCAGCCTCGAGCGAGGTGAGCTTCCTGATATTCTCGAGGGAATTGCTCAGTGTTATGCAGAAGGTCTCGAACATCGAATTGTGAAGCGGCAGAGCCGAATTGTAGATGACCATGTAGCCGAAGCAGCGGTCGCCGAAATGCAGGGGGATATGGTAGTAGATCTTGCCGGAGGTACCGTTGTCAGCGATCTTTGGAAGGATATCGCGGCGCCTGATAGTGCCGGCGTCCTCGAATTTGCCTCTGACATAGGCAATGGGGACGAGGATATCGTCGGTATAGACCGTGAGATCGCCGACCTCCTTGGGCTTGTCGGCGAGCGGGTCGTCAAAATCTGCGTCGATGAGCCAGTTATCGCAGAGGCAGAGGTAATACTCCTCCGGATCAATGCCCTGCGTGAACTTTTTGAGTATCTCGATATACTGCTCGAAGGTGTCCGTGCTGAGGAGGTCAACGGAGAGCTTGTTGAGGTTGGACATAAAGGTCTGCGAGTTCTCAAATCTGAGGTAGTTCTTGTAGTTGAGCTCCTTGAATTCGAGGAGATCGCGGTGTGCATTGTGGAGACAGCCGCAGCTCTCGGTGAACCTTGTTGACATATTCAGGATAACGCTGCGTTCCTGCTCGATATTCTGGAAGTGGTTGGCGAGCATTTTGCAGGCGATCCTGCCGGAGAGGGCGAGCGGACGGTCAACTGTTGTGAGCTCGACCTGATAATTTCTTGTGCTGTAGGTATTATCGAAGCCGGTTACCGCGATGTCCTCCGGAACGCAGATGTACTTTTCGGCGAGGCGGTTGACAGCGGAGGCTGCCATAACGTCGTTTGCGGAGATTATGACCTCGGGGAGACCTTCCTCGAGCGAGAGGAAGTAGTCAACGGCTTCGCGTCCCGAGGGAGCACGGAAGCTTCCGTAGAAGATATACTCCTCCGGAACCGAGAGACCGTGTTCGCTGAGGACCTCGAGGAAAGCGGCAAGTCTGTCGGCACTCTCGGGATTCTCCTTCGGACCTGAGATATAGCCGAATTTCTTGAAACCGTGAACATGGATAAGGTGCTCCGTGATGTGGCGCATAGCGGTTTTGTTATCTATTCCGACATGATAGAGATAGGGAATATCGTTGTCTATGCTGACGGCAGGGATACCTGCTTCCTTGATACGGCTGAGGATACTGTTGACGGTTGCCTGATGAGCGATGGTGTTTGTAAGGAGTATCGCGCCGTCGAAATCCTTGAAGTCAGGCAGGTTGAATATATTGAGCTCACCTTTTTCGTGATCGGGATTGATAGAACCTCTGAACGAGACGAAAACGGAGATATTCAGGGAAAACTCTGCGGCTGACGAAGCAATGCCGTTGAGTATGGCGGACTGGTAGCTCTGATCCATTTCTTCGATCATCAGAGCGACTTTGTAGCCGTTCATTGTAGATTTGCACCCCATTTCGCAAGACCGCACAAGGCGGCGGCATAAAGAGTTTCCGGATATAAAACGCACAAAAGCGCTGCACTCGGTCTGCGGCAGTTGGTAATGAGATCCTGCATCATAAACGGAATATATACAGAATGGCAAAATTTACCGCGAACCGGAACTGAGCGCGGAACAGTCCGGAGCTGTCAAATATAAGTAGATATGTATATTATACAGCATTTTTTTTGAAAAATCAATAGCAGAAGCGTACATTTTGAGATTTAAATATGAACTTTTCGTAAACTTATTTTTCCGGAAAGTATTATACACAAAGGATAATACTTTGTGTCGAGCTAATAAAACATTAAGTGAAGCGGAGGTGCATTTTAAGCATTCGCAGGGCGGACTGAAGTTCCGGTCCGCGGCACCGCGGAAAGTGCTGTATAAAAAATAACGACATTTTCCGATAATTTGTATCATATCGCTGAATTTCCCGCGCGTTATTGACAAATCTCAAAAAAATGGTATACTAATTAGGAGGGGATAACTATGCCCATACGGTTTTTCCCTTAATACTGCGGAATACAGAGGAGGTATTTTATGAACATCTGGCACAATATCAGCCCGAAACGCATAAACCCCGACGATTTCTATGCCGTTATCGAAATAGGAAAGGGCAGCAAGATCAAGTATGAGCTGGACAAGGATACGGGTCTTATCAAAATGGACAGGATCCTCCATACCTCCACTCACTATCCTGCCAATTACGGTCTTATCCCGAGAACCTACTCCGACGATAACGACCCTCTCGACGTTCTCGTGCTCTGCTCTGAAACACTCAGCCCTATGACGCTCGTAAGATGCTACCCCATAGGCGTTATCAGAATGCTCGACAACGGTCACCGCGATGACAAGATAATCGCGATACCCTTCGATGACCCGAATTACAATATGTACATGGACATCGAACAGCTCCCCAAGCACGTTTTCGACGAGATGACGCACTTTTTCACAGTGTACAAAGAGCTGGAGAACAAGACCACAGCCGTAAATGAGGTCGACCATGCAGAGGTCGCAAGGCAGATAATCGCCGAGGATATCGAATCCTATATCAATACCTTCTGCAAGTGAACCGGTCCTGCCGGACAAGCCTCATGATACCCTGCACCCGCAATGACGGGAAAAAATCCATTCTGAAAGGAGTATCGCACGGCTAAGGCGTGTGCGAGAAGATTCTATGACAGCTTCAAGTGAAATTTTATTCGGCAGCGAAACAAATGTTGCTCCTATCGGCATCATTGCCATGAACAGTGTTACAGAGCTCGGCGAAAAGATCAACGATTACCTCGTTGACTGGGCTGGAAAGGGCGGCATTGCGACCGATACCTTCCTCCTCGAAAGCGAATGCCCGAGATTTTCCTCCGGCGACGGCAAGGGACTTATCAAGTCCACCGTCCGCGGAAAGGATCTCTTCATCATCGTTGATGTCGGCAACTATAATATAAAGTACGATTACTTCGGCATGAAGAACGCTATGTCCCCCGATGACCATTTCCAGGACTTAAAGAGAATAATCCAGGCTGCAAGCGGCAAGGCTCACCGCATTACCGTTATCATGCCTATCCTCTACGGCGGACGTCAGCACAGAAGAAGCTACCGCGAGTCCCTTGACTGTGCTTGCGCTTTGCAGGAGCTCGAGGCAATGGGAGTTGCCAATATCGTATGCTTCGATGCACACGACCCGAGAGTACAGAACGCTGTGCCGCTCATGGGCTTCGACAACGTTATGCCTACATATCAGGTTCTCAAGGCTATGCTCAAGGATATCAAGGACATCAACTTCAACAAGGAGAAGTTCATGGTAGTAAGCCCTGACGAGGGTGCTCTCAACAGGAATATGTACTATGCCTCAGTCCTTGGCGTTGAAATGGGAATGTTCTACAAGCGCAGAGACTACTCCACTATCGTGAACGGCAGAAATCCTATCGTTGCTCACGAATACCTCGGAAATCCCGTTGAGGGCAAGGACATCTTCGTTTCAGACGATATCATTTCCTCCGGCGAGTCCATGCTCGACCTCGCATACGCCCTCAAGGAGAAGAAGGCGGGAAGGATATTCGCTTACGCTACCTACGCTATCTTCACGAACGGTCTCGACAAGTTCGACAAGGCTTACGAGGACGGCATCATCGACGGCGTATTCGGTACGAACCTTACCTACAGAACCCCTGAGCTCCTTGCAAGACCGTGGTTCCACGAGGTCGATGTATCGAAGTACATCGCTTACTTCATTGAGGCTATCAACCACGATGTTTCGATAAGCAAGATAATTGATCCCCACGAGAAGATCGAGAACCTCCTCAAAAAGTACGGAATGAAATAAAACATCAAAGGCTGGCATTATGTTGAAATAATGCCAGCCTTTTTCGTGAAAAATATGTGAAAACTTTGTTAATTCCCTACAAAACTATTGACAGTTATTCGTCAAAGTGCTATAATGACTATATGTATTTTTAACTATTGGAAAGGGTGAATTGATTGTTACAGCTTAAAGAGATAATCAAGGATTACGGCAGCGGCGAAACCAAGGTCAGAGCCCTCAACGGCGTGGATATCACCTTCCGCGAGAATGAGTTTGTGGCTATACTCGGACATTCCGGCTGCGGTAAGACAACATTGCTGAACATTATCGGCGGACTCGATCACTATACTTCGGGTGACCTCATCATCAACGGAGTCTCGACAAAAAAATACAAGGACAGAGACTGGGACGCCTACCGTAACCACTCGATAGGCTTCATCTTCCAGAGCTATAACCTAATACCGCATCAGACCGTTCTCTCGAACGTTGAGCTTGCCCTCACGATATCGGGCGTTTCAAAGTCCGAGCGCCGCAAGAGAGCTAAGGAAGCCCTCGAAAAGGTGGGTCTCGGCAATCAGCTCCACAAAAAGCCGAACCAGATGTCCGGCGGACAGATGCAGCGTGTCGCTATCGCAAGAGCTCTCATCAACAATCCGGATATACTCCTTGCCGATGAGCCGACCGGTGCGCTCGACAGCGAGACCAGTATTCAGGTAATGGAGCTCCTCAAGGAGATCGCCAAGGATAAGCTGGTTATAATGGTAACTCATAACCCCGAGCTCGCCGAGCAGTACGCGACCCGTATCGTCCGTATCAAGGACGGTCAGCTCACCAGCGACAGTGACCCTTTCACTCCCGAGAAGGCTGACGAGCCGGTCAAGGCTAAGAAAAAGCGCGTTTCGATGTCCTTCTTCACCGCGGTATCGCTCTCCCTCAACAACCTCATGACCAAAAAGGGAAGAACTCTCCTGACCGCGTTCGCAGGCTCTATCGGTATCATCGGCATCGCCCTGATACTCTCGCTTTCTACCGGTATCAATGAGTATATCGACCATGTTCAGGAGGAAACGCTATCCTCCTATCCGATAACGATAGAACGTGAATCCACCGATACCTCCGAGCTTTTCAAGACCATGTTCGGCGGCACCGACCCTGTCGAGCACGACCCGAATGACCCTCCCGAGACCGTCTACGCCGGCACGGAGATGTACGATATGCTCAACAGCATGAATACCTCCGCAAAGCAGGTCAACAACATGGTGAAGTTCAAGAAGTATGTGGACTCCAACGCCACCATAAAGGAAAAATCCAACGCCATTTCATACGGATATGACGTAAACATGACCGTTTTCAGCAAGGACGAGAACGGCGTTATCGTGAAATCCGACCTCAATGAGATATACGCAAAGGCTATGGGCATGGAGGACATGATGGACTCCAATCCGCTGCTCTCCGGTTCAGGAAACGGTATGTCCGCGATGTGGAACGTCGATATCTGGGAGGAGCTTCTCCCCTCGGACGACGGAACAGACATCAATCCGCTCATATATGAGCAGTACCAGCTCGTCAAGGGCACATGGCCGCAGAATTACGACGAGGTAGTTGTAGTCCTCGACGAGAACAACGAGATACCCGACATGATAACCTATACTCTCGGTCTCAAATCCGCTGACGGCTTCGGCGATATCATCAAGGCTGCCATGAGAGGCGAGGAGATAAAGGACTACGGCGTTACGAAGTGGAGCTTCGATGACCTCATGAACAAGGAGTATAAGCTGATACTTCCCTGCGAATACTACGAGGCACCCTCCAACGGCAGAGGTGGTTATACCGACCTTTCAAGGAGCCAGTCCGGTATCGAGCTGCTCTACAACAACGACAATATCGGCATAAAGCTCAAGGTCGTAGGCTTCATCAAGCCCACTCCCGATTCAAAGGTCTCCATGATAAGAGGCTACATCGGCTACACCAAGGCTCTTACCGACCACATCATCGAGAAAACTGCTTCAAGCGATATCATAATGGCTCAGGTCAACGACCATGAGAACGACCTCCTCACAGGCAAGAAATTCCGTACCGACGACTACGTTGAGCCAACTGCCGCTGAAAAGACTGCCTCCGCAAAGGATTACATCAAGTCCGCAAGCACTGCCGAAAAGGCTGATGTTGCAAGGTTCGTGCTCAGCCAGCCCAGTCAGGAGGAGCTCGACAAAATGGTCGAGGACGCTATGAAGCCCGAAAACAGGAAGAAGCTCTTTGAGGATATCAAGGGGCTTGCAGTACGCGGCGGTACAGGTGCAAAGGACGCCGAGGCTGTTGTAAAGGCTCTCGAGGGGCTCAGCGACGATCAGTTCGAGCAGTTTGCGCCGGATATCCTCCGCAATATACTGCCATTCAAGTACGCTGCCGATAAGGCGGGCGAGCTCTCGCAGTTCACCGAGAATGAGCTTGCCGATAAGCTCGGCGGATTGAAGATATCCGACGAGACCTACGTTTTGATATTCGACACCTTCATTCCCGAGGAGATATCCGACCTCAGATACGAGGACGTTATCCGCAAGCTCGGCTATGCTGACCCGGAGGACCCTGCAAAGATAAGGATATTCGCAAAGTCATTCTCCGACAAGGACGACATCGAGGACGAGATATCCGATTACAACGATGCCTGCGAGGACGAGGCTGACGTTATCCACTATACCGATTTCGTAAAGCTCCTTATGTCCTCAGTTACGAACATCATCACCGGTATATCCTATCTGCTCATTGCCTTTGTTGGAATATCCCTTGTGGTATCCTCGATAATGATAGGAATAATCACCTATATCTCCGTGCTCGAACGTACCCGCGAGATAGGCATACTCCGAGCGATAGGCGCATCGAAGCACGACGTTTCCACCGTGTTCAATGCGGAGACCCTGCTTGTCGGACTTGCGGCAGGTCTAATAGGAATAGGCGTTTCGGTGCTGCTTACCATACCGATAAACCTCATAATCCACAGCGTGACCAACCTTGATACACTCCGTGCCCATGTGCCGGTAGTCGCCGCAGTAATACTTGTTGCGATAAGTATGTTCCTGACGTTCATTGCAGGACTTATCCCGTCAAGAGTCGCCGCTAAAAAGGACCCCGTAGTCGCACTGAGAACAGAATAAAAACAAGCTTCCCGGAAATATTTCGGGGAGCTTTTCAATTGCAGGGCGGCGAAATGCTGCTCCTGCAATGTTTTCAGATCCGTCCGCCGTCAGGCGGACACAACAATTCTCAATTAAATCAAGTCTTATTCCAGCGTATCAGCGTAGTCCCTTATTTCCTTTGAGAGCGTCTTTATGTAGTTCTTCGACATAACGTCGCTGAAGCCGCACTTTTCAAGAGTTTCGCAGAAGAATGTATCGTAGGAATAAGGTGAGACCTTCGAGAGCTTTTCGTACATTTTCAGCGCCTTTTCCGGCGATTTCTGAAGCTCTCTCCATATATCGAATGCGGCGAGTGCGGAGGTGCCGTAGCTCAGGTAATATCCGGGTGATTCAAAGATATGGTTGATCTCATAGAAGCTGACCGAGAGGTTGCCGTCAGCGATATCATGCCATATATCGACAACGTCCTGCGGAGTGAGGGTGTCGCGCTGCGAAAGGACGGTACACTCGAATTTACCGATAGTGAAGCCGCCTATGATAGAATCGAGCATATCTATTACCCTGTAAGCCTTCATAGCCGTGGCTTTATCGCCGAAAATGTCGTCGTAGAACTGCGTGAACAGGAACTCGAAGCCCTGGGACTGTATCTCTGCAACGTCCACGCAGAATGCCGGATTGAAGGGTTTTCCGCCGCTTGCATAGCAGGAATAGAAGTGACCGAATTCATGTATTGATGTGCTGAGTGCTTGCAGATCATTCTGTTTGTTGACGAAGATAAAGGCGTCCTCGGTCGCTGTGAGCTCGACCGTGAATGAGCCGTTGTAAGCGTCCTCATCGGAGGTGATACAGAAAAGCTCATCGTCGATTATCTTGTTGGCGTACTTCTGTATATCCGAATTGAGCTTCGGAGAATACTTCTTTATAATGTCAAATGGTTCGCCGTCCACATCGGCCTTCTCGTAGAGTATATCATCAGCGCCGTCGAGGCTTATGAAAGATCTGCCGAGGTACATATACGCCGAGTAGATCTCATCGAGGACCACATCGGAAAGCTCTATAGCAAGCTCAGGGGAGAAGTCTCTGCCGTAATTGAGGAACAGGGTGTCGTAGTCATCCTCGGAAAGGATATCGAGGTATATCTCGGCACAGCGGAGCTCCTTTTCGTCGATGTCCATGTCCTCGTCGTCATAGATGTCGTAGTATTCATCGAGGCGTTCATCGGAAAGGTCGAAGTCCACTCTGGTATAGCCCTCGACTCTTTTTGGGGTCATATAGTAGGGGGTGTAATAATCAATATCATCGTCTGTGAGCAGATCCTTGACGAGGTCCTTGTATTCGGCATTTTCGCTGCATCGGGTGAATGCGAGCTTTGCGAGGTTGTTGAAGATGTTGTAATCGACCAAGGTGGCATCGTATTCAGCCTCAAGCTCCTCGTTGTCGAAATCGAGGTAATAGTTCAGACAGCTCCTTGCGTTTGAGTCCTCCAGCTTTTTGTGGGCAGTGAGGATATTGTCGATATCCTTTTTGACCTTTTCGCGGTTGCCCGGCTTCTTGATATCGTCGAGAAGATCGGTTATGTACGGACGGTAGTCGTCAAGGTCTATCGGCTCATATGGGACAGTCAGACTGTCAAGGTCGATATCCATATGCTCTCTGCCGGAGGGCTCTTCCTTTACGGAGGAGGTGCTTGTCTTGCTGATGCTTCCGCTGTTATCGGTGCAGGAAAGGAGGCTGAACGGCAGTGCAGCAGCGATAATGAAGGCTAATATTCGTGATTTTTTCATTTCTGATCCTTTCTCAGATAAGTGCGGCGACTGCTTCCGGGATATCGGCGGGACTTGCAGCGATAACGTCCGCCGCAGCAAGCTCCTTCATGCTGCCGTAGCCGTAGGCACAGCCTATGGACAGCAGACCGTTCTCGGTCGCAGTCTCGATGTCGTGGAAGCGATCCCCTATAACTATGAACGGCGGCTCGTGCAGGGGAGAGAATACGCGGAATATCTGATATTTCGGGAGAAAATCGTACTCCTCGCAGCAGTAGAAGAAGTCGAAGAAGCGGTCGAGCCGGAAGGCTTTGCGGTGACGCTCCATGTAGGCTATCCTGCAATTGCTGAGGAAAATGAGAGTATGTCCCTGAGCTTTGAGCCGGGAGAGCATATCCTCGACGCCCTCAAAGAGAGCGCCCTCGCCGTTCTCAACTCGCCGTGCCATGTCATCGCCGAGCATTTTACGCGCTTTTTCCCTTATCTCAGGGGAGAGCTCCGGGTGGAACTGTTCCCACATATCGGTTGAATTGAAGCCCAGCCAGCGGCTTATCTCGGGGTCGGAGTATTCCTTTTCCTCAATGAAGCCGTTGTCCGAGAGCCACTTCATAGTGTCCCGGAAAGCGGGAGCGTATGTCCGCATGGATTCGTGGATAGTACCGTCATAGTCAAAGATGAGGCTTGCCATTAATCCTCGATCTCCCTGATGAGGTTTATCATCTCGATAGCACCCTCAGCGCATTCGCTGCCCTTGTTGCCAGCCTTTGAGCCTGCGCGTTCGATAGCCTGCTCGATGTTCTCGGTAGTGATAACGCCGAACATGACGGGGATACCGGTCTGGAGGGAAGCCTGAGCGATGCCCTTGGCAGCCTCATTGCAGACGAGGTCGTAGTGGGAGGTGCTTCCGCGGATTATCGCACCGAGGCAGATGACGGCATCGTACTTGCCGGACTTAGCCATTTTGGAGGCGATGAGCGGTATCTCGAAAGCGCCGGGTACCCAAGCGATGTCGATAGAATCGTCGTCAACGTCGTGGCGTTTGAGGGTATCGACCGCGCCGCCGAGGAGCTTTGAGGTTATGAACTCATTGAAACGAGCAACGACAATGCCGATGCGGACTTTTTTAGCGATAAGGTTTCCTTCGTAGGTTTTCATAATAATTCTCCTTTGGTTTATTTTTGATAATCTTTCAATTGCTGCGTCCGGACTGAGTCCGGAGGCTTATTTTTATGTACGGCTGCGAGGGGACGCCTTCTCTTACAAGGCGTCCCCTCTTTCAAAACAGTCCACCGGACTGTTTTGAAATTCACCCCTTGCGAGGCGCCTTGCGGAATGTGGGGCGCTGCCCCACGCCCTGCCAGAGTCTCTGCCTCTGGACTCCGCTCAAGGGAGGACCTCCCTTGAGAATCCCATTCATGGGCGAAAACTCCGCTTTAATCGTTATCCCCGTCCCCGGGCAGAAGCGGATTTGTCATGTTGTGCTTGGGGTACCAGTCCGCAAGCATTTTCACGGTGTCCATGTTCTTTATGCCGATATGATACTTCACCATGTTGTTCTTCTTCCTGTTGTTGAAGTACATCGCAAGGTATTGGTCCGTGAACTCATAGCTCAGCTCTGAGACCGGAACGTAGCTCCGTTTCAGCGAAAAATTCCTGCATATGCCCTTGGAAGTGAGTATGCTGAACGTTGCAGCCGGCAGGTACACTATCTCGCAGACACCGGCGATAAGATATATCCATTCTGTTTTTCCGGTCAGCAGCTCGATGATGAAGACAAGTAAAAATAACGCGGGAGCTATTATGCCGGCCAGCAGGGATTCGCGTGAGCCGACTAGTGCCTTTTCCTTTTCGGTCGCATAGGCGATAAGCCACTTCGTCAGCGTGAACAGTGCAACGGCGCAAAGTACGCAGAGTGCCACGAAAAATATCTTGTCAATGATATCAGCCATTTACATCACCTCAGTAATCAAGTATATGTCCCATTTTATCGCGTTTGGTACGCAGATAGAACAGGTCATAGGCAGTGGCGTCCATCTGTATCGGCAGACGTTCCTTTATCTCCAGTCCGAAGCCGCTCAGACCGTAGACCTTGTCGGGATTGTTCGTGAGCAGGCGGAGCGTCTTGCAGCCGAGGTCGCGGAGTATCTGTGCGCCGATGTAGTATTCGCGCATATCACCGGGAAATCCCAGCGCGAGGTTGGCTTCGAGGGTATCCATGCCCTGATCCTGCAATTCGTAGGCACGGAGCTTGTTTATGAGACCGATGCCGCGTCCTTCCTGCCTCATGTAGAGGAGAATGCCGCGTTCCTCCTTTTCGATAGCGGTCATAGCCGCCGCGAACTGCTGACCGCAGTCGCATTTGAGCGAGCCGAAGGCGTCACCGGTAAGGCACTCCGAGTGTACGCGGCAGAGGATATCCTGACCGTCGCCGATGTCTCCCTTGACGAGTGCAACGTGGTGCTCACCGTTGAGCTTGTTGACGTAGCCGAGAGCACGGAATTCGCCGTATTTCGTGGGGAGCTTGGTGTTCGCAACGCATTCGACGAGCCTGTCGTTGCACTTGCGGTACTCCTTCAGAGCCTGAATGGTGATGAACTTCATGCCCCATTCCTTAGCTTTTTCCTGCAATTCAGCGGAACGCATCATCGTACCGTCATCGCGCATTATCTCGCAGCAGAGACCGCATTCCTTGAGCCCGGCTATCCTCATGAGGTCAACGGTCGCCTCCGTGTGACCCTCGCGTTCGAGAACGCCGTTTTTCTTTGCGGTGAGGGGGAACATATGACCCGGACGGCGGAAATCCTCCGGCCGTGAGCTCGGGTCAACGCACATACGCGCCGTAAAGCCTCTCTCTGCCGCGGAAATGCCGGTGGTAGTGTCCACATGGTCAATGGACACGGTAAAGGCAGTCGAGTGGTTGTCTGTGTTGTAGTCCACCATCTGCGGAAGGTGGAGCCTGTGGCAGAGCTCGATGCTCATGGGCATACAGATGAGACCCTTTGCGTGAGCCGCCATGAAGTTGACGTTCTCGGTCGTTGCGAACTGAGCCGCGCATATCATGTCACCCTCGTTTTCGCGGTCCTCATCGTCTGTGACGAGGATTATCTCGCCGTTTCTGAGAGCCTCGCAGGCTTCTTCAATGGTGTTGTACTGAAAGCTTTCAGTCATCAGATTACCTCCTGAATGATTTTATTTATCCTGATCTCCGAATATAATGATCAGATTTTTGATGCTGTCCTCCACGTATTCTCCGAATCCAAAGCGGTATGTAAACTTTTCGCTGTTTTTCTCATATCACACCTCAGAATCCGTTCTTTGCCAGAAAATCCATTGTGATGCCGCCGGAGGAAGTCTCCTCCTCAGCCGGTTTCATCAGCTTTTCGACGTATTTTCCGATTATGTCATTTTCAAGGTTGACCGTGTCGCCGGCTTTTTTGTGTGAAAGAACGGTCTGTGCGGCTGTGTGGGGGATTATGGAGACGCTGAACGTCCCCTCCGTGACCCTTGCCACAGTGAGACTGATGCCGTCAATGGCTATCGAGCCTTTTTCCACGATATACCGCATTATCCCGGGCGGTGCCGAGACCGTGTACCATTGAGCGATGCCGTCCTTTTTAATGTCGGTTATCGTGCCTGTGCCGTCGATGTGACCGGAGACGATGTGCCCTCCGAAACGTCCTCCGGCAGCCATTGCGCGTTCGAGGTCAACGGGACTGCCGCTCCTGAGACTTCCCAGCGATGAACGGCTGAGAGTCTCGTTCATGACGTCCGCCCGGAAGCTGTCCCTGCCGAGCTCAGTGACCGTGAGGCATACACCGTTTACGGCGATGCTGTCCCCGAGCTTAGTGCCTTCAAGGACGGTATGAGCCTGTATTTCGATGAATGAGGAGGTGCTGCCCCTCTGGACGGAGCGTACTGTTCCGACCTCCTCGACTATTCCTGTGAACATTAACTGTAAGCCACCCTTCCTTCTATGAGGATATCCTCGCCGATACGGCTTATCTGCGTGCTTTCGAGCCTGTAGGCATCATCGGGAATGCAAACTCCCGTGCCCTCGACAGGCGTTTTCGCATCGCGTCCGCCGAAAATTTTCGGTGCGATGTAAGCTTTGACCCGGTTCACGAGCTTGTGCCGGAAAAGGCTCTCGATGAGCTCTCCGCCGCCCTCCGCGAGTACGCTGTCAATATTCATTTCGCGGAGCTTCAGCATTAATGTGTAGAGGTCAACGTGACCGCCGTTTGGCTTTGTCGAAATGACAGTACAGCCCATTTCCTCGAGGATATGCCTTTTTTCGTTTTTGCCGTGGCCATTCTTTTTATCATAGCTCATAGCTGCAATGATAGTGGGAACGTCCTTTGCGGTCCTGACGATATTGCTTTCAAGGGGTATCCTCAGCTGTGAATCGCAGATTATCCTTATCGGATTTCTTCCGTTTTCGAGACGGCAGGTGAGAAGCGGGTCGTCCGCAAGAACGGTCCCGATACCAGCCATTATCGCGCTGTGCCGCAGCCTTTCGCGCTGTACATCGAGCCTTGCCGCTTCACCGGTTATCCACTTGGACTCGCCTGTGCGTGTGGCTATCTTGCCGTCAAGTGTCATGGCATATTTCGCCGTGACAAAGGGGAATTTTGTGGTTATCCAGTGGAAGAAGATCTCGTTAATAGCGTCGCATTCCTCGCGGAGAACGTCTTCCGTCACCTCGATACCGTGCTCGCGGAGAATTCTCACGCCCTTTCCGGAAACGAGAGGGTTCGGGTCGGCTGAGCCGATGAAAACGCGCCTGATACCGTGGGCAATGACCGCGTCCGTGCAGGGCGGCTGCTTGCCGTGGTGACAGCAGGGCTCAAGGGTGACGTACATATCAGCGCCGGAACAGTCGATGCCGTTCTCGTCGCAGTAGGCGAAAGCTGTGCGTTCAGCGTGAAGATCGCCGTATTTTTTGTGCCAGCCCTCGCCGATTATTTTGCCGTCACGAACAATGACGGCTCCGACCATAGGGTTAGGGGAGGTGAAGCCCATGCCGCGCTGTGCGAGCTCGATGGCTTTCCGCATATAATCTTCGTGTTCCATAGAGACCTCCGGTAAAACAAAAAGCCCCGTAATTCGGGGCAAATGGGACAATATACACAAGTACATCTTCTCACATCCGGACTATACCGTCGGCTCCGGGATCGCACCGGATCAACCGCAAAGCGGCTCGCAGGCTTTAACTGCCGGTAGGGAATTTCACCCTGCCCTGAAGATAGTTGTAGGTTATAAAAGAGCCGCTTTGCCGCCTGACGGAAAAGCCTCCGTGTGCGAAAGCAGACTTGCGCCTTGTAAGGAGTAAGCGAGCTTGCGAGCGGCAGCGTGGAAGGGCGCACAGGCTCTGTGCCTGCCGGTAGGGAATCTCACCCTGCCCTGAAGATATTTTTATTATATCACTTTGTCTATTATTTGTCAATACCTTTTGTTTGAAATCGTAGGGACGCCCTTTGGGCGTCCTCGGATTACAGATAGACTGCCGGCAGCGTACATAAAAAATGTGGACTGCCAAAGGCAGCCCCTACCAATTTCTGCCGGAGGTGTGTTCGCTTTCCGAGGAACGGCGAGACGCCGTTCCCTACAGAGGAGGCTGCAAGTTCTGATTGACATATTGGAAAATATGTAGTAAAATAAACATAAAGGAGAGATGCACCATGCTCAGACTAAGACCTAAAATGTTCGATGAAGCCGCCCGTTCACACGCTTCAAAGAAGCTCGCGGCTCAGATAGTCGCGTTTTTAGCGGTATTCATCGTCATATATATCCTCGAAAGCATAATCCCGGCGATCGTTTCGACCAAGCCTATGAACGATGCACTCCGGGAACAGGGCTTCCTCGACGGCGACAAAAAGCTCACTTTCAAGCAGTCCATGAAGGTCGCCGAGGGCGTTGCCTCCAAGCCGGGCGTTATGATACCGACGCTCCTCAGCACCGTTTTCGGAACTATCGTCAGCATCTTCTACTGCCGATATTTCGAGGTCCGCAGAGTGTCATCGATGGGCGTCCGCAAGCAGGGAGCGGCAAGGCATTACGCTGCCGGTCTCGGTATCGGCGCACTGCTCATGACAGTGATAACCATGCTGACCGTCGTTACCGGAGCTAACGGCATATCCGTCGCAAAGGACGCTAATTACGGCATTATCGCACTTTATCTGCTCGGCTTTCTCGTGCAGGGCATGAGCGAGGAGTTCATCTTCCGCGGCTACTTCATGACGACGGTCGGAAGCTCTCACAGCTCATATCTTGCGGTGGGGCTGAGTGCGGCGCTTTTCGGACTTGCACACTCCGCAAACCCCGGTCTTACGCCGCTTGCGATGTTCAACCTCATGCTCTACGGCGTTTTTGCCGGAGTTTACGTTATCCACTTCGATAATATCTGGGGCGTATGCGGCATACACTCGGTATGGAACTTCGCACAGGGCAACGTTTACGGCATCAGTGTCAGCGGAAACAGCAAGGTCGAGTCGCTTTTCGTGACCTCGTCCGAGTCCTCGCACGGCTTTCTCACAGGCGGAAAGTTCGGTATCGAGGGCAGCATCTTCACAACGATAGTCCTCCTCTCGGCAACAGCCGTTGTGCTGTATTTGCAGTACAGAAAAGAGAAGAGCGAGGGCGTTCCGGCGGGAGCTTCCGCGGAAAAAGCGGAGTGAGTGTTACAAAAAAGCCGGGTTTCGTAATAAAAATATTACAGAAATAATACAAATTCAGACGAAATCGTAATATCGTGCTTTAAACGGTTGACTTTTTGAGCGATAACTGTTAAAATATATAGGGTATCATCGGAAAATACTGTTTTCTCCGGGAATACCTATGAATAACGATTAAAGGAGGAGCTGCTGTGGGAGAGACTAATATCTGCTACAGATGTATGGAAAAATACGACGCGAATATAAACGTTTGCCCTGTCTGCGGATACAAAAACAGTACCCAGTCTGATCCGATGTACATTGCTCCCGGAACTGTTCTCCGGGAAAGATATCTCATCGGCGTGCTTCTTGAATATAACGGCGAGGGTGCTACCTACGCCGGATATGATCTTTCGACCGAATGCAGGGTCATGATAAGGGAGTATATGCCTATTAACCTCTGCACAAGAGTCAAGGGCAAGCCTACTATCAGCGTGAACTACAACAACCTTGCAAAGTACAAGGCTTTCATGACCGAATTCACCGAGCTGAACAAGTCGCTTGCAAGGCTTCGCAATGATTCCAATATCAACCCCGTTCTCGATATGTTCTCCGAGAACAACACGACCTATACCGTCTTCGAGTATATCGAGGGCGTGAAGATGCTCGATTTCCTCAAGGAGAACGCCGGTGAGCTAAGCTGGGAGCAGGTCTCAAGGCTTTTCCCGCCGCTGTTCACCACTATCGGCAGACTTCATAACGCCGGTATCATTCACCGCGCTATCAGTCCCGAGACCGTCTATATCACCAACAAGGGCGAGCTCAGGCTCTCCGGTTTCTGCATCTCACCCGTGAGAACTGCTGACGCCGGGCTTGAATACGAGCTCTTCAAGGGCTACGCTGCTCCCGAGCAGTATTCCGCAAGCACTGACAGCCGTCAGGGCTCATGGACGGACGTTTACGGCATATGCGCTCTCATCTACCGTGCGCTCACAGGCTGTATGCCTGTCGATTCAACGAGCCGCCAGGGGCACGATGACCTCTGCGAGCCCGCTATGCTCAATTCGAGCATTCCTCAGAATGTTTCAAGAGTTATCATGGACGGTATGAACCTCAACGTCCGCGACCGTATACAGACTATCACAGAGCTCGTCACGAGGCTCTTTGAACAGCCCTCAGAGGCAAGGAATTTCCCGCCTCCGATACGTCAGACCAACAGAGGTTCTGCTCCGACCGATACACAGGTCTACCAGCAGCAGCCTATCCATGACGCTTACCGTCAGCAGTCCCAGCCTCAGCAGTACAGGGGACAGGTCCCGCCTGTGAACTACGCCGAGCCTCCGCGGAGAAATGCCGGCTACTATGAGGAGGACGACTACCGCTACGAAAAGGTGAATACCGTTGACAGGCTGAAGGTACCGATAGTTATCGCGGTACTTCTCATGGCGATACTCATGATAATCATCGTGGTGATCTACAATATCCTCCATGACCCTTCAAAGGAAGATAATACCGTCAGCAACAAGACTACCACTACGGCTTCCGATAATATAGTCTCCGGCACTACCGAGAGCTCAAGCGGCTCCACTGAGGTACAGGATACCGAGGTACCGCAGCTCACAGGCAAGTTCTTCGACCACGAAAAGGAGAGGTGGAAGGATTACCTCACTCTCGACCCGGCTTATGAGTACAATAACGATTACCCCGACAGCGGCATGATAATCTCTCAGGATACCGATGCCGGTACTATGGTGACAAAGGGCAGCGTTATCAAGGTCAAGGTCAGCAAGGGTCCGGAATCCGCCGTTATCCCTGAGTATTCCGGTCTGACAGTAGCTCAGTACAAGAATAAGCTCGAGGAAGCCGGCATCTCCAGCTTCAACTACCAGTTCATCGAGTACAAGGCTAACTACGGTACTCCCGATACTATCGTTGAGCTCCAGTTTGAAGCCAAGAGGGTAACTCCCGGTACGCTCTTCAGCAATAAGGAGGGCAAAAAGCTCACGGTATACTATATCCCCGAGAATGCCAAGATACAGACCACTACACAGGCTCCCGAAACAACGACCCAGGCTCAGGTTACAACTCAGCAGAACACTGAGGCTACCGTTACAACTACAGAGCCGCAGCAGCCTCCGACACTTCACGTCGATACTACTACCGAACCTCCGCAGGTCACTACATCTGAATACGGCTGGTAATACACCAAGGGCGCTGATAACAGCGCCCTTTTTATGTGCGGACGGAGACTTTGCCTTATCCGCTGACCCAAACAGCGTATGTCTGAATAAAAAGATTGACATATAATGCGGAACGTGGTAAAATTATAGTGTATGAATGATTGGAGGAATAGAATTGAAGCGTTCTTTTTTAGCAAGCACAGCGGCTGCGGTATTCGTTCTTACAGGGTGCAGCAGCGGTACAAAAACTGTTTCAGAGGCTCAGCCGACTACCTCTGCGATATCTCCCGAGGCCGTCGTTTTCAGCTGGCAGCAGGTCTATTCTGATAAGCTCAGCCAGTTCAGGAGCTCGGCGGATTTCGTATCAGGTCCAAACGGCTCTATGTTCGACCTTTACGACCTCACAGGTGACGGAGTTCCGGAGCTTGTGATCTCTCCCTCGACCGAGAGCGATTCAGCCTGCGATATCTACACGGCTGCCGGTTCATCTGCCGTAAAGATAGGCTCGACCGGCTCAAAGGGTATTATGGGCTATATTCCGGCGCAGAATGTGGAGTGCTTCCACTATCAGGGAAAGAATTTCGAGCTGAGCGAGTATTTCAAGATAGAGGATAATTCGCTTGTTACACTGAAAAAGTTCTACAACAACAAGAGCAGTGCTTCCTCCGGAGGAAGAATGAAGTATGAGGTCGATAATTCTCCGGTCAAGATCGCTGAATATGAGAGGCTCCTCAAAGGCTTTACCGATGATACAGAGCTCGAGATCGGCAGAAAGTTCAGCTTTTCCGATGCTGCGGAAAACTATGCGCTGCATTATTCGGAGAGCTGGGGCGCTGTCCTCACCGAAACAGAGAAGGAGTTCTACTCCTCCGTGCTGACTGAGCTTCTCAACGAGGGCGAGGCTGATGCGGCTTACGAGCTCTGCGATATCGACGGCGATAATGTCCCTGAGCTCATTTATTCGACAGGCACCTTTGCCGGCGCACAGTGCAGGGTCTATCACCTCGACGGTCTCAGCATATCGCTGACCGTTGACATAGCCTCCTACAATGGCAGGATAGGCTTCGACCCCGAAAACAAGGTGTGCTTCGACGGAAGCGCTCACCCCTCCGAGACCTATTCCGCTGACGGCACTAAGCATACCGACATTACTCCCTCCGCAAGCACAGTGCTCTGCGGAAGGAAATTCCTGCTTCGTGAGGGCAGCCTCACAGAAGCGTTCCGTTGAATATGGCAAGATCTAAATTTGTATATACCTGCAACCAGTGCGGATACGAAAGCTCCAAATGGAACGGCAGATGTCCCTCATGCGGCGCATGGAACAGCTTCGAGGAGGAGATCGCGGAAGCACCCTCTCCGGCTAAGACCGGGAATGCTTCCGGTGCGCCTGATCTTTCGGACAATATCCTCGAGCTTGATGAGATAGGCGCGGACAGTGACGTCCGCTATGATACCGGGGTAGGGGAGCTCAACCGCGTCCTCGGAGGCGGCCTCGTCAAGGGCTCGCTCGTGCTTCTCGGAGGCGAACCGGGCATCGGAAAGAGCACAATTCTCCTACAGATATGCCAGAACCTCGGTGAGGACCACTCCGTTCTCTACGTTTCCGGAGAGGAGTCCGCACGGCAGATAAAGCTCCGCGCACAAAGGCTCGGAGTTGATACCGAAAACCTCTATATACTTACCGCGACAGATGCGGAGTCGGTCGCCGCAACGATAGCTTCCAGCTCGCCTGATATTGCGATAATCGACTCCATACAGACCATGAGCATCGGCAGGATAGCTTCAAGTCCCGGCAGCCTCACACAGGTCAGGGAGTGTACGAACCTCTTTATGCACACTGCCAAAGACCGCGAGATACCGGTGATAATCGTCGGTCACGTCAACAAGGACGGTGCTATCGCGGGTCCGAAGGTCATGGAGCATATCGTTGACGCCGTGCTCTATTTCGAGGGCGAACGCCATCAGAGCTACCGGCTTCTCAGGGCTGTGAAGAACCGTTTCGGCTCCACCAACGAGATAGGCGTTTTCGAGATGCTCGACAAGGGTCTGCGCGAGGTCGAAAATCCCTCGCAGATGCTCCTCTCGGGACGTCCGCACAATGTCTCGGGAACGTGCGTTGCCTGCGTTATGGAGGGCAGCCGTCCCATTCTTGCGGAGGTTCAGGCTCTCGCGGCTAAGACAAGCTACGCTGCACCCAGAAGAATGGCTACGGGCTTCGATTTCAACAGGCTGAACATACTCATTGCCGTGCTGGAAAAGCGTCTCGGCGTATACATGGGAACGCTCGACGTTTACCTCAATATCGTCGGCGGTTTCCGTCTGGACGAGCCTGCCGGAGACCTTCCCGTGGCTATGGCGCTTTATTCCGGAGTTATGGACAAGCAGATAGACGAGGAGCTCATCGCATTCGGGGAAATAGGCCTCGGCGGCGAGATAAGGTCGGTCTCACACGTTCCGCAGAGAATTCGCGAGGCTGAACGAATGGGCTTCAGAAAATGCGTGATACCGAAGCAGTCTGCCGGAACGGTCAATGCGGCGGATTACGACATCGAGATAATCCCGGTTTCAACGCTGAAACAGGCGTTTGCTGTAATATAGCACTAAAAGCTGAGAGAGTGGGACCGCTTTGCAAAACGGTCGGACATTTCTGTCCTCAGCTCATCAGGGGAGGTTCAAGCATATGAGAATGGACGATATAGGCTATAATCACAAGCATGACAAGACCTTTGTCATCGACCGTCCCAACGGTGCAGGTGACTGGCTTATCCTTGCGGTAAAGACGAAAAGCGTTTTCCGGATAGAGGGCGAGGACGTCCATGCTCCGGCAAATTCGTTCATTATCTTCACGCCCGAATATCCCGAGTATTACCACGGCGACGACGGCGAGTACACTGACGACTGGATGCACTTTTTCCCTGACCGCGAGGAGGAGGAGCTCATGCGCGAGCTCGAAATTCCCTTCAACCAGATAATCCCTCTCAACGACATAAAACAGATCTCGCTCATACTCAGGAATATGTGCTATGAGCAGTATTCAGCGAACCGCAACCGCAGCAAGTCCATTGACCTCTATTTCAGGCTGCTGATGTACAAGCTGAACGAGTGTATCGGCGAATATACCGCTTCCGGCGCTGTCAGCGAGAGCAAATACTTCGAGAAGATGATGTGGCTGCGCGAGAGCATCTACCGCTGGCCTGCGAGGGAGTGGACCATCGACAAAATGGCGGCGGAGATATCGCTGAGCCGTTCACGCCTCCAGCACCTCTACAGCGATACCTTTGGGGTGAGCATATCCCGTGATATCATCACGAGCCGCATGGAAAAGGCAAAGGACTACCTCAAGAACCCTGAGCTCTCGATCAACGAGATATCGCAGCTTGTCGGCTACAGTACACCCTCTTACTTCAACCGCCAGTTCAAAGCAGCGTTCGGCGAAACACCCACACAGTACCGCGAAAGATACCTTACAACAACATATTAACTGATCTTTATCAATACGGGAGGCTATGAGGACTATTGCGAAATGCCTTTTGATGAAGGTGCTTTCAAACCCTGTTCCGAGCCTTATCTTTAGTTTTTTTCACAATGGTATAAAAAATCCGGAAGCTTGATCGCTTCCGGATTATTTTTTTGTGCAGGACCATTATACCATTGTGAAAAAACAAGAATAAAGTCTTTGGAAAAGGGTCTGGGAAAGAATCTTTCCTCAGAAAGGTTTTTTCCAGTAAGTCCTTGTAATACTTCCGTATTGTTAAAGAGTACGTTTTTCAAGGAGTTTTTTGAAGTCGGTAGGGGTACAGTGTTTTATCTCCTTGAAAATGCGGTTGAAGGTCGTGAGACTTTTGAAGCCGGAGCGCATTGCGACCTCGGTTATCGGGATATCGGGCTCGAAAAGGAGTTGTTCGGCAGCCTTTGTCCTGCGGGCGTTGATGTACTGGATATAGGACATGGAGTTATACTGCTTGAAGATGCGCGAGAAGTGGTACTTGCTGTAGCCTGCGACCGCGGCGAGCTGGTCGAGGGAGATATCGTACATATAGTTATTGTCGATATACTTGAGCACCGTGCCGAATTTCTCGCTGTACTCGTTGATCTTGTCGTCATCGCACTCGAGGTTTTCCTGACTGCGGCGGAGCTGGTCCTCGCGGACGGCGGTCAGCAGACCGATGACCTGCATATATATCCTGACGTCTGCGAGCTCGGATTTTGAGCTGTAGAGCGAGGCTATATCGAGCATGGTCTTTCTTGCGACGAGCTGGAGCTCCTTTTCCGAACCGGCATCTATCATGACCGGGTTGGTGAGGCCGTGCATTATCGCATCGAGAGCCGGCTCTGAGAGTATAGCGTTATCGCACTGGAATATGTAGCGGCGTCCGGGGATAGCCGGCATACTGTGCAGCTCGCCGGGAGGTATGATGAGCACCTCATTTTCCCCGATATTGTAGTCTATGCCGCCGACATTGACGGTATAGGTGTTTTTCACAGCCATGATAATTTCGAGTGCGCTGTGCCAGTGGACGGGATAAGCCTCGTTATCCGTATTGTCATACAGCAGCACATATTTTCTGTTGTCGTATTCGACAGTTTCGTATTCACCTGAAAGATGCTTTATCATCTTGATATCCCCTCCGGTATCTGCCCAATAATTGCGGATACTCCTGTAAGTAACATTAACATTATATATCAATTTAGACAATTTGTAAAGCCTTTTTCAAGAACTTTGTTGGAAATGCACGAAAACGAGAGCCTTATTTGTGCAAGAAAGAGACAAAAAGTGCCTGATACGAGCAATAATTGTGGGGATAAAGTAAAAGACAGCCGGTGGTGTGCCGACTGCCTTTCAGGGGATATTAAAATTGGAGAAATCTTAATTAGGTGAGCTATTACACTCTTGTGATGATCTGTCCGTAGGGGATAGGCTTGCCCTTAGCCTCGAACATCTCAGAGATCGTAACTATCTGCCAGCCCTGTTCCTTGATGTAAGGAGCAAGCTGCTCGATAGCTGCCGCTGTCTTGGAGTATGTCTCGTGGCAGAGAACAACAGCACCGTTACCGGAACCGTTTGCCATAGCGTTCTTGATCTTAGAAACGATCTGATCGGTAGTTGTCTGATCCTTGTAGTCCTCTGTGTCAATAGCATCGGTTACAAGGCCGTAGTCTGTAAGTGTGGACTTAACAGCGCCGCCCTGATCGAGGTAGGGGAGACGGAGGAGCTTTGAAGGCTCAACACCGAGAACGCTCTTGAGGTAGTTGTGGCAGCCGTCAGCTTCCTGACGAATCTCAGAAGCACTCTTCTGACCGAGGTAGGGGTGAGATACAGTGTGGTTTGCGATCTCCATGCCCTTGCTGTAAGCGTACTTGATCTCAGCCTGATTTTCAGCGCCCTGTGACCAGTTGCTTACATAGAAGAATGTAGCGTGGAAGCCCTGCTCTGTGAGAGCATCAACGATTCTCTTGTTGTTAGCAGGTGAGCAGCCGTCATCGAAGCTAATAGCGATCATCGGCTTGTTGGGGTCGATGGTGAAGGTCTCCTCTGTAACGGTACCCTGACCTGTTACGACTGCGGAAGCCTTACCCTTTTCCTGGATTGCGAAATCATCAACATTGAAGCTGATAGTGGAATCTGCTGTCTCAACATAGACGATCATGTCTGTTGCGCCGGCAGGGAGAGTATACTCAGTATTCTCGATCTTTGTCCATGTGTTCTTCTTAGCACTTGCCTCAGCGATAGTATCGAAGGACTGTGTGCCGGAAGCGTCATTGTACTGGAGTGAGATCTTGAAATCGTCGGAATCGCTTGCCTTCTGGAGAACGGCAGCGCTGAAGCTATAGGTGCTTCCAGCCTTGAAGCTGGAATCAAGAGCTATAGCAGCGCCGTTCCAGTTCTTTGAGCGGCCGCCGACCTTGAGTGAGCTGCTTGAAGAATAGTAGCTGTCCTTGTCGATGCTAAGAGAAGCATCGCCTCTGCCTTCCCAACCGGAAGCGGAATCGAACTTGTTTGTGAAGTAGTTCGCGGGAGCAGCAGTAGTAACTGTAGTAGTTGAAGTTCCTCTTGTTGTTGTAACAGTTGTACTTGTTACATCAGTTTTTTTTTGAGCCGATCCAACACTCTCAGGGAGTGAATTAATGATACCGAGCTTATACTTCTGAATTGAGAGGGCGTCCTTATTTGTGATACCGTCGCCTCTGTTGAATACGTCAGCGTTGTTCTCGCCCTTTGTAGAGAGCTTGTACTTGTCGGGGTTGTTGATGGACTGCATGATGAATACAGCGTCAGCCATATTAACCTGACCGTCCTCGTTTGCATCGCCGTACATATCAGGCTCGGGGAGAGTAGTAACAGTTGTAGTAGTTGTTGTAGTTGTAGTAGTAGTTGTTGTTGTTGTTGTTGTAACAACGTCGATAGGACCGGGTGTTATCTTGCCGCTGAGTGCGATGATGTCATTGTAGAATGACTTAGGCTGGCAGTTTGAATCGAACGGGAGGGGCTTGCCGCCGTCCTGATAATCATTTCTCCAGCTTGCTGAATCGCAGTGGCCCCAAAGTGTGAGTGAAGAAATGTTGAGACCGCGCTCCATAGCAACCTTGAAGATGTCAACGTAGAGGTCAGCACCCTTCTGATTTGCACAGTTTGTAACGTCGAGCTCAGTGATCTGAACGTCAAGACCGAGGCTGTTGAAGAGGTCGATAGCGTCAGCGTATGTGCCGAACTTGGAATTTGTGGACTTTGTAGCACTTCCTGTGCCGCCGAAGTCGTCGTAGTGCATATGGGACTGCATACCGATACCGTCGATATAGTCGCCCTCTGCGAGGATCTTCTTAGCCATTTTGTAGAGATCATCGCGCTTTGCAACGAAATACTCGTTGTAGTCGTTCATGTAGAGCTTGCAGCCCTCAGGAGCGTACTGTCTGGCATATTTGAATGCGTTGATAACGAATGAATCATTGTGGTAAACATTCCACCAGTTGGAGGACTCACTTCCGTCACCGCGGAATCCGCCGCCGTCGTTCTTGAAGAGCTCATTGCAGACGTCGTAGGAATAGATCTTGAGGTTAGGATAGTTTGTCTTGAGTGCATCGAAAGTATTCTTTATCATGCTTTCGAGACGCTTGTTCATGCGGTCAGCAGAAACAAATCCACCGGAGTTGCTCTGCATATTCTCCTTGAATATCCACTCAGGAGTCTGAGAGTACCATACGAATGTATGTCCGCGGAGACCGATGCCGTTTGCCTCACAGAACTTGAGGATCGGGTCAGCCTTTGAGAGGCTGATAGCGATGTTATCGCCGGAAGACTGGTTCTGTACACAGATCTCAGAGGGCTTCATCTCGTTCTCGCAGGTGATGGAGTTGAAGTTCTTCTTGATGAAGTCCTGAACGTCCTGCTTCTGGATGTTCCAAGCGTTTACACAAGTACCAAGGCGGAAGTATTTGCCCATGTAATCCTTGAAGCCTGCGCCGTTAGCATCGTAGGAGTAATCATTGTTCTGATGTGCTGCGATGCCGCTGCCGTTTACGATATTTGTGATCTTGTTTGTAGTTACTGTAGTAGTTGTTGTTGAAGAGCCGGGGGTCTGCTTGCCGCCCTTGACAGTACCGCCGCCGTTTACAACGGGAGAAGCTTTACCCTCCTTGGAGAGGTAAACATCGTCGATGTAGAAATCAGTAAGGCTCTCGGGAGCTTCAACGTAGAGCTTCATGCTGGAAGCGCCTGTAGGAATTGTGAATTCCTTGTTCTCGAGCTTTGTCCACTCGCCGCTTGCTGCTGTAGCAGAAGCAACTTCCATGTACTTTTCCTCACCGCCGGAGGTGTACTGGAGTGTGAACTTCATATCAACAGATGAACCGCTGTTCTGGAGAACGCCTGTGCTGAAGCTGTAGGTGTTGCCGGGCTTGAATGTGCTGCTTGAAAGGCTCATCTCAGCGCCGTTCCAGTTATCTGTTCTTCCGGAAACGAAGAGTGACTTGCTGCCGGAATAGTAGTTGTCGGAATCGTTCTTTACAGAAGCATCGCCTCTGCCCTTGAAGTCGCCTGTGCCGTCCTCGAAGGTGTTCTTGATGTAATCGCCGTTCTCGTCGGGCTCAACTTCCTTCTTGGGCTGAGGATCTCCTGCACCTTCTCTGATGGTACACTTTACAGATCCCTGACCGTCACTTTCCCAACCTTCGATATTGAAAGCAACTTCATAGAAGTTACCCATCTTCATGCCGAAGCCTTCCCAGGCCTTGAAGTGCTCACCGATGCTTATTGTACCAGAGGTTCTGGTATCGCGGCGAACGCTGAAGTACTGGGTGAAGGGCTTGTTACCTTCAATGGTGTAAGAGTCTCTCGGCTCAGTGAAGATATCGTAGGTACTTCCGTCGATTTCAGCTGTGCCCTTGTAGGAAGCGCCGTAATCGTTCTTGGAAGGACACCAGTTCTTCCAGTCTTCGATAATGTAGTACTCAACGAGAGGGTTCTGAGTCCAACCGTAGATACAGATACGGGAGTTACCCGAGGAGCCTGCCGACCATGTACAGTCGTAGTCGCAGGTAAATCCGCCGTAATCATGCCATGTGTGGGGGTTGTTGAGGTCGTAGAAAAGACCGCGGCGGGCAAGGAAGTTGCCCTTTGAATTGTTAGGACCGCATTTCCATGTGGTGCTGAAACCGCCGTCATCGTCGTTGAGCACCATTGTAGAAGAGTTAGGCGTGTCGGCCTGCCAGATCTCGTGGTGGTAATCGTTGTACCAGCCGGTCTCCTGCGTATGCTGCGGACTCGTGGTAAGAGTTTTTGCAGCGTCTGCAGTCAGCTCTTTAGCTGTGAACGGAACAGATGTTACAGCCAAGAAACCTGCGAGAGCAGTGCCTAACACGCGCTTTAATACACTGTTCTTCATGTGTATCATTCCTCACTTTCCAAGTAATATAAATATAATGAATATCATGTGGGCTTCGGAAAAGCATAACTTCAAATAGTTATGTCCCGCCTTTTCCGCAGCTTCTATTGATATTTTATTACATTTTTGTGAACAAATCAAGTCGTTTTTTGCTAACAAAAAAACTACTGTTCAAATCTTGCTGTTTTTGGCAAAATTGGTCATAAATCATCGCAAAACCATTGGAATGGCGCAAAACAGGCACTTTCCGGTTGTACTTTTGTGCCGCTTCCGCAATAAATAATAAGGGAGCGCAATATTTGCGTTCCCTTGATGACCGGCTGCCCGGATTGGTATGACAACTAATTACTTTTATTAACAGAAAACCTTTCTGTCTCGCTGACGAGCTTGATATCGACCAGTGCGTCGATGAGAGTGCCCTTGTCGGTGTATTCCTCCGAAAAGACCTTGCCCTCCTGCCTTATCCTGCCGATGAGGGCGGTGCTTTCATAAGGCACAAGGAGCTGCATACGCCTTGCGGTCTCAGGGAGAGCCATTGCTATCGCGCTGAGCAGCTTGTCGAAGCCGCCGTGATGTCTTGCGCTTATTATAACGGTACGGTCGTCCTCGAAAACGGTGTCGAGGTCAATGGCGGCGTCGGACTTGTTCATTACGTTTATCTTTGGGATATTCCCGCAGCCGAGCTCGTTCAGGAGCTTCTCCGTAACCTCCGCCTGCTGCTGTCTTTCGGGTGAGGAGAGGTCCTGCACATTGAGGATAACGTCCGCAGCGGCAGCCTCCTCCAGCGTGGACTTGAAAGCCTCGACGAGGTCGTGCGGGAGCCTTCTTATCAGTCCGACCGTGTCTATGAGCATGACGCTCCTGCCGTCCGGAAGCTCTATCGAGCGCGAGGTTATATCGAGGGTCGCGAACAGCTTGTTCTCCGCGAGAACTCCTGCGTCCGTGAGGGCATTGAGCAGAGTGGACTTCCCGACATTGGTGTAGCCGACTATCGCGGCGCAGAGGATACCGTCCTTTTTGCGGCGTGAACGCGAGAAATCACGGTGCTTTTTCAGCTCTGCGAGCTCGCTTTCGAGGTAAGTTATCCTCCTGCGGATATGGCGCTTGTCCGATTCGAGCTTGGTCTCGCCGGGACCCCTTGTACCGATTCCGCCGCCGAGCCTTGAAAGCTCGGTGCCGAGACCGATGAGGCGCGGGAGACGGTACTTCTGCTGTGCGAGCTCGACCTGTAGCTTGCCCTCTTTGGTACGCGCTCTCTGTGCGAAGATGTCGAGTATCAGCGTTGTGCGGTCGATGACGCGGACGTCGAGAATCTTCTCGATATTGCGTACCTGAACGCCGGTGAGCTCATGGTCGAAAATGACGAGCTCGACGTCGAGGGCATCGACCTGCTCCTTTAATTCTTCGAGCCTGCCTGCACCCATGCAGGTCGCGGGATCGTAGGTCTGCTTGCGCTGAATGACCTTGCCGACCACCTCAGCGCTGGCAGTGGAGGCGAGCTCCTCGAGCTCGTCAATGGAGACCTCCGCATCGAATTCGCCCGTATCGACACAGGCGAGGATAGTTCTGACGGGCAGTTCCTCTGTTTTGTTTTCGTACATATAATTACTCCTTGCATATAGAGCTGATATTGTAGGGGCGATGCCTACATCGCCCCACATTGCAACACAAAAAATGTGGGCTGATGTGGGCAACAGCCCCTACTGTGCCTGCTCTCTGTAGGTTCTGAAAAAAACAGGGCAGCCGGAGCTGCCCCTCTTGAATCATGCGTTATCCTTATTTTTGCAGCACTTCTTGTACTTCTTGCCGCTGCCGCACGGACACGGATCGTTGTCACCGACCTTCTTCTTGGAACGCACCGGCTCTGAGAAGCTGCCGTCGCCTGCACCGGCATTGGGCTCGTCAGGCTTAGCTACCTGCTCGCGCTCGGGAGCCTCGTTCTTCTGGAGCTTGACTGTGAGCAGCATACGGATAGTATCCTCGCGGATAGCCTCGTTCATAGCATCGAACATATCGAAGCCCTCAACACGGTACTCGACAACAGGGTTCTTCTGACCGTAGGAACGGAGACCGATACCCTTTTTCAGCTCCTCCATGTCGTCGATGTGAGCCATCCACTTGGTATCAACTACCTTGAGGAGGATAACTCTCTCGAGTTCACGCATAACATCTGAGCCGTACTCCTCTTCCTTAGCCTGATAGAGCTCGCCGGCCTTTGCGATAAGGGCGTTGGTGATCTCCTCCTTGGTAACGCTCTGGAGCTCCTCCTCTGTGAAGGTGAGATCCTCCGGACCGATGAGCCAGCCGAGGAAGTGATCCTTGAGTCCGACGAGGTTCCACTCGTCTCTTACGTCCTCGTCGCTGATGTAGCTGTCAACGGTAGTACCGATATGCTCCTCCATCATCTTGAGGATAGACTCATGGAGATCGTCTCCGTCGAGGACCTGTGAACGCTGCTGGTAGATTATCTCACGCTGAACGTTCATAACGTCGTCGTAGTTGAGTACGTTCTTTCTTATGCTGAAGTTGTTGCCCTCGACCTTCTTCTGTGAGGACTCGATTATCCTTGTGAGGAACTTGCTCTCGATAGGCATATCCTCAGCGACTTTAAGGGTACGCATGAGGTTTTCGAGACGGTCGCCTGCGAAGATACGCATGAGGTCGTCCTCTACGGAGAGGAAGAAGCAGCTCTCGCCCTCGTCGCCCTGACGTCCGGAACGTCCGCGGAGCTGGTTGTCGATACGTCTTGATTCGTGGCGTTCTGTACCGAGGATATAGAGACCTCCTGCCTCCTTGACGGCGACAGCCTTCTCCTTTACCTCCTCGTTGAATTTATCGTAGAGCTCGCGGTAGAGCTTTCTTGCAGCGAGTATCTCCTCGTTGTCGGTATCAGCGTAGCCGATAGCCTCGGAGATTATCTCCTCGGGTATCTCACGCTTTCTCAGCTCAGCCCTTGCGAGGAATTCAGCGTTACCGCCGAGCATGATATCGGTACCACGTCCTGCCATGTTGGTCGCGATGGTAACGGCACCGTACTTACCAGCCTGTGCAACGATCTCGGCTTCCTTAGCGTGGTGCTTTGCGTTGAGGACCTCGTGCTTTACGCCCTTTCTCTTGAGCATTGCCGAAAGCAGCTCGGACTTCTCGATAGAAACGGTACCTACGAGGATAGGCTGACCCTTTGAGTGGCACTCGATTATCTTCTCGATGATAGCGGCGTACTTGCCCTTTTCGGAGCTGTAAACGAGGTCGTTATGGTCGATACGGATAACTGGCTTATTGGTCGGGATAGCGATAACATCGAGCTTGTAGATCTCCTTGAACTCGTCTTCCTCGGTCATAGCGGTACCGGTCATACCGGAGAGCTTTGTGTAAAGACGGAAGAAGTTCTGGAAGGTGATAGTAGCGAGGGTCTTGGACTCGCTCTTGATCTTAACGCCCTCCTTAGCCTCGATAGCCTGATGCAGACCGTCATTGAAGCGGCGTCCCATCATGAGACGTCCGGTGAACTCGTCAACGATGATTACCTCACCGTCCTGAACGATATAGTCGATACCGTTCTTCATTACGCCGTTAGCCTTGATGGCCTGATTTATGTGGTGGAGAAGGGTCATATTCTCGGAATCCATGAGGTTGTCCACACGGAAAGCCTCCTCAGCCTTTCTGACACCGCGCTGAGTGATAGTAGCGGTCTTAGCTTTCTCGTCGATGATGTAGTCAGCGGTCTCGTTTGCCTCGTCCTGATCGACCTTGTCGTCCATTTCAACGACGGTGGTCGAGGTGAGGGTCTTGGCGAAGCGGTCGGCGATAGCGTAGAGGTCAGTGGACTTGTCGCCGCGTCCGGAAATGATAAGAGGAGTACGGGCTTCGTCTATGAGGATAGAGTCTACCTCGTCCACGATAGCGAAATTAGGAGCTCTCTGAACGCGGTCCTCCTTGTGGGTTACCATGTTGTCACGGAGGTAATCGAAGCCGAGCTCGTTGTTTGTAGCGTAGGTGACGTCACATTTGTATGCGGCGCGTCTTTCCTCGTTGTTGAGACCGTGGAGGATACAGCCGACTGTAAGTCCGAGCCAGCGGAGGACCTTGCCCATTTCCTCAGCCTGAGTTTTAGCGAGGTAGTCGTTTACGGTAACGACATGAACGCCGAGGCCTGAGAGTGCATTGAGGTAGGAGGCAACGCAGGCAACGAGAGTTTTACCTTCACCGGTCTTCATTTCGGCGATACGTCCCTGATGAAGAACGATAGCACCGATTATCTGTACGGGATAGGGCTTTTTCTCGAGAACACGCCATGCAGCTTCTCTGACGGTAGCGAGAGCCTCCGGGAGGATATCGTCGAGAGTTTCGCCGTCAGCGAGCCTGTCCTTGAACTCGTCAGTCTTGGCTTTGAGCTCAGCATCGGAGAGAGCCTGATATTCCTCGTCGAGCTCGAGGACCTTATTCTTTATCGGTGCGATACGCTTCAGCTCACGGTTGCTGTAGGCGTTTGCGCCGAATATATTCTTAAATATACCCATTAGATTGACCTTCTTTACAATTATTTATGCTGTTTTTGCAAGCAGATATAAATACATACAATACATTTTACTACAAAATGGCGATTTTGTCAAGCCCTACATTTCAGAAATCAGCGATGAGAGGGCAGAGGGCAGAAAAAAGCCGCACGAATGTGCGGCTTGGAATGCTGTTTGTGGCTTAGTGTCCGCTGTATCAGAACACAGCGCCGTTTTTTTCCATTTCGTGTATTTTTTTCAGCTCCCTGCGGAAGTCCTCGGCGCTTATGCCGTCCTTTTTCAGGTAGACCTTTCCGCCGTCTATGGTGAATTCGACCACGATGACCTCAGCGTCCTCCTTTGCGGTGTAGAACATTGTGAGGTCGCCTGTGCCCTCGTAGAAGCCCTCGAGATCGTCGCCGTTCCCGATATAGGCGTCCGCCGTGTAGGCACCGTCCTCGGGGAAGAACTGCAAAAATACCGTTTCATTGTAAATTACTGCGCCTGACATATCGCCCATATTAAGATGTCCGGAGGACTTCTCCTCAGTCGGGGCTTCTGTGACGGCAGGCGCTTCTGTAACGACCGCCTTTTCGGTAGGCACGGCAGTCTGCGCCTCGGTAAGCGCCTCCGTAATTGCCGCCGGTTCAACGGAAGCTCCGCTGAATTTCTCTCCGGCAGGGGAGAACGCTCCGCTTCTCCACAGACCGAACCCTACAGCCGCTGCTGCACATACCGGAACTGCCGTAAATGCGATCTTAGTGAAACCTCTGCCCTTTGATCTGTGTTCAGCCTCATATTCATCTATCCGGCGGTGTACGTCCCGGATCATTTCTTCACGTTTTTTCATAACTGATACCCTCCTTTTCAAGCTGTGCCTTCAGCGATTTCCGCGCACGGAACAGCAGGGCTTCGACGCTGCGGACGCTTTTTCCCATGACCCTTGCGGCGTCCTTATTGCTCATGTCCTCGAAGTAGACGAGCCAGAGCACCTGCTGGTGATCGGGTCTGAGCTTCCGCATAGCCCTGTGAACGGCTATTTCCTCTTCTTTTCTGATGTATGCCGCCTCGACAGTCTCCTCATCGCTCGCAAGTCCGGCGGCGTCCTCGAGGGGAACGCTCTTGTGCCGTGAATTTTTCCGGATATAGTCTATCGCGAGGTTCCTGCCGATAGCGTAGAGCCATGTTCTGAACGAGCTTTTGCCGTTGAACTTGGGCTTTTTTATGCCTATCAGGACGAAGGTGTCCTCCGCGAGCTCCTCTGCTGTGCGGATATTTCCGACGATGCTCGTCAGGTAGAGCATAAGACCGTCGCAGTGATCGCTGATTATCTCATCAAGACCGTGTTCGTCGCCGTTATCGCGGAAACGGCGGTAGCTACTTGCACCGTTATCCATGAACGAGCTCCTTTCCGAAAGCATCTCTTGTTCCGCTTTCACTTATTAGACGATGCGGATGGCTGAAACTACGCGCTTT
This sequence comes from Ruminococcus flavefaciens, assembly GCA_902777125.1. Classification (GTDB taxonomy): domain Bacteria; phylum Bacillota; class Clostridia; order Oscillospirales; family Ruminococcaceae; genus Ruminococcus. Next base: position 132,357 of record CACYSQ010000001.1, read on the forward strand.
TTTCAAAAATAAAAACGGCTGCATGATACAGCCGTCAGCTTATAATTTCATTCAGAACAGTCCTGAGCATGGTGATATCGCCCTGAGCCGCCTTTATGGCAGCGATTATGAGCATATCCGTACCGCATAGCGAGAAGTCGATATCGCGGTCGGTATTCCGGACGAGCAGCGTTATGAAAAGTCTGAGGGTACGTCCGTTGCCCTCACGGAAGGGGTGGAGCATATTCAGCTCATGGTAGAGCTCGGCAAGCGCATCAATGAAGCGGTCGTCCGCAAGTCCGCGGAGGTAGTCGTGCTCCTCCAGGTAGGCGAATTTGAGTTCACCGAGACGTTCGAGCTCGGTGTGGTCACAGAAGACCGTGCCTTTTTTCGATATATTGATAGTACGGAAGGTGCCTGCCCAGTCGTAGAGGTCGCCGAAGAGCGTCCTGTGGAGTGACTTGTAGTATCCGAGGTCAGGCTTCCCGAAAGGCAGCTCCTTTTCGGCTTTTGCCGAGCAGGAGGTCACGATGATGGACTCGGCTTGAGTGAGGAGCTTCTGCTCCGTGAGACCGAGCTTGTTCACGAGGACTGTAGTGCCGGGGTAGCAGCTGTCCTGACAGCCCTCAACGCTGTAGACAGCCATTATGCTCTTTTGGCACAGAGCCTTGCAACGGCAGCGAGCAGCTCATCGTGGGAGATGCTGTTGTCGGTGTATTTTTTTATGAGCTCGACAGACTTGTCGGAGAAGCGGAAGCCCTCCATTCTTGCCGAGGCTATCTGATTGCGTACAGCCTTTTCGGTCGATACGTTCTGCATCATATCAGCTCCTTACACAGCTATTGTAACATTATTAATGCCCGAATACGAACATTATAAACCATATACTGCGGTTTGTCAAGTATTTTTGTGAATGCTGCGCCCGGAAACACGGCTTTCCGGCGTTATCGCATCACGTTTCCGCAGATTGATAAACAGATTTTATAAATCAACAGAAAGTTTACCTGAGAAAAGGTATGACCAATACTTGACTGCACGTTCGTTCAATGTTATAATGATCGTACTGGAATAAAGTAATATTTATTAGCGGAGGTGACGACCTTGACCTCGACAAACGATCTTACAAGCGGCAGCGTGACCTCAAAGCTGCTCAGATTCTTCTTCCCGATGCTGCTGACAAATCTTCTCCAGCAGGTCTATTCCGTTACCGATACCGCTATCGTAGGAAAGGGACTCGGTGACAACGCCCTCGGTGCAGTTGGCAATCTCTCGGCGCTTTCGTTCCTGATAATAGGCTTCTCAATGGGTATGTCGAACGGCTTCGCGGTCATAATCGCGCAGAATTACGGTGCAGGGAACATCTCCGCAGTGAAAAAGGCGGTCGCCTCGGCGGTAAAGCTTGCGGCAGCGCTGACGGTCATACTCACGGCGGCTGCCTGTTTGTTCCTCAGACCCGTGCTCCTTCTGCTGCAAACGGACAGCCTTATCCTTGACGACAGCCTCAAATACGGCTACATCATCTTCGGCGGGCTTGCGGCAACGGTCGCGTACAACCTCTGTGCCGGCATACTGCGTTCGGTAGGCGACAGCAAAACGCCGTTCATAGCTATAATGGTGTCGTCGGTGATAAATATTGCGCTCGACAGCATATTCATCTTCGGTCTCCGCACCGGAGTTGAGGGCGCGGCGGCTGCAACGGTCATCGCACAGGTGATATCGACCGTGATATGCTTCGTCCGCATAAGGAGAATACCGGAGCTTCGTGCCGGAAGGTCCGATTTTGCGAGGGATACGGCAATGTCCCTGCGGCTCCTCAAAAACGGCGTACCTATGGCGTGTATGAACTCGATAACAGCAGTCGGCGTAATGGTAGTTCAGGGCTACGTCAACGGACGCGGCGTAATGTTTACCTCGGCTTACTCGGTTTGCAGCAGGTACATCAACCTCTTCATGCTCCCGGCACTTACCGCGGGAGTTGCGGCTTCTCCTTTCGTGAGCCAGAATTTCGGAGCAGGCAAAAAGGAACGCATCAGGCAGGGCGTACTGGTCTGCTCGGGCATAGCGCTAATATCCTACGCCGTTCTCGGAACGGTGATGCTCGTCTTTTCGCGGCAGCTCGGAGCTCTCATGCTCAACGACAGTGCCACGATAGCTCTCACGGCACAGTATCTCAGGATATGCGGCGTATTCCTCATCTTCCTCAATCTTCTGTTCGTATTCCGCAACGCCGTTTTAGGCATGGGCTATCCGTTCCTGCCGATGATATCCGGCATACTCGAAATGTCACTGAGGATACCGGCAATAATGATACTGCTCCCGAGGGTCGGCTTCCGTGCAACAGGCTTCGCTGAGGCGGCTGCATGGACGGGGGCTATGACTCTTAACGTGACCGCTTTCATCGTCTACTACAGAAAAATGGGGACGGAAAAGGCCTGATGCTGCCGGCTGTCCGCTGTCCTCAAAAATATCAGAAAAAAATTTCCCGCAGATATTGACTTATCTTACCGAAAAGAGTATAATTATTATTGTATGGCAATACTAATCATTTTATATACAATATGGAGGTTTTTTTAAAATGAGCAGAGTTTACAATTTCAGCGCAGGTCCGGCAGTTCTCCCCGAGGAGGTCCTCAAGGAGTGTGCAGACGAAATGATGGATTACAAGGGCTGCGGAATGTCCGTTATGGAAATGTCCCACCGTTCCAAGGTCTACGATGAGATCATCAAGGAGGCTGAAAAGGATCTCCGCGATCTTATGAATATACCCGACAACTACAAGGTAATCTTCGTTCAGGGCGGCGCTTCCCTCGTTTTCGCAGAGGTACCCATGAACCTCATGAAGAAGGGCAAGGCTGCTTACATAATCACAGGTCAGTGGGCTAAGAAGGCTGCTCAGGAGGCTGAGAAGTACGGCGAGGTCGTAAGAGTTGCTTCCTCCGCTGACAAGACCTTCTCCTATATCCCGGATTGCTCCGACCTCGATATCCCCGAGGACGTTGACTACGTTTATATCTGCGAGAACAACACTATCTACGGCACAAAGTTCTGGGAGCTCCCCAACACAAAGGGTCATGAGCTCGTTGCTGACGTAAGCTCCTGCTTCCTCTCAGAGCCCGTTGACGTTACAAAGTACGGCGTTATCTACGGCGGCGTTCAGAAGAATGTAGGACCCTCCGGCGTTCAGATCATCATTGTCCGCGAAGACCTCATCGCTGACGGTCCCGCTCTTAAGATCACTCCTACAATGTGCGACTGGAAGATCCAGGCTGAGAACGAGTCACTCTACAATACTCCTCCCTGCTACGGCATCTACGTTTGCGGCAAGGTATTCAAGTGGATCAAGAAGATGGGCGGTCTCGAGGCTATGAAGGCTCACAACGAGAAGAAGGCCAAGATCCTCTACGATTTCCTCGACCAGAGCAAGATGTTCAAGGGCACTGTTGAGAAGAAGGACCGCTCACTCATGAACGTTCCCTTCGTTACAGGCAATGAGGAGCTCGACAAGAAGTTCGTTGCTGAGTCCAAGAAGGCTGGCTTCGAGAACCTCAAGGGCCACAGAACAGTCGGCGGTATGCGTGCTTCCATCTACAACGCTATGCCTATCGAGGGCGTTGAGAAGCTCGTTGCATTCATGAAGAAGTTCGAGGAAGAGAATTCCTGATCTTACTTAATTTAATCTAATTTAATCTATTTGAAATGAGGTAATACCTATGTATAAGATACAGACACTCAACAAGATATCTACGATCGGTACCGATATCTTCGACAAGAGCAAGTACTCCGTTTCCGATAACCCCGAAAATCCGGACGCTATCATGGTACGTTCCGCCAAGATGCACGACATGACCTTCGGCGATAAGCTCGTTGCTATCGCCCGTGCCGGTGCAGGCGTAAACAATATCCCCGTTGACCGCTGCGCTCAGGAGGGTATCTGCGTTTTCAACACTCCCGGTGCTAACTCAAACGCTGTTAAGGAGCTCGCAATCTGTGCTCTCCTCCTCGCTTCAAGAAAGATCGTTGAGGCTGCTGCATGGGCTGCTTCACTCAAGGGAACTCCCGATGCTCCCAAGACCGTTGAGGGCGGAAAGTCCAAGTTCGCAGGTCCTGAGATCGCAGGCAAGACCCTCGGTATCATCGGTCTCGGCGCTATCGGCGGCAAGATCGCTAACGCTGCTGAAGCTCTCGGCATGAAGGTAATCGGCTACGATCCCTTCCTTTCAGTTGCCGCTGCTCTCCACCTTGAGCCCTCCGTTAAGATCGTTACCGATATCAACGATATCTACAAGAACAGTGACTATATCACTATCCATATGCCCTACACTCCTCAGACCAAGAACACTATCGACGCTGAGCAGATCGCTATGATGAAGGACGGCGTTCGTCTCATCAACCTCGCAAGAGGTGAGCTCATCAACAGCGAGGCTGTTGTTAAGGCTATCGCTGACGGCAAGGTTGCAAAGTACGTTACAGACTTCGCTGACGACGTTGTTCTCGGCGTTGACGACGTTATCGTTCTTCCGCACCTCGGCGCTTCCACACCCGAGAGCGAGGACAACTGTGCTGTTATGGCTGCTCAGGAGCTCGTTGACTACATCGAGAACGGCAATATCAGAAACAGCGTAAATCTCCCGAATGCTTCAATGGAGGCTCAGGGCACTAAGATCTGCGTTATCCACAAGAACGTTCCCACAACTATCGCTTCTATCACTACTGTTGTCGGCAACGAGGGCATCAACATCGAGAACATGGTAAATGCGAGCAAGAAGGACTTCGCTTACACAATGCTCGACGTTATCGGCGATATCCCGGCTTCTGTCGAGGGCAAGATCAATGCTATCGACGGCGTTATCAGAGTAAGGATAATCAACAAGTAAGATCAAAGCTTACTGTTAAATGTGATACTTATATAATGGCATAAAAATTTCCGGAAGCTGAAAAGCTTCCGGATTTTTTTTACGATTTTCATACGTTATATTTCAAGCTCATATGCGCCGACTGGACGTATATTCAGCAGCCGGCAGCTTCCTGCGCCGAAAATCCGCTCCATTTCCGCACAGTGCTCCTCCGCAAGATAATTCGGCACGAATGAGAGAATGCTCCCGCCGAAGCCGCCGCCGTGTACCCGGACAGCGCCGTTTTCTCCGAGAAATCTCCGGCTCATCATAAGCGCGATAGAGAGTCCCTGCTTTCCGGGCTCGCCGCATGAGTAGATATTCTGCAAAAGCTCGCACGATGAAGCGCCGGACTCGTTCACAAGGCGGAAGAACTCGATAGTGTCGCCGACCGAGAGAGCCTCCGCTTCAAGCTCGGCACGGCGGCTGTCCGCGAAGAAGTGTGCGGCACGGAGAACAGACCTGTCACCGCAGGATTTCCGCAGTTCAGGGAGCTTTTCGTAGAACTCCTCCTCGGAGCATTCCGCGAGATATTCCTTCCCGAGTGCAGCGGCAATGCTCTTCATCTCTGCGGCAACGGCTGAGTATTCCTGAGCGGCTGCGGAGTGGTCCTCGCCTGTATCGGTGATGCAGAGGGAATAGCCGGCATCGGCAAAATCAAAGGATATACGGTCGATCGAGGGCTCATCGGGAGCTGAGAAGTCCACCGAGACAAAGCCGCCGGAAGCACTAACGGTCTGATCCATGAGACCGCTCGCCTTGCCGTAGTAGACGTTCTCGGCACGGCGGCATATCCGGGCAAGCTCGAACGGCGAGGACTTCCCCTCATTGAACAGGCGGTCGATGATATAAGCGATAAGCACCTCGAATGCCGCCGAGGAGGAAAGTCCGCTTCCTGCCGCGATATCGGAGGAAATGTACGCATCGAAGCCGCCGGCCTCAACGCCTGCCTCGGCAAATCCGGCGGCGATACCTCTCACAAGGGCAGCGGAGGTGTTCACCTCGCCGCTTCGCATATCAGTGTCGCCGAGGTCGATCACGATATCAGGGAAGCCCTCGGAGGTGATGTGAATTTTCCCGTTTTCAGCGGGCGAAACGACCGCTATCGCATCAGTCCCGACTGCCGCCTCGAGTACACGGCCGTGCTGATGGTCAGTGTGGTTGCCGCCTATCTCTATCCTGCCGGGCGCGGAAAATACGCGGATATCGCCGCAGGTAGGGTGCAGGCGTGAGAAGTTCTCGGCGGCGCTGAGGTACCTTGCCCTCTGCCGGAGAACAGCTCTGTCGGAAGCGCCGCAGAGCATTCCGAGCTTGCCGTCGAGGCTTCCGGAGGTTATCGCGTTCACAAATTCATTCAGGTTCATATTAAGCTCCTTTCTTTCAGCGCAATGTTGGTCCATTGGTACAAAAACAATGGCTGCCGTCAGTGCAATATGCCGAAATTAAAGATATGTTTAATTAGCGGTTGACATTATTTAATAAATCAGTTATACTTAATTTAGTAATAAATGCGGCTTAAATTAATATAATTTAAGCAGGAAGGAAGTACATCATGTCGAACATCAGGATCATCGGCGAACCGCTCAGCAATATCCCGTGGCAGGATAAGCCGTCCGGCTGTACTGCTCCGGTCTGGAGATTCAGCGGCAACCCCATTATCAACAGGAACCCTCTCCCGGACGTCGCAAGGATCTTCAACAGCGCCGTCATGCCCTACGGCGAGGGCTTCATCGGTGTTTTCCGCGGCGAGAGGAGGGACGGTATACCGCACATCTACCTCGGAAGGAGCCGCGATGCGCTGAACTGGGAGTTTGACCCGGAACGCATACCGTTCACCAATGCGGAGGGTGAGCCTTTCATGCCGCTTTACGCCTACGATCCGCGTCTCGTGAAGATAGATGATACCTACTACATAATGTGGTGTCAGGATGCCTATGGACCGACTATCGGTATTGCCGCGACCAAGGATTTCCGCACCTTTACAAGGCTGGAGAACCCCTTTCTGCCCTACAACCGCAATGCTGTTCTGTTCCCGCGGAAAATAAACGGTAACTATGTCATGCTCTCGCGTCCCTGCGATAACGGTCACACCGCATTCGGCGATATTTTCCTCACCGAGAGCCGCGATATGGAGTTCTGGGGACATCACCGCCATGTCATGGGCAGGAGCAATAACTGGTGGGAAAACCTCAAGATAGGCGGCGGTGCGGCACCTATCGAGACCGACAAGGGCTGGCTGATCTTCTACCACGGCGTAGTCAACACCTGCAACGGCTATGTTTACAGCATCGGCGCTGCGGTACTCGATATAAACGAGCCGTCGAGAGTTCTCCACCGCTGCAAGAACTATCTCCTTGCGCCGGAGGAATGGTACGAGGAACGCGGCTTCGTGCCGAATGTATGCTTCCCTTGCGCTGCCCTGACCGATGCTGAGACCGGCAGGATAGCGATATACTACGGCTGTGCGGACAGCTACGTCGGCGTTGCCTTCACCACAGTTCAGGAGGTCTGGGACTATATCCTGAAATATGACAATGTCTGCGATGAGGATACCGAGCTCGGCATAAGGTGAGCTATGAGATAACTATTACCGGTGAGAGCTGCGGATCGAGCCTTTTCATGATATTGAGCATATCGTCTTCGGGGACAGCCACGCAGCCGGCTGTGTAAGCTCCGGTCATGCAGTGCAGGAATATTGCCGAGCCTTTGTACGGGATAACCGGCGACATATTGTAGTCTATCACAACGCTGTATTTGTAAGCCTGCGGATAGTCTGCAAGGTGCTCAGCGCTTTTCCAGCTTATGATGCTGCTTTCTACCCATTGATTGTACAGCGGCGATTCAGGATCATCTATCCAGTAGCAGCTGTTGTTTATTTGACGGTATTCAATATTGAGACCGTCCAGCTTTTCAGTACCGAATGCAAATCCGAGATTATAGCAGCCGCGGGGAGTACAGAGATCGCCCTCGCGGATTTTTTCTGATACTCCGTTTTTCCCGACGGTTCCCTCTGCTCTGAGGACACAGCTCCACCATGCTCCGAATTTTTCATACATTTCGACAATGCACGATGAGCCGGAGGAGGAGACCGTTATGACCTGTTTTGATCGGCCTATAACGCTCTTGTCATAGCCGTTCACAGAAAGATAACCGTCGGGGTCACTTCAATAGAAGGTTATGTGCGCCTCATCGAGCCAGCCGTAATAATCGCCGTCATCGGTATCGTAAAGCTCATACCATGTAACGCCGTTTTTTATGTAATAGTTCACGGCTGTAACGTGCCATTTATCCATAAGGTCATGTCTTACGCAAGCCATCTGACCGCCGTCGATGATGAATGACTTGGCATAGCCGTTGATAGGACCGCCGGTCGGAACATTTATCTGACCGTACTTGGTGCATTTTGTGATAACGCCCTCCTGCGAGCCGGGCTGTATCGGGTCATAGAGCACTGTAACGGTTTTTCCGGCAGCACCGTCGCTGTTGTAGGGGGTGATGTTTACCCTGAAGCCTACGCCGACGGAGGCGGATTCAAGAGCGATCCTTGCATTGCTCGTTGTACCGGTAGTTTTCAGGTTGTAGTTCCAGTCCGGAGCATAGGCTGAGAATACCTCATAGTAGTAGGAGGCAAAGTTTCCGCTGACATTGAGATACCATGTTGAGCCCTGCTGCGGATAATCGCTGACTTTTTCTATCTCTGCCGTTATTTCGGGGAGGGGGAGAGTGGGCTTCTGAGTTGTTTCGGTAGTCTGTACGGCAGTTGTCGAGGTCGTTGTTGTTGTAGTTTTTTCGGCAGTTGTAACAGCTTCCGTCTCTTCTATGGGTTCGTCTTCGGTCGTCTCAGTTGTTGAGACCGGGGCAGTGTCGTCACCGTTCTTATTCATCTTCTTGATAAAGATGAAGCCGAGAAAGCTTATCACAGCCAGCAGAACAGCTATGATAACGGTAAGAATGAAGCCCTTTCCGGAGCCGCCGTTCCCGCCGCTGTTGGGGGCGTTATATGAAGGAATATCGGGCGGAACGGGCTGAAAATACTGATTATCCGGCATATTTCCGGCATTTTTCAGTCCCCTCTGCTCAGGGAGCTCCTGACCGTTCTGCGGCTGCTGCAACTGCCATTGCGGATCATTGTTAGGATCATAGCGATCGTTCATGATATCACCTCTTTTTTATTGTGAGACCCTGCGGGCTTTCCACCGTATATGGCTTATCAGAGCCTTCAACGGTCACGGTCAGCTCGTCCCCGGAGCGGACAGCCCTTATCGAGGCTGCAAGCCTGCCGTTTACGTCATAGACCTCCGCTTCGGCAGTAACGCCGTCCTCGATGCCGTATACCGTGATACGCATATTGTCCGTGTAGTCGTACTCCGTGCGGTCATTGCAGCCGCCGTAAACGATAATGGAATCGGGCTTTGCGTAAAGCGGCAGACCGTAGTAGTCGTAGCTGCGAGTGTACCAGCTGCCGCCGGGAAGCTGCTCACCGGTCTGGATATCAGTCCATGTGCCGCCTGCCGGGAGGTAGAACTCGCACACGCCGTCCTCGCTGAAAACCGGCGCGACAAGGAGACTTCCGCCGAGCATATACTGTGTATCAACGGTAAGCGCTGAACGGTCGCTGCCGAAATCCATTGCCATCGCCCTCATCATAGGAATGCCGGTTTTGTGCGTAAATACGGCGTTTGCGTAAAGGTAGGGCATGAGTGAGCATTTGAGCTTTACGAAGTGCCTTGCAACATCGCAGCTCTCATCGTCAAAGCTCCACGGAACACGGTAGGAGCTGCTCCCGTGGTAGCGCGAATGCGTGGACAGCAGTCCGAACGCCGTCCAGCGCTTGTAGAGGTCGGGAGTACCGGTCGCCTCAAAGCCGGATATATCGTGGGAAAAGAACCCGAAGCCGGACATACACAGCGAAAGTCCGCCGCGAAGCGTCTCCAGCATGGAGGGATAGTCCGAGAAGCAGTCGCCGCCCCAATGCACCGGGAACTGCTGGCAGCCGGCGGTCGCGGAACGTGCGAACAGACAGACATCGCCCTCGCCGCGGACGTCCTTCAGAGCGTCCCAAACCGTCTTGTTGTAAAGGTAGGAGTAGAAATTGTGCATACGGAAAGGGTCGGAGCCGTCATGCCATACGACGTCCGTAGGTATGCGTTCGCCGAAATCCGTCTTTACAGCGTCAACTCCGAGGGCAGCAAGCTCCTGTATCCTGTCGGCGAACCATTTCCGTGCGCCGGGATCAGTGAAGTCGATCATCGCAAGTCCCGGCTGCCACATATCGGTCTGAAATACCGAGCCGTCCCTGTTTTTGAGGAGGAAGCCCTTTTCCATTAGATCCCGGAAGCACGAGGCTCTCTGCCCGACATAGGGGTTTACCCACACGCATATGCGGAGTCCCTTTTGCTTGAGACGGGCTATCATCGCGGCAGGATCGGGGAACATACGCCTGTCCCACTCGAAGCCGCACCACTCGAACTCCCTCATCCAGAAGCAGTCGAAGTGGAAAACGCTCAGCGGAATGTCCCGCTGTTCCATGCCCTCGATGAACGAGGTCACGGTCGCCTCATCGTAATCGGTTATGAACGAGGTCGAGAGCCACAGTCCGAAGGTATAAGCCGGCGGAAGTGCAGGCTTGCCGGTGAGGTCAGTGTAGCGGCTGACGACCTCGGAGATGCTGCTGCCGCCGAAGATGAAATACTCGAGCTTTTCGCCCTGGACCGAGAAAGCGGTCTTGGAAACGTTCTCGCTTGCGACCTCGAATGAAACGAGCTCCGGCTGGTTGACGAAAACGCCGTAGTTACGCGAGGAAACGAAGAACGGCACCGACTTGTAGCTCTGCTCAGTGCAGGTGCCGCCGTCGCTGTTCCAGATGTCAGCGGTCTGACCGTTCTTGACAAAGGGCGTGAACTTCTCGCCAAAGCCGTAGATGTATTCACCGGGCGAAATATTGAGCATTTCGCGCAGGTAGGTGTTTCCGCTGCCGTCCGCAGGGGAGAAGAAGTGCCGGAGGGACTTCTCCGCGGAGAGTTTTTCCCTTGCCCAGTCCTCCACGGTAATGAGCGAGAGCGAACGCAGCTCGGACTTGGTGAGGAGCTTGTCCCCGAAAAAGTAGGAGATGTCCCATTTGCCGCCCTGAGAGCCTATCCTCACGGACGTATCGCCTGATATGAGCTCAAAGCCGCCGTTCACAGGGGTTATCATCGGCTTGAAGTCCGCGTCCTCATAGAGAGGGAAGGACGGGGACTTCGCAGGAACGCCGGAAAAGTGCTCTATCGTGACCTTTATGCTGTTTCTGAGGGTTGAGGTGAAGCGGACTGTGAAAAGTGGTCCGCCGAGGGTCATGCCTCTGTTCTTGATCCAGTGAGCCGCAGCAAAGACCGTAACGGAACGTTCGTCCGCCTCCATGCCGCAGATCTGCGTCGCATGGAAGACGATACAGCCGGGCTTTTCCATCCAGAAGCCGTCGGAAATCTTCATAGCCTTTCTCCTTTCAGAGATCTGTGCCTGTATTTTACTTCTATTATAACAGATATTTACTTAAAAAGCAAGCAGTTGGAGCAGGAGAAGGTTTTTGCGTAACGCTTGACAATCCCTCGGATATGTGTTACAATAAAGCATAATATATTTGGAGGTAACGCTATGAGCGATATGAACGAAAGAGATATGGAAGAATTCGACGAGGAAAACGCCGACTTTATAACCCTCACTGACGACGACGGAAAAGATGTCTCCTTTGAGATGCTCGATGTTGTTGAGTACAAGGAACGTTCCTTTGCGATACTCCTGCCCTTTGAGGATACCGACGACGAGGTCGTGATACTTGAGATGATACCGGCTGACGATCCGGAAATGGTCGATTTCGTATCCGTTGACGATGACAGCCTGCTCGAAGAGGTCTTTGCCGAGTTCCAGAAAAGGTGCGAGGAGGACGAGGACTGATAAGCGGCATGGCATCGCAGTCCTGAGCCTGTAGGAAAAGAACATATCAGCGGACGGCGATATGCCGTCCGTTTTGCTGTCCTGAGCAAGATATGCCTTTTGAAAAAATGAGCGCTGCCTGAAAAAAGCAGCGCTTTTCTTTTGGTATACCGTCAAGCATCACGCCTGATCGGAAATATTTGCAGTAAAAGCAAGAAGACCGCCTCATGTGAGGCGGTCTTATCATGTGCGATCAAACGAGCGGGAAGCTGCCTGCGTTGTTATCAACAACGTAGTAAACCATGTTCTCCTCGGGCTTAACGTAAACGTTTACAGTCTTGGGAGACTTAACGCCGGAAGCGTCCTTAGCCTTAGCGATGAGGTCAGCAGAGGTGATCTCAGCACCCTGATACTGAACATATACGTTCTCGGAAGCCTTCTTAGCAGCAGTCTTCTTCTCAGCAGGAGCCTTCTTCTCAGCAGTCTTTTTAGGAGCAGCAGCCTTCTTGGCAGCAGTCTTCTTGGGAGCGGCAGCCTTCTTCTCCTCAGCGGGAGCAGCTGCAGCTGTTTCAGCAGCCTTGATTGTCTTGTCAGCCATGATAATTACCTCCTTGATTACTTGTTGACAGCATTCTTCAGAGCCTGTCCAGCCTTGAAAGCGGGAGCCTTTGAAGCGGGAGCGGTCATCATCTTACCGGTCTGGGGATTCTTGACCTGCTTTTCCTTTCTGTCACGAACTTCGAATGTACCGAAACCAACGATAGAAACCTTCTCGCCGCCGGCAAGTGAATCTGTGATAGCAGAGATGATTGCGTTAACAGCGATCTCGGCGTTCTTCTTTGTGAAATCGGTCTTTTCAGCAACTGCGCTGATCAATTCAGTCTTTGTCATATTGGTATCCTCCGTAAATAAATTTTTACAATTGAATTATATACCCTTTGTCCGGATTTGTCAAGGAAATAGCGAAAAAATGACAAAACGACGTATATTTGAGCGTCTGCGGCTTGATTTTTTATGGAAAACAGCAATAAAAAAGGCTGATTTTCCGCGTATCATCGGGGATAATCATGCTTCACAGGGTTAATATTACAGAGAAAAAGCTGTCCGTCCGGAACAGGTCCGGACGGACAGAAGGATCATTTCAGGTCTGATGCTGTTATTCTGCGGTAAATCCGCCGTTTCCGTCAACGTCGATGCTGATGGTATCGCCAGCCGAGATGTCCGAGCCGATTATCTTCTTTGCGGCAAGGGTCTCGATCCTGCTCTGGATATATCTTCTCAGCGGACGTGCGCCGAAATTCGGGTCATAGCCCTGCTCGACGATGAGGTCCTTTGCCTCTTCGCTTACCTCGAGCTTGATGTGCTTGTCGTCGAGACGCTTGCGGAGGTCATTCAGCATGAGGTCAACTATCCTGATGATATCGGTCCTCGTCAGCGGCTTGTAGAAGATTATCTCGTCAAGACGGTTGAGGAATTCCGGACGGAACTGCTGTTTGAGGAGGGTATCGACATTTTTCCTTGCCTCGTCAGTGATATTGCCGTCAGCGTCGATGCCGTCGAGGATATAGTGCGAGCCGAGGTTTGATGTGAGGATAATGATAGTGTTCTTGAAATCGACCGTGCGTCCCTGAGAATCGGTGATACGTCCGTCGTCAAGGACTTGCAGGAGGACGTTGAAAACATCGGGGTGAGCCTTTTCGACCTCATCGAAGAGGACAACGGAATAGGGCTTGCGGCGGACTGCCTCTGTGAGCTGACCGCCCTCGTCGTAGCCGACGTATCCGGGAGGCGCTCCGATGAGCCTGCTGACGCTGTGCTTCTCCATGTATTCGCTCATGTCGATACGGATAATGTTCTTTTCGTCATCGAAAAGCGTCTCGGAAAGCGCCTTTGCGAGCTCGGTCTTGCCAACGCCGGTAGGTCCGAGGAACAGGAACGAACCGATAGGACGGTCGGGATCCTGAATGCCTGCACGGGAACGAAGTATAGCCTCGCTGACCTTGGTAACAGCCTCGTCCTGACCGATGACCCTCTTGTGGAGGATATTTTCAAGTCCGAGTATCTTTTCCTTTTCGCCCTCCATGAGCTTTGCAACGGGAATGCCGGTCCAGCGGCAGACTATCTTTGCTACCTCCTCGTCAGTTACCTTGTCGCGGAGGAGCCTGTCATCGCCGATATCCTGTTCAGCCTTGTGTTCGAGCTCTGCGAGCTGCTTCTGGAGGGAGGGCAGTCTGCCGTATTTGAGCTCTGCCGCCTTGTTGAGGTCGTACTCACGCTCAGCCTTGTCTATCTCGCCGCCGAGCCTTTCGATCTCCTCACGAAGCTTCTGAACTGCGGAGATATCGGTCTTTTCGTTCTCCCACTTAGCCTTCATAGCGTTGAACTTGTCGCGCAGCTCTGAGAGCTCCTGCTGTATCTCGACGAGGTGCTCCTTGGAGATGCTGTCGCTCTCCTTTTTGAGTGCGGCTTCTTCTATTTCGAGCTGGACAATCTTACGCGAGATCTCGTCCATTTCGGTAGGCATGGAGTCCATTTCCGTCCTTATGGTAGCGCAGGCCTCGTCTATGAGGTCGATAGCCTTGTCCGGGAGGAAACGGTCGGAGATGTACCTGTTGGAAAGGACTGCCGCCGAGATAAGTGCGTTGTCCTGAATCTTAACGCCGTGGAATACCTCATATCGCTCCTTCAGTCCTCTTAATATTGAAATAGTGTCCTCGACGGTCGGCTCGTCAACGAGAACAGGCTGGAAACGTCTTTCGAGGGCAGGGTCCTTCTCGATATACTGGCGGTACTCATTGAGGGTCGTAGCACCGATACAGTGCAGCTCGCCTCTTGCAAGCATAGGCTTGAGGAGGTTGCCGGCGTCCATAGCACCGTCAGTCTTGCCTGCACCGACTATAGTGTGGAGCTCGTCGATGAACAGGATTATCTGACCGTTGCTGTTCTTTATCTCGTTGAGAACGGCTTTGAGCCTTTCCTCAAATTCGCCGCGGTACTTTGCACCTGCAACGAGTGCGCCGAGGTCGAGGGAGAATATCTTGCGGTCTTTGAGGCTGTCCGGAACATCACCTGCAACGATACGCAGGGCAAGTCCCTCCGCAATGGCGGTCTTGCCGACGCCGGGCTCGCCTATCAGAACAGGATTGTTCTTGGTCTTACGCGAGAGGATACGGATAACGTTTCTTATCTCGCTGTCACGTCCGATAACAGGGTCAAGCTTGTTGCGCTGGGCAAGTCCGACAAGCTCCTGACCGTATTTTGTGAGAACATCGTAGGTGTCCTCAGGATTTTCGCTGGTAACTCTCGTATTGCCGCGGACGGTCATGAGAGCACTCAGGAAAGCGTCCTGCGTGATATTGAAGGTTTTCAGCAAAGCGGCAGTGTCCCTGTCCTTGCAGGCGATTATCGCAAGGAAGATATGCTCAACGGAAACGTACTCGTCCTTCATGTTCTCGGCAAGCTTCTCCGCAGTCAGGAGCATACGGTCGGTCTCGCCCGAAATACCGACATTGCTGCTTCTGCCGCTGCCCGTGACCTTCGGGAGAGCACCGATGCGCTTGTCAGTCTCTTTTTCGAGAAGGTCGGTGTCGATGTTCATTTTCTTCATGAGCTGCGGGATAAGACCGTTCTCCTGAGCGAGAAGTCCGGCGAAGATATGCACCGGCTCAACGAGCTGATTGGAGTTCATAACGGCGATATTCTGAGCCTTTACGATAGCAGCTATGGTCTGCTTTGTATATTTTTCAGTATTCATAAATAAACCTCCTTAAAAATTCAAATCGTTACCGTCTGTGAGACCGGGCTACAAGATGTATTCATTGAGCATATGGCTGTAATCCGCCGAAAGCTTCGGAGCACACTCCGCAAAGCCCTCCGGTGCGGAAAAATAGACCTGTATGGAACGGTTTAGGTCGTTGAGGTAGAGGCTTATCGCCTCCGCGGTCTTTTCGTCGTCGAGGCCGCTGTTAATGAGCCGCCGCGAGAACGTTCCGTTCGTGAGCGAGCAGATGTAATCCTTGGCGCCGTGCGCGGAAAGTGCCGATGCTTCGAGCTTTGCACGGTATGCGAAGAAGCTGTTGAAGGCTGATATCAGCGCACTGTTCTGAGTTCGTATCTGCACTCTCAGCGTACCGAGAAACTCGTCCGGGACGCGGTAGAGCTCGACCTTGTAGCTTATCGTGGGACGGTACTTGTACTCGAGAGCCGTCCGCAGTGTCATGAGTGACGCCGAACGCTGCTGCTGTATGCTGAAAGCGCTGCCGATGAGGTCGGAAAGCGAGCCGAAGATATCGCGCATACGCATTTCCGGGGTGGTACACGAAAGCTGCTCGGCGAGTATCTGGTTTATCAGGTTGGAGCGGCTCGTGCCGCGCTTGTAAGCTTCGCGGTCAACAGCCTTGATGACGTCGTCCATGAGGACGAGGCTGTAAACGCTCTTTTTCATTTTCACCGCCTCCTTTATATACATTCTATCACGCTTTATTGGATTTGTCAAGCAGATTGTATAATTTTTCACGCAAATTTCACAGAGCAAAAAAATCCTTCCCGAATCGGGAAGGCGGCTGCATTCCAAACGGCAAAGCCGTTTAGCACTGTGGAGTGCAGTGAGATCAAGTTAAAAGAAGTTATTGAGAATAGAAAACATGAAAAAATTACAAATGAAAGGGGTTAGTTTTAATTATTGACAAAAACTATCTCTTTGCGGTAATGAATTTAATACTCAGTATCAAGCACATGAGAGGGGAGGGTACTTGATACCGAGTACCAATAACTTCATCACTGTGTATATTATATTGCATCGGAAATAGTTTGACAATATACGATTGTATACAAAACTATATTTTTGTATACTTTGGCGCGAAAAAACCTCAAATTTATAGTTAACTTTTTATTAACGAGTAATTTAATATTACTTATTTACGATTTGTCTAACTTATTCACTGCGTGAACCTTGACCGCACATAATAAAAGCCGGGATAGGTTCCCGGCTCAAATATGTGTAAGGTGATCCTGATGGAAAGAGGCTTCCTCACAAAGCGGTAGATACCCCTTATTTCCCGCTTCTGAGCATTTCCTCCGCCGCAAGCATCACGCCGAGCTTGCCGGAGGTATAGGTTATGCCGCCCTGCATCCAAACGGCATAGGGCTCGCGGAGGGGAGCGTCAGCGGAGAGCTCTATCGAAGCGCCGCCTGTGAAAGCTCCGGCAGCCATGATGACCTTGTCCGAATAGCCGGGCATATCCCAAGGCTCCGGAGTCACGAACGAATCGACCGGTGCGCCCTTCTGGATACCGCAGCAGAAAGCGCAAAGAGCGTCCTCAGTGCCGAGCTTTATCGCGGTGATTATGTCGCCTCTCGGGTCGTCCTTGCGAGGGGAGCACTTGTAGCCAAGCATGGTGAAAAGCTCGCTCGCAAACGCGGAGGTCTTTACGGCATTCGCGACAACGTCCGGCGCAAAGAAGAGCCCGAGCAGGAGCTCGCGGTTCATACCGAGGGTACAGCCGACCTCCTTGCCCATTCCGACGCAGGTCAGACGGTAGGAGCAAAGCTCCACAAGGTCCGCACGACCGGCTATATATCCGCCTGTACGGGCAATACCGCCGCCGGCGTTCTTGATGAGTGAGCCGATGATGATATCCGCACCGACCGCTGAGGGCTCGCGTTCCTCGATGAATTCGCCGTAGCAGTTGTCCACCATTATAATAATGTCAGGGTTGCCCTTTTTAGCCGCTTTTATCATTTCGCCGATGCCGTCAACGGTGAATGCCGGACGCAGTGAATAGCCTCTGGAACGCTGTATATAGGCGATCTTCGCACCTTTGACAGCCTCGGTTATCTCGTCGAGGCGAGGAGTGCCGTCCTCATTGAGATCGACCTGTCCGTACTCAACGCCGAAGTCCATGAGCGAGCCGTTGCCCTTATTGCCGCTGAGACCGATGACCTCCTCGAGCGTATCATAGGGCTTTCCGGTTATCGCGACCATTTTGTCGCCCTTGCGGAGAACGCCGAACAGTGCCACGGACAGCGCATGAGTACCGGAGACGAAATTGTGGCGGACGAGAGCGTCCTCAGTGCCGAGAGCCTGCGCGAAGACCTTGTCGATGACCTCTCTGCCGACGTCGCCGTAGCCGTAGCCGGTCGAGCCGTAGAAGCAGGGCTCGCTGACCTTGTTGTCGGTGAAGGCTTTCAGCACCTTTGCGCCGCAGTATTCCGCAACGGAGGAGATGCGCTCAAAGGCTTCCCGGCAGTTGCTTTCAGCCTTTTCCGCAAGCTCAAGGAGCTTTGGGTCAAAATCGTATATTTCAGAAATTCTGCTGTTCATATTTTATCCTTTCGGTTAAGCCGTTAGCTTAATGCTTTATGCGTAATTCGGGATTAAAGATTTTAGTTCGTAGTGCTTAGTTCTTAGTTGCGGTGTCCGCTTACGCGGACGGATCTGAAGAAATGTACCGTCAGTTTAACTATGCACTCTGAACTAAGAACTAATAACTAATAGCTACTTATCAGCCAGTCTGCCCTTGGAGACGTTGTCCTTCACAACGTCGATACGTTCGAGGACTATCTCCCTGCCGACTATCTTGAAGCCTATCTCCTGATAGAAGCTCACGCGGACGTCCAGCGCGAGCAGGTAGGCGCGTTTTCCGAGCCCATTGAAGAATTTGGCGAGCCATTTCAGGAACTCCCTCGCGTAGCCTCTGCCGCGGGCAGCGATATTCGTAGCCACCTGACCTATGAGGACGGTGCTGCCGATATCGAAAACAGCCGAAGCCGTTGTGGAATCGCGGTAGGTGAATACGCGGCTGATACCGTGGCGGCAGCGGTGGGAGGTATCGGTGTACCACAGCGAGAAATCCGCGATATTCGGGAAGCCCTCGCTGAGTATCTTGTAAACGTCCGTGAGCTTGGGGTTGAACTCAACGTGCTCCTCGATGCTTTCGAGAGGCGTATCATCGGGGATAAGCTCGAAGATCGTCCTGTTGAGGGTCTGATAGCGTTCGGGTATCTTTATGCCCTCGAGGACGCTCTGGTCGCCCTCGATGCGGAACGGAACGTTCATGCTGACGAAGAGGTTGAGCTCCTCACTGGGTTCGAGCTGACCGTCCGAGCAGATTATGAGGGTGGAGTTGATGATGAACATATAGCCGACTCCGCCATAATCTCCGGTGATTTTGTAGAAACGGCAGAATTCGTAATTCGGACCGTATGCCCTCATATAGGCAAGCATTTTCTTGCCGTTGAGGGTCTTGTTGAGCAGGGCAGCGTCAAGCTCATGCTCATGTTCGATAAGTCTTATCATAAGCCGTGTATCCTTTCGGCGAGTATTCTGACGAGCTTTGAAGCGTTCTCCATGTCGCTGTACTCGATGACTGACGAGGGGGAGTGGAGGTACCTGCAAGGCAGCGAAACCGCCATTGTGCGGACGCCCTTGCCGCTAATGTGGATAGCTCCCGCATCGTTTCCGCCTGCGACCATAGACTTGGTCTGGCAGGGAATGCCGTTTTCAGCGGCAGTATCGAAGGCAAGGCGGAAAAGCTCCTTGTCGTACATCGTGCTCCTGTCCATGAAGGACACAACGGGACCTTTTCCGAGCTCGCAGACGCGCTTTGCACCGGAGCTTCCGTCGATATCAGCAGCGGTGGTCGATTCGAGGACTATCGCAAAGTCCGGAGCTACGGCAAAAGCCGAGGCAGTTGCACCGCGGAGACCTATCTCCTCCTGAACGTTGAAAACGAACCAAGTATCGTACTCGAGCTCGCCGCGTATCATCTCTATCATCATCGCACAGCCGGCACGGTCGTCGATAGCTTTTGCCTTTATACGGCGTTCTCCGAGCTCGGTGAAGTCGGAGACGAAGTAAGCGCAGTCGCCCTGCGAGACGAGCTTTTCGGCTTCCTCCTTATTTTCGGCACCGATGTCAATGTAGAGGCTGTCGGTCTTGGCAGCCTTTTCGCGCTGTTCCTTCGAGAGATTGTGTACCGCAGTCGCACCGACAACGCCGAAGATCTCATTCCCGGTGATGCTGCTCCGGACGGTGACCTGTCTGCCGATTATGACGGACGGGTCGATGCCTCCGACGGTCCCGAACGAGAGGGTCCCGTCGGCACGGATATAGGTGATGATGAAGCCGACCTCGTCCATATGGGCACAGATCATGAGCTTTTTCTCCGGAGTTTTCCTGCCTTTTTTGAAGCAGAT
The DNA here is from genome assembly GCA_902777125.1 of Ruminococcus flavefaciens. GTDB lineage: Bacteria > Bacillota > Clostridia > Oscillospirales > Ruminococcaceae > Ruminococcus. The sequence goes on from CACYSQ010000001.1 coordinate 152,336, forward strand.
GATGCTTCCGAGAGGGTCGGTGCGGTATTCGCAGCAGCCGTCTATGAGCCTGATGATATGTTCGCGGACAGCGTCCTCATCTCCGGAAACGCCGTTGATAAGGCAGAGTTCTTTCAGCAGTTCCTTCATTATTCTGCCTCCTTTGCAAATTCAGCTATGAGCTGGGCGGTGAGTTCAACATCGCGGAGGTCAATGACCTCGGCAGGGGTGTGCATATTCCTGAGAGGGATCGAAACGGTGCAGACCTTTGCACCTCCGCGGCTCACGGAGTATCGGTCGGCGTTGGTGGAGGTTAGACCCTCCATGACCTCGCGCTGGTAGGGGAGGGAAGCCTTCTCTGCGGCACGGATAAGTCCCATTGACATACCGCGGTCGAGGCACGGCGAAATGCCTATCATAGCGCCTTTTCCGAGCTTTCCGCACTTCTGCTCGTCCTCGCCGATGGCATAGGCGAAGCTTACGTCAACGGCGATCGCATAGTCCGCAGCGAGCCTGAAAGCGCCTATTTTAGCGCCGCGCTCACCTATCTCCTCCTGCGCGGAGAAGTTCACGATGATATTGTAAGCGGTATTTTTTCCTTTCAGGAGCTCGAGAGTACGCAGAACAGCGGCAATACCGCAGCGGTCGTCGAGAGCGCCGGCAGCGATACGCTCACCGGAAAGGCGTCTGCACTTCACATCGAAGGTGATGCTGTCGCCCTGAGAGACTATCTCCTCCAGCTCGGACTTTGTCATGCCGGCGTCGATGGAGACCTCCTCCCACTTCAGGACCTCGCTGTCTCCGCTGAGAAGATGCGGCGGAACAGAGCAGACAACTCCCGGTATATCGTGCTTTCCGTGGATAACGACGGGCTGTGCAGGGAGCAGACGGCGGTCTATGCCGCCGATATTTCCGACCTTTATGAAGCCCTCGTCAGTGATGTGGGTGACTATCATGCCTATCTGGTCGATGTGGGCATCGAGGACGAGAATGGGCAGGCCCTCGCGGTGGGTGCCGAAGCTGCCGATGACGTTTCCGGAGACTATCTCGGCATCGGGACAGTATTCGCTGAGCATAGAGAGCGCGAGCTTTTCGGCGGGAGCTTCACTTCCGGAAGCACCGCTGACTTCGCAGAGAGCTTTGACGGTTTCGTATATATCCATAGCTTATCACCTTTCAAGATCATATACTTCTATTATAGCACGAACGGCTTTACAATGCAAGAATTTAATTCTTATTTGTAAGCAGACGGGTGTGGGGAGGTATTTGAGCAAAAATTATATTCAATTCACCTCCTATTCTTATTATCGTCCACCTCACATTTATTTTGTCCACCTGTACAGCACAATGTTGATATAAATATAGCACAATTGTTGATTGACGAACTACCATAAAATACGATAAAATATTAATAACAAAAAAATATGAATAAGGGAGGTATTTTTGTATGAAATGTAAGGCTTTAAAGGCTGCTCTTGCCCTCTGTTCATCAGCAGCCATGCTTTTTTCTGCCGTTTCTATCCCACCCTCTGAAAATACGATAGCCAACGGCGCTGCAACAACTGTAAACAATCCCCTCATCTGGGCTGACGTCCCCGACTGTGACGTTATCCGCGTAGGCGATACCTATTATATGGTAAGCACTACCATGTTCTTCTCACCTGGCGCTCCCATTATGAAGTCCAAGGACCTCGTTAACTGGGAGATGTGCTGCTACGTCTACGACAGGCTCGCTGAAGGCGACGGCGAGAACCTCAAGAACGGCAAGCACGACTACGGTAAGGGCTCATGGGCTGCAAGCCTCCGCTATAACGAAAAGACCAAGAAATTCTACGTTTTCTTCGGAAGCTACAGCACCAACAAGTCCTATATCTATTCGACCGATGATATCGAGAGCGGCGAATGGACAAAGTCCGAGATAAACGGTATGTACCACGACGCCTCTATCCTCTTCGACGACGACGGCAGGAACTACCTCGTTTACGGCGGCGGCGAGATAAAGATAAAGGAGCTCAATTCCGATATGACCGGCTTCAAGCAGGGCGGAGTTGACAAGACCCTTTTCAAGACCAATATCTCCGGATATGTTTCCGGTGAAGGCTCGCATATCCAGAAAATAGGTGATTATTACTACATCTTCATCATCGCATGGCCAAGCGGACACTCCCGTCTTGAGCTCTGCTACCGCTCAAAGGAACTCCTCGGAAACTACGAGAGCAAGACCATTCTCGAGTCAGGCGTCGGCAGCTACGGAAGCGGCGTTGCACAGGGCGGTATCGTTGATACTCCCGACGGAAGCTGGTACGGTATGCTGTTCCAGGATCACGGCGCTGTCGGACGTATCCCCTCACTTGTCCCCGTAAGCTGGCAGAACGACTGGCCGATGATGGGCGTGAACGGAAAGGCTCCCGTGTCATTCACTATCGACAATGACGGCTCGGGAACTCACCTCGCAGGCGATGACGACTTCACCTATTCCTCGGACGACCTCGCCCTTGAATGGCAGTGGAACCATAACCCCGACAACAATTCATGGTCGGTAACTGAGCGCGAGGGCTACCTCAGACTCCACAACAACACTATCGCTAACGAACTGCTCCACGCAAGGAACACCCTCACGATGCGTACAGAGGGACCGTCCTGCAGCAGCATCATAAAAATGGACACAAAGGGCATGAAGTCCGGCGACTATGCAGGACTTTCAGCCTTCCAGTTCAAATACGGAAATATCGGTGTTTACGTTGACGGAAGCGGTAACAAGAAGGTCTATATGGCTACCAACGGCGGCGACAGCATCGACAACAGCTCCAATAAGATAGAGGCGGAAGCTCCTATGAGCGGCGACGAGATCTACCTCAAGATAGACTTCAAGTTCGCCACAGTAGGCTCGGACGGAAGCTCCTCCAACAACATCGACAAGGCTAATTTCTACTACTCCTTCGACGGAAACAGCTGGACCAAGCTCGGCGTTGAGCTGAGTATGCCCTATGAGCTCAAGCTCTTCACGGGCTACAGAAGCGGTATCTACAGCTACCCGACCAAGACTACCGGCGGATATGTCGATGTTGACTACTTCGATTACGACCGTCAGGAATGGAACAATTCCGACGGAAGCTATACTCTCGGCGGCAAGGCTCCCAAGGTCTATGAGCCCGACGAGAACGGCTACTGGTTCCACGATACCTTCGAGGACGGCACGGACGGCTGGTCCGGACGCGGTTCGGCTAAGGTTGAAAAGAGCAGCAAGGTTTCCTACGACGGCTCCTCGAGCCTCCTCACAACAGGCAGAGAGGCTTCATGGAACGGCGCTACAAAGGCGCTCAGCAAGAATTACTTCAAGCCCGGCGAGAAGTACAGCTTCAGTGCCGACGTTATGTACGAGTCCGGTCCTGCGACCCAGACCTTCTACCTCACCCTCCAGTACAAGGGCACGGACAACGAGGTCTACTACCCAAAGATCGACACCAAGGAGGTCGCAAAGGGCGAATGGGTACAGCTCAGCAATACCTCCTTCGAGATACCCGCAGGCGCTACAGATGTTCAGTTCTACGTTGAGACTGATTCAGGCTCGGGCGACTTCTACGTTGACGAGGCTATCGGTGCTGTTGACGGCACAGTCATCGACGGTCCGAAGGCTTCGAGCACTGTCCGCGGCGACCTTACAGGCGACGGCATCATCAATGTTTTCGATGTTATCCTCGCAAGACGCGGTCTTGTGAACGGCTTCACCGGCAGCGTTGCAAAGCGCAATAGTGACGTTGATGAAGACGGCGAATACAGCATTGCCGACTTCGTTCAGATCAACCAGTTCGTTCTCGGAAGAATAAGCGAATTCACCCTTGCCGAAAAGCCCCACCTCGACTACACTATGGAGTCCTACACCGCAAAGGTCAAGGACCTCCTTGTGGAAAAGGAACCCGATTCCTCCCGCCAGCAGAAGGGCGGAGTTGCATACGGCGAGATAAAGAGCGCAACTTACTGGTCGTCAGTCTGCAACAGGCAGAAGAAGTACAATATCCTTCTCCCTCCCAACTACGATCCGAGCAAGAAGTACCCTGTTCTCTACGTTATGCATGGCTACTATGAGAATCCGGACAGAATGATAATCAAGGGCAATGTTGAAAGCGGTATGCCTACAAAGCAGATCGTCGGAAACTGCATAGCAGATGGTTCCGCAAAGGAAATGATCTGCGTATTCCCCGATGTATTCTCAAGTCCCACTCTCGCAGCCTGCACAGGCATGAACGAGACCAATAATCAGGCTTACGACAACTTCATCAACGACCTTACAAAGTGCCTCATGCCCGAGATTGAGGATAAGTACAGCATTCTCACAGGCAAGGAGAACACAGCCATAACAGGCTTCTCAATGGGCGGACGAGAGGGTCTCCTCATCGGAATGAAGCTTCCCGACGTATTCGGCTATGTCGGTGCGATCTGCCCTGCTCCCGGCGTTGCGGGCTCATTCAAGTGGGATAAGTCCAACGAACCCTACCTCCTTCTCATCACAGCAGGAGACAATGACAAGACCGTTTATGATAACCCCAAGACCTACCACGACAACTTCGACAAGAACGGTGTTCCGCACCTCTGGCAGTATGTACACGGCGGCTATCACGGCGATAACTGCATCAATGCTCATATGTACAACTTCGTGAGAATGATATTCCACACGGACGAATGACATAATGATAAAACGAGGGGGACGCCTATGGCGTCCCCCTTCCCTGTTCAAAAAGAAAACCATAAAGAAGCGCAGGCTCCTTTATGGTTTTTTCTGTATCAGAGCATTGATGCACGAAGCTCCTCACCTGAGAGCTTTGAAAGGTAAGCAGGAGCAATATCGAATGCGGTTTTGCAGCCTGTTGCGCCTTCCTTGTAAAGTCTGCCGAGCGCTCTTGCATAGCAGATAAGTACGCTTGCTGTGAACTCGGGATTGGACTCGAGTTTTAGGGAATACTCTATCATCTGGTGAGTCTTTTCGCCGTCACCTGTGAGACCGCTTCTCATTACAAAGCCGCCGTGAGGCATCTTGTTGTGCTCAGCCTCGAACTCCTCCTCGGTGATGAAGTGAACAGTTGTATCGTACTGATCGAAGTAGTTCTTCATGGTCTTGATATCGTTCTCGATCTTAGCGAGGTCAGCGCCCTCCTTGGGAACGATGAAGCACTCTCTCTTGTGCTTCTCACGGGTAGTGAGCTCGGGCTGGCTTCCGGAGCGTACAGCATCCATAGCTGCCTCTATCGGAACCGTGTACTGTATACCGCGCTTTACGCCCTCAACACGGCGGATAGCGTCGGAGTGACCCTGACTTACGCCCTTGCCCCAGAATGTGTAGCTCTTGCCGTTGGGGAGGATAGACTCAGCGTAAAGTCTGTTGAGTGAGAACAGACCGGGATCCCAGCCGAGGGAGATGAAAGCGAGGTGACCGCTCTCCTTTGCAGCCTTGTCAACATTTGCGAAATGCTCGGGAATGCGTGCGTGAGTATCGAAGCTGTCGATAACGTTGAAGTTCTTAGCGAGAGCGGGAGTCTGCTTGGGAAGGTCTGTAGCACTTCCTCCGCAGATTATCAGGACGTCGATGCTGTCCTTCATAGCCTCAGCGTCATTGATGCTGTAGACCTTAGCGCCGGGTGTGAGGGGCTTGACTGTTTCGGGAGCACGGCGAGTGAAAATGCCTGCGAGCTCCATGTCGTCGTTCTGTCTTATAGCAAGCTCAACGCCTCTGCCGAGGTTGCCGTAGCCTGCGATACCTATTCTTAATTTTTCCATGTGGAAATACCTCCTTAAAAATGCCGCGCTCGCCTTTGAACGCGGTTCAAAACATATTATAACACTTTTTTCCGGAGTTGTAAAGTATTAATTTCCATTGCATTTCGGAGTTCGGTGTAGGGGCGGCGTTTCGCCGCCTGCGGCAACGAATGATACTATCCTTTCATAAGAAACCTCCTTTGAACAGCGTACCGCCGGAAAAAACCACTGTTGACATTTTCAGAAAACCGGCTATAATCAGAATTAAATTGACCAAACGCCTCCCTCCGGCGTGTTATCAGTGAAAGGAGATGATGAGATGCAGGAAAACAGCGCTGTTGAACGAATAGTTGAAAAATACGGAGATATGCTCTACCGGCTTTGCCTGATAATGCTCTGCGTACCCGCTGACGCCGAGGACGCGGTTCAGGAGACCGTTATCGCCTACTTCCGGAAAGCTCCGGATTTCAGCGATACCGAGCACGAAAAGGCTTGGCTGATAACCGTTGCGCGGAACAAATGCCGCAGTATGCAGCGTTTCAGAAAAAGACACCAGGCACTTGGCGAGGAAGCGCTCGAAACAGTGCCGCAGGACGAAGAAAGCTCACATATTATCGAAGCTCTCATGAGCCTGCCGGAGAAGTACCGGCTCGCCCTCACCCTGCACTACATCGAGGGCTACAAGGTCGATGAGATAGCGAAAATGATCGGAAGAACGCCTTCCGCAGTAAAAATGCAGCTCTCCAAGGGCAGAGAGCTTCTCGGAAAAAAATACAAGGAGGAATACTTATGATGAATCTGAACAAGCTCAGCAGAGCCGGCGAAAAAATACGCCTTTCGGACGATGCGAAAAAGCGCATAATCGCTGCCTGCACACAGAAACTCCCCGATAATGCGGGAGAATATACCGATATCGTCATGACGGTCGAGCGCTACAAGCCACGTCCGTTCCGCCGATTTGCGGCAATTGCAGCAGTATGCGTTCTCGCTGCCGGAGGTACAGCCGCAGCGGTCAGCATTATCAATAAAGCGCCCGATATCAGCAGCTCCAGCCGCAGCAAACAGCAGTTCGCTTCCCCGAGCACTGTCCTCAGCGATACTATCGGGACCGTTTCGCCCGTCAGCGAGACTGCCATAGGGGAATTCCTCGCGAATGATTTCATTGGCAATGGCGGCTTGCAGTCCCTCTCCGCGACGCAGCGTGAAAATATAAGAGGACTGTTTGCCGACCTCACTGCGACCGAAACAGAGCCATTCAGCATAGACAGCAGCCTGTATACTGAGGACGGCGTCTGCACCTTCCCGGTTCTGCAATATAACGGCGGCGACTGCAATTCGCACATTTCCGTCATAGGTGATACCGTCAAATACACATACGCCTACGGTCTGACAGGTCAGAAGACCTATAGGTATTACAAGCTCGACAAGAACATCGAGGCGGAGCTGAAGCAGATATGTGACACGCATTTCCTTTTCATGCTCGACGGCAGATTTTATCCTGAATGGGGCTACGATATCGACCAGACCGGCCGTGACGAGATAAACGCTCTTTTCAACGGTCTGCACTTTGTTGAGGCCGAGGACGTTCCAACCGGTCTGAGTGACGGCACAAAAGACGGTACTGCGCTTTTCCTGAGGGACGGCGGAAAGCTCTATCAGATAAACGTTTTAAACAACTATGTCGGCTTCCACCTCTACACCGATACGATAAAGGAGGGTATGCGCGAGGACCTCTCAATACTCTACAAATGCACTGACAGCGAGCCGAAGATGAGCGACAAGCTCGCTGCGATAGTTAAGGAGCACAGGCATATGAACAACGTCGTTGCTGAGGACTTCCAGTCCGATGTCGCCAATACCGACAAGTATTCGATATGGTGCGTTACGGAGGGCGAAAAGGAATATCAGCTCACTGAACAGCAGGAGAAGCAGCTCTCCAATCTGTTCAAGGGACTCACACTTACGCTGAGAACGAGCGATTCTGTTCCGTCAGGTCCCGAGTTCACATTCTACTATGAGGACCGTGAGGACTGCAACATCAAGTGTCCGTTCAAGGTCTGCGGAAACCTCATAAAGGTGTCAAATCTCTGGTTCAGGGCGAATGATACCGAGCTTTACCAAAAGGTACAGGATATACTAAAGGGTTGACAGCAAAGACCGTCCGTACACACGGGCGGTCTTTTCATGCGGCGGCGCAAAAAAGCGGCTCTTATTGAGCCGCTTTTCCTATTCTCAATTGATCTTCTCTGACTGCCGCGCTTTTTTGCGGGCTTTCTTGATCTCATACATCTTATCGTCAGCCTCCTGGATAATACTGTAGAGCGTGGTGTTCTCGTCGGGAGCGACGATTATGCTTCCGACGCTGGCGGAGAGAGTATAGGGCTTGCGGATTATGGAGTTCATATTCTCGATGCGGTTATCGAAACGGCGCTGGAGAGCGTCGCCGGAAGCCGCAGTAACTCCCGCTTCAAAGATAACGAACTCATCGCCGCCGAAACGCGCACAGACGCTTCTTCTTCCGCAGCATTCCTGTATAACGCTTGCGAGACGCTGTATCGCGAAATCTCCTTCGTTATGACCGTAGTTATCGTTGATGAACTTCAGACCGTCCATGTCGATGAAGCTAAGCATTATGGATTTCTTCTTGGCGATGCACTCCTTGAACATATCGTCCACGATGTTGATGAAGCCGTTGCGGTTGTAGACATTGCAAAGCGGGTCGATGACATAGAGCCTGTTGAGCTCCTCCATAGCTTTGTTGAGGTTGAAAAGCTTGCGGATATTTTCGAGCGAGTTGCTGATATTCATGGTCAGCGTGTGGCAGAGCAGGCTTGTTATCGGGAATTCGCTGTTGGTGATGATGTAGTAGCCGAGGCACCTGTCACCGAAGTGGAGGGGGAGGAAATAGCTGACATTTCCGCCGTTCCCGAATTCCTCCGGGAACATCTCATTACTCGGGAAATAGCCGGCGGTGTGCATTCTGCCGCGTTCCCAGATAAGGGGAGCGGTAACGTAGCTGCAATAGGCGTTGTCCTCCTCGACGTGATCGGTAATGCCCTTGTTGAAGGAATCCTTCCAGTTCTCAGTGAGGCAAATGGAGAACTTCTCGCATTCGAGCTCGGAGATGAAATCGCAAAGAGCCTCTGAGTGTTCGGTCTCGGTCTCGGTCTCGGCGAGCCTTGCGGTAAGGCGGTTGAGGAGGGTAATGTGGGAATTCACGCGTTCGTTATGGGAGTACATCTTCTTTTTGTAGTCCCTGAAATCGTTTCCGTCCTCCTTGCCGCAGCCGCAGCTCTCCGCGAAAACAGGGAAAGCCTCCATGCGGACGGTACCCGGATTTTCGCCGCCGTCAGCCATTTCAAGCAGCGTTTTGCAAGCCTTATAGCCGATATCGTAGAGCGGACGCTTTACGGAGGTAAGTGAGGGACAGAAATTCTGTGCATTGTATGTGTAATCGAAGCCGGTTATCTTAACGTCCTCGGGAATGCGGTGACCGAGCTTTTCGAGGGAGGAAGCCGCAGTAAGCGCCATAGCGTCATTAGCGCAGATGAAAGCGTCCGGGAGCGGAAGATTTGACTGTTCAAAAGCCTCGATAGCATTTTTACCGTCCTGACTTCTGAATTCGCCGTAGTATATTCTTCTTTCATCGACCTCGAGACCGTGCTTCCTTAGCACATTGACAAAGGAGTTATAGCGGGCTTTAGCCTCGGGATTAGCAAGGGGACCGGAGATATAATTCAGGGTCTTTGCACCGTGGACCGTGATGATATGCTCGACCATCTCGTTCATAGCCTTGCTGTTGTCGATGCTGATGTTGCAGAATTCAGCGTATTCGTCGCAGTCAAATATTACAGTGGGGATATCGGAATCGAGAACGCGGTCGATGATCTCCTGACGGACGTTGGGATCGCTGATGGTATTTGTCATAAGAACGGCACCGTCAAAGCGAGCGAAGTCGATGAGCTTGAAGATGCTGTACTCACCGAGGTCGAAGCGCTTGCTCTTTATCATGCCGCCGAATGCTGTAAAGTAAGCGATGTTCACATTTGTATCACGCGCTGCCTGATTGAGACCTGTGATGATATCGTGCTGATACTCCTCGTCGATGCCTGCAACCACAACGCAAATGCTTTTGATTTTGCCATTCTCCATAATTTACACCTGCCATCCTTTAAGAATGTGTACCTTTTTTATTAATTATACCATATTAACGGAAAAATTAAAGGCGAAATTATTAATAAAAACATTTTTGGAGGGTTGCACATACAAAAAACGGAACCATTGTGCAATTCTTACAATTTTTTCCATAAAAAAACCCCTGCCGAATGACAGGGGACATGGTGAACGAAAAAGCAGGGGGCGATGCCTGCATCGCCCCACATAAAAGATATTGCAGTTCAAACCGTAGGGACGGCGTTCCGACGTCCGCAAGAATCACTTTACAGCAGTGTTATACCGCTTTCAGCGCATTTCTGCACCATTTCGTCCGTCCATATCGAGGACTGCACCTCACCGATATGAGCCTTGTTCAGAAGCAGCATACAAAGTCTCGACTGTCCGATACCGCCGCCTATAGTGAGCGGAAGCGTTCCGTCAGCTATCATCTTGTGATACTTGTACTGCATTCTGTCCTCGGCACCGCACTCGGCAAGCTGTGATTTCAGCGAATCAGCGTCAACTCTGATACCCATTGAGGATACCTCGAGCGAATCGTTCAGAACCTCGTCCCAGAAAAGGATATCGCCGTTGAGCGACCAGTCGTCGTAATCGGGAGCGCGTCCGTCATGTTTCTCGCCGCTTTTCAGCTTTCCGCCGATGCCCATGAGGAAAACGGTCTTGTGCTCCTTTGTGATGAGTCTTTCGCGTTCATGGCCGGTCTTGTCGGGGTACATATCCTCCAGCTCCTGAGTGGTGATGAAGAAGACGTCCTCGCAGATCTTTCCGGCGATAGCTGGGTAGCGGAGACTTATCTTGCGCTTGGTGTAGGAGATAGCCTTGACGATGGACTTTACAGCGTCCTTGAGGAAGTCGAGGTTTCTCTGCTCACGGGTGATGACCTTTTCCCAGTCCCACTGGTCAACGAAAATGGAGTGGGTGTTGTCGGTATCGTCATCGCGGCGGATAGCGTTCATGTCAGTGTAGATGCCCTCGCCGGCGGTATAGCCGTAGCGGTAGAGAGCCATACGCTTCCACTTTGCAAGTGACTGTACCACCTCAGCCTCGGTGCCTATCTCCTTGATATCGAAATCGACCTTGCGTTCAACGCCGTTGAGGTCGTCATTGATACCGCTGCCCTTTTTCACGATGAGGGGAGCGGAAACGCGGTCAAGGGTCAGTGCGAATGAGAGAGCCTGCTGAAAAACGTCCTTGATGTACTTGATTGCGTGTTGAGTTTCACGCAGCGTGAGGGCAGACTTGTAGCCCTCGGGGATATACAGCGATCTTGACATAGTTACCAAACCTTTCGTAATATTATCACCAGCCGGCGCCATTGACGGCTGATGTGCTGTACAGTTTATTCGGATATCAGTCCAGACGTTCGAGAGTTACTGTTTCTCCGTCATCTGTTATCCATTTCATTTTTTTGCCGTCGAATTCGACCTTGGCAGACTCACCTTCCGTTCCTGCATAAAGAAGTGCATTTTTTTCATCGAACTCATAGGGTGTTCCACCGCTCACTTCCATTGAAGACTTTCCGGGAGCTTCAAAATTGAGTATAAGCTCGGAATCCTCATCTTCATCGTCCTCGTCCGGATCATCTTTACTATTGAAAGCAGTATTTCCGTCATATTTTCCGTAGATCGTGCTCTTATCGGGAGCGCCGATACGGTCGAATGTTATTGCTTCTTCGCCCATATAGGTGAATATAAGCTGTGAGCCGGTATTCTTGAAATCTTCAAAAGACATACCCATCATGTGCAGACCGTCATCATCAAGATATATAGCTGATGACATATCGAGTGAGAATGTGAAATTCAGCATATTGTCATCGGTGAATTCCATATATGCGTCTTTGAATTCCATGCCCTCCGGAAGTTCATCTGTATCCATGTCGAACTCAGACATCATTTCCTCCGGGAAAGTCCACTTTCCGAGGATAGGCGAATTATCAGAGAGCTCATAGTGCTTCATCTGACTTGCGGGCTTCTTCTCGGTAGTGCGCTCCTTAGAGGCAGGCTCAGTGGTTATCTTGGCGATAGTTGCCCTCTCGGTAGTCACCTTTGAGGTAGTCTTCTTGGACTTTGTAGTGGAGGTAGTGTCCTCCTCCTCGTCGTCATCGTCGTCATCGTTGTCGTCGTCGTCATCATCGTCGTCGTCATCATCGTCGTCGTCATCATCGTCGTCGTCATCATCGTCATCATCGTCATCATCGTCAGAAAGTGAGGACTTTGCCTTTTCTGTGGTATCCTCGGAGCTGTCGCTGTCGCTTCCGCATGAAGCAAGAGCACTTGTGAGCAGCAATGAAGCTGCAAGTATCGCGATAAGTTTTTTCATATTGATATCCTCCTTTAAGATTTAGGAAAGCGTCCGCATCAGCTGATGCGGTTGAATGTTATGGAATCGCCCTTGTCTGTAGACCAGATCATAGTATCGCCCTTGAATTCGACTCCGGCGCTGTCAGGCTTGCCGAAAACAGAGACCCTGCTGTTTTTCTCGTCAAAGCTATATTCGCCCTTTCCGGAAACTGTTATACCGGTTTTTCCGGGAGTAGTGAAGTCGATATAGTAATCCTTATCGGAACCGAGCTTGACCTTGCTGAACATCTCCTCGGAGGTATACTTGCCGTACCAGCTGTTCGGGTCGGGATCACCTATGCGCTTGAACGTAATGACCTCCTGACCTCCGGCGACTATTTTCAATGCAGAGCCGTCATAGATAAGACCGTCGGTCTGTCCGGCAGCAGGCTTACTGAATGTCATACCGCTTAAAGTCATACCATTGTCGTTGAGCTGAATGATACTGGACATATCTATGTTGACATAAATTATCATATCACCGGAAGCTGTGAACTCGATGTACATTTCGTTGAACGATGCACCTTCCGGAAGTTCGGAGACATCAAGGTTCATTTCTGACATAAGCTCGGCAGGGAAGGTCCACTTGCCGATGATCTGTGAAGCGTTTGCAGGAGCTTCGGTAGCCTCTTCGGTTTCGGGTTCAGTAGTTACCTTTGCGGTAGTGGCTTCCTTTGTGGTCTTTTTGGACTTTGTAGTGGAGGTGGTGTCCTCCTCTTCACCGTCGGTTGCGTCCTCAGTGCTCTCCTCATCGGAGATAGAGGAAGAAGCCTTTGTTGAAGCCTCCTCGGAGCTGTCGCTGTCGCTTCCGCAGGAAGCAAGAGCGCTTGTGAGCAGCATTGAAGCTGCAAGTAATGCGATAAGTTTTTTCATGATAGTTTCCTCCTTAAATCTGTTATCTGATAGAGCCTACTGTTCTCGGGAAGAGTATAACATCGCGGATATTAGCCATACCCGTTGTGTACATGATAAGTCTCTCGAAGCCGAGACCGAAGCCGCCGTGCGGAACGCTGCCGTACTTTCTGAGGTCGAGGTAATCGCCGTAGGGAGCCATGCTCATGCCTCTCGCCTCCATAGCGGCAACGAGCTTGTCGTAGTCGTACTCACGCTCGCTTCCGCCGATGATCTCGCCGACGCCCGGAACAAGAAGGTCAACAGCCGCAACGGTCTTGCCGTCGGGGTTCTGCTTCATGTAGAAGGACTTGATCTCCTTGGGGTAATCGGTAACGAAGACAGCCTTCTTGAACACCTTCTCGGAGAGGTATCTCTCGTGCTCGGTCTGGAGGTCGCAGCCCCATTCTACGGGGTAGACGAAGTTCTCGCCGGACTTCTTGAGCAGCTCGATAGCCTCAGTGTAGGTGACTCTGCCGAATTCGTGGGAGATGAGCTCCTCGAGACGGGCTTTGAGACCCTTTTCAAAGTGTGCATCGAAGAATTCGATCTCGTCGGGACAGGTGCGGAGGAGCTTTCCGATAACGAATTTGAGCATATCCTCAGCAAGCTCGATAACATCGTCGAGCTCCATGAATGCAACCTCCGGCTCGATGTGCCAGAACTCGGCGAGGTGCTTGGGAGTATTGGAATTCTCGGCACGGAAAGAGGGACCGAAGGTATATATCTTGCCCATAGCCATAGCAGCCATTTCGCCTTCGAGCTGACCTGAAACGGAAAGACCTACTCTCTTGCCGAAGAAGTCGTTGGCGTAGTATTCCTCCTCGGTCTTGTACTCGGTCGTGAAGCCGTTGGTAGTTACCTGGAACATCTCGCCTGCACCCTCGCAGTCGCTTCCGGTAATGAGGGGGGTATTTACATAGGTATAGTTGTGGCTCTGGAAATATTCGTGGATCGCAGCTGCCAGAACGGAGCGGACTCTCCATACTGCATTGAAAGTATTCGTTCTGCCTCTGAGATGAGGAATGGTACGGAGAAATTCCAGCGTGTGTCCCTTTTTCTGGAGGGGAAAGTCAGTGGGAGCGTCACCCAGCACGGTGAGTGCTTCGGGGGTGATGTTGATCTCGACAGTATTGTTTCTGCCGGCAACAACAGTTCCCTCGACCTTTACGGAAGTACCAACGCGGGGCTCCTTGAAGTCGGAATCGCCCTTTTCAACGACTACCTGTATATTTTTAAGGGAGGTACCGTCGTTGAGCTCGATGAACGCAACGCTCTTGGAATTGCGGGAGGTGCGTACCCAGCCGCAGACTGTGACGGTCTTGCCGGCATAGTCCTGAGAGCTGATGATCTCTTTGATGTCAGTGTGTTTCATAAAAATCTTTCCTTTCGTATCGTATACTCAGGACGAGAAAAAGCAAAAAGCCCCCGTCCTTAAACAGGACGGGAGCGTAATACCCGTGGTGCCACCTGAATTATCGCAAAAGCGATCACTTTTGGTCCGCTGTAACGTGCGGAACACGTCTCACCTACTGAAATGCCGCTGATATCTGAGCAACCGGTTACTGCGAAACTCACCGTCCCGCATGGAAACCGCCGTCCCACTTGAACCAACCGTCCCTCCGGAGCTCACCGTCCCACATGGAAACCACCGTTCCCTTGGAACCACCGCCCCCTTAGAACCGCCGTCCCCTTAGAACCGCCGCCCGGTAATACAGGCACCCTTTCGGATCACTGCTCGGGAGTGTTATTCGTACAGGCTCTGATGCGCGGCTCACACCGCCCCGCGCTCTCTGTGAACGAAATCCTGTATTACTTCTCTCCGTCCTCGCGTTTGTTGTTGCTATTATATCACGTTTTTTCAGGAATGTCAAGCGTTTTTTGAAATTAGCAGAGGCATAATGAATGCTTGCAGATCTGCGGCTGATGCAAACTCAGTCTATCTTTGTAAATCTGCGTACATCTCCGGCCTTGCCCGTGAACATGGTCTTGGGTCTCGCCCATACCTGACCGTCATGGAGCGAACGGTAGATCACAAGCTCCTCGTTGGTCTCACTGTGCCTTGCAACGTCGACAAGCTCATACATACCGCCCTTGAAATGACGGTATTTCGCACCCTTTACTATCTCAGTCTCCCTGTCCTCGGGAGCAGGGCTCTCCTCAGAGTTCTCCGGCTGATTGTTGACGATATCGTCCGAAACGATTATCATGGACGAGAAGGGCTGGAGGGATATGTGGACATTGCCGTTCTCAACAGGTATCTGACTTGCACTGAGAACGTCCACAAGGCCTCCGAGGTGAGTGCCGAAGTTGAAATCGTAGGGGTAATCCGCAAGGTTGAGCGCGATATATACCACCTGATCGCCGAGGCACTTCTTGAAGAGGAGCTGCTGGTTAGTTATCTGAATGCGCTCATAGGTGCCTGTTCTGAGGGCAGGATAAGCGCGGTATATGCGTCCGAGCTTGACGATGTGGTGGTAGAGGTCGATATTTTCGCGTTCCATGTCGGCGAGGTGCAGGCACGGACGGAGGTTGTCATCGGAGTTGTTCTCCTTGCGACCCTGAATGCCGTATTCACTTCCGTAGTATATCGAGGGTATACCGGGCATAGCGTACATGAGGGTATACACGAGCGGGAGGTGAGCAGGGTTGTTGAGGGTGCTTGCAAGACGGTTGACATCGTGGTTGTCAACGAAGTTGTAGAGGCCGATATTCCTGTAAATACCGCCGTTTGCACCGGACTGGCGGTTTATGGAGTAGTCTATCTCGAAGTAGTTCTTGTCGTTGTGGGAGGAATAGAGACCCTTGTAGCATTCGTAGTTGGTTACGCTGTCGAGCATCTCGGGATTAGCCCAGCGGTTGTAATCGCCGTGGATTATCTCGCCCATGAGCCAGAAATCGGGCTTTTTGCCCTTGCAGAAGCTCCTGATGCGCTTGAAGAAATCGAAGTCGATGCAGTCGGCAGCATCGAAGCGTATGCCGTCGATGCCGAAGGACTCTATCCAGTAGTTGATAGCGTCGATGATGTGGTCGCAGACGCCGACATTGCGGAGATTGAGCTTGACGAGATTGTAGTAGCCGTTCCAGCCCTCATACCAGAATGGGTCGCCGTAGGGGCTCTGACCGCCGAAATTGAGGTTCTGGAACCAGCCGCAGTAGCCCGAGCCCTGACCCTTTTCCTGAATGTCCACGAACTGCGGGAATTTTCTTCCGACATGGTTGAAAACGCCGTCGAGAATGACTCTGATGCCGTTTTCGTGGAGCTTGTCGCAGATATAGCGGAAGGAATTGTTATCGCCGAGACGCCGGTCGATGGTCTTGTAGTCGATGGTATCGTAGCCGTGCTCAACGGACTCGAAAACGGGTCCGAAGTAAACAGCGTCGATGTTCATTTCCTTGAAATGGGGTATCCAGTCAAGTATCTTGTCGAGACGGTAGACTATGTCACCGCCGTCGTTGAATTTGGGAGCTCCGCAGAAGCCGAGCGGATAGATGTGATAGATTATAGCGTTATCGTACCAGTTCATAATTCAATTCTCCTTTAATGCCGGGGGGTATTTTTCTCTGACTGAAGCCTATTTTTCACTGCCTTCAAGGTAATACGAAGCCTCCATATCGGCAACGTTGAGAGCGAGAGCGAGAGGGTACATCTCGAGCGCCTTCCCGATAGTACCTCTTTCCTCAGTGCCGCCGTAAGAGAAGCCCATATGGTAGCGTATAGCGAACGCCTCCTCGCGGGTGAGCCTGTCATCGCCGTAGAAGAAGCCGGAAAGGATATACACAGACTTTTCGCCGTGGCCGTAGGGGAGGGTATCATTCACCGTATAGTACGGTACCTTTTCCCAAACGCCGGTCTCATCGTTCTTCTTGTTGCGGTAGTCAACGGTATAGAAATTGACCTTGCAGACATCGTGCAGGAGAGCGACGATAGCGATAGTTTCCTCGGAGTAGTCCATGCCGTAGAGCTCCTTTGTACGCGGGCGCGAAAGGTAGTCCTTGAGGCAGTGGTAGACGTTGAGGCTGTGCTGAACAAGTCCGCCCTCGTGAGCACCGTGGAAGCGTGTGCTGCTCGGGGCTGTGAAGAAATCGCTCTTTTTGAGGTATTCAAGGAGCTTGTCGGCACCGCCGCGCTTGATATTTTCGGTATATATCGAAATAAACTCCTCCTTCGGGGTCATTATACCACCTCTTTCCGTTTTCTGATAAGCAGTGAATCATTGATCACAGTGCATTGGTATTAAGATAAATTATAATAAATGCTCTTTCATTTATTATACCATAAATTGTTATATTATTCAATAGCGGAAGTGTTTTTTTTATCATCTTCGTTGCATTTGAACAAAAAATAATAGAATAATTTGTCATAATAACACATTTTTGCAGTCGATATCAGGGTATAGTCCTCCGGGAACTTCTCCGGGAAGGGCGATGCAGAGCGGATCACGGCAAATTGAGCCTTTCCGGAGGAAATATAGTGATCCTGTGCAGACTTCATTTCCGGTATGTCCATGTTGTTGAGGCAGAAATAGTGGAAATCCGGGACCTGTCCCGCTGCGAGGTAGAAGCCGCCGTCGATGAAGCCGTAGTTGAGGAGGGCGCCGCCGCCGTTTTCACTGACAGCCTCCGCGAATATGTACTGCGGAAGCTCATCGCGGCTGTATTTCATGAGGTAGACATTCCGGCAGGTCAGACCGCACCACAGTCCGCAGAGGACGAGTCCGCATAGGGAAGCCGCCGCCGTGAAATGCCGCGGAAACGGACGCTTTACCTTGATGCTGTCGGCGAGCGAACACAGTGCATGAGGCACGAAAACCGCCATAGCAAGCGGATAATACTGGTAGCTTGCGTGGCCTCCGAACGCGAAAACTGCCGTGGAAGCGACAGCTCCGGCGAAATAGAGCGCGGCGGTTTTGCCCTCGCGCAGGGGAACAAGAACCAGTCCGGCACATATTATAATTGCAGGCAGCGGCATGAACATACGGCAGAAATTCAGCCCGTCGCCGAGGTTTGCGATGAAGCCGCCGTCTGTTCCTCCGTAGCGGAAGATGTTGTCGTAGAAGTAGACCGAGAACAGATCATCGAGTGCGCCGTTCACCGTAAAATAGGCGATTGCCGGCAGAGATGCCGCCGCTGCACCGAGGACGCACAGTGACAGTCCGCGGACGAGCTCGCCGCCGCGTTTCTGCCTGAAAGCGAGGACTATACCGGCAATGACCGGCGCTGCGAATATGCCGGTGAGCGTGAATTTTATCCACAGCACAGCGCCGCCGAGGACGCCGAGCACGAACCATTCCCGTCCGGAGAACGGACGCTTTCCGCGTACAGCGCCAAGTCCGAGCATATAAGCCCCGAGCGTCAGGGGAAGGCAGAGCTCCTCCGCACTGTCGCCGTGACAGAAAGCCCTTGAAGCGTATATGGTGCCGGATATCACCGGAAGAAGCCACAAACGGCACTTTTTGCCGTTCCCGGAGAGGAGCAGGCAGCTCTCGTACAGGAAAGCCGTGCAGGCGGCGACCTCAATGATGAAAACGCCGAGGAAGGACTTTTCCGTTATGGCAGCCGCGGCGGCGTGGAGCATATAAAGCAGGGGACCCTTCTGCTCGTAGAGGTCGCGGTAGGTGACCTTCCCGTGCAGCATACCGCGTCCGACCGTGAGGTAGGTGTTTGCGTCCACCCAGTCGTTGATGGGGTAGAGCGGCGAGGACTTCGAGCAGATGAGCAGCGTGATGAACGCCGCCGCGAGGGAATATGCCAGCGGGAGCGTGAACTGTTTGTTTTTCATAGAATTATCCTTTGAAATGAGCGGTATTTTCGGGAATGTCCGCATTATCGGACGTCCCGGCGGCTTGCCGTGAGCCGCTGACTAATTACTAAGAGTTCTAATTATTGCCGAAAAGTATTGACATTTCCCTCGCAAAGGTATATAATGTCATACGGCGATAATGATCTATTCAAATTTTGAGCGGTTTACAGCGCTCCGGAGGGAAAATATGGAAGTTTCCGAAATCTATCTTAACAGGCTTCTGAGCAGTGAGGAGCTTTACGGCGATGTTGCCGGAAAGCTCGGTATTCCCGGTATTTCCGGCAGAGATGAGCTTGCGGCTGCATTGGCAGAGCAGAGCTCTCCCCGTGAGTACAGGCTATATGTTTCCGATGAAAACGTCCAGAACGCCGCAGTCGATGAAATAGCGGAGGTGTTCCGTGAGAGCGGCAGCAAGTGCAGCTTCATAACGGACGAGTTCCTCAACCTTATCGACGAGCATTCACGCCTGACCAGAAGCGCAAAGCCGCGTTCACTTGTCCACAGGGACGGCGATCTTCACCCGACCGTTCATATATGGCTGATAAAGCGCCGTGATATGGGCATATTCGTGCTTTTGCAGAAACGTGCGCCCCGAAAGGACGTCAATCCCGGAAAGTACGATGTTTCTGCGGCAGGTCATGTGTCGCAGGGCGGTGAGTTCCGTCACGCAGCCGTCAGGGAGCTCAAGGAGGAGCTTGGCATCGAGACTACCGGTGAAAAGCTGGAGCTCATCGGACTTCTCAACAATGTTGAAAGGTACGACGGCATCAACGATAACGAGCTCAGTGCGGTATATCTCTGCCGCGAGGAGGTCGATGCGGACAGCCTTGTATTGCAGGATTCCGAGGTCTCGGAGGTTTGCTGGGCTGAGATAGACGAGATGCTCTCGGTGATGAAGAACGGTGGATTTCCTCCGAACTGCATCTCCCTGAAAGAGCTTGATATGATAAAAAAAGCGGTGTTCTGAACGCCGCTTTTTGCGTGAAAAAGCTGCCGCTAGGGCAGCTTTTCTTTTTGTTGTTTTACCACATCGAACTCTCAGAGGGCTTGGGAGCATCTGTCGTCGGCGGGATATACTCAGTCGCCGGCGGGATATACTCAGTCGTAGGCGGGATATACTCTGTAGGTGCCTCAGTTACCGGTTCTGTAGGCTGATCGCCTGTAACGGGCTCTGTGGGATCCTCACCTGTATAGGGCTCCTCGCCGCTTCCGGTGTAGGGCTCTGTATAGCCTGTGTAGGGCTGAGTGGTGTATGCAGATGTAGTAGTCTGGTAGGGGTTAGTGTAGCCGCCTTCGTAACCGCCGGCATTGATCCTGCCCTCGGAGTAATAGTCGCTGTACTTGGAAGTACCGGTAGTGATAGTGATCTTGTACTCCTTGCGGGTAGTGGTGACTGTAACTGTTGAAGTGCCTTTGGAAACCTCAACGGATTCGCCTGCGAGGGTAGTCACAGAAGTAGTATTTGTTGCGTCATCAGGGGAAAGGCTCTCTCTGCCGTAGGTATGTCCGGCCTTGTCGGAAGGCGTTATGGGGGACATGATGAAGAAGCAGAGGATAAGGAAGGTCATGAGCACGAAGCTCACGCATGAAATGAGGGTTATTTTCGTTGATCTTTTGAGGTTGGCAAAGAAACTTATTACCTTGCTCATTGGTATACACACTCCTTGAAATGATACCTTGACTTTGGATATTCGTGTATATATATTGTATTACAAATCGTGCAGAAAGTCAAGACCGGAGCGGAAATTTTTCTGCCGAGGGGGAATTTTGGTGATTTTGACCAATGCCTCAAAGGCTGCTTTTTATGCGGTTTATAGCGCTTTTTTCGAGGCGTGAGACCTGAGCCTGAGAAATGCCGATCTCCTTTGCGACCTCGACCTGAGTGTGACCCTTGATGAAGCGCAGGGCGAGGATATTGCGTTCGCGTTCGCCGAGAGCCTTTATGGCATCGCGGATAGTTATCTCGTCCATGCAGCTCTCAACGTCATTGCGGTCGCTTATCTGGTCGATGACGTAGACCGTATCGTCGGTGTCGGAGTAGACCGGGTCGTAGAGGGATACCGGGTCGCTTATGCTTTCGAGTGCGATGACCACATCGGCTCTTTTTTCGCCGATAGCGTCCGCTATCTCCTCTATTTTTGGCTCACGCTGCAATTCGCAGGTCAGACGTTCCTTGGCATGTATCGCCTTGTAGGCGAGGTCACGCA
This sequence comes from Ruminococcus flavefaciens, assembly GCA_902777125.1. Lineage (GTDB taxonomy): Bacteria > Bacillota > Clostridia > Oscillospirales > Ruminococcaceae > Ruminococcus. The sequence goes on from CACYSQ010000001.1 coordinate 173,482, forward strand.
TCGAACGGCTTATCTTGACATGGCTGTAATCACGGAGGTGTCTGCGGAGCTCTCCGCTTATCATCGGAACGCAGTAGGTCGAGAACCGCACCTCCTTTGTGAGGTCGAAGTTGTTGATAGCCTTAATGAGTCCGACCACGCCTATCTGGAAAAGATCCTCGATATCCTCACCTCTGCCGGTGAATTTCTGTATAACGCTGAGGACAAGGCGGAGGTTGCCCTTTATGAGCTTGTCACGGGCTTCCTTGCTGCCTGTCGCACGGAGCTCCTTCAGAAGCGCGATCTTCTCGTCCTCCTTCAGAACGGTGAGCTCTGAAGTATTTATTCCGGATATAACTACCTTGTTGTACGCCATAGCACTCCCATACCGCTTGTGGCTGCGGCTCGCCATAGATTACACGATTATTATTGGCTGGAAAGTCCCGTGTAATCACTGGGAATTTATGGGAACGGCAGATCGCAGGGGCGGATTACGGAGGTTTAATGCTGCCTGTACGATATGAAAAGGGACGCCCATTGGACGTCCCTGCCGAGGAACGCCGGGGGGCGGCGTTCCCTGCTTATTATTTTCCTATTCTTGCGGAGATGTATTCCGCGAGGCATTCTATCGTACCCTCGATGCCGAGACGGCTGCTGTTGATGCTGAGGTCATACAGACGGGAATCACCCCAGTGACCGGAGCAGTGGTAGTTGTGATAGCGCTTTCTCTTCTTGTCCTTTTTCTCGATGAGCTTCTTTGCCTCGTCCTCGGAAAGGCTGTATACCTCCATGACGCGCTTTATCTTCTCGCTCATATCACCGAGGACGAAAAGTGATATCAGCGCAGGGTACTTCCTGAGCTTGGTCTCGGAGCAGCGTCCGACCACCACGAAGGACTCACCGCTCTGAGCCTTCTGGTCGATGATATTGAACTGCATCTCCGCGATATTGTCCTCAATGGAGTTGCTGAAGCCTCTTACCGAACGTGATACCAGCCTGTGCTTGGGGTTCTCGTTGTACTTCTCGATCTCCTCGGGTGAGAGACCGGTCTTTTCGGCGATATCGGTGATGAGGTGTCTGTCGTATATCGGAACGTTGAATTTTTTTGCGAGGGCTTCTGCAATGACTCTTCCGCCGCTGCCGAACTCTCGTCCTACTGAAATGATGAACTGTGACATAGCTTTTCCTCCTTACAAATCAAAGGTATCTGATGAAAAGGTAGCCTGTGGATACCGCGAGCACGATAACTGTTGCGGGAGCTATCTTGCGGCAGTATCTTCCCCAGCTTATGGGGTAGCCGTTCTTGGCTGCAACGGACGTTCCGACAACGTTCGCGGAGGCTCCGATAGGAGTTGCGCTTCCGCCGATATCGGTACCGATAGAGAGCGTCCATGCGAGGGTACTGCGGCTTACGCCGGTCGTATCTGCGAGGCTCTCGATAACGGGGACCATAGTTGCCGCGAAGGGGATATTGTCCACGAATGCGCTTGCGGTAGCCGATATCCAGAGGATAATAGCCACCATGAGCATAGCCTTGCCTCCGCTGATGTTCTTGATGAACTTGGCGATGAGTTCGAGAATGCCGGTCTCCTCAAGACCGCTTACAACGATGAACAGACCGATGAAGAAGATGAGGGTCTTGTAATCGACCTTTTTCAGGAGCCCGGGAGCTTCCTTTGCAGAGGTCAGGAGTGTTACCGCCGCTATGAAAAGACCGATAGATGCAACGGTCAGGTGTGTCATGGAGTGGGTCACAAGAAGTATTACCGCACAGCCGAAAATGATGCTGCTGATGACGAAGTCCTTCTTGTTCGTGATAGCCTCAGAGGGCTTGGGGAGCTTGGAAATGTCTATCTTCTCGCCGCTTGAAGAAGCGAGCTCGCCTCTGAACGCGAAATAGAGGAAGAGCACCGAAATAACGAGGCAGATGCCGGCGCAAACGCCTGTATTGGTGAGGAAGTCGAAGAAAGAGAAGCCCATTGATGTGCCGACGATGATGTTGGGCGGGTCACCGCACATGGTAGCGCTTCCGCCGAGGTTAGCGCAGAATATCTCGGAGAGTATCATCGGAACGGGGTTGAACTTGAGGAGCTGTGCGAGCTCGACCGTTACCGCCGCAAGGAACATGATAACAGTTATGCTGTCGATGAACATCGAGAGAACGGCGGACATTATCATAAACGTGATGAAAACCGGGATAGTGCGGCATTTAACGATGAACGCTATCTTCATACAGAGCCACCGGAAGAAGCCTGCCTTCGCCATGCCCTCTACCATTACCATCATACCGGCAATGAAGATGATAGTCGCCCAGTTGATGCCCTTGCTCTCACTTTCAGTGACCTGATACCAGAAGTCCTTTTTGGTGAAGCCTTCGAGCGCGAGGGTATCCCAGACCGCTCTGCCGCTCTTCATGCAGATGCCGAAGACGACGCCGAGGGTGAGAACACCGCTTCCGAGTGTGACATAATGGCGTTCTATCTTATCGAGAACGATCATTATGAACATTGCCGCGAATATTGCAACGGCAAATATCTGTGCTGCTGACATAAAAAAACCTCCACAGGCGAAAACGCCAGAATAAAAAACCGGGAATAATTATAACACAATCGGAGCCCGATTGCAAGGCTTTTCCGCGGTTTTCGGGAGAAAAACGGATTTTCTGCGAATTTATCAGCATTTTTGCGCGGAGAGGACTTTTTTTGGTATAATTTGTCAGGGAGGGTGGATTATAGGCAGTGCGGCGGAGGATATTTGTGCAAACGACTGAAAAAATACGCCGGCACTTGATTTTTGCAGCACGGAGGTATAATATATAATAGATAAATCTTGCTATACGGAGGCTATTATGAGAAAAACAGTATCCCTGCTTGCGGCGGCAGCACTGCTGACCTGCACTTTTGTTTCGTGCGGAGGAAAGAGCAGCAAGTCCGGCGAGAGCGATTCCATACTCGGAAAATGGTCGGTCGACAGGGGCAGCTATAGGTCTATGGGGCTCAGTCCGGAGGAGATATCCTATTTCAACAGCATCGGCATGGAGTTTCGCGATGACGGAAAATACATCATGAGCATCGAGTACAATTTCACGGGCTTTATCAATTTGCAGGACGATAAGTGTATGATAGACGGTCAGGAGACTGAATATACCTACGACGGTAAGACGCTTTCGGTAGGAAAGCTCGATTTCAGCCGTATCGGCGAGCCTGACGCGAGCTCTCCCTACGGCGAATACACCGGTGACTACATGAAGAACTACTTCGGCGAGGACGCAGCGGCAAGGATAGGATTCCCGGAATACGGCGTGTCCTATGTGGTCGTTGAAAACGAGATCGAATACACCTATGACCCGGAGAAAAAGGTGCTCATGCAGAACGGCGAAAGCAGCGAGTCCAAGGTCGAGTTTGACGGTGACAGGCTCACAATCAATGACAGCGACGGTACGCAGTGCGTCCTGAACCGCGTGAAGTAACACGTTCCGCCGGAGGAACGCTTTCCCGGTAAGACAGTGCAGTTTGCGGATATACCGTAATTGACCGCAGGGAACGCCGTACCCGGCATTCCCCGATCAACAAATCAAAACAGGTTTATTGACAGTCAAAGGGCGCACATTTGTGCGCCTTCGTTTTTCTGGTACGCAGTGCTTGACTTTTGAGCCGGAATGACTTATAATAATAATGTATATGCTCCCGGATAATGCACATACTATCCGTGCAATATCTTTCAAGGGAGCGATGCACATGGATAATGAACAGAACAGGTCGGCTTCTCCGGCTGAGGAGAAGCTCGCGGAGGCTGAGCTTGCGGAAAAGCTCGGTCAGACCGTTTCGCAGAACTCGAAGCATCTGATACACTGCCTCTCAGTCGTCGGTCAGATAGAGGGCCACTACGTCCTCGCGGAACAGAACAAGACCACCCGCTATGAACACATCATACCGGCTCTTGTCGCGATAGAGCAGGACAGGAGCGTTGAGGGACTTCTCATCATACTCAACACTGTCGGCGGAGATGTCGAGGCAGGTCTCGCTATCGCGGAGCTCATCTCCGGCATGAAAACACCGACCGTTTCTCTCGTCGTAGGCGGAGGACACTCGATAGGCGTTCCCCTCGCAGTAAGCGCAAAGCGTTCGTTCATCGTCCCGACAGCCTCAATGACGATACACCCGGTCCGTATGAATGGCACCGTTCTCGGTGTACCGCAGACGCTTTCGTATTTCGATAAGATGCAGGACAGGATAATCAGCTTTATTCTGCGTAACAGCAATATTAAGGAGGAGGATTTCAGACGCCTCCTCACAAATACTCAGGAGCTCGTCATGGACGTCGGCAGCGTTGTCGAGGGGAAGGAAGCCGTTGAACTCGGACTTATCGACTCGCTCGGCAGTCTCGGCGACGCTATGGAATGCCTCTACGACATGATAGAGCATACCGGAAAAAGATATCAGTAGAACAATACCCGGAGGGAAATATGGCAGAACCTAAAAAGAAAAATACTCGCCGCAAGACTGACGAGAAACCTGCGGAGGCTCCGAAGCCGGAGCCCTCGGCAGCACTCAGGAACGATCAGAACCAGTTCTGGTCGGTGATACTTTTCGCGGCTGGGATACTCACAGCGATGATGGTGCTGATAACCGGCTCGGCCGGCTGGCACGGCATACATAAGTTTTTGCTCGGAATGTTCGGTATCGCGGCATTCTTCGTGCCGATGATACTCATATACACATCGGTACAGATAGGCATGGAAAAGAGCCAGAAATGCGTCGCAGGAAGGGCGATATGGGGCGTAGCGCTCATGTTCCTCACAAGTGCGGCGATACAGATATTCTTCGTGGGAGAGCTTCCCGGCGAGGGCTTCCGGGAACAGCTCCGTGAGCTCTACAAGGACGGCTCAGAGCTTCGCGGAGGCGGTGTTGCGAGCATTTTCATCGCAGGCATACTCATTCGCGCTTTCGGAAGTCTCGGTGCAAAGATAATCACAGTTATAATGTTCTTCGTCTTCGGAATGCTCCTTACGGGACTGAGCCTTCTCGAATTCCTCGATATGCTCTCGCCGCCGTTCCGCTTCATCGGAAGATGCTTCAAGGGTATACACTGTATGTCGGTCGGCGGAAAATTCGGCGACGCCTTCGAGGAGGAGGACGACATCGACGACGAGAAGGAGCAGCGGAGCTTTGCCAAGGATATGGAGGCTATCGAGATAGTCAACAGCCGCCGCAAGCAGGAACAGCCCTTGCCGGAGGAGAACGCTTTTCCGGCTGACGAGCAGCGCGTCATACCGATAAATCTTCCGGTCACAAGGGGACAGAAGCAGGAAGATGATGCGTTCCTGTTCGATATACCGCTTCCCACAGATCATCTCATTCCGCCTGCGGAGGAAAAAGTTTCGGCGAAGAAGCAGCTTCCGCCACTGAAAAAAGCCGATAAGGGCGATGACGGTCTGGAATCCCTCATTGCGCGTGAGGCAGCCGCAAAGCCCTCGGACGACCCGGCGGCACTGCCTGCTGAGACAGAACAGCCCGCTGAAAAGGAAGCCGAAAAGATATACATACTCCCTCCGCTCGACCTTCTCTCCGTGCCGCAGGTGAAGAACAACAGTGCCGAGGCGGCAGCAGAGATGCGTGAAAAGGCAGAGGTCATCGTCAATACCCTCCGCAGCTTCGGAGTTGTGGTAAAGATACAGAATCTCCTCCGCGGTCCGTCGATCACGAGGTACGAGATACAGCCGGGACCCGGCGTTAAGGTCTCGAAGATAAAGGGCCTCGAGGACGACATCGCCCTCAACCTTGCAGCACAGGGCGTAAGAATAGAAGCTCCCGTTCCCGGAAAATCCGTTGTCGGCATCGAGGTACCGAACGAGAACCGCGACATGGTAACGCTCAGGGAGATACTCTCCGTTCCCGAATTCAGGAACTCCAAGAGCAAGCTGACCTTTGCGGTCGGCAAGGACATCGAGGGCAAGGTCATTCTCGGCGATATCGCCAAGATGCCCCACGTTATCATCGCAGGTACTACCGGTTCGGGTAAGTCGGTCTGCACACGTTCGATAATCATGAGCATACTCTACAATGCCACTCCGGACGAGGTAAAGCTCATACTCATAGACCCGAAAATGGTCGAATTCAAGGTGTTCGACGGCATTCCGCACCTCCTTATCCCTATCGTCATCGAGGCGAAAAGGGCTGCCGGAGCGCTCAACTGGGCGGTACAGGAAATGATGCGGCGCTACAGGCTGTTCTCCGAGCTCGGTGCGAACGACCTGAAGTCCTACAACGACATTGCCGTTAACAAGCCGGAGCTTGAGCTCGAAAAGAAGCCGCAGATAGTCGTATTCATCGACGAGCTCGCCGATATGATGCTCGTTGCAGGCAAGGAGGTCGAGGACCTTATCTGCCGTCTCGCACAGATGGGACGAGCTGCCGGAATGCACCTCGTTGTGGCTACACAGCGTCCTACCACGGACGTTATCACGGGTCTTATCAAGGCGAATATCCCGAGCCGTATCGCGCTCTCGGTAATGTCGCAGGTGGATTCGCGTACTATCATTGATACAGCAGGTGCGGACAAGCTCCTCGGAAACGGCGATATGCTCTATATGCCGATAGGTACGAACAAGCCGGTGCGTATACAGGGCTGTTTCGCGTCAAATAAGGACATAACCGAGACTCTTGACTTCATAAAGGCACAGTGTCAGGCTGTTTACGATCCCGATGCGATCAGGGACGTTGAGGAGTGGACTCCCAAGGGCAAGGGCGATGACGGCGGCGACGATATATCCGATGTTCCGGCAGGTTCGGACGAGGACTTCATCGAACGTGCCATAGAGGTCGCGGTCAATGCCGGACAGATATCGACCTCCATGCTCCAGAGGAAGCTCAAGCTGGGTTACGCAAGAGCTGCCCGTGTTATGGACGAGCTTGAGGAGCGCGGAGTTATCGGACCGAGCGAGGGTGCAAAGCCGCGTAAGGTTCTGATGTCGAGAATGCAGTTCGACGAGCGCAAGCTCCGCCGTATGCAGGACGGAGAGTGAAATGTTGATCCATAATCCGGGATCATGCAATATACGTTCCGTTTACGCAGACGTTATTAGATAATATCGCCGTAAGGCGATACCGCAATTATTCGTTATTCATTATTCTTTCTTCATTATTCACTAATTCTGTAGGGGGTGAGCTTATGTACAAGGGATTTCTTCCGACTACCCGCGAGGAAATGCGTGAGCTGGGCATTGAACAGTTCGATTTCATATACATTACCGGCGATGCCTACGTCGATCACCCGAGCTTCGGTGCGGCGATAATCACAAGGCTTGTCGAGTCGCTGGGCTTCACAGTTGGCATAATAGCTCAGCCCGACTGGCATACCGACAGGGACTTCCGGCGGTTCGGCGCACCTAAGTACGCGTTCCTCGTGACCTCCGGCAACATCGACTCAATGGTCGCGCACTATACTGCCGCCAAGAGAAAGCGTTCCGACGACGCCTATTCTCCGGGAGGCATTGCGGGAAAGCGTCCCGACCGTGCGGTCATCGTCTACTGTCAGAAGCTCCGCGAATACTTCGGGGAAACGCCTGTTGTTATAGGCGGACTGGAGGCTTCCCTCCGCCGTTTCGCCCACTATGACTACTGGGACGATGATGTGCGTCCCTCCGTTCTCATCGACAGCGGCGCCGACCTTCTCATGTACGGCATGGGCGAGCACCAGACCGAGGAGCTCTGCCGGCGTCTTGCGGCAGGGGAGGATATCCGCGATATCCACGATATCCGCGGCACCTGCTACCTCACCGAGCCAGTGAATACCCCCATAGGTGCGGCACAGTGTCCCTCGTTCGAGCAGGTGCGCTCGAACAAGGCGGAGTACGCAAAGGCTACGAAGATACAGTACGACTGGCAGGACGAGGTCTACGGAAAAACCATTATCCAGCGCCACGGCAAGCTCATGCTCGTGCAGAATCCTCCGGCTTACAGCCTCACGACCGAGGAACTCGACCATATCTACAGTCTGCCGTACACAAGAGCGGTCCACCCCTCATACGATGCACTGGGAGGCGTTCCCGGCATCGAGGAGGTTCGCTTCTCCATAACGCATAACCGCGGCTGCTTCGGCTACTGCAATTTCTGCTCGATAGCACTTCATCAGGGACGGAGAGTTACCGTCCGCAGCGAGGAGTCAGTGCTCGCGGAGGCTGAACGCATAACGAAAATGCCCGATTTCAAGGGATACATACACGATGTGGGAGGTCCAACGGCGAATTTCCGCCATACCTCCTGCGAAAAACAGCTCAGCAAGGGACTGTGCATGGGAAAGAAGTGCCTTGCACCGAAGCCCTGTCCGGCACTGAAAGCCGACCATACCGAATATCTCGCTATGCTGCGGAAGATCCGCAAGATCAAGGGCATCAAGCGCGTTTTCATACGTTCCGGAATACGCTACGACTACCTCATGCAGGACAAGAACGATGAGTTCATGCGCGAGCTGATACAGCACCACATAAGCGGTCAGCTCAAGGTAGCGCCCGAGCACTGTTCAGCGGTGGTCCTCGACAAAATGGGAAAGCCTCACATCGAGGCATACAAGGCATTCCAGAAGCGTTTCTATGAGATAACCAAGGGTATGGGCAAGGAACAGTATCTCGTCCCGTACCTCATGTCCTCCCACCCGGGGAGCACCCTCAGTGAGGCGATAGAGCTTGCGCTGTTCCTCCGCGACAACAAGATACGTCCGGAGCAGGTACAGGACTTCTACCCGACGCCGGGTACTATTTCGACCGCCATGTTTTACTCGGAGCTTGACCCCTACACCATGGAGAAGGTCTACGTTCCGAAAACACCGAAGGAAAAGGCGATGCAGAGAGCGCTCCTCCAGTATTTCCGTCCCCAGAACAAGGAGCTCGTCCTTGAAGCGCTGAGGCTTGCCGGAAGACGCGACCTCATCGGTACATCGCCGAAATGTCTTGTTGACGACGGCAGCCGGAAGGGCGGTGAAGGTCAGTGGCAAAAAAGGAAGGGCAGAGATACCGCATCTCCCGGAAACAGAGCAAGAAGCTCCGGAGATCAGCGCAGAAGCTCCGGAAACGTCCTGCATACAGTAAAAAGCGGAAAGCCAAAAAGAACAAAACACTGAATTTTCCGCTGATACTGCTGATACTGCTTCTCGGCGGACTGCTCATATGGAAGCACTACACCAAGCCGAAGCCCTATCTTGCGGCGGACGATACCCTTGCGGTACACTTCATAGATGTGGGACAGGGCGACTGCACGCTTCTCGCCTGTGACGGGAAGATAATGCTCATCGACTGCGGCGAGTACCAGTACCTCGGCCGCGTCGAAGAATACCTCAAAGACCGCGGCATAAAGCGGATAGACTATCTTGTAGCTACACACCCGCATTCCGACCACATGGGCGGAATGGCTGGCATAGTGAAGGATTTCAGCATCGGCAGGGTCATAATGCCGCCGCTGGCGGACTGGGAAACGCCTACCGCGGTGTATTTCGAGAAATTCCTCGATGCCTGCGCCGACAAGGGCTGTTCCATTGATATCGCGGAGATAGGTGATGTTATGGAGCTCGGCGATGCCCGTGCGGAGGTCATAGCACCGGCGCATACCGGTTATGAGGACCTCAACGACAGCTCAGTCGCACTCATGGTGACACACGGCTCGAAAAGCTTCCTGCTGACCGGCGATGCCGAGATGACATCGGAAAATGAGATGCTTCTTGGCGGAAGGCTCCATCATGTGAATGTCTACAAGGCAGGTCATCACGGCAGCAGCTCGTCCTCATCGGCTGCTTTCCTTGCAGTGATACAGCCTGATATAGCCGTTATATCCTGCGGCAGCAAGAATCCCTACGGTCACCCGTCAGTTTCCGCACTGAAAAGGCTGAGCCGTTACACTAACAGGATATACCGCACCGACACTGACGGAACGATAGTATTGGAGTCCGACGGCAAGGTGCTCAGGATAATAAAATAAGGGCATACCGCCCGTATAAAACAGGAGGGGCATTATGACGATCCTTGACAGATTTGAAGGCAATATCGCCGTTATCGAAAAGGACGGCGTCAGCCTTGAGGTCAGCAGAGGCTATGTTGCGGAGAACGCCTGCGAGGGGGATATCCTGACCGATATAGGCGGCAGGTACACTGTTGACAGGGCTGCGACCGAGGAAAGGCGCCGGAAAATGCGCGAGAAGATCCTCGAGCTCATAAGAAAGAACCATGACTGATACTATTATTATAGGCGGAGGCGCTGCCGGCTGTTTTGCGGCAGTATGGGCTGCACGAATGGGCAGGAGCGTTCTCGTTTTCGAGAGGAACGAGCGTCTTGGCAGAAAGCTCCGCATAACCGGCAAGGGACGCTGCAACGTCACCAACAATTCCCCGACAGAGGAGCATATGCGGAATATCCCGGTAAATCCGCGGTTCCTGTACAGTGCGTTCTCGATGTTCAGTGCGGAGGATACCATGAGCTTCTTCGAGGAGCTGGGAGTTCCGCTGAAGACCGAGCGCGGCAACAGGGTCTTTCCGGTCAGCGACAGGGCTGACGACATTGCGGACGCCCTCGGCCGCGAGATGAAGCGTCTCGGCGTCAAGGTCGTACATAAGCGTGTGAGCCGTCTTATCATCGAGGACGGCGTCTGCTGCGGCGTGAGAGCCGGCGGCGAGGAATACCGTTCCGGGTCAGTGCTGATAGCCTGCGGAGGCAAGTCCTACCCCAAGACCGGCTCGGACGGCGACGGCTACACCCTTGCGGAATCTGCCGGACATACTGTCACTGAGCTGAAACCGAGCCTTGTTCCGCTTACCTCGCCGGACAAATTCTGCGCGGAGCTGATGGGGCTTTCGCTCAGGAACGTCACACTGACGCTTTACGACCGCGAAAAGCCGATATTCAGTGAAATGGGTGAGATGCTGTTCACGCATTTCGGACTTTCGGGACCCCTTGTGCTGAGTGCGAGCTCGCATATCCGCGATATGCAGCCGGACCGTTACCGTGCTGTCATTGACATGAAGCCTGCCCTCACACCGGAACAGCTCGATGCGCGTATACAGCGGGATTTCGCGGAAAACCTCAACCGCGACTTCGTCAACGGCATAAGGAAGCTGCTCCCGGCAAAGCTCATACCGGTCGCAGTAAGACTGTCGGGCATACCTGCCGAGCAGAAGGTCAACGGTATTACGAGGGAGCAGCGGAAGAAATTCGGGGAGCTGCTGAAAGCGTTCCCTGTGCGGATATCGGGCTTCCGACCGATAGACGAGGCAATAATCACGAGCGGCGGAGTTTCCGTCAAGGAGATAGACCCAAGAACAATGGGCTCGAAGCTCATGCCGGGACTTTTCTTTGCGGGGGAGGTCATGGACGTTGACGCCTACACAGGCGGCTTCAACCTGCAAATAGCCTTTTCCACGGCTTATACCGCGGCTATGAATATGTGAGGTTGAAGCTTTATGTATGAGGGTCAGTTCGATAATGAGTTAGGAGAAGTAGCAGGTATAGTATTTGGCGGTATTTTTAAGGGAGTTGCATACCTCTGCACAAGCAGGAAGGTCTCGCTGCCTCTGAGAGCTTTCTTCAGGGTACTGTTTTATTCGCTTTATGCCGCAATATGGGTATTAGCCGGAATATTTGCTTTTTCATTGTTCAGGGGAGGCCATATTGCCGGCGGAGTGCTCATTTCTGTATTATCATTGTTTTTTATGATCTACGGAGTGATCTATTACCGCAAATGCTGCGAAGATGTTAAGATAAAATAATGTATATGTGAGGTGGAGCTCGGTGGATATACTGTTTGAATTTATTGTGGAGCTTGCTTTCGATGCTGCCGGGACAGGTGCTGCATCTGCTGCCGGAAGCAGGAGAGTCCCGAAGCCGGTAAGGTATATTCTGCTGGCACTCATACTGCTGGTTTACACCGCATTTTTTGCGGTGATATTCCTTGTGGCATATATCCTGATGCGTAAAGGGGAATATCCGGCAGGAGCGGTATTCCTTGCTCTGGGAGCTTTTCTGCTGTTCCTGAGCATAAGGAAATTCCGTGCATTAAAGGAAAAAGTAAAAAATCCCCCTGATGAGGGTGAAAATAAAGGAGAAGAACTATGAAAAATATCAATATCGCGATCGACGGACCTGCCGGTGCAGGCAAGAGCACTATCGCAAAAATGGTCTCGGCAAAGCTGGGCTATATCTATGTTGATACGGGCGCACTTTACCGTACCATCGCCCTCTACATCACCGAGAACAACATTCCGGACGATGAGATCGAGGCGGCTCTCCCGAAGGCTGACGTTTCGCTGAGATTTATCGACGGCACACAGAGAGTTTTCCTCGGAGACAGGGACGTTTCCGGACTTATCCGCACTCCGGAGATATCAATGGCTGCCTCCCGCACCTCGGCTATCCCGGCTGTAAGAGCCTACCTTTTCGGCACACAGCAGAAGATCGCTGCCGAGAACAACGTCATCATGGACGGCAGAGACATCGGAACGGTGGTCCTCCCGAACGCAGATGTGAAGATATTCCTCACGGCTTCTGCGGAGGAACGTGCTAACCGCCGCTACAAGGAGCTTGCCGAGAAGCCGGACTGTCCGACATATCAGGAGATCCTCGACGACATAATCAAGCGTGACTATCAGGATATGCACCGTGAGACAGCTCCCCTGAAGCAGGCTGAGGACGCTGTTCTTGTGGACACGACCCACCTCGACCTTGAGGGCTCGGCAAACGAGATAATCCGCGTTATCGCTGAGAAGATCGGGAGTGCTGAATGATGTACGCATTCGTGAAATTTCTGGTAAGATGCTACCTGAGAGTATTCTTCCGCCTGAGATATGAGGGGAAGAAGAATATCCCCAAGGGCAAAACGGTCATTTACGCCTCGAACCACCGCAGCTACTACGACCCGCCGCTTGTCGGCTGCGGTGCAAGGGGAAAGCTCTGCTTCATGGCGAAGGAGGAGCTTTTTGAGAAGAAGATGTTCGGCTGGCTGATTAGGAAGCTCGGAGCGTTCCCGGTAGCAAGAGGAAAGGGCGATTCCGGCGTGATAGACACGGCTGTCGAGAACCTCGAAAAGCGCAGTATGATGATATTCCCGGAGGGCACACGTTCCAAGGACGGCAAGGTCGGCAGGGGACATACCGGTGCGGCTCTTATCGCGGCGCGTTCCGGAAAGCTCATAGTCCCGGTAGGCGTGACCTATGAGGGCGAGCTGAAATTCCGCAGGAGGGTGACTGTGAAGTACGGTGAGCCGATAGACCCGGCTGAGTACGTCGAGATATGCGATGAGCCCAATCCGCGCAAGCTCGTAAGGCTGAAAAACCGCTATATGGCTGAGATAAAGAAGCTCGTCGAGGGCGATGCTCCTCAGTCCGAGGCTGAGGGAGGCTCCGATGAGTAAGGTAACAGTTGCAAAGTCGGCAGGCTTCTGCTTCGGAGTTGACCGTGCCGTGAAAATGGTCTACGGTGAGCTCGAAAAGAACACCAAGGTCGCCACTCTCGGTCCGATAATCCACAATCAGGACGTCGTGAACGACATGAAGCGCAAGGGAGCGAGGATAATCGAGTCGGTCGATGAGCTTGCTCCGGACGAGACCGTTGTGATACGTTCCCACGGTGTCGGCAGGGAGATATACGATAAAATAGCCGAAAAAGGCAACCGTATGCTCGATGCGACCTGTCCGTTCGTCTCACGCATACACAGGATAGTCGCGGAAAAGTCAGCGGAGGGCTGCTTCATACTCATTGCCGGCGATGCCAGCCACCCGGAGGTGCAGGGTATCGTTGGTCATTGTGACGAAAATCACCTCGTTTTCAAAGATAATTTTGAGCTAAAGGACTTTTTTGAAAAAAAGTATACAAATTTGAAAAAAAAGCTTGCAATTGTCGCTCAAACAACGTATAATATAGTAGTATGGGACGAGTGTTTAAACGCGATCCCGAAAGACGATCCGGATATTGTTATCTTTGATACGATCTGCAATGCTACCGATACAAGACAGTCCGACGCGGCTGAACTTGCAAAAACTTCGGATATCATGCTCGTTGTCGGCGGCAGGCATAGCTCCAATACCGTTAAGCTCTATGAGGTGTGCAGCAGATATTGCAAAACGTATCATATAGAAAATTCGGACGAGCTCCGGAAACTGAAGCTTCCGTATGCTGAGAATATCGGCATTACAGCAGGAGCCTCCACTCCGGCGTACATAATCAAGGAGGTACAAACCAAAATGGCAGAAAATGAAATTCTTGCAGCTAATCAGGATGAGGAGATCGACTTCGCTCAGGCAGTCGAGGATTCATTCAAAAAAATACATACAGGAGAGAAAGTTAAAGGCACAGTTGTTGCTGTAAATAATACAGAAGCTATCGTAGACCTCGGAACAAAGCACACAGGCTATGTTGCTCTCGATGATCTTACAGACGACCCCTCAAAGAAGCCCGCTGATATCGTTAGCGTCGGCGATGAGATCGAGCTTGTCGTTATCAAGGTCAACGATGCCGAGGGTACCTGCGCTCTTTCCAAGAGAAAGGTTGACGAGCAGGCTGGCTATGAGAAGATCCTCAAGGCTAAGGAGGAGGGTACTGTTCTTGAAGGCGTTGTTCAGCACGTTGTAAACAAGGGCGTTACTCTCAGCGTTCTCGGCGTAAGAGTATTTATCCCTGCTTCACAGACAGGTCTCCCCAGAGGCGCAGAGCTCGAGCAGCTCCTCAAGAAGAAGGTCGAGTTCACAATTATCGAAGTTACAGAGGGCAGAAAGAGAGCTGTCGGCTCTATCAAGGCTGTACAGAACGCTAAGAAGGCAGAGGCTCAGGCTAAGTTCTGGGAGACTGCTGAGGTCGGCAAGACCTATACAGGCAAGGTCAAGTCACTCACAAGCTTCGGTGCATTCGTTGACCTCGGCGGTATCGACGGTATGGTTCATATCTCCGAGCTCTCATGGAAGCGCATCAAGCACCCGAGTGAGGTCGTAAATGTCGGCGATACCCTTGAGGTTTACATCAAGGACCTCAACCGCGAGGAGAACAGGATCTCTCTCGGCTTCAAGAAGGCTGAGGACAATCCTTGGGAGATCTTCAAGGCTAACTACCATGTAGGCGACGTTGTAAAGGCAACTATCGTTTCTATCACAAGCTTCGGCGCATTTGCCCGCATCATCGACGGCGTTGACGGTCTTATCCACATCTCACAGATCGCTGACAAGAAGGTTGACAACGTAAAGGATATCCTTTCTGTAGGCGATGAGGTAGAGGTCAAGATCATCGACATCGATTCCGAGTCCAAGAGGATCAGCATTTCCATGCGTGCTCTTCTTGAAGATGCAGAGGACGCTGACGCTGAGGAAGCTCCTGCTGAGGAAAACGCTGAATAATTCAGATACAGCTAAGGCGCGGCAAATTCCGCGCCTTTTTGCGTTCAGGTGAAAAACTCCGGATTAACAGCGGTACTTGTATAGCAGTTTTTATCAGAATTATTGAGACAAACCCTTTTGATGAAAGTGCTCTCAAACTCTATTCATAGCCTTACTTTAGTTTTTTCCACAATGGTATAAAAATAACCGGAAGCTTCACAGCTTCCGGTTTTGTTTTTATTGAAAGATGGTTATACCATTGTGGAAAAAACCATAATAAAGTCTTTGGAAAGGTTTTCCCCGATAAGTTCTGATAAAAACCGCCGTATGAGCACTGCGGTTGAACCGGAGCTTTTTATGTACTCAGTTTTTCTTGAAGAGCTGTCTGATAACGAGGCCTGCGCCAGCTGCAGTAAGGCCGAACATTATCAGGAATGTATAAGCGCTAGTGGTTTTCCAGTAGAGGTGAGTTGTGAGGAATACGCTGGCGAGGATTATAGCAATACCGATAGCCAGGACTATCCAGCCGAAGAGTTTCCTCTCCATCATGAAGAGCATACCGATACCGATAACTGCGGGAAGCAATATCATTCCGTTTGACAGGTGGAATGAACCGATATGGTAGGAATACAGTCCCCAGTTGCTTGTAACGTTGATATTTTGCAGTATCATGTAGATACCGACAGCGAGCATTACAAGTCCGACAAAGAACTGCATGAGGTCGCCGTCCGTAGAGCTGCCTGCGCCGGAGCTTTTGCTTCCGGAGGAATGGCTGTTCCCGGTACTGATATTGTGACTGCGAAGCTCCTTGTAGATCTTATCGAGCTCGTCATCGCCTGTGTTTTTTGCCATAGAATAACCCCCTTATCATTTAGAAGTAATTCCGTGAGCACTGCTCACAATCTACATTATATATTAATCTGCGGATTTTGTCAATAGTTCAGGACGATATCAATTAATCCTTTGTAAAACATTGCCGAATCGCTTGCAAAGTCGAATCCGTGGTCTTGTGGATTCTGTATCTGCATTACGATGATGTAGGAGCCCTTGCTGCTGTAGTCGGAATAGTCTTTGAACTCAGGCTTTTTCGCGGGATCGTCCGCGTCATTGCGGAGGCAGCCAGTAATGTAGAGGAAGTCGCCGCCGCCGATCTCCGCCGTACCGGTCTTTGCGTAGAGGGTGTAGCCCTCCGGAACCGCAAATCCTAATTTATCTGCGACGCCCTTCATGCCCTCAAGGAGGGTTGAACGGTACTCCGGAGGTATCGAGGCTATCTTATCGTATGGCTTGCTGCCGGGACTTTCATTCTGGTGTATGTCGTTGGTATCACCATAGCCTGCCACCACAAAGGGACGCACCATATCCCCGAAAACAGCCTCGCGGCCGAGTGCGGCGAGGTAAAGCGGACAGGTCATTACGCTTGCCTGACCGAAGGCGCTGCGGCGGAGGTCGTCGTCACAGGTTATCGAGATGCTGTTTTCGAGCGTCCCGAAATCGCACTCAACGGGACAGTCATTCCCGAAGCTGAAAATGCTTTTGAGGTCGCTGAGAACGGCATCGGTGCCTATCTGCTGGAAAGCCTTTGCGAAAAAGATATTGCTCGAATCGACAATAGCCGAAACGAGAGTGCGTTCCATAGGGTAAATTTCGGGCTCAATGTCCCAGTTCCAGTTGTGGACGGTCGAACCGGAATCGCTCCAGCTTCCCTCGTCCGTCAGGGAGGTTATGCCGTTCTTTTCGGCTATCACAGCGGACATTATCTTGAAGCACGAGCCGGGAGCAGCGTTCTGGAAAGCCTTGTTCGTGAAAGCACCTGAGCTGACGCTGCCGACATAGTCAGGGGCGCTGTGCAGGAGTTCCGGGTCGTAGGAGGGATAGGAGACCTCTGCCATGAGCGAGCCGTCAGTACGCATAACGACTGCCGAGCCGACAATGTTATTGCTCTGCATATAGCTGAATATCGCGTTCTGAACGTCGCCATCGAGGGTGAGACGCACGGACCTTCCTACATTTTCGTGACCCTGTACCGGCGTAGGATTGAGTTTCAGGAGCTGTCTGCCGAGAACGGTATCGAGTCCGGCGGAGCTTTCGTCGAGGATATTGGCGAAGCTGAGCTTGTAGCCGGAGGAATAATGACGCGCCGAGATATCGCCCTCATAGTTGCTGTACATGAGGATATTTCCCTTGACGTCATAGATATCGCCCTTGATGTCAGCAGCGGGAGAGACCTCGTCCTCAGCCGGAACGGTCACGGTCTCTGCTTCCGTTGAGGCGGCAGCGTTCGCGGTCTCGTCGTAGACCGTGTTCCAGCCGAGAACGTCGTTTTCATCGCCGGACACATCGAGACCGGCAAGCTCACTGCCGGAGCTGCCGTCCATTGAGCAGGCGGTAAGGGCTGATGCCGCAAGGGCTGCGGCTATAAATCTTTTCAGTGGGAGCATTAGGAATTCCTCCTGTTCTGGAGTATCAACACTTTTATTATACACCGAATGATCGGCTTCGTCAACAGCACGGTTCTGATTTCAGACTGCATTTAAACCCAAAAAATTGTTATTTACACAAAAATATTGCAGCCCCCGTCTGGAAGCGGAGGCTGCAATGGGTAATGAAGGAAATAGAGATACCTAAAATTCATTATTCTTTCAGCATCATTATTATATCATATAAATTCTGATTTGTCAACAAAAAAGATTGTTAACTTTTTACAAACAAATGATGAATAATTTTCAATTTGCGTAGAATAATACATATAGTTCCTCGGAACAATCAAAAAGTCCTCTCAAGGACATATCAAGGAGCGTTGAATATGAACGATCATAAGAAAAACGATCATGTAAAGTGCAGCGTCTCCCAGTGCCAGCACAATCTGGTGTCTGAGAACTACTGCTCTCTCGACTGCATTTCCATCGGTACCCACGAGGATAACCCTACCGTTCCGGAATGCACAGACTGCAACTCGTTCGTAAAAAGATCAGGCTGCTGCGGCTGACCCCTGACCCTCCCGGAGCTTCGGCTCCGGTCATACATATTGTGCAAATTCAATAAATTATAAAGAAAAATACAGTCAAATCGGGAAAAATATCTGCATATGCTTGCATTGGATACTTTTTTGCGATATAATATATCTTGTAAGGAGCACATAGCTCCGGTTTCCTGTCATATGATCGCATCTGACCGGAATAATCCCCACTGTCAGGAGGCTGATAAAATGTTCGATAAAACCATGACCTTCACCGTCAACGAGGATAAGGAGGCTGAGCTCCGCAAAAACCTCAACATCATCTACGATGCTCTCGTTCAGAAGGGCTACAATCCTATCAACCAGATCGTTGGCTATATCCTCTCCGAGGATCCTACCTACATAACCACATTCAACAACGCCAGAAGCCTTATCCGGCATATCGACCGCGATGAGCTCCTCCAGGTGCTTGTGAGGTCATACCTTCAGGGCTGATCTTTCTTTGCTGCAAACCTCCGTACAAGGTCGGAGCAGCTTATATCCCGCCAAAGGTAATAAAGTTTAACACTGTCCGGAAGCATAATTCCGGACTTTTTGCTTTCCGGGACGATTTTCCGCTCATATCCTCCGTGCTTCTGCGGCACAATAATACCGCGGAGCTTTGCTCTGCTAAATTTACAGGCTGCGAAAGGAATCCTTGTTATGAAGTTCAACCCCGCTGCAACAGCCGCGCTGCTGCTTTCAGCAGCACTGCCCCTGACCGTACCGGCAGTTCATGCGGCTGATACCACGAAAAAAGGGTACGGTCAGGGGACAGCAGTGGACGGTCAGAACCGTCCACTGGGCGCGGCACAGTTCAACGAGCAGTACGCAGACCTTGGCGCATTTGCGATGTCCAATGAAGCCGACCGCATAATCATAACCTTCGATCAGGGCTACGAAAACGGCTATACCTCGCAGATACTCGATACCCTGAAAGAGAAGGACGTCAAGGCGATATTCTTCCTCACAGGCGACTACGCTAAAAAGGAACCGGCTCTTGTAAAGCGAATGATAGCCGAGGGACACGTTCTCGGAAACCACGGCATGAAACACGCGAGCCTCCCTACGCTCTCCGAAAAGGAGGCTGAGGACGAAATAATGTCCCTGCACAATTACGTCATGAACAACTACGGCTATCAGATGCAGTTTTTCCGGTGTCCGTGCGGAGAATACTCCGATGCGGCACTCGAGACCGTGCAGAAATGCGGCTATAAAACGGTTTTCTGGAGCTACGCCTATGTGGACTGGAAGACCGATGCCCAGCCGGACAAGTCCGAGGCACTGAAGAAGCTCAGCGATTCCGCCCACGGCGGCGAGATACTCCTGCTTCACTCGGTATCCTCCACCAATGCCGCGATACTCGGCGACCTCATCGACGCGCTGAGAGCAAAGGGCTACAATGTTTAAAACGGGAAGGGCTGCTTCGGCAGCCTTTTCTGCTGCTTGACTTAACGCGGAAGCTATGCTATAATATCAATAAATCCTACAAAAGAGGTATAGTATGTGCAAAGAGATAACTCCGCAGGAGCTTGAACTCCTGCCCGAAGCCGAAAGGCTCATTATAGATATCCGCGACCGCGTTTCCTTTGAGTACGGCCACATTCCCGGCGCGGTCAATATACCGCAGAACGAGCTCGTTCCCGATAAGCTTCCGGCGGACAGGCTCGCCGTTATCTGCTGCAAGGTCGGTCAGCTCAGCCGTGAAGCCGCGGAAGTCCTCTCAGAAAGCGGCGTGAATGCGGTCAGCCTCGCCGGAGGCTACCTCGAATGGCTCCGCATAAACATCGAAAAGCGCGATATCACTGCCGATGTCGAGCTGAGTATCCGCAAAAAATTCAAGAAGTCCATATGGTGCAGGTTCACCAAGGCTATCAACGAATACAAGCTCGTCAACTCCGGCGACCGCATCGCGGTCTGCATTTCCGGCGGCAAGGACTCCATGCTCATGGCTAAGCTCTTTCAGGAGCTCAAACGCCACGACAAGTTCCCGTTCGAGGTGAGATTTCTCGTCATGGACCCCGGCTACAGTCCGGCGAACCGGCGTCTTATCGAGGAAAACGCTGCTTCAATGTCCATACCGATAGAGATATTCGAGTCGGATATTTTCGAGTCCGTATTCAACATCGAGAAGAATCCCTGCTACATCTGCGCCCGTATGCGCCGCGGCTACCTCTACAGCCGTGCAAAGGCTCTCGGCTGCAACAAGATAGCTCTCGGACACCATTTCGATGACGTTATCGAGACCATTCTCATGGGTATGCTCTACGGCGGACAGGTGCAGACCATGATGCCGAAGCTCCACAGCACCAACTTCGAGGGCATGGAGCTGATACGTCCGCTTTATCTCGTCCGCGAGGCTGATATCAAGCACTGGCGGGACTACAACGGACTGCACTTCCTGCAATGCGCCTGCAAGTTCACCGAGACCTGTTCCTCCTGCGACCAGAACGGACAGACCGATTCCAAGCGGCTGGAGGTCAAGCACCTCATCGCGGAGCTCAAAAAGGTCAATCCGCAGGTTGAGAAGAATATCTTCCGGAGCGTTGAGAACGTCAACCTCAGCACGATAATCGCCTACAAGCAGCACGGAGAAGTCCGCAATTTCCTTGATACATACGATGAATAAGAAAGGGCACGGTCAAAACCGTGCCCATTTTGCGTTATTTCTTAGGCGGAAGGAACAATATCCTCCGCAGGAATATCACATCGAATACGTCGCATCTGCCGCTGGAATTAATATCCACCGGACTGCCGCCGTCCCTGCCGAGCAGACCGCTTATCAGGGATACAAGGTCGGCGATATTTGTCTCACCGTCCTGATTTACGTCGCCGCCGCTGTAGTCGGGCTCAGGCGGAGCAGTTGTGGTCGAGGTAGTCGTTTCTGTAGTTGTCGTAGTCGCGGTAGACGTAGTTGTGGTAGACGTTGTTGTGCTCGTGGTGGAAGTGGTTGTGCTTGTTGTGGACGTCGTTGTACTTGTGGTAGTTGTTTCGGACGTTGTGGTGGAGGTAGTAGTTGACGTTGAAGTTGTAGTTTCCTCCGTGGTTGTGGTCGAAGTTGAGGTCGAAGTCTCCTCGGTAGTAGTCGTGGTTGTGGAGGTCGTGGTTGTCGTAGTTGTGGTAGTGGTAGTCACGACGTTCTCGGGGTCGTAGTCGTCATAGGCTAAGTCGGGGTAGTCGAAAACGGTTGTACCGTAGTCCATTTCGGTGTGGTCGGGGGCGAAGCTCGACGAACCCTTGAGGAAATACTTGTACCTTACCTGCTGACCGTATTCGCCGTCGAGGTCGTCCCATGTGACGTCAACACCGTACCATTTGCCGTCGTCCATCTGAACGTAGTTCCACATATGACCGATATTTTCACTTTCGTCAAAATCTCCGAAAACGCACACGCAGGGGATATCCATACGGTCGCAGATGAGCTTGAAGCCCTCGGAGTAGCCCTCGCAGACGACCTTGTCCTCGACGAGCGATCCTATTGCGGACGAATCAAAAGCAGAATCGTAGTCGTAATCATATGATGTATGGCAGGCGATAGCATCGTGGACGTACATGAGCTTATTGTAGAGCGAAAGCTCGTTATCCTCGGGAATGAAGTCGTTTACCGCCGCTTCGAGCCTGTCACGGTAAGCGTTTACGCCCTCGAGGTCGCCGTAGACCTCCATGAAGCCGGGAGTGATCGTGATAGCGGAAATAGTTATCTTGTACTTGCCACTGTCACTTCCGCTGCGGATACGGGAGGAGCTGTATTTTATGCCTATGCTCGTTCTGCCGGGGTCTATCCAGAATAGTTCGGGTATATCAAAGAGTGCGGCGTCGAGACCGGACTGACACGCTGTAATGATAGCGTCATTGAAAGCGGTCGTGTCCGCATTGGTGAACGATGACTGGATAAGCGTTGTGACGTTGAAGGATACCGGAGAAGCAAGAGTGATTGTTATGGGGTCAGTTGAGGGCGCGATCAGTTCGGCAAAGGCAGCATAAACGAGCCTGTTGTTTTCGTCGAGCATATAATTGCCGTCCTCGCCGATGTGGGTGCCATAGTTGTAGGCATCGGCGTTGTTGTTGATAAGAGCAGTCGGACGTTCCTGGAAAGTGAAGCCTGTCATCGTGCCGTACTGGACGTCTTCCTTGGCGACCGCTGATGGGAGTGCGGCTGCGAAGGGCTGTACCGGGAACGAAAGCGCTATAGCGCCTGATAAAATAAACGAGAATACTTTTTTCATAACGAAGCCTCCGTTTCAGAAAGAATATTCCCTAATTCCCATATATATATCTATTCGGTATTCGTATACCTATTATCATTATAACAAATCGTCCGGTAATTGTCAAGATGCAGGGATAATTTTTGGTAGAACCGCACAATGAGAGGAAGCTTTTTCAGTGCGTTCTGACCGTATATACCCCTATATATAGGCATAAAATGCCGAAAACGCCAAAAAAATGCGGTTTCGTTCCCGAATATTTGTTATATTGTCACTTGAAAAAAAACGGACGCTATGATATACTTTTAAAAGGTAAACTATCAATATTGAAAGGTGAGGTACCGTAATGAATTTATCTCAGATGAACAAGGAACAGCTCATGTCATTCAAGGAGGAGACTGAGGCTCTCTACAACGATTTCAAGGCTCAGGGACTCTGTCTGAATATGTCCCGCGGAAATCCCTGCAAGGAACAGCTTGAGCTCAGCGTCGATATGCTCAATGTCTTCGATGATGGCAATTTTACCAGCGAGAACGGCATCGACGTAAGAAATTACGGTATGCTCGACGGTATCCCGGAGGCTAAGGAGTTCTTCTCCGATATGATCGGTGTTCACGAGGACGAGATAATCATATTCGGAAATTCCAGCCTCAATGCCATGTTCTGGGCTGTGCAGTGCGCTTTCAACAAGGGCGTTCTCGGCGGAAAGCCGTGGTCACAGTGCGGAAAGGTGAAGTTCCTCTGTCCGGTTCCCGGCTATGACAGACACTTCAAGGTAACTGAATTCTTCGGAGTTGAAATGATAAATGTCCCCATGACAGCAGAAGGTCCCGATATGGACATGGTCGAGAAGCTCGTTGCTGAGGACGACAGCATCAAGGGAATATGGTGCGTTCCGCAGTATTCCAACCCGGACGGCATCTGCTACAGCGATGATACGGTCAGACGCTTTGCCGCACTCAAGCCCGCTGCAAAGGACTTCCGTATATTCTGGGACAACGCCTACTGCATTCACCACCTCACGGACAGCCCGAAGCTCATACTCAATATCCTCGATGAGGCTAAGAAGGTTGGAAACGAGAATATCGTCTACATCTTCGGCTCGACCTCGAAGATAACGTTCCCGGGTGCCGGCGTTGCAGTAATGGGCGCAAGCAAGGAGAACATCGACGAGCTCAAGAAGTTCCTCGGCATCAGCATCATCAGCTACGACAAGATGAATCAGCTCCGTCATGTGAAATTCTTTGGTACATTCAAAAATATGTGCGATCATATGAAAAAACATATGGCAATAATCGCTCCCAAGTTCGATATCGTATGCAAGGCTCTCGACAAGGAGATAGCTCCTCTCGGCATCGGCACATGGACTGAGCCCAAGGGCGGCTATTTCATCTCGTTCAATGCTCTTCCCGGCTGTGCAAAGAGGATCGTCAAGCTCTGTGCGGAGGCTGGCGTAACTCTCACCGGAGCAGGCGCAACGTTCCCCTACGGCGTTGACCCGGAGGATAAGAATATCCGCCTCGCACCGACGTTCCCGCCTGTTGAGGACCTGAAAAAGGCAGTCGAGCTCTTCACGATATGCGTCAAGCTCGCAAGCGCCGAGAAGCTCCTCGCTGACATGAAATAATAATGTTAAAGTGTCTGCTTTATGCAGGCACTTTTTTATGCAGGGACGTCCTGTGACGCCTGCATGAAATGATCCTTAAATTTTTGCAAAAAATTACTTGACAATCCCGGGGAATGATGGTATAATATTAAAGTATCGTGCGAAACGATGCTATTATCCTTGCCCATAGTGAGTTGTGGGCATGATCCAGAAGGAGGTGTACATTAATGGCAAAGGTATCCGCTAAGTATGAAGTAATGGTCGTTTTCAGCCTTAAGGACGGAGAAGAGGCTATGAAGGCTCTTATCCAGAAGTTCGAGGAGAGGATCAAGCGTCACGCCGAAGCTGTTGAAGTCAACGAGGATTGGGGTAAGCGCAAGCTTGCATATCCTATCAATGACGAGACAGAGGGCTACTACGTTATCTATACGTTCCAGTCGGCTCCTGATTATCCCGCTGATCTTTCAAGACGTCTCAACCTTTCTGACGGCATTCTTCGTTCACTCGTAACTGTTGTCGAGGAATGAGCAGAAGGTAAAGTTCGGTCCTAAAGGAGGAAAATCACATGAATAAGGTTATTTTGGTCGGAAGACTTACCGTTGATCCTGAACTGAGACAGACACAGAGCGGTGTTGCTTCGTGCCGTTTCACAATCGCTATCGACAGACGCTTCGCTGATAAGAATACCGGCGAAAGACAGGCTGATTTTATCCAGTGCATTGCATGGAGACAGACAGCTGAGTTCATCTCCAAGTATTTCAGCAAGGGCAAGTGGATATGCGTTGAGGGCAGCCTCAGAAACAATAACTATCAGGACAAGAACCACCCCGATGTTACCCATTACACAATGGACGTAATGGTCGATAATGCTGAATTTGTCGGAAATAAGGGCGAATCCGGCGGAGGTCAGGGCGGCTATCAGAACAACGGCGGCAATTACCGCAATAATAACTATCAGGCTCCTCCCCAGCAGGCTGCACCTGCGGCTGCTGCACCGAACAACGACAATATGTCCTATGGCGCTCTGAGTGATTTCGAGGAGATCCTCTCAGACGGCGACGTTCCGTTCTGACGGAACATCTGATACGATTTTTTACGAAAGGAGTGGACACATCTTTTCAGATGTGCGAGTTGAATTATGGAAAAGGAAAGAAATGCCCGTCCTGCCAAGAAGCCCCGCAAGAAGGTTTGTATGTTCTGTGCTGACAGAATCGACAGGATCGACTATAAAGACCTTGCTAAGCTCAGAAAGTGCATGACCGAAAGAGCTAAGATCCTTCCCAGAAGGGTAACAGGTACCTGCGCTTATCACCAGCGCGAGCTTACAGTTGCTATCAAGAGAGCAAGACACATCGCTCTGCTTCCTTACGTTAGCGATTGATCGTGAAATAAAGGGAGGCTTTGAGCCTCCCTTTGCTATTTATTTGATATTTTTTTCACTGCCGTGTGCGGGTTTACGAGCGGCAGCGTGGACGGCGCAGCCTTTGGCAATGAGCTTAAATGCGATCCAGCCGAATAACTGCCGTGAGCGAAAGCAGACTTCCGGTCTGTAAGGACCAGCCGAATAACTGCCGTGAGCGAAAGCAGACTTCCGGTCTGTAAGGAGTGAGCGAGCTTGCGAGCGGCAGCGTGGACGGCGCAGCCTTTGGCTGCCTATGTAATACCGCTCCCACGGCATCTGCGGAGCGGCGTTCAGAGGTCTTATCGGTTTGAACTTGTATCGTATGCAAGCTCTTCGTCCCTTCTGAAAAGAAGGGAAATGCACCATACAGCAGATATCGCCACAAGAATGTAGAGCGCCCTGCTGACTACTGATGCTGAACCGCCAAAGAGCCATGCTATGATATCGAGCTCAAATATTCCTACCAACCCCCAGTTTATTCCTCCGATTATCAGAAGAATAAGAGCTAATTTGTCCCACATCTGAGAACACCTCTTCGTTCGGGATTTTTGCGACGCATTTGCGTCTGGTAGTATTATTGCAGTTAAATCAAGAATTATTCAGTGAAAGAGGAGAAAATTATGGATAAAACAAAATTAATTCTTTATATCATTCTCGGACTGATAGCACTGCTTTTCATCGTATGTTTACTCACCCATTTCAGCAAGGGCAAGCGCAAGGGCAGAGCCGCTGAACGCAAGGTCGCCGGCATCATCAAGAAGCTCGGCAAGGACGATAACGTCCGCCTTATGAACAACGTATTCCTGCCTCTTTACCGCAAGACCTGCGAGATAGACCACCTCGTATTCGGACGCTTCGGCATACTCGTTGTCGAGACAAAGGGCATCTCCGGTACCGTTTCAGGCAAGGGCAAGAAGCTCGAGCACAAGATGGGCGAGCTCACCCACAAGCTCTATAACCCCGAGCTCCAGAACAAGACCCACATCGACAACGTCAACCACCACCTCAAAAAGGGCGGCTTCGAGAACGTTCCGGTGTACGGCGCAGTTGTTTTTGCCGATAAGGACATAAGGCTCGAAGCAAATGTCGGCATGAAGATAGACCAGTTCAAGGACTTTTTCACCAAGCTTCCGGAGGGAAACTGCAATCAGGACGTTCTCCTGCACTATTTTGAGAGTATCCGTGTGACAAACCCGATAAGGAAGTTCTTCCACAGATTTAACAAGAAGGACTGGGATTGAACGCAAAAAGAAAAAGGACTGCCGCGCTGTGCAGCAGTCCTTTTTTGATTATCAGTCACTTAACGATGAACTTGTCGATTCCCTTGAGGAACTTTTCAGCATCGTCTGTATGTGCGTTGAGCTGGATAGGCTTTGAAAGATCGAGGCTGAAAATACCCATGATCGACTTTGCATCTACTGCATATCTTCCGGAAACGAGGTCGATATCGAAATCGTAGTGCATAACGATGGTCACGAACTCCTTGACATCATTGATAGCCTGTAAAAATACAGTTGTCTTAGTCATATTCTTACCTCCTGTGTGTAATGGCGAATGTTTTTTCTTGTTTATTTCCTTTTCCTGCGGTATGGCCTTACCGCAACTATATAATAGCATTAATAAAACCCTTTGTCAAGGCGCTTGCGGCAAATTCGTCAAATTAGTATAAATGAATGAGCTGTAAAAGGTAAAATTTATTCATTGCAGATAACTATTTAGACTGCATAAATTTTCAATGTTAAATTTGTACAGGTTGCACATGGTGATTTTGGGTGCATTGTGTGATAATTAGGTGAAATTATGTATAAAGTATTATTTATAACGTTTGGCTGCAAGGTCAATCACTATGAGACCGAGTGCCTGAAGGAGCTTTTCCGTCAACGCGGCTGGCTGACAGCCTCCGTGGACGACGTTCCGGACGCCGTTGTCATAAATTCGTGTACGGTCACTTCCTCCGGCGACAGCAGGGCTCTTGCTGCACTCAGGAAAGAGAGGGAAGCTCACCCCTCAGCGGTGATAGTCCTGACGGGCTGCTATCCGCAGTCGGAACCGGAGGGCGCGGCGAAGCTCGAGGCGGCGGATATCGTCTGCGGCACAAAGGACAGGGGACTTATCCCCGAGCTTGTGGAGGGCTTCATGGAGGAGCACAGCCGCAGGGTATGGCTGCCGGCACACGAAAGGGGAGAGCTGTTCGAGCCGATGAAGTGTACGCGGTTCGAGGACAATACCCGTGCGTTCGTGAAGATACAGGACGGCTGCGACCGCTACTGTTCGTACTGCATGATACCTTATGCGAGGGGACACTGCCGTTCAAAGCCGCTTGAAATGCTCCGTGAGGAGGTCCGGGAGATCGCCGGGAACGGCATAAAGGAGGTCGTGCTCTCCGGGATAAATCTTGCCTTCTACGGTGCCGAGTGGGGACTTTCGCTTGCCGACGCAGCGGAGGCTTCTGCCGGAATACCGGGGATTGAGCGCATAAGGCTCGGCAGCCTCGAGCCGGAGATGATGACGGACGAGCAGCTTGAAAGGCTCGCCGCCCTGCCGGGATTTTGTCCGCAGTTCCACCTCTCCCTGCAAAGCGGCTGCACAAGGACGCTCAAAGCCATGAACCGCCGCTACACTGCCGACGAGTATTATGAGCTGACCCAAAGGATAAGGCGGTTCTTCCCGGACTGTACGTTCACCACGGACATAATGGTAGGCTTTCCCGGCGAGACCGAGGAGGACTTCCGCGAATCGGCTGAGTTCGTCGGAAAGGTAGGCTTCTCGAAGGTACACGTTTTTCGCTACTCGCGGCGTCCCGGCACTGTTGCCGACAAGATGCCCGGACAGATACCCGAAGCCGTCAAGACCTCACGCTGGAGGGAAATGACCGCTGCCGCTGATGCCGCAAGGGAAAAATACCTGAAAACGCTGGTGGGACGCGCTGTTCCGGTGCTTTTCGAGAGGGAGAACTGCCCGGAATTCCATCAGGGACACGCCCCGGATATGACTCTTATAAAAATTTCTCGAAAAAATCCCGAAAAAAGTTTGCGTAATCGGATAATTAGTGTTATAATAGAAGTAGCCGGTCAAGATCACTGCTTCGGCAGACCTGCCGGTGAACTTGAATATGATTAATTCGGAAGGAGATATTTATGTCCGTATTCAGAATTTATGTTGAAAAGAAGCCTGAGTTCGCTGTAGAGGCACAGTCCGTTCTCGGCGACGTGAAAACTGCCCTCAGACTTAACCTCACAGGTCTCAGGATACTCAACCGCTATGACGCAGACAAGCTCAGCGAGGAGGATTTCAAGGCTGCGATAAGCACCGTTTTCTCCGAGCCTGCCGTTGACCTCGTATACGAGGAGATGCCGCGCGTAGGTGAGACCGACAGGGTATTCGCCGTTGAGTACCTCCCCGGTCAGTTCGACCAGAGAGCCGACAGCTGCGAGCAGTGCATACAGATACTCCGTCAGGGCGAACGCTGCCGCGTAAGAAATGCGAGAGTATACATAGTTTCCGGACATCTTACCGATGAGGAATTCGACAAGCTCAAGCACTACATCATCAACCCCGTCGAGAGCCGTGAGGCTTCCCTCGAGACAGTGAAGTCGCTTGACTCAAATTATGAGATACCCACGACAGTCGAGGTGCTGGAGGGCTTTACAAAGCTCAACGCTATCGGTCTTCACGCCTTTGTGGACAAGTTCGGTCTTGCTATGGACTATGACGATATAAAGTTCTGTCAGGACTATTTCCGCAATGAGGAGCACCGTGATCCCACTATCACCGAGATCAGAATGATAGACACCTACTGGTCAGACCACTGCCGCCACACAACCTTCCTCACAAACGTTGAGAAGGTCGATATAAAGACTCCCTACATCAAGGACACCTACGATATGTACATCAACGTCCGCGAGGAGCTCGGCAGGAGCGACCGTCCCGTTACCCTTATGGATATCGGTACCCTTGCCGCAAAGAAGCTCAAGGCTGACGGACTTCTCCCTGACCTTGACGAGTCCGAGGAGATCAACGCTTGTTCCGTAAAGATAAAGGTGGACATCGACGGTCAGCTCGAGGACTGGATCCTCATGTTCAAGAACGAGACCCACAACCACCCGACTGAGATCGAGCCCTTCGGCGGCGCTGCGACCTGTCTCGGCGGTGCTATCCGTGACCCGCTCTCAGGACGTTCATATGTATATCAGGCTATGCGTGTTACCGGTGCTGCAAATCCTCTCGTTCCGGTTGAGGACACTATCACCGGCAAGCTCCCGCAGAGAAAGATAACCGTCGGCGCTGCGAACGGCTACAGCTCATACGGCAACCAGATAGGTCTTGCAACAGGCCATGTTGCTGAGGTATACCACCCCGGCTACGTTGCAAAGCGTATGGAGATAGGTGCAGTTCTCGGTGCAGCTCCCGCTGAGAATATCAGACGCGAGAGACCTGTTCCGGGCGATGTTGTTATCCTCCTCGGAGGCAAGACCGGACGCGACGGCTGCGGCGGTGCAACAGGCTCCTCCAAGTCCCACACTCTCGAATCCCTCGAGCACTGCGGTGCTGAGGTGCAGAAGGGCAATCCGCCCGAGGAGAGAAAGCTCCAGAGACTTTTCCGCAATCCCGAGGTGACAAAGCTCATCAAGCGCTGCAACGACTTCGGTGCAGGCGGTGTTTCCGTTGCTATCGGCGAGCTCACAGACGGTCTTGTTATCAACCTCAATGCCGTTCCGAAGAAGTACGACGGTCTCGACGGCACTGAGATAGCTATTTCCGAGTCTCAGGAGAGAATGGCTGTTGTAGTTGCTCCCGAGGACGTTGACAAGTTCATGGAGGAGGCTGCCCGCGAGAACCTCGAGGCTACCCTCGTTGCGGACGTTGTCGAGGAGCCGCGCCTCAAGATGAACTGGAACGGCAATACTATCGTTGACCTTTCACGCGAATTCCTCAATTCAAACGGTGCTCCCAAGTATACCGACATCGAGGTCGAGGCTCCTGCCGGAAGTCCCGAGGACGAGCCCGGAGACAGTGCCGAGAGCTGGGTAGAGCTCATGGCTAACCTCAATGTATGCTCGCAGAAGGGTCTCGTTGAGAAGTTCGACTCCACTATCGGCGCAGGAACAGTCCTCATGCCCTACGGCGGCGTGTACCAGATGACGCCCTCACAGGCTATGGCTGCCAAGATACCGGTGCTCACAGGCGAGACCAACACCTGCTCGCTCATGGGCTGGGGCTACAACCCGGATATTTCCGAGAAATCGCCTTACCACGGCGCAATGCTCGCAGTTATCGAGTCCATTGCAAAGGTAGTTGCAGCCGGCGGTACTTATAAGAAGTGCTGGCTCACATTCCAGGAATACTTTGAGCGCACACAGAACGATCCCAAGCGCTGGGGCAAGCCTATGGCTGCACTTCTCGGCGCATTCAAGGCTCAGCTCGAAATGGGCTGCGGCTCTATCGGCGGAAAGGACTCCATGTCCGGTACCTTCGAGAACATTGACGTTCCGCCTACGCTCGTTTCTTTCGCAGTTTCAACAGCTAAGGCTGACAAGATAGTTTCTACCGAATTCAAGGACGGCAATTCCGAAGTCATTCTCATCACACCTGTTTATGACGAGAACGGTCTCCCCGTATTTGAGAGCATAAGAGCCTGCTTCGACAAGGTCGAGAAGCTCATCGCTGACGGCAGGGTCAATGCTGCATGGACTCTCGGCTACGGCGGCGTGGCTGAGGGTATCGCAAAGATGTGCTTCGGCAACAAGCTCGGCTTCGAGTTCACATCGAGACTTTCCGGAAAGCAGCTCTTCAAGCCCTGCTACGGCGGCTTCATCATCGAGCTCATCGGCAATGCTGAGGAGGGCGAAAACGTCATCGGACGCACTCTCCCTGACTACAAGATCGTCACTATGGATTATACCGTCAGCCTCGACAACCTCCAGAGAGTATGGGAGGGCAAGCTCGAGCCGGTATTCCCGTGCCGCATAAAGACCACTGACGCAACTCCCGAGACCTACTCCAATGCGGACAGGCTCCACCTCACGGCCTCTATCAAGGCTGCTCAGCCGAGAGTCCTTATCCCTGTATTCCCGGGAACAAACTGCGAATACGATACAGTCCGCGCATTCGAGAGAGCCGGCGCTAAGACCGAGACGGTCGTTATCCGCAACCTCTCCGCAGGCGATATCGAGGAGTCCGTAAGCTACTTCGAGAGAGCTATCCGCCACTCGCAGATAATCATGATACCCGGCGGCTTCTCAGGCGGTGACGAGCCGGAGGGAAGCGGTAAGTTCATCACAGCATTCTTCCGCAATCCCAAGATCAAGGACGCCGTTCACGACCTCCTCAAGAACCGCGACGGTCTCATGCTCGGTATCTGCAACGGCTTCCAGGCACTCATCAAGCTTGGTCTCGTACCGTTTGGCGAGATAATTGATATGCGCGATGATTCGCCCACGCTGACCTTCAATACTATCGCAAGACACCAGTCCATGATGGTAAATACCCGTATCGCTTCCAACAAGAGCCCGTGGCTCTACGGCTGCGAGGTCGGCGATATCCACACTATCCCGATATCACACGGCGAGGGACGCTTTGTGGCTCCCGCAAGCCTTATCCAGCAGATGGCTAAGAACGGTCAGATCGCTACACAGTACGTTGACCTCACCGGCGCACCTTCAATGGATATCCGCTACAATCCCAATACCTCCGTTGAGGCTATCGAGGGCATCACTTCGCCCGACGGACGAGTTCTCGGCAAAATGGGTCACTCCGAGCGTATCGGCAGCTTCATTGCCAAGAATGTTCCCGGCGCAAAGGACCAGAAGATATTCGAGTCTGGCGTTGCATACTTCAAGTAATACAACAAAGCAAGGGTACGGTTAAACGTACCCTTGTTTATTGCTATTAAACTGCCGTTCACAAAAAATTTACAACTAAAAATCGCTGTTATGCGCTTTTTATTATGCAAATGCCATAAAATCCGCTTGACTATGCTGGTGGATTGGTGTATAATGATATGTATAGGGACATACTGTACACTATACGCAAACAACAATATCAAATGAACGGAGTTGAACTGCTATGAAAAACATTCTTTTTGCTGCCTCAGAGAGCGTACCCTTTATCAAGACCGGCGGACTTGCCGATGTTGTCGGAGCTCTTCCCCAGTACCTTAACAAGAAAGAATTCGACGTAAGAGTCATTATGCCATATTACACCTGCATTCCCGATAAATACAGGAACGAATTCAAGTACGTCACCCATTTCTACATGGACTACGGCATGAGACCGGACAGCTTCCATGTCGGCATCATGGAGTACGAATACTGCGGTATCACGTTCTATTTCGTGGACAATGAATACTACTTCAAGTGCGACAGTCCGTATTCCTCCGACCTCAAGTGGGATATCGAGCGCTTCACCTTCTTCTGCAAGGCTGTGCTCGCGATACTTCCGGTAGTCGGCTTCCGTCCGGACATCATACACTGTCACGACTGGCAGGCATCGCTGATACCGGTGTTCCTGCACACTGCCTTTGCGACAAATCCGTTCTACAGTGCCACAAAGACCGTCATGACTATCCATAACCTCAAATTCCAGGGCGTATGGAACATCGACACATTCAAATACAACACGGCTCTGCCGGATTATATGTTCACCTCCGACAAGCTCGAATTCCACAAGGACGCCAATATGCTCAAGGGCGGACTTGTCTACGCGGACTATATCACGACCGTTTCCGAGACCTATGCCGAGGAGATAAAGTACCCGTTCTTCGGCGAACAGCTCGACGGACTGCTCAGGGCACGTTCGGCTTCACTTCGCGGAATAGTCAACGGTATCGACTACAAGGTGTTCGACCCGTCGAACGACAAGAAGATATTCGCTGAGTACAACGAAAAGAACGTCAAGGAGCAGAAAGCGATAAATAAGGAGAAGCTCCAGGAACAGCTCGGACTGCCGGTTGACAGGAGCAAGTATATGATAGCGATAATCTCGCGTCTTACCGACCAGAAAGGACTTGACCTCGTAAATTACGCTATAGAGCGTATCTGCGACGAGTTCACGCAGTTCGTCATCATCGGTACGGGCGACCCGCGCTATGAGAATATGTTCAAGCACTATCAGTGGAAGTACCCGGAGAGAGTTTCCGCTAATATCCTCTATTCGGACGAGCTCGCGCACAAGCTCTACGCGGCAGCCGATACAATGCTGATGCCCTCGCTGTTCGAGCCCTGCGGACTCACACAGCTCATTGCCCTCAGATACGGAACTGTTCCGATCGTCCGTGAGACCGGCGGTCTTAAAGACACCGTTCAGCCTTACAACGAATTTGACGGCACAGGCACAGGCTTCTCGTTCGCGAACTACAACGGCGACGAAATGCTCGGTGCTATCAATTACTCCAAGCATATTTACTATAATCACCGCGACCAGTGGGACAAAATGGTTGTCCGCGATATGAAGGCTGACTTCTCATGGAACAGCTCTGCCCGTCAGTACGAATGTATGTACGACTGGATGATCAACTGGTAAGGCAGCCGAAAGCTGCGCCCTCCACGGGGACGCTCGTTTCACTCGCTGCGTCTTTCCGGAACGGAAGTCTGCTTTCGCACACGGCAGTAAAACAGCGGTATAGTTATGAAAAGAAGAATAAAAAAGTATAAAACGAACCGTTCCCTGTTCATTTGGACAATTGCGAGCGTTATTCTCGCCGCTGTATTTCTCGGAGCTTACTTTTCGTTCGATTTCATAACGGACGATGTGGATAAGACCTCCAGCGGCATCGGGAAAATAATTCTTCTCCCGGTTTGGACGATCATGTCGTTCTTGTCGATAGCGTCACTTTTCATCGGCATACTGTCCGCAGTAAGCGGTATCGTGTGCTTTGTAATGGTATACCCGTACCTCGGATGTCTGCGAGAGATACGAACTGCCCGCAGGGAAAACGGCGGAAAGATACCGAAGGAAATGCTGGCGGAAATGCTCAGCTCCGGCGAGCTCGACGAAAACGAGTATCAGCGCGAGCTGGAAAAATATGAACCGGTCGAGGAGGAACAGCCTGAGTGTCCGAAAGGGAAGCGGCTTCTCACGGTGCTCGGCGGACTTGTCATCGGGGCTGTGATGCTCGGCATACCGGCGCTTATGGTATATATCCTCGGCAAGCTGCACTAAAAAATATTGACTAAAGGTAAACTCACATGAATGAACTAAAAGGCGCGATTTTTGATATGGACGGTCTGCTGATCGACACCGAAAAGCTCTATCTGCGGTACTGGAAACAGGCTGCCGCGGATTTCGGCTACGATATGCGCGATGAGCACGTTTTTGCGATACGCAGCCTCGCAAGGAAATACTCCATACCCAAGCTCAAGGGCTTTTTCGGGGAGGACTTTCCGACCGAG
Organism: Ruminococcus flavefaciens; assembly: GCA_902777125.1. Taxonomy (GTDB): domain Bacteria; phylum Bacillota; class Clostridia; order Oscillospirales; family Ruminococcaceae; genus Ruminococcus. Next base: position 208,401 of record CACYSQ010000001.1, read on the forward strand.
GAGGTCCGGAAGCGCCGTACAGAGCTTATAAACGCTCACATCGAGGCTAACGGCATAGAGCTGAAAAAGGGACTTTTCGAGCTGCTGGACTATCTTCACGGAAAGGGGATAAGGCTTGCGGTGGCGACTGCAACTCCCCGTGAGCGCACGATGCTCTACCTGCAAAAGATAGGCGCTGCCGACCGTTTTGACGCTGTGATATGCGGAGATATGGTCACAAGCGGAAAGCCTGACCCTGAGATATACCTCACTGCGGCGAAATGCCTTGGACTTCCGCCGGAGGAATGTGCAGCCTTTGAGGACTCGCCGAACGGTCTCAAAGCCGCAAGGGCAGCAGGCTGCCGGGTCGTTATGATACCCGATATGACCCAGCCCGAGCCGGAGGACAGACCGTATTACGATGCGGTATACCGTGATCTCGGTGAAGCGATAGCTTTTTTTGAAGGGAGCTGATATGATGCCCAGTGTTTCTGAGGTGTTTGAGATACCAAAGTTTTACTATTTTGAAAGCGGGAACGACTATTCCGGAAGCAAGGGCGATTTTGCCTACAAGATCGCGAACGGCGAACAGCTCCATGCTATGACATGGCACGGCAGACTTTGCTCTGCAAAGGCTCAGATCGAGCATGAGAAGGACTTCGACCGCTCACAGGAGGGCTTCGATGCCATGATAAAGTGGCTCGAGGACGTCTATGCCGGAAAAGCCGAATGATATGCTTTTCATCATCTTCCTTAATAATAAGAAGCAGCCATAGAGGGTAAGACCTTTATGGCTGCTTCGCGTTATTCTGCGGAATAGGGGAGGATATCGCCGTATGAGCTGCGCTGGTGCTCGTCCTCCGCAGGAGTGGGGATAAGTCCGGTCATATCGCCCCATGAGGCGGACGGACATTCATATCCCTCGTCCGGACGCGGCTCAGGCACGGGTATCTCCTTGTGCTTCTTTTTCATAATATCACCTCCGGGAATAGTTTTTCCCTAAGGAGCCAGATTATCCCTCAAAATGAAAAATTCGTGAAAACCGCGGAATACCATTGAATAATCCGCGGAGGCGTGGTATAATACAACTAAAGGAGTGATATTCATGCTTAGAGCGATATGCTCCCGCAAGGAGCTCGAAAAGACCGGATATTACCCGCTTGTCAGCGATATCATAGACTGCGGACAGCTCGGTGAGCTGAAAAATATTACGCACCATATCTCCACCACACGCTTTCAGCACTGCCTGAACGTGTCGTACTACAGCTATCTCGTCTGCCGGAAGCTCCATCTCAATGCGCGTTCTGCCGCAAGGGCAGGGCTTCTGCACGACCTTTTCTACTACGACCGCCGGGAGTACAATTCCTCGCGCGGAAAAGGACAGCTCTCACACAGCGCTATGCACGCGAAGCTTGCCGCGGAGAATGCTGCCGGAGTTACCGAGATAACTCCGCTTGAAAGGGACATGATAGAGAAGCATATGTGGCCGGCGACACGGCATCTTCCGAGGTACAGGGAGAGCTACGTCATAACGGTCGTGGACAAGTATTGTGCTGTGCTGGAATTCTGCGTACCGAAGCTGAAAAAGCTGACATCGAGAACTAAGGGCTGAGTTGCTGAGGGGGGCGTGAAATGCTCCCCTTTTACATTTTTTGATATAGATTTGCAGTGGGGACTTGAAAAATTCTCAGATACGTAGTAGAATGTTATTATATTTTTAATATAAAAGGAGAAAATCATGAAAAGAACAATTTTGATCACATTATTATGTGCGCTTGCTATGAGCGCGGCTGGCTGCGGAAGTGGCAGCAGCTCATCATCTGAGGCGAAAACCACTGCTGCGGCTTCAACTGCGACTGCTTCCACGGAAGCTGGGACTGAAGCTGTTACGACGACTAAGAAGACAGAAGTAACAACAACAACTGCTGCTGTTACTGAAGCTCCCACAGAAACCGAGAGCCAGACAGATGCGCCGTTTACCGATGCACCTTCCGCGGAGGAGGCAAAGGAGATCGCAGAAGCTCTTGAGATCATTGACAGAATGCAGAACGGTGCATTCATACGCGACGATTCGGATAAATATGTAAGTGATAACGGTACCGAATACTTCAATGTGGAGATCCCCGGATTATCAAGCATTGCGGATATCGAAGCTTACATGAACAAGTATATGACTGCGTCATTCATAAGCGACAATTACGCAGATGTTATCGGCACAGATGATCCTGTCTTCATAGAAAAGGACGGAAAGCTTTACGGAAAGGTCGTCGGACGCGGAAGACGTTTCAGCTTAAGCAACCCTGAGCCAAGGATAGAGGCAACATTCACAGGCGGTTATTCACTGTTTGTGGATTATAATGATTACGGCGCACCGGCAACGCTCGAGATATGTGTTATCCCGGACAGCGGCTGGAAGATATGCAATCTTTCCTTCGGTCTGTGATATCCGGCGGCAAAGTGACGTTTCGGTGACGGAATAATGAAAGCTTCGTGACCCGAAGATAATATTTCTGTTACATTTGTATATTGTGCTTGACAAACTGTCCCTTTCTGAGTATAATAAGTATTGCGGAATATTCGTAACTGCATAAGAGTGCAGCGGACGGCACTTCCCGCTGTACATTAGCTTCTCCGGCAGGCACCGGGGATAATATACATGAAAGGAATTACAATAATGAATAATTTAAAAAAGAGGATAATAGCTCTGGCAGCATTCATGTGTGTTGCTGTAGCTTCATTCGCAAGCTGCTCCAGCAGCAAGAGCTCGACAGATAAGGCTGACGTTGCCGGCGATGATGTTATCGCGATCAATACCGATGCAAACGGCAACATGGTCGCTGCTCCCTTGCAGGACGGTTCCCCTGAGAGCGGCATTCTCAGTATCCCCGAAATCAATGCTCCCGACCCTGTAAAGCCTGCTGAGCCCGAAACAGAGTACGTTCCAGCAACCGATGCGAACGGTCAGGCTGTTACTGAGTACGTTCCAGCAACCGATGCGAACGGTCAGGCTGTTACCGAGGCAGGCGGACAGGTCGTTACCACTGCTTTGCAGGTAACACAGGCTGTTACCGTTGCCTCCACAGAGGACGACTACGTTGACGATACACAGATGAGATACATCTTCTGGCTCGATATCGAGAAGGACATTGATTACAAGTTCGAGGGCAAGTTCGTAAAGGTAAGCTTCAAGGTAAAGGATAACGCAGCAGAGAGAGTTTACCCGATCACGATAGATCCCGATCTCTCAACAGTAGGAGGAAAGAGCCTCAACAGAAGCGTCAAGGTAGTGAACGGTGCTATCGGCGTAGGCAAGCAGGTAGAGGCACAGGACGTCTCCAATATTGATGGCCCTGTTATATATGCAGACAAGGTCAATGCAAACAAGGGCGATACTATCGACTTCTACATCAGCTTCGACAAGAACCCCGGCGTTGCAGCTATCATGACATGGGTAACATACGATGCAAACGCTTTCGAGTGGCTCGGAATAAAGCCCTGCGGCGAGTTTGAGCCCATTGCAAATACGCGTACACAGTCAGGCGGCACTAACGGAAAATAAGCCAATATCTCAGGCGGACAGGAATGTCCGCCTGTTTTTTTCTGAGTTATCAGAAAAATTTATAAAAAGGGCTTGACAAACAAAAGATAACGTGCTATAATACAAACATACCAAACACATAGGTGATATAGTAAATACTATGAGGTGACAATATGAGCATATATTTCAAGAGACGATGTTGCCGCTGAATGCAGCTTCATACGTCCGTAAAACCAATGACAAATTTTATTATAAGGAGTAATTATTATGAGCATCTATAAGAATATCACAGACCTCATCGGAGGTACACCCCTTCTTGAACTTACAAACATCGAGAAAAGCTACGACCTCAACGCTAAGATCGTTGCAAAGCTTGAGTATTTCAACCCCGCAGGAAGCGTTAAGGACAGGATCGCTAAGGCTATGATCGACGACGCTGAGCACAAGGGACTCCTCAAGCCCGGCAGTGTTATAATCGAGCCTACCAGCGGAAATACCGGTATCGGTCTTGCTTCCGTTGCAGCTTCAAGAGGCTACCGTCTTATCATCGCAATGCCAGAGACCATGAGCGTTGAGCGCAGAAACCTCATGAAGGCTTACGGCGCTGAGCTCGTCCTCACAGAGGGCTCAAAGGGCATGAAGGGTGCTATCGCAAAGGCTGAGGAGCTTGCTGCCGAGATACCAAACAGCTTCATTCCCTCACAGTTCACAAACCCTGCTAACCCTGCTATCCATGAGCGCACAACAGGTGTCGAGATCTGGGACGATACCGACGGAAAGGTAGATATCTTCGTTGCAGGCGTTGGTACAGGCGGTACTATCAGCGGTACAGGTGCATATCTCAAGTCCAAGAACCCCGATGTCAAGGTAGTTGCAGTTGAACCCAAGGGCTCACCTGTGCTCTCCGAGGGCACGGCAGGTCCCCACAAGATACAGGGTATCGGTGCAGGCTTCGTTCCCGAGACTCTTAACACAGGCATCTACGATGAGGTCATCGCTGTTGGCAACGAGGAGGCATTCGAGACGGGCAGAAGCATCGCAAGAAACGAGGGCGTTCTTGTCGGAATATCCTCCGGTGCAGCTGTATGGGCAGCTATCCAGCTTGCCAAGAGACCCGAGAACAAGGGCAAGACCATCGTTGCACTTCTTCCGGATACAGGTGAGCGTTACCTTTCAACTCCCATGTTTGAATAATGTGCAGGGCGCGGCTTTGACCGCGCCTTTTTTTGTGCAGCTATCCGCCGTCAGCTTGAAGCCGACGGCTTTTTTGTCCGCGCAAAAAAGTGTCCCGCTTTTTTCGTAGAAAATATTGTAATTTTATGAAAAATATGCTATAATAACTATGTATATCATTGCGTTTATGCAGATCGGAGAGAATTATGGAAAGACCTATCACTATAAGCGGCACTATGACTGCCGGGATAAACTTCGCTATGCAGCAGAACTACGTTCCGATTTTCCGCGGACTTACTGCGGTGAACGATTCCGATGAGGTCATACCCGGCGTAAGGCTCAGGATAAGCTTCGAGCCGGAGTTCGCCCGTACCTACGAGACTGTTCCGGCAGACCTCAGACCCGGTCAGCCCGTAGAATTTTCACCTGTAAATATAGTCATGAACCCGGATTATCTCTTCGGACTTACCGAGAAGATAGTCGGAAGTGTCATCATCGAGGCTCTGCGCGGTGAGGAGGTCCTCGCCTCCGAAACACGGAGCATAGAGCTTCTCGCCTACGACCAGTGGACCGGCGTGAACTTTATGCCGGAAATGGCGGCTGCTTTCGTCATGCCCAATCACCCGAGGGTCAAGGAGATAGTCTCCGCGGCGAGCCTCTACCTCCAGAAGTGGACCGGCGACCCTTCCTTTACGGGCTACCAGTCCAAGAACCCCAACATCGTGAAGCAGCAGATGGGAGCGGTCTATGCGGCTTTGCAGGAGGCTAACATTGCCTATACTATGCCGCCTGCGAGCTATGAGGAGGCTCAGAGGATACGCACTCCCGATGCGGTACTTGAGGGCAAGTCCGGTACCTGTCTCGACCTTGCGGTACTGTACTGCTCATGCCTTGAGGCTATCGGTCTGAACCCAATGCTCGTTCTGGTCAAGGGTCACGCTTTTGCAGCCTGCTGGCTGGAGAACGAGACCTTCCCGGATTCGCTCCAGTTCGATATGGCAGCGCTGACGAAGCGTATCGCACACGGTATCGACGCTGTATGCGCGGTCGAGTGTACGGACTTCGTTGCCGGCAGGAGCGTGGACTTCAACACTGCTGAAAAACACGCGGCAGCTCACCTCAGCGACCAGTCAGATTTTTACTTTGCGATAGATATTATCCGTACACGTTCCGGCGGCATAAGACCCATGCCCTCGCGTGTTGCGGACAACGGCAGCTTCAAGGCTGTTGACTACGGCGAGAGGAAGGACAAGGAGATAACTGCCGCCCCGGACGAGCTTCAGATCATCGGTCAGGGCGCACTCAGCGAGCGCGAGGTCACAAAGCAGGTGCTCTGGGAGAGAAAGCTCCTCGACCTCAGTCTCAGGAACAGCCTGCTCAATTTCCGTCCGAACGCAATGAGCGTTCAGCTCATGACCGACAGCCTCGGCACTCTCGAGGACGAGATGTCGAAGGGCGAGGAGTTCCGCGTTATGCCTGCACCGAACGATATGGTACTGACCGCGGCGGACAGCAAGATCTACGAGATGGAGAACGAACGTGACCGCATCTCGGATATTGCTGCGACCGAATTCAAGAGCCGCCGTCTGAGGTCGTACCTCAGCGAGAGCGAGCTCGACCGCATAATGAAAAAGCTCCACCGTCAGGCTAAGGTCAGCCTCGAGGAAAACGGCGTAAATACGATATATCTTGCGCTTGGCTTCCTGCGTTGGTTCGAGACCGACAAGAGCGATAAGGCGAGGTATGCACCGCTGGTGCTCATTCCCGTGGACATCACCCGCAAGGTCCAGGAGAAGGCTTACTCCATTTCTATCCGCGATGAGGATACGCAGGTCAACATCACCATGCTCGAAATGCTCCGCCAGTTCTTCGGCATCGACATAAAGGGTCTCGACCCTGTTCCGGAGGACGAGAACGGCGTCAACCTCGACCTCATTTTCAGCGTTATCCGTCAGGGCGTAATGGCTCAGCCGCGCTGGGATATCGAGGAATACGCCTTCATCGGACAGTTCTCCTTCAACCGCTTCATCATGTGGAACGATATCCGCAACCGTGCGGATGAGCTTGCGAAGAACAAGGTCGTTGCGAGCCTCATCTCGGGCAAGACCGAGTGGAGCGAGGGCAATATCGACATCTCTCCGGCAGAGCTCGACAGCAATGTTTCACCGACTGAGCTCGCTGTTCCGCTGAGTGCCGATTCATCGCAGCTTGCCGCGGTCTACGCCGCCTCACAGGGCAAGAGCTTCGTCCTCCACGGACCTCCCGGAAGCGGTAAGTCGCAGACTATCACCAACATGATAGCGAGCGCCCTTTATCACGGAAAATCCGTGCTTTTCGTGGCGGAAAAAATGGCTGCCCTCTCGGTAGTTGAAAAGAGACTGAACAAGGTCGGTCTCGGACCGTTCTGCCTCGAGCTGCACTCGAATAAAGCCCAGAAACGTGCCGTTCTCAATCAGCTCGACGAGACACTGAACGTCGGCAGGATAAAGCACCCGCAGGAGTACAAGGCTCAGGCTGAGAAAATAGCCGAAATGCGCCGCGAACTCAACGGCACTATGGAGGAGATCCACAAGCAGCGCGGCTTCGGAATGTCCATGTACAGCGCCGCGGTGCTCTATGAGCAGAACCGTGAGCACGGCGGAAAGTTCACCTTTACGCCGGAACAGATAGCCTCTATGAGCGAGGGCTCGTACTCGCAGTGGAGGGAGATACTCGAAAGCCTTGCGGCTGCCGGCAGGGAGTTCGGCGATGTCACCGCAACTCCGCTGAACGCCTGCGCCCTTGACCACTGCGGTCCCGGAACGAGGGAGGAGATAGAGGGTAAGCTCACCGCTCTGAAAAAGCTCCTCGCGGCAGCCGGCGACGATACAAGACAGCTTGCGGCTTTCTGCGGCACAGACGAGCTGACCTACCCTCAGTGCAGGGCGGCGGCAGAGATACTTTCGTGCGCCTCAGCGGAGGGCTATGTCCTTCCGGCGGTTGTCAGCGGCGGCGAGTGGGATATAAGGAAAGCGCCTGCCGAGCATCTTATCGAGTGCGGCAGGGAGTACAAGGCGAAAAAGGCGGAGGTGCTTGAGAAATTCGAGCCGTCCGTGCTTGCCTACGACAGCAGCGGCGCACTTGTGAACTGGAAGACCGCTCAGAGCAAGTGGTTCATGTCGAAGTTCTTCAAGAGCAAGAAGCTCGTGAATGAGCTTGCCGCCCACTCTAAATCCTCCGGTACCGTCACAAAGGGCAATATCGTGGGACACTACGAAGAGCTCAACCGTCTCGGCGAGCTCACAAGGGAGATAAAGGAAGCTCCCGCAGAGGTGACGTCCGTATTCGGCGCACTCTGGTTCGGCGAGGACACAGACTGGGATATGCTCGCACAGGCTGCGGCACTTTCCGGCGATATACGCGAAAAAATAACCTCCGCACCTCTTTCCGGAGAGCAGAAGCTCCGCCTTGCCGAGGCTGTCGTGAACGGCTTCGGTGAGCCGTCGAAGAAGGCTGAGAGCAGGGTGATGACCGAGAAGCTCACTGCGGACTATTCCGCACTTGATGCCGCGGTCGATGAGCTCGAAAACCAGTACGGCTTCATTCCGGAGAGGCTCATTTCCGGCGAAAGCTGGAGCGATTTCGGCATAGACAAGTCCGATGCGATAATCGGAGCACTTCCTCGTCTCAAGGAGTGGACCGGCATCGTTACCGTTTGCAGCAGGCTCCGTGAGCTCGGTATCGGCAACGTCGCGGACGCTTACCTCGCGGGAAGCGTTCCCACAGACGAGCTTATCCGTGCATTCGACTGCGACCTCGGAAGGGCTCTCGTTACAGACGTTATATCCCATAGCAGCGAGCTTTCACGCTTTCAGGGGACTCTCTTTGAGGACACCATCAGACGCTTCGGCGAGACCCTTGACAAGTTCAGCAGCCTGACCATGCAGGAGCTTGTGGCTGAGCTCTCAGCGAAGGTGCCTGCCGCAGGAACGGCTGCCGGAAGCTCGGAGATAGGCATTCTACAGAAGGCGATAAAGAGCAACGGCCGCATGATGTCCATACGCAAGCTCTTTGACAGCATACCCAATCTTCTCAGGAGAATGTGTCCGGTAATGCTCATGAGCCCGATATCCGTGGCTCAGTACATCGACCCGGCTTACCCGAAATTCGACCTCGTCATATTCGATGAGGCTTCACAGCTCCCGACCTGCGAGGCTGTAGGCGCGATCGCAAGAGGCGAGAACGTCATAGTTGTCGGCGACCCGAAGCAGCTCCCTCCGACGAGCTTCTTCAGCTCCAATCAGGTGGACGAGGAGAACTACGAAAAGGAGGACCTCGAAAGCGTTCTGGACGACTGCCTTGCACTCTCCATGCCGCAGAAGCATCTGCTCTGGCACTACCGTTCGCGCCACGAGAGCCTCATAGCATACAGCAATATCAAGTATTACGACGGCAAGCTCTTCACGTTCCCGTCGCCTGACGATCAGGTTTCGGAGGTAAGCTGGGTACACGTTGAGGGCTACTACGACAAGGGCTCGACCAAGACCAACAAGGCTGAGGCAAAGGCTATAGTTGACGAGATATCGCGCAGACTCCGCGATCCCGAGCTGAGAAAGCTCAGCATCGGCGTTGTAACGTTCAGTATGCCGCAGCAGAACCTCGTTGACGATATGCTCATGGACGCCTTCCGGAACGAGCCGGAGCTGGAGACCTTTGCAAACGAGCAGTATGAGCCTATCCTCATCAAGAACCTTGAAAATGTACAGGGCGATGAGCGTGACGTCATCATGTTCTCTATCGGCTACGGTCCGGACAAGGAGGGCAAGGTCTCGATGAACTTCGGTCCCCTCAACCGCGACGGCGGCTGGAGACGTCTGAATGTAGCGATATCGCGTTCAAAGTGTCAGATGATAGTATTCTCGACCATTTCGCCCGATCAGATCGACCTTTCGAGAACACGGTCTGACGGTGTTGAGGGACTTAAAGGCTTCCTCGAATTTGCCGCAAAGGGCAGGAGCGCACTTGCGGTACGCGGAGGTTCTTCCGCTGCGAGCAACGGCTTCGGCGAGGCAGTTGCCGCAGAGCTCGAAAAGATCGGCTACAAGGCAAAGTGCAGCGTAGGCTGTTCGGACTACAAGATCGACGTTGCGGTCTGCGACCCGGACGATCCCGAGAGGTATATCCTCGCGATAAACTGCGGAAGTATGTCGTCCTATATCAACGGCACTGCAAGCGACAGAACGCTCTCGCAGCCGTCTGTTCTGAAGGGGCTCGGCTGGAAGACCATGAACGTCTATATCCTCGACTGGCTCGATAACCGCGAGCGCGTTATCGGCAGGATAAAGGACGAGATCGAAAAGGCTGTCAAGGCAAAGCGAGATCCCGGAAGCGTTCCGGCTGAACCGGCAAAGCCTAAGCAGGAGCTTGTTTTTGAGCAGGAGCAGCCCGTTCAGCTCGCCGACCTGTGCGATAAGTACACGAGCTTCGCGGTGAAGTCCTACGGAGTTTCCGAGAACTTCAACGATGCAAACAGCGCAAAGATAGTCAAGTGCGTAAGCGATGTCCTGAAAGCGGAGGCGCCTGTCAGCAGGAACGTTCTTGCGAAGAAGGTCTTCGCCTGCTGGGGCATCACAAGACCCGGTGCGGCTATGAAAAAGACCCTCGATGCAGCTATCGGGAAGGCTCCGCACGGCACTACCTTCATGGGCGAGGCTGAGTTCCTCTGGGCGCCGGAACAGGTGCCTGAGAGCTATGACACCTGCCGTACCGTATATGCGGACGGCGAAAAGCGCGATATCGCGGATATCCCTCCGCAGGAGCTCGCTGCCGGCATAAAGCGTCTCATGGCGCGTCAGATCGCTATGCAGCGCGAGGACCTTCTCCGCGAGACCTCCCGTCTCTTTGGCTATACAAGAATGACACCGGCTGTTGAAACGGCAATGTCACTTGGCATCAGGGAGGCTAAGAGCCGCGGCTTCATAGCCTTTGGCGAGGACGGAAAAGTTACATTTGTGGAAAAGCAGTAATACTGTACGGAGGCATAAAATTGAAACGCTTACAGATACTCATAGGAAAAATAATAGTGAAAATGCTGAGGCTGCTGCACCGGAACGCAGGCAATCTTCCGGGCATAATCCTCTGGCACATATCGCGTCACAAGGCAGTCTCGATGTTCAGGGTGGACTGTCCCATAATCGCGATAACCGGTACGAACGGCAAGACCTCGGTCACGAACTGCATCGCGCAGCTCTTTGAAAAAAGCGGCAAGAAGATCATCACCAACCGCGAGGGCAATAACCTCGATACCGGCATATGCTCACTCCTGCTGCGTCACTGCGACATGAAGGGCAGGGTCAAGGCTGATATGCTGATACTCGAAACGGACGAATCACACGTTCCGGTGGTGTATTCGCAGCTCAAGCTCGATACGCTCATCGTGCTCGATTTCTTCCGCGACCAGCTCGACCGCAACGGCGAGATGGAGACCCTTATCCAGAAGATAAACGGCTTCTGCAAGACCTTTGACGGCAATCTTATCCTCAACGGCGACGACCCGAACACTGCCCGTCTCGGCAGGGCTAATCCGGATAACAGGAACGTGAAATACTTCCACGCGGAGAGGTACGCCTTTGCGACCGACAAGATATTCGAGGCTTCGGAGGGACGCTTCTGTCCCTTCTGCGGCGAGCCGTTGGAGTATGAATACTACCAGTATTCGCACATCGGAAAGTTCCGCTGTCCCAAGTGCGGCTTCGGCGACTATGAGCCGTACATCACAGCGAGCGGTATCGACCTCGAAAAGCCGGTCTTTACCGCGGACGGTCACACCTATTCGCCGAAGCTCAACAGCATCTACAACGTCTACAACATGACCGCTGTGGCTGCCTGCGCTAAGCTCTACGGCATCGAACAGAGGATAACGGACAGCGTTATTTCCAAATATACCGTCAAAAACGGACGCATGGAGAACTTCATGCTCGGCGACCGCAAGGCTACTCTCAACCTCGCAAAGAATCCTGTCGGCGCGAATATGACACTCCGCGTCATGAACGAGATGAAGGGCGAAAAGGAACTCCTTTTCGTTCTCAACGACAACATTGCGGACGGTCTTGACGTTTCGTGGATATGGGACATCAATTTCAGCATATTCGAGCGTGTGACGAGGGTAGTGACCTCGGGAACGCGAGCCTACGACATCGCGGTAAGGATAAAGTGCTCGGGCTATGACCCGGCGAAGATAGTTGTCCGTCCCGACCTCGACGAGGCTGTCGCGGAGCTTGCCTCGACTGAGGGAAGGAAGTTCGTGATCGCAAATTATACGGCAGTCCAGCCCACAAGGGCGGCGCTGAAGCGCTATGCGGCTAAGCACGGAGGTGAGAGCAATGAAAACGCTTAAAATACTTCATATGTATGCGGATATGCTCGACCTCTACGGCGACGGCGGCAATATGGAGATAATGAAGTACCGTTGCGGAAAGCGTGGTATAGAGTGCATCGTGGACAAGTATTCCATTGATTCGGAAATGCCGGATTTCTCCGCATATGACCTCATCTACATCGGCGGCGGCGCTGACCTCGAACAGCAGCACATCTCCGCTGACCTTATGAAGTGCCGCGAGGGCATCGTTAAGGCTTATGAGGCTGGAACTTTCCTGTTCCTCATCTGCGGAGGCTATCAGCTCATGGGCAAATACTACCGTGACGCTGACGGCAACGAGATAAAGGGACTGGGACTTTTCGACTATTTCACGGTCGCTCCCTCGAGCCGGAAGCTCCGCTGTATCGGCAACATCGTGATAAGTGCCGATATCGGCGGAAAAGCGGTCAAGATAGTCGGCTTCGAGAACCACGGTGGTCAGACGCAGGGCGTTAAGACACCGTTCGGCAGGGTGCTCTACGGCAACGGCAACTGTGCCAAGAGCAAGTGCGAGGGCTACTTCGAGAAGAACGTCATCGCTACCTATCTGCACGGACCTTGCCTGTCGAAGAACCCGGAGGTCGCGGACTATATGATAAGCTACTGCGTGAACAGGGGAGAGGCAGAGCCGGTGAAGCTTGCCGCCATTGACGACGAGCTTGAAAAGCAGTGCCGGAAGGTCATGCTGGACAGGCTTTTGAAAAAGTGATTGTAAAGCAGAGGGCGTACATTGTGCGCCTTTTCTGTAAACGCAACAGACGGTTGCTTGCAATCTGTCCGCTTTGTGCTATAATAAAATCAGAAAATCTACAGCAGAGGTGATAGCTATGGAGACTAAAAACATTATACTTGAACTCAGAAACAGACACGGTATGTCGCAGGAGGAACTTGCCGGAAAGGTATTCGTTACCCGTCAGGCAGTTTCGCGCTGGGAGACCGGCGAGACCCTTCCCAACACGGAAACGCTGAAGCTACTTTCGGGAATTTTCGATGTCTCGATAAATACGCTTCTCGGCTCGCCGCGGAAGCTGATATGCCAGTGCTGCGGAATGCCCCTCGACGATGCGACGACCAGTAAGGAGCCGAACGGTTCGTTCAATGAGGACTACTGCAAATGGTGCTATGCGGACGGAAATTACACCTATCACGATATGGACGACCTCATCAATGTCTGCGTTAAGCACATGGCAGGACAGGGCTTTACCGAGGAGCAGGCGCGCACCTATATGGAGCAGACGCTTCCGGAGCTTGGCTACTGGAAGCAGCACAAGGAGCTCGAGGACGGCGGAAAATTCGAGGAATTCAAGGCGCAGCTCATTGACGAGCTGAACGCGCTCAATGTCAAGGGTATGCCGAAGGTCGAAAAGCTCAACGCCCTTGTGGGAGCTTACGTCAACCTCGCATATCCGATGCCGAACGGAGCAAATGTGAAATTTCTCGATGACAATGCGACTTACCTCGGAAATCAGCTTGAAGGCGAGGACGGACGCTGTTTCGGAGTGCTTGCGAATGCGGACTTCCTGCTTGTGAGCACCTACGGAAAGGACTGTGCAGACCCTCAGCTCATCGTTTACAGAAAAAGATGACATTCAGCGGACAGCTTCGGCTGTCCGTTTGTCATTTTCGCCGGACTTTCCTCATATAATCAACGGGGAGGGGAGACAAGTGATAAAAAGCAAGATAGTCCGCGATACAGCCCTGCTGACCGCGATGCAGCTCTTTCTCGACACGGCGGCGCTGCTCCTGAACGTATTCATGACCCGCAGCCTCGGAACAGAGGCGATGGGCATTCTCACGCTTACCGGAACGTTCCTCGGGCTTGCCGGGATAGTCTCCAACGGCAACGCCTATCTCTGCACGAGCCGCCTTATCTCGGAGGAGCTCGGAAAGCCCGGTTCTGCGCCGGAAAAGGTGCTTTCCCACGGGATAAAGCTCTGCCTGATGCTGAGCGTGTGTACATCGGCAGTTATAGTGGGCTTTGCGGGAACATTCAGCCGGCGCTTTTTCGGTGGGGCCGACCTTACCGGCTGCATAAGACTGATGCCGGCAGCTCTCATGACGGGAGCGGTCGCCGCCTGTCTCAAGGGCTGGTTCAATGCGTGCCGGAGGTCGCCGGTGACGGCGGCAGGGGACATACTCGAATTCACGGTGAGGTGTGCGGTGATAGTTGCGATGACGCTCTCGGCAAATTCTCCGGACAGCGGAGAGGTCTGCGGCATAATGATAGCGGGCATAATCTCGGGGAACGCTGCCTCGCTCTTGTTCCTCAGCATAGTCTATTTCCGGAAGCGTCCGCGGCGGGACGGCAGGTGCTCGCTGACGTTCCGGAGGTACACCTCGCTTGCCCTCCCGATAATGGGCGGCGGCATACTCACGGCAGTTCTCAGCAGCACGAACGATGCGCTGATACCGGTATGTCTGCGGCAGTACGGCGATTCGGCAGGGAAGGCACTGAGTCTTTTCGGCATATTCGAGTCGATAGTGATACCGGCGCTGTTTTTTCCCTCGGTAATACTCTGCTCGATGTCGGGGATAATCGTGAGCGAGACCGCGAGGGCTGCCGCTGCCGGCAACAGGGAGCGTATAAGGGGGCTTTCCGCGAAGCTCACGGAGTACACGCTGCTTTATGCGATATTTGCGGCGGCAGTCCTGATGCGGTTCGGCGGACTTACCGGGAGGCTCATGGGCGGCGGAGAGCTTGCAGGGGACATGATAACGGCAGTCGCACCGGTAGTGCCGTTCATATACATGGAGATAGTGCTGGAGGCGATGATAAAGGGCATGGGAATGCAGGGCTTCTCGTCGCTGAACTACCTCGGGGAGTACGCCGTGAGGATATCGGTGGTGCTGGTGGCAGTGCCGAGGCTCGGCTTCTGGGGGATAGCGGCATCTTACTACGCGAGCAATGTCATGGGGAACGTCCTGCGCTTCGTGAAGCTCTCGCGCACAGCCGGAACGCCGTTCCGACCCTTCCGGAGCATTGTTTTTCCGGCAGCTTATGCCTTCCTGACAATGGGGACAGCGGAGCTTGTGACGCGGCTTATCTTCGGGGGAACGGGGAGCGTTCCGGGGGCAGTTTTCATGGCGGTACTGTGGGGAACGGGCTATGCGCTGGTGTTCCGTTTGCTGCGGAACGGTGCAGCGGAAACGTCCGGCAGGCACAGTGTCAGGGAACTATGCACAAAGAACTAAAAACTTAGAACTAAAACAACGTATCACATTTGTGGAATATCCACAAAAAATCATGTGGCAAGTAATGTGATGTGTAGAAAATATTAGGCTGCTATTGAAATTTATACAAATATAGTTTATAATGTTTCTATGCAGTTTATGCTGCTATCTACTATTCCAGAGGAGAAATCATTATGAAAGAATACGATGTCACAAGAATTAAAAATATTGCACTTGCCGGACACAACGGTTCAGGTAAGACCTCTCTCGCTGAGGCTATCCTTTTCAAGGCAGGAGCTGCCGACCGTCTCGGAAAGACTGCTGACGGTACAACAGTATGCGACTATGATCCCGAGGAGGTAAAGAGACAGATCTCTATCGGAACATCTCTTGCTTCCTTTGAATATAATGACTATAAGTTCAATATTCTCGATACACCCGGTCTCTTCGATTTCGCAGCGGAAATGATCGAGGGCGTCCGTGCGGCTGATACCGTTCTCATCACAGTTTCAGCAAAATCCGGCGTTAAGGTCGGCGCAAGAAAGGCTTATTCCGAGGCTGTAAAGCAGGGCAAATCCAAGATGTTCGTCATCACCAAGATCGACGACAAGGACGCTAACTTCTTCAATGTCCTCACAGAACTCAAGACCGTTTTCGGTCCTACCGTTTGCCCTGTTGTAGTACCTGTCGTAAGCCACGGACAGATCGTTGAGTACGTCAACCTCATTGAGATGAAGGCTTACAAGTACGATGCCAAGGGCAATGCTATCGAGACCGAGATGCCTACAGCTGAGATCTCCGAGAAGTTCGAGTACCGTGTTGACGGACTTGTTGCAGCCGTTTCTGAGGCTGTTGCAGAGACATCTGACGAGCTCATGGAGAAGTTCTTCGAGGGCGAGCCCTTCACTCAGAAGGAGCTCATCGACGGTATCCACGACGGTATGAACCGCGGTATCATCACACCTGTTGTATGCACCTCTGCAACTGAGCTTGCAGGTATAGATATGCTGCTCAAGGAGTTTGAGCTGCTTCTCCCGAACCCGTCCGAGGTCTACGCTGCCGAGGCTTACACTCCTGCAAAGGACGTAGTTGAGGTAAAGTGCGACAAGAGCGAGCCCATGTCGGCATATGTGTTCAAGACCATCGCTGACCCGTTTGTCGGAAAAATGTCCATGATAAGGGTAATGTCGGGCAGACTCAACGCCAACAGCGACGTTGTCAATGCAACTACCGGTTCAACAGAAAAGATCGGCAAGCTCTTCACCCTCTGCGGAAAAAAGCAGTCCGATGCTGCCGGAGCCAATGCGGGCGATATCGTGGTAGCCTCCAAGATCGGCGCTAACACAGGCAATACTCTCACCGATAATTCAAGGATAATCGAATTCGCAGCTATGGAGTTCCCGCGTCCCTGCTATTCAATGGCAGTAAAGGCTAAGGCTCAGGGCGACGAGGCAAAGATATCCTCCGGAATACAGAGACTTCTCGAGGAAGACCCCACTCTCTCCTACGTTCAGGACGAGAACACCAAGGAGCAGATACTCAGCGGTCTCGGCGAACAGCACATCGAGGTAGCCGCTGCCAAGCTCAAGGCTAAATTCGGCGTAGATGCCGACCTCACAGTGCCTAAGATAGCCTACAAGGAGACTATCCGCAAGAAGGTCAAGGTCGAGGGCAAGCACAAGAAGCAGTCCGGCGGTCACGGACAGTACGGTCATGTATGGATCGAATTCGAGCCCTGCGTAAGCGATACGCTCGTATTCGAGGAGAAGGTATTCGGCGGAGCTGTTCCGAAGAACTACTTTCCGGCTGTACAGAAGGGACTGGAGGAATCCGTAAAGAAGGGCGTTCTCGCAGGCTGTCCTGTAGTTGGACTGAAGGCTATCCTCGTTGACGGTTCATACCACCCTGTTGATTCATCGGAAATGGCGTTCAAGACCGCTGCTTCCATAGCTTACAAGGAAGGTCTTCGTCAGGCTGACCCCGTAATGCTCGAGCCCATCGGCGAGCTGAAGGTAACTGCTCCCGATGACAATACCGGCGATATCATGGGCGAGCTGAACAAGCGCCGCGGCAGAGTTCTCGGCATGGAGCCTGTTGAGCACGGCATCACCCTGATACAGGCAGAGGTCCCGATGCGTGAGATGCATGATTTTGCGATGTACCTCCGTCAGACCACAAGAGGCATGGGCAGCTTCACATTTGACTTCATAAGATACGAGCAGCTTCCGGCGAACCTCCTCACAGAGGTCATCTCCGCAGCAGGTTCAGAAGAATAATAAAGCATATCCAGCACTGCCGGGAACTTCCGGCGGTGCTGATTTTTCCCTGTGACGCGCGGTTTGAGGCGCCATGCTAACGGCTTCTAAAAAATTCTGAAATTTTTTTCAAAAAAGGGTTGACAAATCACAAACTTCGTGATATAATATATAAGTCGTCAGGCGTTACTGATGACTGAAAGAAAGGCGTGGGGGTTTAGCTCAGCTGGGAGAGCATCTGCCTTACAAGCAGAGGGTCATAGGTTCGAGCCCTATAGTCCCCACCAATTCTTTGGCCTCGTAGTTCAGAATCTGTTCGGGGTCGCCAGTTATGCGGATTTAGCTCATCTGGTAGAGCGCCACCTTGCCAAGGTGGAGGTAGCGAGTTCGAGCCTCGTAATCCGCTCCAGAATCGGCGCTATAGCCAAGTGGTAAGGCGTGGGTCTGCAACACCCTGATCCCCAGTTCAAATCTGGGTGGCGCCTCCATATGCCCTGCATGAAATGCGGGGCTATATTTATACTCTGACGTTTAAGGACTATCCCGGGACTGCTTCGGCGGTCTCTTTTTTTTCAGAAGGGAGGCAGGCATGAGGATCAACCGCATAAGGCTCAACTGCCGGCGCGAAAGGGCTTTCCCCGCTGAGCTCGGCGCACTTTGCTCGTTCTATTATTTCAGGACGCCCGTTACGGTAAATGTTCACGGCAGCGAGACTGCTTCACGCGGAGGCGCCGCGATAGTGCTCTCCGGCGGCTCAAGATGCGGCTTTTCACCGGTAAACGGCGGGAGCCTCAGCTACGACTGCGTCACCTTCCGCATGAATACTGCCGAGAAACAGTACATCAATGACCTCGGCGTACCCTTCGGCGAGCTGATAGCCGTCAGGGACGATTACGTCATCTCGAACATTCTCAGGTGCATGAAGTCGCAGTCAACTGACGACCTGCCCAATAACAGCGAATTCATGGAGCTTTCGCTGAGGCTCATAATGCTTGCGCTAAGCGACCTTGTCTCAGGGGAGACTGACGTTCCTGAACGCCGGACTCCGCGGTATGCCGAGCTGAAAGCTATCCGCGAGGCTATCTACGATGACCCGGCAGGTGACTGGAATTCGACTATAATGGCGGAGGATATGGGCATAAGCCGTGCCTATTTCCACAGGATATACTTTGAAGCCTTCGGCGTGACCTGCCGTCAGGACGTTATCGAGAGCAGGCTGATGTGCGCCTCCGACCTGCTGAAAAATACCGGTCTCTCGGTCAGTGCCGTTGCCGAAAGGTGCGGCTACGAGAGCGAATCCTACTTCATGCGGCAGTTCAAGCAGCACAAGGGCTGCACTCCGAGCGAATACCGCAGCATTGCCGAAAGGAAGGAGCAACTCTGATGAAAAGAGTAGTAACAATACAGGATATATCGTGCTTCGGAAAGTGCTCGCTGACCGTTGCGCTGCCGATAATCTCCGCAATGGGCATAGAGACCGCAGTCATACCGACGGCTGTGCTGTCGACTCACACCGGAAGCGGCTTCAGCGGCTACACCTTCCGCGACCTCACAAGCGATATCCCCGATATTTCGCGTCACTGGCAGAGCCTCGGACTGAAATTCGATGCGATGTATACAGGCTACCTCGGTTCGATTGAGCAGGTGCAGATAGTCTCGGACTTCTTCGATACGTTTTCGACCGGGAGCAATTTCAGGGTAGTTGACCCTGTTCTCGGTGATGCCGGAAAGCTCTACGCGGGCTTCACGCCGGATTTTGTCCGGGAGATGCGCCGCCTTTGCCGCAAGGCTGACTACATCATACCCAACATGACGGAGGCTTCGTTCCTCCTTGATATGCCCTACACCGAGGACTACGATCAGGCATATGTTGAGGATATCCTGCGGCGTCTGGCAGACCTCGGCTGTCCCACACCGCTGCTCACGGGAGTGCATTTCGACAGTGCCTCACAGGGCGCAGCCGCCTATGATTCAGCAAGCGACACCTTCTGCTATTCCTTCGGGGAGAGCTTCGACCGCACCGTTCACGGCACAGGCGATATCTTCGCGAGCGTTTTTACCGGAGCCGTTGCCCTCGGGAAGTCCCTTGACCGTGCGCTTGATATGTGCGTGGGATTCACGCATGACTGCATAGAGGCAACGATACCGGAATTTGACCGCACATGGTACGGTACCTGCTTCGAGACCTGTCTCGGCAGTCTCGCAGCACAGTGTGCTGAAAACTGAATTTGCATGGAACGGCGTCCTCGCCGTTCCTGCGGTATTATCCGTGCGGACCGCTTTTGCGGGATTGTGACAAATCACAAGTATTTTCCGGTTAGCGGCAAAAATCTGCCAAGAGATACAAAATTCGCAAAACTGCTTGACAAAATCCCGGCTACGGTATAATATATATAATGTAACAGAATATATTGAAACAATGGCGTTTCGATTGTAATTCACAGGACAGAGCAAATTCTGTCCCTTTTGCAGTCGGAGCCTTATTTTTTTCTCCCTTGCGGAGATCGTCAGGAGGATATACTATGTCAGAAACATCGACCCCCAAGAACGTTGCCGATTTCTTCGGCTGCAATGTCTTCAACGACAAGGTGATGCGCGAAAGGCTTCCCAAGGACGTTTACAGAGCTGTCCGCAATACAAAAAAGCTCGGCTGTCCGCTTGCACCCGAGATCGCAGGAGCCGTTGCACACGCAATGAAGGAATGGGCTATCGAAAAGGGCGCTACACATTATACACACTGGTTCCAGCCCATGACAGGCGTTACTGCCGAGAAGCACGATGCCTTCCTCAATCCCGCTGAAAGAGGCGGTATTCTCCTCGAATTTTCGGGCAAGGAGCTCGTCAAGGGCGAGGCTGACGCTTCATCGTTCCCGTCCGGCGGACTTCGTTCCACCTTCGAGGCAAGAGGCTATACCGCGTGGGACCCCACCTCCAACGCCTTCGTCAAGGACGGCTCGCTCTATATCCCGACAGCCTTCACCTCCTACACAGGCGAGACCCTCGACAAGAAAACTCCGCTTCTCCGCTCAATGGAGGTCCTCAGCGAGCAGGCACTCCGTATACTGCGCCTTTTCGGCAATACAAGAGCTACAAGAGTCATCACGACAGTAGGTCCCGAGCAGGAATACTTCCTCGTTGACAAGAAGTATTACGATGCGCGTGAGGACCTCGTCATAACCGGACGCACCCTTTTTGGTGCAAAGCCTCCCAAGGGTCAGGAACTCGAGGATCACTACTACGGCAACATAAAGCAGAGGGTATCCGACTACATGAAGGACCTCGACGAGGAGCTCTGGAAGCTCGGCGTTTATGCCAAGACCAAGCACAACGAGGTAGCTCCCGCACAGCATGAGCTTGCCCCTGTTTTCACCAATACCAATATCGCAGCCGACCACAATCAGCTCACTATGGAGATAATGAAGAAGGTCGCTGTCAAGCACGGTCTGTACTGTCTCCTCCACGAAAAGCCCTTTGCAGGCGTGAACGGCTCAGGCAAGCACAACAACTGGTCGATGTCCTCCAACGACGGTCAGAACCTCCTCGATCCCGGCGACTGTCCGCAGGATAACCTCCAGTTCCTCACATTCCTCTGCGCTATCATCAAGGGCGTTCACGAGTACGCACCGCTTCTGAGACTTTCCGCAGCTTCCGCCGGAAACGACCACCGTCTCGGCGCAAATGAAGCTCCGCCTGCAATAGTATCAATGTTCATCGGAACAGAGCTTCAGGGCGTTATCGACGCACTCGAGGTCGGCGAGAAGTACCGTTCCACCGACGACAAGACCTTCGAGATAGGCGTGGACGTTCTCCCGGATTTCCCCAAGGACACCACTGACCGCAACCGTACATCTCCGTTTGCGTTTACCGGGAACAAGTTCGAGTTCCGTATGCTCGGCTCGGCTGATTCGATTTCGTGTACCAATACTATCATCAATACGATCGTTGCGGAGGAACTCTGCCAGATAGCTGACGAGCTCGAGGGTTCGGCTGACTTCACCAATGACCTGAAAAAGCTCCTTGCGAAGATAATAACTGAGCACAAGGCTATAATCTACAACGGCAACGGCTATTCCGAGGAGTGGCTGGAGGAAGCCGTAAACGTGAGACACCTCCCGAACCTTGTTTCGACTGTTGATGCTCTCCCGGAGTACATCACTCCCAAGAGCGTGGCGCTGTTCGAGAAGTTCAAGGTTTACACAGAGGCTGAGCTGAAAGCGCGTACAGAGGTTCTTCTCGAAAACTACAGCAAGGTGCTGAACATCGAGGCTCTGACCATGCTCGAGATCGTCAAGAGGGACATTATCCCGGCTTGTCTTAAATATACTAAGGAGATATGCGATACCGGTGCTTCCAAGCAGGCAATGGGCATCGACAGCGGACTTGAAAAGGAGCTCGCAGGAAAGCTCTCTGACCTCACAAAGGGCATTTACCGCGAAACAGCGCTTCTTGAGGAGAAGGTCATCGCTGCTCAGGACAAGGAGAACGGACTTCCCATGGCACGTTTCTACCGCGACGAGGTATTCGCGCAGATGCAGACTCTCCGTGCTATCGTGGACGAGACCGAGACCAATTTCAGCGAGGAATACTGGCCTCTGCCGTCTTATACGAAGCTTCTCTTTACCGTTTGAGCAGGGAACGCTGTTCCCGGCGTATATCCGTAAAAAAATGGCGTCCGAATGGACGCCGTTTTTTATGATATTGGATCAAAGCGTAGGGGCGCACATCGTGCGCCCTTTATTGTTGCTATATTTGTTTTATTAGCGAAGCCGGTAAACTGCCGTGTGCGAACGGAGACTTCCGGTTTGTTAAGCGTGAGCGAGCTTGCGAGCGGCAACGTGGATAGCGCAGCCTTCGGCTGCTTATTGTACCTGTGCCTTCGGGGTATCGAGCCTTGAGAAGTATTCGTCCGCATATACCCTGTATTCGTGGCGGAAGTCCTCGTCGTTCTCCTTTACATCGTGGAGATAGGCGTGGATATTCGTCTTTTCGTCGGTCTGGATAAGACAGCCCGCAATGTTCGAGCAGTGGTCGGAAATGCGTTCGAGGTTGGTGAGGACGTCCTGGAAGATATATCCCAGCTCGACCGTACATTCGTCGTTCTGGAGACGGCGGATATGGCGGTTTTTCAGCTCGGTGCTGAGGTTGTCCACGACCTCCTCGAGAGGCTCGACCTTATGCGCTGTGGCAAGGTCGTTGGCATTGTAGGCATCGAACGCACGGTTGATATTCTCAGCGATAGCGTCTGTGATGACCTGTATCTCGTTGAGACATTCCTCCGAGAAGCTTATGTCCTTGTCGTGCATTTCCTGTGCGGATTCAACGAGGTTGACCGCATGGTCTGAGATACGCTCGAAGTTGCCGACGCAGTGCATCATCTTGGAAACGCTTCGGCTGTCCGCACCGGTAACTGAGCTTTTTGATATCTTGACGAGGAAGCTGTTGAGCTTGTCCTCGAAGCTGTCGATTATGTCCTCATTCTTGATGATCGTCTCAGCGGTCTCGGCATCGTATTTTTTGATGATATCGAGTGCTAAGAGAATGGTCTCGCGGGTGAGCTGTGACATCTCCAGAGTAGCTCCCTTGCAGGCCTGAACGGCAACGCTGGGGGTCTTGAGGAGGATAGCATCGAGCTCGGGGATAGCGTGTTTATGGCTTTCTTTCTGTTCGTTCTCGTCGTCCTTGATGATAAAGCGTGAGAGCCTGACAAGGAGAGATGAGAAAGGAATGAGCATGAAGGTTATCACAAGGTTGAATATCGTGTGCATAACGGCTATGCCTATAGCATTCGATGTTTTGTCGAACAGTCCGAGCTGTATGATATGCTGGAGGAATAGCACTACAGGAAGAAGCACAAGCGTTCCTATCACCTTGATGGAAATATGTATGCAGGCAACGCGCTTGGCGTTTTTCTTAACGCCGATACTGGATATGAGCGCAGTAACGCAGGTTCCGATGTTCAGACCCATTACTATCGGGAGAGCCATACCGACTGTGAGACCGCCTGTGCGCGAGAAAGCCTGTAGGATACCGATAGAAGCAGCTGAGCTCTGTACGATACCGGTGAATCCGGCACCGACGAGAACGCCGATGAGGGGGTTCTTGAAGGCAGTGAGCGCTTCCTGGAACTTAGGAGATTCAGCCAGCGGCTCAACAGCGCCCGACATGAGCGTCATACCGGTCATGAGGACCGAGAAGCCCACAAGGATGCGTCCAATGTCCTTTTTCTTGTTTTTCTTTGCTATCATAATGAACATCACGCCCACAAGCGCCACAAGTGGCGAGAAGGAGGTGGGCTTGAGCATTTTTATGAAGAAGTTGTTGCCCTCAACTCCGGCAAGGCTGAGTATCCACGCGGTGAGAGTGGTGCCAATATCAGCGCCGAAGCAAACTCCGACGGTCTGGTCGAGGGTCATGATGCCGGAATTAACGAGTCCCACAAGCATAACGGTCATAGCCGAAGATGACTGTATGGCGATGGTTATGCCGGTTCCGAGAAGTATGCTTTTGAATTTGTTTGAGGTCATTTTTTTCAGGGCGACCTCAAGCTTGCCGCCGGTGAGTTTTTCGAGTCCGGTGGACATGACGTTCATGCCGTAGAGGAAGAAAGCGAGTCCTCCGAGCATGGTAAAGATGTTGAAGATCGTAAATTTATCGTCCATTTTATTCTCCTGTATCTGCCCTGCACCGTGCAGAGCTATAATATTTCCCAATTCTTTTTATCTCCATAGACTATTATAGCGTAAAAAACGGAAGAGTCAAGGGCTTCGGGAAATATTTAACGTGGATTTTACAAAGCTGATATTTTCTTAACAAGCTGTGAGCATTTGTTGGTCCATAGTGCTCAGAGCATGGCTTAGTCAGTGCAGGGACGGTCGCTTTGGTACTCGGGGTCCGGCAGCGTATTAAAACAGGTGTATCCCTGTTGCATTTTTTCCGGCGATGTGATATAATATAACCATTGATGTGCAAAGGAGGCGGCGGTCACGGAAAAACCGGCAGTTCTGTATATGGTCATACCCTGTTATAACGAGGAGGAAGTGCTCGGCGAGACTTCCGCGCGTCTCAGGGAAAAATACGTCCAGCTCACCGAAAAGGGGCTGATTTCAAGAGCAAGCAGGATAGTCTTCGTAAACGACGGCTCCGAGGACTCGACATGGGACATCATAACCCGTCTGCACAGCGAAGAACCCGGCTTTTTCTCGGGCATAGACCTCGCCCATAACAGCGGTCACCAGAATGCCGTCCTCGCCGGACTGATGTCCGTGATGGATATATGTGATGCCGCGATAACTATGGACGCCGACCTTCAGGACGATGTTGAAGCGATCGACGAGATGCTCGAACGCTTCCATGAGGGCAATCAGGTGGTCTACGGTGTCCGCAGCGCCCGCAAAAAGGACAGCTTCTTCAAGAAGTTCACAGCCGAGAGCTTCTACAAGTTCATGAGGCTCATGGGCGCAGAGGTGGTCTACAATCACGCGGACTTCCGTCTTATGAGCAAAAGGGTGCTGAAAGAGCTCTCGGGCTTCAAGGAGGTCAACCTTTTCCTCCGCGGAATGGTCCCGCTCATCGGCTTCAAGAGCTGCTCGGTCTACTACGAACGCAAGGAACGTGCCGCAGGCGAGAGCAAGTACCCCCTCCGGAAGATGATATCCTTTGCAGTGAACGGGATAACCTCGTTCAGCACAAAGCCGCTGAAATTCATAACCATGCTTGGATTTTTTATGTCAGTCATGAGCGTATTCGCGTTCATATGGGCATTTGTGGCTAAATTCTGTGGCTTTGCGGAGCTTGGCTGGTCGAGCCTCCTGTGCTCGATATGGCTCATCGGCGGCTTGCAGCTTTTCTGTCTGGGCATAATCGGCGAATATATCGGCAAGATCTACGCTGAGGTCAAGCACCGTCCGCGGTTCATAGTGGCGGACTTCCTCAACGACCTCGGAACGGAATTCATAAACACTCCCGGTGAAGATGAAAAAAGGACGTGAGCATTCACGTCCTTTTTCATTTTATATCAGTCCGAAGTGCCGGAGAGCATTTTCGATGCCGTCCTCCTCGATAGGTGTTGTTATGTACGAAACATAGGGGTAAAGGCACTCCGCACCGCCCATTGCGATGCTGTTCGGTACAGCCTCAAGCATCGGGAGATCGTTCATGCTGTCACCTATCGCGTAGGCGTTTTCACGCGGTATGCCGTACATCTCAAGCACTTTCCCGATAGCGGTAGCCTTTGTGCAGCCAAGCGGGACGTTCTCATAGAAGCCGTTCCCGCGGTCGATAATGGAGAAGTGCTTGCCGACCTCTTTGCGGAAAAGCTCAAAGTCCGAGTCCTCATTGACCCATATCACGAACTTGTCAAAGATGAAAGCCTCGTCCTCGACCCTGCGGCTTATGTCGATGCCGTCCTCGACGAAGTTCCTGAGAAAATCCCGGAGGTCGTCCGTAACAGGAGCCTTGTCATCGAAGAAGTAGCCGTCGGTATGCTCATAGACCGGCGTTACATTGCATTTCCGCATGAGTGCGGCTATTTCGCGGCAGAAGGGCTGTTCGAGGGTGCTGCGGAAGACGAGTTTTCCCTCGCATTCAATGTATGTTCCGCAGCCGCAGATGATGCCGTCGAAGCCGACCGCTCTGACAGCCGGACTGATATTGAACGCGGTCCTTCCGGAGTTGATAAAGGTGAGGTTCCCGAGCTCACGGGTCCGCTTTATGGCTCTTGCCGCACTTTCGGGGAGGAACCTCCTCGCGTCCTCGGTTATGAGAGTACCGTCGATGTCGAAAAAAATGATAGACCGCATATAAATGCTCCTTTTTGGAATATTCGGGCAGGGAACGGCGGAGTGCGGTTCCTGCAAAGGTAATGGCTAAATATACAAAACTGGTAGGCGCAGATTGTGGGTTGTGCTGAAAGTATAGCCGGGATATTGAAAAAAACACGGAATTATGCTACAATATATGTATAAGACGCACAAGGGAGGCAACATAATGAATACATTGGTAGCATATTTTTCAGCAAGCGGAGTTACTGCCGCTGCCGCAAAGAACCTCGCTGAGGCAGCCGGGGCAGACCTCTACGAGATAAAGCCTGCCGTGCCCTATACCGATGCCGATCTTGACTGGAGAGACCGTAAGAGCCGCAGCAGCATGGAGATGCGCGATCTTATCTCGCGTCCGGCGATATCCGACAGAGAGACCGATCTTTCCGGCTATGATACGATATTTCTCGGCTTCCCGATATGGTGGTACGTCGCACCGACCATAATCAATACCTTCCTTGAAAGCAGGGATTTTTCCGGGAAGAAAATAATCGTTTTTGCGACCTCCGGCGGAAGTGATCTCGAAAAAAGCGCCGAAAACCTCCGTGAAAGCGCACCGGGCGCCGAGATAATCAAGGGCCGCATGATGAACGGCAGTCCCTCCGTATCCGAACTCGCGGACTGGGTCAAAGAAATAAAAGCTAAGAGCTAAGATCATAGGGGACGGATACTATCCGTCCCTACAATGCTCTCTGATCCGGAAAAATAGCTCCCCTTTATAAAGAGGGGAGCTTTTCTGCGTTATATTGAGGTTTATTCCTCGCCGTCCTCCTTGCCGGGACGTCCGCTGTTTGCAGGCAGGGACTTCATCGTCGGGAAGAGAAGCACATCTCTGATAGACGGGCTGTTTGTGAGGAGCATTACAAGACGGTCGATACCGTAGCCGATACCGCCTGTCGGAGGCATACCGATCTCGAGAGCACGGAGGAAGTCCTCGTCTGTGCGGTTAGCTTCCTCATCGCCCTGGCTGAGAGCTTCTTCCTGAGCCTTGAAGCGTTCGCGCTGGTCGATCGGGTCGTTGAGCTCGGAGTAGGCATTGCACATCTCGCGTCCGGTGATGAAGAGCTCGAAACGCTCAACGTAATCGGGAGCATCGGGCTTTTTCTTGGTAAGCGGAGAGATCTCGATCGGGTGATCCATGATGAAGGTAGGCTGAATGAGGTGTTCCTCGACGAAAGCCTCGAAGAAGAGGTTGAGGATATCGCCGCGCTTGTGGCGGTCTTCGTAATCGACGCCCTTTTCGTCAGCTATTTTACGCGCTTCCTCGAGGGTAGTGATCTGTGCGAAGTCAACTCCGGAGTATTTCTTTACAGCCTCGATCATGGTGAGCCTCTCGAAGGGCTTGCCGAGGTCTATCATGTACTCGCCGTAGGGAACGCAGGTCGTTCCGCATACCTCCTGAGCAACATGGCGGAACATATCCTCTGTGAGGTCCATCATGCCGTGGTAATCGGTGTAAGCCTGATAGAGCTCCATGAGGGTGAATTCGGGGTTATGACGGGTATCAACGCCCTCATTGCGGAAAACTCTGCCTATCTCGTAAACTCTCTCGAGACCGCCTACGATAAGGCGCTTGAGGTAGAGCTCGAGGCTTATACGGAGCTTTACGTCCTCATCGAGAGCATTGTAATGTGTCTCAAAAGGCCTTGCAGCAGCACCGCCGGCATTTGAGACGAGCATGGGAGTCTCGACCTCCATGAAGCCGTGGTCATCGAGGTAGCGTCTGATAGAGGCGATTATCTTCGAGCGCTTAACGAAGGTGTCCCTGACCTCGGGATTGATGATGAGGTCAACATAGCGCTGACGGTAGCGTGTATCGGTATCCTTCAGACCGTGCCACTTCTCGGGGAGGGGCAGGAGCGACTTCGAGAGGAGCTTTATGCTCTTTGCGTGAACGGATATCTCGCCCTTTCTTGTTCTGAAAACGAAGCCCTCGACACCGATGATGTCGCCGATATCCCACTTCTTCTTGAACTCCCTGAAAAGCTCTGCACCAACGTCGTTGGAACGGATATACACCTGTATACGGTCGCTTGCGTCACGGAGGTCGATGAAGTTCGCCTTGCCCATATCGCGCCAGCTCATGATACGTCCGGCGATGCTCACGGTATTCTCGTGGAGAGCCTCAAGGGCAGCGTTCTGCTTTTCCTCGTCACCGCCGCACTCAGCGATGATCTCAGCCTCTTTAGCCTCATAATCGGCTTTGAGCTGTGCAGCTCTGCCGGTAACGTCGAACTTTGTCACCTCAAAGGGATCGCAGCCGCCTTCACGGAGGGCAGCGAGCTTATCCATTCTGTCCTTCTTTAAGATATTGATATCCTGCTCGGGCTGTTCCTGAGCCTGAACGGGAGTTGACTGATTTTCGCTCATTGTATACGTCCTTTCGGGAAATTACTTGGATATTTCGAGCACCTCGAAGCGGAGCTCGCCGGCGGGAGCGTCAACGATGAAGATATCGCCGACCTTCTTCTTCATGGAAGCCTTGCCGATAGGTGATTCATCGGAGATCTTGCCCTCCTTGACGTTGGCGTGGTTGGTGCCGACGATGGTGAAGGTCTGAACCTTGCCTGTATCGAGACGCTTAATGGTTATCTTTGAGCTCATGCCGACCTCATCGACAGAGATATTGGAATCATCGACTATCTCGGCGTTGTCTATAGTGAACTGCAGCTCCTTGATCTGAGCTTCGAGGATAGCCTGTTCGTTCTTAGCCTCATCGTACTCGGCGTTTTCGGAAAGGTCTCCGTATGAACGCGCAACTTTAAGTCTTTCAGCGACCTCCTTACGTTTATTGATCTTGAGGTCATCGAGTTCAGCAACGAGCTTTTCGTAGCTGTCTCTGGACATTTTTTTAGCTGCCATAATAAACACTCCTTATTTAGTTGTTAGCTGTTAGTTATCAGTGCTTAGTTGTGGTGTATGCCTTTTGCAGACGAATAAAACAACTGCCGCTATCTTAACTATGCACTATGCACTAAGAACCTGTAACTAATTACATACAATTCATTATAATACATTCCGCTGAAAAAGTCAAGCATTTTAGTGCGGCTGTTCAGTGGAGGAGCGCGGTGCAAGCCTCCGCGGACGTATCGGCAGTCCGCGGTGAGTTCTAAAAACGGGATCTCCGCATAGAATAGACAGGGAGGCGATATATATGGACAGAAATGAGCTGGAGCGATACAGGCAGGAAATGATGAAGCTCTACGGAAGGAGCACCTCTAAGGGCGAAGAGCCTGACGTTCCTGATGAAAAAGAACCGGAGGCGGAGCCTCTGCCCGACGACTCAGCGTATGCACCGCACTCGGACAATGACACGGAGCAGTCCGGCGTTGAGGAGGACTACAACAGCCGCTATCCTGACCCCGATCTATCGGGGCTCATGGATGATGCTGCCGAACCGGACAATGAACCTCCGGAGTATGTGTCGGAGGAGAGCCTCGGCAGCTCCAAGGGCTATATTCTGGTGAATGTGAGGTCAGGCGATGAAGCGAACGCTATCGGAGGAGCTTCCGTCATGGTGACGGCGACAGTCGCGGGAAAGCGTATGCTCATAGCCTCGGGACTTACCAATGCGAGCGGTACGACCGAGCCTTTCGAGGTGCCCGTGCCTGCACCGGGACTGTCGCAGTCGCCCTCGCCGGATAAGCGTCCCTACAATCTCTTCGATGTAAGCGTTACCGCGAAGGGCTATTTCAACGCAAGAAGCGTGGACGTTCCGGTATTTTCGGGGATAACCTCGGTGCAGAATTTCAGCATGATACCTGTCCCGGCGTTCATGGCAGAAAAGGACGAGACACTGACCTATTACAATCAGGAGCCTGATTTCGGTCAGCCTCAGAGGGAGGGCGAATGATATGCTCAGCGGAACTCCCTTCATACCCGAGACCATAACCGTTCACCTCGGAACGCCCGATTCCGATGCGCCGAACGTCACGGTTGACTTTGCAGCCTACATCAAGAACGTGGCATCGAGCGAGATCTTCCCGACATGGAACGAAAATGCTCTCCGGGCGAATATCTACGCGATAACGAGCTTTGCACTGAACAGGATATACACCGAATGGTACAGGTCAAGAGGCTACGATTTCGACATCACGGCATCGACCCAGTACGATCAGAAATTCATCAACGGAAGGGAATACTTCCAGAACATAAGCTACCTCGTTGACGAGCTTTACAATGATTACGTCATAAGAAACGGAACGGTCGAGCCGCTTTTCACCTCGTTCTGCAACGGAACTACCGTGACCTGCGAGGGGCTTTCGCAGTGGGGAACGGTCTCGCTCGCGAACGAGGGCTTCACACCGTATGAGATACTGCAATACTACTACGGCGACGATATCAGCATCGTGAAGAATGCGCCTGTGAGGTCAGCGATGCCCTCATATCCCGGTATAGAGCTGAAAGCCGGTTCAGCCGGGAACGATGTGCGTTCCCTCCAGATATACCTCAACCGCATCTCGCGCAATTACCCTGCGATACCGAAGATACCGGCAGCGGACGGCATTTTCGATGCCGCAACGGAGGCTGCCGTGAGGAAATTCCAGGAGGTATTCGGCATGAAGGTCACTGGAGTGGTGGGGAGTGCCGTCTGGTACAGGATAGCCTACATCTACACCAGCGTAAAGCGCATAGCAGAGCTGAATTCCGAGGGTGTCCGCTATGAGGAGATAGAGAACCGCTTCACGGAGGATCTGAAAATAGGTATGCAGAGCATCGAGGTGAGTATGCTGCAATACTATCTCGCGGTGATCGGGGCGTATTACGAGGCTGTCGAGCCTGTTGAGATAACGGGCTACTTCGGGGAAAAGACCGAGCGCTCGGTGAAGTCGTTCCAGAGGGTGTTCGGACTTCCGCAGACAGGGGAGGTGGACCGTGCAACGCGGAACGACCTCTACAGGGCTTATCAGGGCATAGCGGAGTCGGTCCCGCCGCAGTATACCGAGGTCGCACTCTATCCGGGAACGGTCCTCCGGGAGGGCGCAACAGGGGAGCCGGTAAAGATAATACAGGAATATCTCACGCTGATAAACAAGACCTACAGCAATATCCCGGCGGTGAACAATACGGGCTACTTCGGACCGATAACAAAGCAGTCCGTTACGGCGTTCCAGCGGCAGTTCGGCATAGACCCGTCAGGGATAGTGGGAGCGGTGACATGGGATAAGATAGCGGGAGTGTATTCCGACCTGAGATATGGCTTTGACAAGCGTCCCTATCAGAATCCGGGCTATACCATAACAGCTTCACAGTGATCATTGCAGGGAATGCCGTCTTTGGCGTTCCTGCGAAATAAATGAATAGTGAAGAAAGAATAGTGAATAATGAATAATCATGGTATCGCCTTACGGCGATGGATTTAAAATGTATTTTCAGTTGATTATCCTTGATACGTTCGCGACATCGGATACCACAATTATGAATTGATAAAGAGGAGGAGGAACATGGCATATACAGACGCACAGCGAAGACAGCATATCATGGAGATACAGCGCTATCTCTACGCTATTTCGCTGTTCAACAACAGGATACCGCAGGTCATACCTGACGGCAGCTACGGAGGCGATACCGCACTTGCGGTGAGGGCATTCCAGAGGGAATACGGGCTCCCCGAGACCGGCAATACTGACCCTGCCACATGGAACAGGATAGTCCGGGTGTACAGGAGCTACCTCGACGCTGCACCTGCGCCCTACAATGTCTTTCCGTCGGCGGTATATGTGTCGAAAAGCGGCGACAAGGGACAGCTCGTCTACATCATTCAGGCTATGCTCAACGATATCGGCGGCAAGTACGACAATGCGCCCTGCGTGGACATCTGCGGCAGCTTCGATGCGCTTACCGAGGAGGCGGTCAGGGCTTTCCAGCAGAGGTCCGGACTTCCGCAGACAGGGAAGGTGGACAGTCCCACATGGAATATGCTCGTGAGGTGCTGTGAGCACATAGACAGCACCCTTCCCACATGAATTGACTAAAGGTCAATTTCTCCCGAAACAGAGGGATTTGCCGGAGCTTGCGAAATCTTTCGCGCTCCGGTTTTTTCTGCTGTAAAAAATGGAGATTATATGAATTTTTTTGGACTAATCTATTGACATATTCGACGAAATAATATATAATAAGATAAATATTTGTGTCCGGAAGGAGGCAGCGGCATGAGAAAAAGAACATGGTTCACTTTTGCAGCCCTCATTCTTGCTGCGGCAGCCCTCGGTGCGACCGCTCATGCTTCCGGAAACAGGTATACTGAGAAGGACCTTGTCTCCATGAGAAATTCCCTTCTCGGAAAAGCACCGCTGACCGAGGGTCAGGATGTGAACGGTGACGGTCACGTTGATGTTTTCGATATGATTAGAATGAGACGGGGGCTGATCCTCACGGGAGATTTTTCTGTTAAATCATGCCCTGTTACAGAAGATCATGTGAAATATACGGGCAGAAATTACTATAATAACGGTACTGTTTGGCTCGTCCAGAGCGGCTCTGCGATAGAGTTCAGCGTTGAGGCGAGGTCGGCGGAGATCACTCTCCGGGGCGAGATGGGTATGTCCGGCAGCAAGGATATGCGCCCGAGATACGCAGTTGTCGTTGACGGCGAGATAGTTCGCGATGATGTCCTGAACAGCACTGAGGAAACAGTCGAACTGTTCAGCGGCGAGGAGGTGCGATGCGCCTCCGTCAAGGTCATACACCTCTCAGAGGCAGCCAACGGTGCGGTGGGAGTTTCCGCGGTAACGGCGGACTGCTGCACAGATGAGCCGGTCACTCCGGCTGAGGAGAAAAAGCTCAGGATAGAGTTCATCGGCGATTCGATAACCTGCGGCTACGGAGTCGATGCTCCCTCGCAGTACGAGAGCTTCAGGACCACGACCGAGAATTTCATGAAGTCCTACGCCTACCTTGCAGCGGAAATGCTCGGTGCGGATTACAGTGCGGTGTGCTACAGCGGCTACGGTATTATTTCCGGATACACGCCCGACGGCACTAAAAATGCCGCAAACCTCGTTCCGGCGTACTATGAGTGCTACGGCAGGGATTATCCCGCAAAATGGGACTTCTCCGCAAAGCTGAACGACGTCGTCATCATAAACCTCGGCACGAACGATTCCACATATATCGACAGAGATCCCGATTCAAGAGGTGCCGAATTCATAAAGGCTTACAGCGAATTCCTCACGACAGTGAGAAAAAATAACCCCGATGCCCATATCATCTGCACCCTCGGTATCATGGGTGCGAGCAGCGAATACAAGATGATAGAGCAGGCGATAGCTGAATATAGGCAAGCTTCGGGCGACAGCAGGATATACTGCTATCAGGCGCCTGTTCAGGTCTCCGCGGACGGCTACGGTGCAGACTGGCACCCCTCGGCTGCCACTCAGGAGAAAAATGCCGGTATACTGGCGGAAAAGATACGTCAGGTGCTCGGCAGCGATAATTGATACTTACCGTCAGGGACGGTATATATAAAGGAATGGAGGGAAAAGCTATGTTCTGTAAAAAATGCGGCAAGCCCCTTGCGGACGGAGCAAGGTTCTGTCCGGGCTGCGGTACTCAGCAGCAGCCGCAGACAAACTATGGCGCACCGCCGCCGGTCAATCCCCAGCCTCAGCCGAATTACGGCGCCCCTCAGGGCTATCCGCAGGCAAACTACGGGGCTCCCCAGCCTAGGTACGATTCACCGCCGCCGTATAATTACGGCAGACCTTCCGGCGGTCCGGGAGGAAGTCCGGGAGGCGCGTCAGATAATGCGAAAAATCTTATCCTGCTGACGGTCATTCTCGTGACGATAGGTCTCCTCATCGCAGGCATCTTCAAGGGTACTATGCTCAATATGGAGAGGCACGTTTACAAGGAAGACAGACGCAGCAGATATAGTGATGATTATACTAAAATCTATATACCGGGCACAATGGATAACTCGTACTTTGCTATCATAAAGAACGATGGCTTCAGCGGTTTTTCAGATCAACTTGACAAAGAAGCCAAGGGTATGGAGGCATCAACAGCTTATACTGCACTCGGTATCGGTGCGATAATGGTAGTTCTGATGATAATTGCAGCTATACTCGGTCTCACCGGCAATTGCCGTACAGCAGGTATGCTTGCTGCTGTATCAGCTTTCATTTCGGCGCTGCCTCATATCATGTACATAATTCATGTGATATATTTAAAATCGAAGGATTGCGGAAGGATAAGCTTATCTTTCGTTCCTATGGGTATGATAGCGGCGGCTGTCATCATCGGTACTTTCTGTATAGTAGCAGCTAAGTCCATGAAGCAGACAACAGCCCCGGCGGCTGGAAATTGGAGGTGACGGCGATGATTTGCAGCAGATGTGGTACAAATGTACCGAATGGTTCACCTGTTTGTCCGAGATGCGGCAATGCAATGGCTTATCAGCAGCCGCAGAATTACGGTCAGCCCGCAGGCTACGGCGGTTATCCGCAGCCGGCATATGCTCCGCCTCCGGCAGCCTACAGAAGACCGAAGGCAGCTCCAAATGACAGCCCTCTTTCGTTCGTTCCGCTGTTTATGTTGATCATAGCGGTTTTTTCGTCACTCGGGATCTTCGCTATGCCTATTTGTAAATATGATCATGTGGATACTTGTCTCAATATGTATCTTTCAGAATTTATCAGGGTCGGCGGCGATGAAATCGAATGTAAGTTCTTAAAGACTATGCTGATAGTCGGGCTTGTTGTAATAGGCATTACGGTTATCCTTGCGATAATCGCGGCAGTAATGGCAGGCAAGAGAAATGCTCCGGCGGCACTTAATGTGTGTGCAATAGCGCTTTTCCTGAATGCAGCAGCCTATATCGCTAATTTTGCACTGTTCCTTCACACTAACGGTGACGACCATGACGACGAGGCTGATATGGCAGCCGCACCTATCGTCATGATACTGCTTTGCATCGGTATGGCAATGCTTTCACTTTATGCAGCCCGTCTCGCAAAGCGCGAGGCAAATTCCTAACCCCGCTTTTACGGTTCGTCAGAGCCGTGGATATAGCCGGCACCGGCAGGCTTCCAGCCGGTACATAAGCAATAAACCAAAATAATATTGAGACCGGCGGACAAGTCGGCTCAAAGAAAAGTGAGGAAAAAATTATGGTATGTAAGAATTGTGGACAGAATATCCCGGACGGTTCAAACACTTGTCCTTCATGCGGTGCAGCTCAGAATGCAGCTCCCGCTCAGAACGCAGCTCAGAACTTCGGAAACGCAGTTAACAGCGGCATCAGCAGCATTGACAAGAACCTCCCGACAGTAAATATTGCCGGCAGAACAGTCAAGCTCAGCGTTATGAGCCTTGCTCCCGCTCTCATGATACTCTTCCTTATCATTGGTATGATAGGCGTATTCAGCTTCAATACAGCAAAGGTAAAGATGAAGATCACAGCAGGCAGCTATGGTTCTGCTTCTCATACAGAAAGATATTCGCTTTCCGACCTCGACAGCGATTCTCTCGATGAGATGGATGCAGGCTTTACAAAGTTTATCAAAGTAGTTAACGTTATCGCTATCATCGCTTCTATCGGCGCTCTCGGTCTCTGCGGCTATATGACATACAAGAACGATACTGTAAAGGCTGTTCTTGCAGTAGGTCTCTCCGGTGCTATCCTTGCTCTGGCTTACTTACTTGATATAATCAACGGCTTCTACATAAAGGGCAAGTTCAAGGACATGTCAGAAGGTCTCTACAAGGTTTCCGGCGGTGCTTCCTTCGGCGGTATATTCTGGTTCATCATCATGGGCGCAATCGCTTTCGGCGCTTACACTATCTCCAACAAGGTAAAGGCTTCTCAGTCTGCTAAGGTTTGATCTCTCTGAATTACCTTACATGAGGTGATAGAAATGGTATGTAAAAACTGCAATTCACTCATGCCGGACGGTCTCGACAATTGCCCTAAATGCGGAGCTGCTGTCAATCAGCAGCCTGAGGGATACGATCCCTTCGCTCAGAATACTCCTGCACAGCAGTATTACAATGCTCCCGCAGGAAGCGGCTCGATAAACATCGGCGGCAAGGTCTACAGGCTTTCCTATCAGATGATACTTCCGGCAGTAATGGTGCTGTTCATCATCATCGGTATGTTCGGCGCATTCTCTTTCAAGACCGCAAAGTTAAAGTTCAAGACCACATGGGGCGGCAGCTCGGTAACGAGCGATGCCGTTAAATACAAGTTCTCGGACTGCACTGATGCAGACCTCGGCTTCTCGAAGTTTGCCAACGGCGTCTGCATTCTCTGCGATGTCGCAGCGGCAGCCGGACTTATCTACGTTGGATATACCCTTATGACGACCAAAAACGGTGTCAACGGTCTTAGAGCTATGGTCATACCGACAACGGCTATGCTGATATCGTTCATGTTCGTTATCTTCAATGCGTTCTATATCAAGGGCAAGATGAATTCCATGCTCGGATTCAGCGATTCGGTAAAAGCAAAGGGCGGACCAACATTTATAACATGGTTCTTCTTTGCAGTGTTTGTTGCTTCAACAGCAGCCTGCCGCAAATTTGCCGAGCAGGTATCGGCGCGTAATCTTGCAGAAGCAGGACGCAGCGGAGGAAGCGGCAGCTACCGTTTATAATTCTCAGAAAGGACGACATAATTATGTTTTGCAGATATTGCGGTACAAAGGTGCCTGACGGCTCTGCAAACTGTCCGGGCTGCGGAAAAGCCGTTGCCAATAAAGCACCGGCTTCTTCTGCTAACCCGTTCGCACAGAATCCCCAGCCTTTTAACAGCGCACAGAATTCTCCTTATCCGCAGAATACTCAGCCTTTTAACGGCACACAGAATTCACCCTATCCGCAGAATGCTCCCGGACCGCAGGGCTATCCCCAGAATTATAATTACGGCGCACCAATGGGAGGAGCAGGCTTCGGTCCCGGCATGAATAATTTCGGCGGCGGACTTCCCTCGTTCAGGATAGGCAGAAGGACGATACAGCTCTCCGTTGGTCTGCTGCTCGTTCCGGTAATGATAATCTTCCTCATCATAGGAATGGTTGGCATCAACACCTTTGACACTGTAAAGCTGAAGGAAAAGGAATGGGGAGAAACAGTATCTATAAAGTTCAGTCTCTCCGACATTGATTTTGATGCTGATGATTTTTTCCTTACCATGGTCGTTAAGATTCTTGCTATCATATGTATCTTCGGAACCATCGCCGTGCTTCTGCTTGGCATATACAAATTCATCAGGGCTGATGTAGAGAGTGCAGTGAAAATGGTCGGAGTTGCCGGTATTATCATGGCGATAGGCTATATGTTTACTATCATCAACGGCTTCTACATGAAGGGCGTATTCAATGATGAAGGCGGTTCTAAAATCAAGGGCGGTGCTTCCATTACAGCATGGATATGGTTCCTGCTAATGGCTGCTGTCGCATTCGGAGCTTTCATTGTCTCTTCACAGGAGGAGCAGAAGCTCGCAATGAAGGCGGCTGAGGGTGAGAGAAATTCACGCTTCGGCAGCACATATTAATTAATGTTTCAAAGCGCGTAAGCGCAAAAAAATAAGAAAAAGAGAGGTAATAGACTATGTTTTGCACTAATTGTGGA
The DNA here is from genome assembly GCA_902777125.1 of Ruminococcus flavefaciens. Classification (GTDB taxonomy): domain Bacteria; phylum Bacillota; class Clostridia; order Oscillospirales; family Ruminococcaceae; genus Ruminococcus. Next base: position 246,300 of record CACYSQ010000001.1, read on the forward strand.
AAAAGTATCCCCGATAATTCTGTAAACTGCCCGCTCTGCGGCGCAGCTACAGGCGCAGCTCCGGCACCTGCTCAGAACGCAGCTCCTGCCCCTGCTCCTGCTCCGACAGCAGCTCCTATGGGTGCTCCTGCTGCTCCTGCCGGTGCAGCTCCCCAGAATCTCTACGCTGCTCCTGCCGGCGCATACGGCCCCAGAAGCTCATTCAGCTTCAAGAGCCTTTTCGATGTTGAGAAGTTCGCTTTCATTCCTGTTATCCTTATCGGCATCGTTATCACACTCATGATCTGGATGCACAGCCTTGACCTTGTCAACTGGAAGGTCAAGGGCTCAAGCATGGAGAGATCCAAGAGCACATATGATGCCTGCCTTGAGGGCTATGACACAGGCTTCACTTCCTTCATGAAGTTCTTCGGCGTTCTCACTGAGATCGGTGCATTTGCCGGCGTTATCATCGCTCTGCTCTATCTCAACAAGAACAACCTCAAGGCTGTCAAGTTCCTTGGCATCTCCATAATCTCAATGTGTGTCTCCTACATTTTCCTCTTTATCTACGGTCTCCACGTTATGGGCGAGATCAAGGACGGCAAGGGTATGGGTACCTCTGTCAAGACAAAGGGCGGCGTTACCGTTTCTATCATTCTTCTTATGATATTCACTCTTATCCTTGTTGTTTACTGGCTCTTTGCAGCTAAGATCATCAAGGTCGGCAACAGACCCAACTTCAACAACGGCTTCGGCTACGGTGCTCCCCAGCAGTTCGGCGGCGCTCCCCAGCAGCAGTTTGGTGCTCCTCAGAACTTCGGTGCTCCCCAGCAGCAGTTCGGTGCTCCTCAGAATACCGGTGCTCCCCAGAACTTCGGAACACCTCAGAATCCCGGTCAGTAAGAACCGGTCAGGAGTGAATCATGAAAGCATCAATAAAGACTATTTTCCTTTCGGCGATAGTTGCAGTTCTTGTTGTATGCTTCTTCAAAATTGAGTTCATGAAGTTTGAGGCTCTCGGAAGTACCGAAGGTATCACTCTCAGCGAGGCCTGCAAGAATTCCGAATGGGAAGATATGGGCGAAAAAAAGGTCAGCAACGGCTTCTCAAAGTTTACAAGAGTTGTCGGCTTTATAGCAGCAGGTATCTCGATACTCTGCGTGATAGAGGCTCTTACTGAGGCTGACGACAAGAAGTCTACAGGCGCGATATGCGTTGCTGCCGGTGCAATGACGGCTGCTTACGGCTGCCTCACCGCAAACGCTTTTATCCTCGGCAAGAATCTGAAAAATGCTCTCGAGGATTATTTAGGGCCGCTGGCATCGGTATTGAAGACCAGTCCGACGCCAACGTGCTACATAATGCTTGTTTTAGCAGCAGGACTTCTGATTTTCACCTATAAGGATTCAAAGTCATACTAAACTATAAGCCGAATATCAATTTTCGGGCAGCTCTGTTGATAACGGCGGCTGCCCGCTTTTCTTTATTTTTTACCGGAAGGTGATGAACAATGAGCAAGACCGGAAAGGTCACTGAAAAAGCCGCAAAGCGCGGCGGACTTCGTCTTCTCACATGGGTTATGATCGGAGTTATCGCCGTTACCACCTTTGTGGACATATTCTGCATATACAACCTTTTCAGCAGAAAGCCCTCCGATGTTCTTGCGGCGGACAATATGTCCCCCGTTGAGAAGGAGATAACGGAAGAGGCAAAGTCGGAGAAGATGAAGGCTGATGCTGTAAAGGCAAAGGGTGCAGTCTCTTACCGTTCCGCCGGATTGAAGGGAAATTCCGAGATCATAATCACTGACAGCTCGACTGCTCTTGAAGCGATAGAGTCTGTTTCGGACGAGCTCGGCATCGACTCCCCGAGAGAGGAGTACACATACAAGAGGTATGATGAGGGCGGAGATTTCGATACCTATACCTTTCAGCAGACCAAGGAGGGTATCAATGTTGTCGGCTATGAGCTGAAGGTCAATGCCGGAAAAAGCGGCGAGATGATAAGCATTGTCGGAAACCATATCGACCTCTCAAATGCCGATACAACTTACCGTCTCTCTGACGGCGAGGCTGAAAGCTACGCCAAAAAGCGCATGAAGTCCGATTTTGAGGCTGACCCTGACGACTATCTGCTCCGTTCAGCCGGAAGATACATCACCATTGACGAAAACGGTGATCCTCACGCTGCTTATGCTTATACGATCTCTGACCCTGTTACAAGAAATGTTGTCTATACCGTTTATGTTGATGCGGAGACAGGCAAGATAATAGAGTCAACGAACGAAAGCAGCAGTCAGCGTCCGAATTTCAGCACGGGCTACAGACGCAAAAACGAATATCTCTACGATGATATCCGCAATATCTACATTTTTGACAATTTCTCCGAGGACAGCGGCTTCGCACAGGCTACCGACATGAGCGTTGCGGCAAAGAAGCTCCTCGAACAGACCGTCAAGGCTTACGATTTCTTTGACGACAACTACACAAGACATCTCAGCGGGTACTATCTCACGCTGTACAATGCCTCCGACCGTCAGCGCGGCTATCTCCGCAATGTGATGATAGCAGACGAGCTGACTGTACGCTACTACGACGAAAACGGCGACGGATTTGCAGATCAGGCTTCAACCGCAGCGCTTTCGGACAATATTTCCCTCAACAACATAAGCAAGGAATATGTAAAGGCTATCCTGCCTTATTCAATAACAGGCAATTCCGTGTTCTATATTGGTCTTTCAGACCTCTTTGCCGAGCTTATCGAGGACTATTCCGACGGCAGCTTCGATAATTCCTGCGATTGGATATCGGCTCCGGATCACAATGGCAATTCAAGGAATATAGCCGATCCTGCTGCTTCCGGCAACGCTGTTGGTATCGCGGATACAGCCGGCAGGACCTTCGGTCTTTCTTCCGATGAGCAGAACCACGACAGTACAGTGATCTCGCATACGGCTTACCGCATGGTCAATGGCGTCGGCAATTTCGAGGCTCTTACCACTGAGCAGGTTTCCTACCTCTACTATATCTCGCTCACAGCAATGCCTGAGCGCATGACCTATGAGCAGTTCTGCGACATCATCATCACGAGTGCGATCGAGATGAACAGGACCTCCGCTAACGGCAAAAGAGGAAAGATCGCTCTTACAGACAGCCAGCTCATGTGCGTGATAGCGGCATTTGACGAATCAGGTATCAGTACGTCCGGTGTCTGCCGCAGCATTCAGAAGGCCTACACAAACACGGCTGAATTCACGGTCTATGACCACTCCTACGATACCTACTCCAACTATCACCTTACCGTTGTAAGGGTGAGCGATGGAACAAAGGTCATCGACAAGGACTGCACCTCCGAGAAATTTACCCTCGAGGGCATCGACCCCGGTATCTACAGGATCTATGTTTCCGACAACAATAATCAGGGAATAACCTACTGCACCGGTGATATCCTCGTCGGCGGCGGAAGCTCCGAGGGCTATCTCACATCTGACAGGATATTCACGAAATTCGGTTCGTTACAGCGCTCAGTAGCCCTTGTTCTCGATGTTTCGGGAAGTATGGACGGCGAGCCTATGAGGGAGACCAAGAGAGCTGCGGTCAAGTTCATTGACTACGTTCTCAGAGAGAACCCGACTATCGACATAAGCCTTATAACCTATTCAAACAGCGCAACAACGAAAATGCTCTCAAGCAGCAATAGAGATGAGCTCGTTAATGCTGTCAACAGGCTCTCTGCTTACGGCGGCACTAATATGTACTCCGGTCTTGAGAGCGGTGAGGCTGCCCTTAAAACCTCGGCAGGTCAGAGGAAGCTCATGTTCGTGATGAGCGACGGCTTCCCGAATGACGGTCCTGTCGGCGATGACGGCACTATCCCCAGTGCTATCAGGAAAAAGGCGGATCAGATCAAGGACAGCGGTGTCATCATCTACTCGCTCGGCTTCTTCCACGATTTCAGCGGTGCAAACGAGACAGTCTCAGATGCACAGCGCCTCATGAACAATATTGCTTCGCCGAGCTGTTCCTTCAATATCAAGGATACGAAGGAGCTTGAATTTGCTTTCGATGAACTCGCAGACAGCGTTGGCGGCAGCAGCAGCATCGTTGTAAGGATAGCCTGCCCCGTAGACGTTACAGTCAAGTGCGGCGGCGAGACTCTCAGCTCTGACCCCGATCAGCGCAGCACAAGAACCTCCTTCGGTTCACTTTCCTTTGAGGGTGACAACGACGAGATAAAGGTTCTCCGTCTCAACAACGAGCAGAACTATGAGCTCTGTATCAACGGTACAGGCGAGGGCGAGATGGATTACTCCATAAGCTTCGCAAATGACGATGGCGACTATACCGACGTCCGTACCTTCAAGAGCGTACCGATAAGCTCTGATACGATAATTTCCACCAATACAAGGTCGTCCGGAAAGACCGAGCTGAACGTTGATACAGACGGTGACGGAAAGTTCGACAAGACCTATGTTGCCGGCAAGAATGAGACTGCCAAGGAAAAGGGCAGGACCCTGAAGATAGTTCTCTGGATACTTGCAGCAGTTATATTTACCGGACTTCTTGCGGCTGAGCTCTATGTTGCCCACAGACGCAGCCAGAAGAACAAGGCCTGCGGAAAGTGCGGTGCTCCTATAGGTCCGGAGATGAAGTTCTGCCGTACCTGCGGTGCGGAGGTGCATATCGTTCCGGTATGGTTCCCCGAGAGACCCAAGCGCGAGAAGCAGAAGCCTATCGTTATTACCGCAAAGCTCGTTACTATGGGCATCTGCCTGCTTATCACACTCAGCGTGGTAACGATATACCGTTCCGCAGCTTCGACCGTTTTCGACAAGATATGCGATCAGGAGCTTGTATCTGCGAAGATGCTCTACGACAGCGGCGTTGAGGATTCCGATGTTCAGAAGAAGTACCTCTCCATGCTGACAGAGCGCTACCTCAAGAAGGTGGAGAGCAAGCGCAAGGCTGGAGATTTCTCTGACGATGCGGCAAATTCCATCTACACAACTGTATTCGATATGGATATGGGCGATGCTTCCGACCTCGCGGAGGATTACCTCAGGGCGCAGGGCATTACACCTGTCCGCACTCCCAAGAAGGAGAAGAAGCAGGCTGCTACCGAGGAACAGCAGGGCTATGATCCGTATCAGGACTACGAGAATTACTACAATTACTTCGGATATTGATAAAAAGGGGCGCACTTAACGTGCGCCCTGACTTTTAAATGGAGGTGTAAAATGCCTTTTACTATTATCAGAAACGATATAACCAAGGTCAGGGCTGACGCTATCGTGAATGCCGCAAACAGCTCGCTTCTCGGCGGCGGAGGCGTTGACGGCGCAATACACTATGCGGCAGGTACCGGTCTGCTTGAAGAATGCAGGAAGCTCGGCGGCTGCAAGACCGGCGATGCCAAGCTCACAAAGGGCTACAAGCTCGACTGCAAGTACATAATCCACACGGTAGGTCCGGTATGGCATGGCGGCAGCAGGGGAGAGGAGGAGCTTCTCCGTTCATGCTACAGGCGTTCGCTCGAACTTGCAAAGGAAAACGGCTGCGAGAGCATTGCCTTTCCGCTGATATCCTCGGGCGTCTACGGCTATCCCAAGGACAAGGCGCTTGACGCGGCAGTTTCGGAGTTCAGGACATTCCTTGCCGGGAACGAAATGGACATAACCCTCGTCATTTTCGACAGGGACGCCTTTGAGGTGAGCTCGGGCATAGTCGGCGAGATAAGGCAGTACATAAGCGATGCCTATGCAAAGGCTCATGACGACAGCGACAGGAAAAGGCTTGTTCAGGCTTCGTACATGGGCTCTGCAATGGCTTCGAGACCGGCAGAAAAGCCCTCCGGGATAAAGGGACTGTTCCACCGCAAGACATTGGACGAATGTGCTAACGCGCTGGAGGAGTATTACTGTGAGGAGAGCATCGAGGATATCCTCCGCGAGAGGGACGAGTCCTTTTCGCAGGCGCTTCTAAGGCTCATCGACGAAAAGGGCATGACCGATGTTGAGACCTACAAGAAGGCAAATATCGACCGCAAGCTCTTCTCGAAGATAAGGAGCGACAGCGGCTATAAGCCGAAAAAACAGACCGTTCTCGCTTTTGCGATAGCCCTTGAGCTTGACCTCAGCGAAACGGAGAAGCTTCTCGAAAGGGCAGGCTATGCGCTTTCCGGGAGCATCAAGTTCGACCTGATAGTCCGCTACTTTATCGAGCGGCATAACTACGATATCTTCGAGATAAACGAAACGCTTTTCGCGTTCGACCAGTCCTTGATAGGAGCTTGACCCATACGGCACAGCTACACGAAAAAATCCGGAAGCATTTTTGCTTCCGGATTATTATGTTATTGGAAATGGTGTTTTCGATATTAAGAATCGAAGAAGCTGCGGCCGTCATCGGTAACGAGCCTGTCGGACTTGGGATACTCGAAAATAGCGTCGTTGTTTGCATTTTCGGTAAGGTAGTCCGCGAATTTACGCGCATACCACTTTGCGAAAACGAGGTTGTGCATAAGGCAGTTGCCGCAGTTTACCGGTGAAGTGCCGGGAACCTCGTCGGTATCCTCCACAGACCTGAAAGCTCTGGTGAGGAGGTCACAGATATCCTTCGGGGCACGGTTTCCTTTCAGGATAAGGTAAAAACCGGTCAGACAGCCCATAGGTCCCCAGTAGATGATCTGATCCTTCCAGTCGGGATCGTTTCTGAGGAAAGTAGCGATGATGTGCTCAAGCGAGTGCATTGCAGCGGTGTCAACGGGAGGCTCTATGTTAGGGCGAGTCAACCTTATGTCGTAGGTCGTTATCTTCTGCTCACCAACGGTATCGACACGGCTTGTGAAGATGCCGGGGATAATTTTAGTGTGGTCAACGGAAAAGCTTGATATAAGATCCATAGTTGAATCTCCTTTCAGATTGATTGCATTTGGTAATAGTATTATAGCATAACGCATCTGCCGTGTCAATAGGAAAGGCGAAAGTTTTCCGATTTTTACTATAGGTTTATTAGGAATAGACTCCTGCAAATGTCGCTTTGAAAGCGACCATAGCGCTGCCGTTTGGGTGTATACTGTAATTACAGTAAGGGAAACGAAGAGAGTTCCCGATAAACCAAGACCAAACGGAGGTATTATTATGAAAAAGAATTTAACTGAGCTCGTATTCATTCTCGACGAAAGCGGATCTATGGCAGGTCTCACAGCGGATACTATCGGCGGCTTCAATTCCCTCATCGACAAGCAGAAGAATGAGGAGGGCGAGGCTTTCGTAACAACGGTTTTCTTCAGCAACGAGTCCAAGACCGTTCACGACAGGCTTCCCGTTGGGGAGGTGCCTAAACTCACCAATAAGGAGTACGTTCCCTCGGGCTGCACAGCACTTCTCGATGCAGTAGGCGACACTATCCGCCATATCGCCGATATCCACAAGTACGCCCGCGAGGAGGACAGACCTGAGAAGACCCTGTTCGTCATCACCACAGACGGCATGGAGAATGCAAGCCGGAGGTTCACTCAGCGCGAGATCAAGAAGATGATAACAAAGGAGCAGGAGGAATACGGCTGGGAGTTCCTGTTCCTCGGTGCGAACATCGACGCTGCTGAAACAGCGGATTCAATGGGCATTCGCGCTGAAAATGCGGTTGAGTACCACTCCGACTGCGAGGGTACGAACGTACTCTATGAGGCAGTCGGCTGTGCGGTAAGCAGCATGAGGTCCGCGAAGTGCGTAGGCAAGGCGTGGAGGAAATCCGTTGAGGCTGATAACGAAAGACGCAGCAGCGAAAATGCTCCTGCTAAGGAAAAGAAGGGACGCTTCGGCATATTCGGCAAATAAGCTGCCGGAAAATCCACGGAATGACTTTATAACAAATTCAGCGCTGCCTTAAAAAGCAGCGCTGATCCTTTTTGAAAAAATAGGCTTAAAACAGGGGAGTGCGGCTGTCCGTTCAATGGGACGGCGCCATGTCCCCGAATGTGTAAGCATTACTTGCCGTTCACATATTTTTTCATGAATTCCTCGAAGACCAGAGGCTTGGAGTAATAATAGCCCTGATAGCTTCCGACGTTATAGTCTCTGAGGATATCTCTCATTTCGCTCGTTTCGACTCCCTCCGCGCAGATATCGGCGGAAAAAGCGCCTGCGAGGTTCGATATGCACATAACGGTCTTCTGATCGACCGAGCTCTTGGTGATATCCTTGACATATTCGCGGTCAACCTTGATAGTATCAACATCGAGAACACGCAGGACTCCGATCGACGAGAAGCCGGTACCGAAATCGTCCAGTGCGACCTTGATGCCGTTGTCCTTTATCAGCGAGAACATTGATTTCAGCAGCTCGATATCGAGAAGACGGCAGCGTTCCGTGAGCTCAAGACAGAGGTTTTTCGCCGGAAAACCGATATTCTCGATCATCTGGAACAAATTCGTCAGGAAGCTCTTGTGCTGGAGCTGGGCGTAGGAGATATTGACATTCACGATGAAATCGGGGTATTTTTCGATGATACGCTTGCCGTCGGTCATAGCACGGTAGAGTATCCAGTTGCCGAGTTTGGGGAAAATAGCGTCCTGTTCGAGCACAGGAATGAACTCATTCGGCGGAACCATGCCGTACTCATCGTTTTTCCAGCGGAGGAGGGCTTCCATTCCGCGGAGCTGTTCGTTTTCGGCATTTATTATCGGCTGGTAGCACAGGAAAAATCCGCGGCAGCCCTCGGTAACGGCGCTGCGAATGGTGTTTATTTTTTCGATATAATGGCGGCTGTCGTCATTGATGTTGTTCTTGAAAACGTAGAGCTCGCCGAGCTTGCGTTCACGCGATTCGTGGTAGGCATATTTGAGGCATGAAACGATAGTATCGGTCGAGAGGCTGAAATTATCGAGGGTTATCATGCCGCCGCTTATGGTGAGGATTATCTTCTCGCCCTCGACGTAGAAGCTCTGAGTTACCATGAGCTTGACCTTGCGGTAGCATTCCTCGAGCTCTTCCGGGGACAGCTCAGTGGTAACGACAGCGAATTTCGGCCCGTCTATCTTGTAGACCGAGCATTTCTCGCCGAACATACGGATAAGGACGTTCGAGAGCTCGCGGAGGACGGTATTTCCGAAGTTATAGCCGTACATATCATTTATCTCGGAGAAGCCGTTGGAGCCGAGGAAGATAATGCTGCTGACCTGTTTTTTCCAGCAGATCACCTTAACATCGTCGATGAAGCCGTACATACTCCGGAGACCGGTGACGGTATCGGTATAGCTGAGCTGACCGTGATTGCGGATAGAGCCGCCGAAGAATTCGGGCTCATCGTTCTCATTTTTCATGATGACGCCCTTGCAGGTGCAGACGACGTAGTTGCCGCTGCAAGATTTTGCACGGTACTGCATCAGGTGGGAGTCGCTCTCGCCGTTGAAAATAGCCTTTATGCTTTCGGCATAAACCTCGCGGTCGTCCGGGTGGATATGCTCCTCCCAGGTCTCGGCGGCATTGTCCATGTATTCTCCGGGCAGCCCGAAGTAATCCACAGCCGACTTTGACCAGCGTGAACAGCCTGTTACCATATCAGTTAGAAAGACATAATTTCCGTCGGAAAGCACGGTCAGTGCATCGAAATAGCTGTCGAGTCTGGCGCGTCTGTTCTCGTTCATATCTACCACCCCTTATCAAGCGAAGTTTTACCTGTAATTATTTTACCATGCAAAATTGGCCCTGTCAATGTTTTGCCCTATATTTTACTGTTTGCATAAAGAGTATGGAATTATTTTAGCACATTTGCCGCAAAGCAGCGTTCTGCCATTAGATAAAACTATTTGTTTCATTCACAGTTTTTACATTAATTATCCTGCGTGAACGTTCATGCGAACCGGTTGTAAGGCTCCCGGAGACTATGAAAAAAATCACTGTTTTGTTGCATATGCAACAGATTTTTTGTGGCGTATTGGTGTATAATATTAATGTTATGTTGTTATCAACAGCCGCAGCATGATAAGAGCGTACAGCACAATTCGTGAACGCTGCTTTCTGCTGTGACCGCCTGAAAAGGCGATCCCCCGATAAAATTTATGAGGTGCAATAATGCTTGAACTGAAAAATATAACCTTCACTTCCGGTTCGGACGACGGAAATGTTGAGATAATCCGTGACATAAGCCTTACCGTGGGCGACGGCAGATTTGTCGTCGTGACCGGTCCGAACGGCGGCGGAAAGTCCACTCTCGCAAAAATAATCGCCGGTATCGTACCCTGTACTTCCGGACAGATAATCCTCGACGGCACTGATATCACGGACAAGTCCATAACCGAACGCGCCCGTCTTGGCGTGGGATTTGCCTTCCAGCAGCCGGTCCGCTTCAAGGGACTTACCGTTCTTGATCTTCTCAGGATAGCCGCAGGCAGGGAGCTGACTGTCGCACAGGCCTGCGAGTACCTCTCGGAGGTCGGACTGTGCGCGAAGGACTACATCAACCGTGAGGTGAACGCTTCTCTTTCTGGCGGTGAGCTGAAGCGTATCGAAATAGCGACCGTCCTTGCCCGCGATGTGAAGCTTGCTCTTTTTGACGAGCCGGAAGCCGGCATCGACCTCTGGAGCTTCAGCAACCTTATCCGCATTTTCGAGAATATGCGTAAAAAGGACAGCGGACGTTCCGTTATCGTGATATCGCATCAGGAGCGTATCCTCAATATTGCCGATGAGATAATCGTTATCGCGGATGGCAAGGTCATCAGACAGGGTGCTAAGGACGATGTCCTCCCCGAGATAACCGGTACAGACTATTCAACTAAGGTCTGTCAGAAAATGGCTTGAGGAGGCACAGCATGAAACAGCTCGACACAGTTCAGAAAAGACTTATCGAGGAGGTCGCAGGTCTCCACGATATCCCGGAGGGAGCCTACAACTTCCGCGCAAACGGCGAGTCCGTCGGCAGACAGACTACCGCAAACATCGACATACAGACCAAAACTGACGTAAGCGGTATCGACATTTTCATCAAGCCCGGTACAAAACATGAGAGCATACACATTCCGGTAGTTCTCAGCGAGAGCGGCATAAAGGAGACCGTTTACAACGATTTCCATGTCGGTGAGGACTGCGATGTTCTCATCGTAGCCGGCTGCGGAATAGACAACTGCGGCAATCAGGACTCCGAGCACGATGGTATCCACCGCTTTTTCATCGGAAAAAACTCGAAAGTGCGCTACGTTGAGAAGCACTACGGCTCCGGCGACGGCTCAGGAAAGCGTATCCTTGACCCTACCACGGAGGTCTACATGGACGAGGACAGCTCCATGGAAATGGAAATGGTTCAGATAAAGGGCGTTGACTCCACTCAGCGCACAACCCTTGCCGAGCTTAAAGCCGGCGCAAAGCTTGTGGTCCGCGAAAGGCTCATGACCCACGGTCAGCAGAACGCATACAGCGTCTACAAGGTCTCGCTCAACGGCGAAGCTTCAAGTGCGGACGTTGTTTCGAGGTCGGTCGCAAGGGACGATTCCTACCAGAAGTTCGATGCCTGTATCGTCGGAAATGCCGCCTGTACAGGTCATACCGAGTGCGATTCGATAATCATGGACAACGGCAGGATACTCGCGGTGCCGTCGCTTGAAGCAAACAATATCGACGCAGCACTGGTTCACGAGGCAGCTATCGGAAAGATAGCCGGCGAGCAGCTCATCAAGCTCATGACGCTTGGACTTACCGAAGCCGAAGCCGAGGAGCAGATAATCAACGGATTTTTGAAATAAGCAAGACCGTTGTGCTTGTATGGTATAAAAATAACCGGAAGCTTTAACGGTGGTACTCATACGGCAGTTTTTACAAGAATTTATTGGGTGGGAACCTTTCTGAGGAAAGGTTCCCGCTCACGGCGGCGGTCCCCTCTGTCAGCTACGCTGACATCTCCCCGCACTGTGGGGAGTCACCCCAGCCCCCTTTCCAAAGACTTTATTATGGTTTTTTTTCTTGACGGTACAAGGTTCAACACCAAAACAAAAAGCGCTACTTTTTTTAGTAGCGCTAATTTTGTACCGTCACGAAAAAAACTAAAGATAAGGCTCTGGATAGAGTTTGAAAGCACCTTCTTCAAAATGGCTTACCCAATTAAGTCTAACAAACACTGCCGGACAAGTACCGCAGATATGGCCTGTTATCTTATGATATTGCGGATATTCTGCATACGCTTATCCCATTCGGCGCTCTGATCGGCACAGACCTTCATCTCGCCGGAGAGAAATCTCAGCTGAGCTGCCGAAAGGTCCTTTTTGTAGCGGAGTTTATGCTCAAGGCTTGCCCAGAAGTCCATAGCAATAGTTCTGAGCTGCACCTCGACCTTTATCGGACGCTTCTCATGCTCGAGGAATATCGGCACCTCGATTATGAGGTGGAGGCTCCGGTAGCCGTTCGGCTTGGGTGCACGGATATAGTCCTTTTTGGCGATAAGTCTTATGTCGTCCTGAGCAAGGAAGCAGTCGGCGAGGTGGTAGATGTCCTGAATGAACGAGCAGACCACTCTCACACCGGCGATATCGCTGATATTCTCCTCTATAGCCTCGAGGGTATGCGAAATTTTCTTCGCCTGTATCTTCTTGTAGAGACTGCCGTAGCTTTTGATCCTTGATTGTATGAATTCTATGGGATTGCTCTCGCCCTTGAGCGAGAACTGTTCATTGAGCACCTTGAATTTGGTCTCTATCTCCATTATCGCACATTTATAGTACATTATAAACTGCTCAAGCGGCAGCATATTTTTTCCGATAGCCTCCAAAAACTCGCTCTCGGTCATATCAGAATGCACGGCTTCCTTTATTAAAGGCTGGTCGTGTCTGAGAGTTAATTCTTCCATTGTCTATTTCAGATCCTTCTATATCAAAAGCCGAATATGCTTGTGTCATCTTGCTGCCGGAGGCAAATCAGAAAAGCCTCAGCACTATGATTATACCATAATTGTATAAGAACGTCAAACCTTTTCGGGACGTTATTTGTGAACATTCTGCAAACTTTTTCAGGCGGAGGCTTCCTCTGCCTCAGTTTCTGCCGTCTGCTCACGGGTAATGTTCCGCAGCCACCTGAACTTCATGTAGTGCCGGTAGACCGCAGGCAGCTTGACGAATTCATCGAGGGTGAGTATCGCCGCGACCGCGATAACAGGGAGTTTCAGCACGAATGCGCCGAGAAGTCCGAGCGGTACGACGACTGCCCACAGGGTTATGACATCGCATATCATGCCGAAGCGCGTGTCACCGCCTGCCGGGAAAATACCCACTATGACCGTGGAATTGAGTGAATTTCCGATGATGTAGTAAGCTGCAAGGAACATCATGTATTTGAGGTAATGCTGTGCCTGACCGTTGAGCTTGACAACGTTCAGGACAATGGGTGTGCAGGCGAGTATCACAAGACCGGAGGCTGCACCGATGAATATGGAGAAGCGCACGAAGCTTCCGCCGGCTTTTTTCGCCTTTTCGAGCTCATTCCTGCCGAGCATACCGCCGGTTATGATTCCGACGCCGGAGGCTATTCCCCAGCAGAGGCTTGCGATCATGCTCCGGACGATGCTTGCGATAGAATTAGCCGCAGTCGCATCACTGCCGAGGTGTCCCATAATGACGGAATACATGGCAACTCCGCAGCCCCAGCCGAGCTGATTTATCAGTATCGGGAGGGCGTACTTCCAGTAGTCGCTGTGGAGGACGCGGCTGCCGTGGAGCATCATGCTGAGCCTGAGCACGGGACATTTTCCGCGCATAACGGCTGATGCGACCATGATAGCCTCGAATACTCTCGATATGACGGTAGCGAGAGCGGCTCCGGCGATACCCATTTTCGGGAATATACCGATGCCAAAGATGAGCAGGTAGTTGAGAATGATGTTGAGAACGACCGATGATGAGCCGATGAGAGAGCTCAGACCTGCCCTTCCGCAAATCTTCATAATGCCGAAATAAGCCTGTGTGAAGCCTGTCAGGACATATGAGAGCGCGACCGTCCGGAGGTAATCCGCACCGGCTTCAATGAGCTTGCTGTCGGAGGTAAAGATGTGCATGATCTGCTCCGGGAAAACCAGTGCAGACAGCGTGAAAAAAGCTCCGACGAGCAGCGAATACCTCATAGTGACGGCGAGGACCTCCTCGACCGAACGTTTATCCCTTTTTCCCCAGTACTGAGCTGCAAGGACATTGCAGCCGAACACGAATGCGCCGTAAAACAGGCTGAACACGAAAGCGACCTGTCCCGCGAGGGACGAAGCTGCGAGGGAATCCTGATCGAGGAAACCGAGCATGAACGCATCGCTTGCCGAGACCAGTGAAGCCATGAGGAACTGGAAGGCAATAGGAGCGACTATCGTGAACAATTCGCGGTATATCTTTTTTTTGTCGAACATTATTTCACATCTTTCGTAAGGTTCTGAAAACAGTATACCATGCGAAAGATGTGAAAGCAAGTGAAATATTGCGGACATTAAGGCGATAAGTGCTAAAAAGCGTGAACGCCTTATCTGTTTTTGCTGTTATTGTTCATCGGAAGCGAACTGGCTTTCGTGGCGTGTGAAGAAGTCGGTCCTCGGGGGGAGGAACTTCAGCTTATGACCGCTGCCGGTGAAGTATGTGAGCGGTTCGAGGATAGTATCCCACGACCATATCCTGTCATCGGCCTCGAGGTACTCGCGGAGCTTTTCGGTTCCGAACGGAGCCATAGGGTGAAGGAGAACGCCTGCGATACGGATAATGTAGAACAGGTTCGCGAGAGCCTGTTTCAGGGCTTCCTTGTCAGGGTATTCGCCTGTCAGAGCCTTAGCCATGTACTTGCTGCCGTTTCGGATATAGCTGTCGAGGACGTAGGTACACTGGTGGAACGCGAACTTGGACATATGCCTCTCGTATTCGAGGACAGCCTTTTTCGCATCGGCGAGAAACTGTTCCTCCGGTGCATTATCAGGCATAATGCCGTCGAGCTCCTTCTGCGCGGTATAGAAAGCCGTGCGTATCATACGGTTGTAGACGTTGGAGAGCAGGAGACCGTCCTTGACAACGGGGTCGGCGTCGTCGGGCTTTGCATCGGGATTGTAGGGCTTCGGCATGAAGCTTACCGAACGCTGTCCGAGACCGAGACCGAGCCAGTGCATACGGAGCTGCTCGGGAGTATAGTGCTCGAGGAGGTCGTCTGCCATAGGCGGCTTGACTGCACCTGAGCTCGAAGCCTTCTTGTCGAGGAACAGAATGTGGTGGTTAGCCACGATGACCGGCATCTGCAATTCACCCTCGGGCGGATCAGCGGTCTTTTCGGCAGCTTCCTGCTGTGCCATCCACATTGCAGGCTCAGCAATGCCATAGAAGTAGATGTTGTCCTGACCGATGAACTGGTAAACGCCGGAGTCCTTGCTGCACCAGTAATTCTTCCATTCACTGCGGTCTCTGCCTATCTTTTCGAGGTAGGTCTGAGTGAACGAGATAGGTGCCCAGAGGGATTCAGGCCATACCCATACGGTAAGACCCTCCTCGCCGTCCATGACGGGTGCAGGTACGCCCCATTCGATGTTTCCGGTGAGGCGGAACGGAACGAGCGTCTTGCCGGTACGGTAGCGTATGCCGTTCTGAGTGAGTATGCGGCAGGCGTCATCGCAGTCGGAGAGAGTGGTGAACTGTATCGTGAACGAGGGCTTCTTGGGCTCCTCGAGGTACTCATGTGCCGGCATGGTATCGCGGAGGCTCATGTACTTCTCCTCGAATTCCCTCTTGACGTAGATAACCGGCGGCTTGAGGAATTCGTCGATGGTCTTCCACACAACGGGACGGATATCCTTGCGCTTTTTCAGCTCCTCTATCCATTCCTTCATGAGCTGCTCGTAGTCGCGGAGCTTGAAGTACCAGTTTGTGACAGGTCTCATCGAGGGCTTCTCGCCTGTGAGGGTACTTACCGGATCGACCAGATTTTCGGGCATATACTGATGTCCGAGGTCGCATTCGTCAGCGTAGCCCTTCTCGGAGGTGCAGCCTTCAACGGGACATTTTCCGACGACCTGTCTGCCGTTGAGGAACATACCTGCCTTTTCGTCGTAGAACTGCATCGTGGAGATCTTGCTGAGCTGTCCCTTTTTGTAGAGGGAGCTTATGAACCAGTCAGTGACCTCGGCGTGAATCTCCTTTGAGCGTCCGAGACCGGAAGCTGCAAAGATATTGGGGGAGATTCCGTAGGCATCGAGGGTAGCCTGCTGCTTGTCGTGATTGCGCTGAACGAAGTCCTCGAGGGAGCCCTCAAATTCGCCCCTCTCGACCTTGAGACGCCAGCCCTCGGCGATAGGGGAGCCGTAGCAGTCGGTGCCGCCGACAAATACAACATTGTCCTTGCCTATCCTGTCGCGCATAAATCTTGCGAACGTATCGGCGAAAACGAACATTCCGCCTACATGACCGAAGTGGAGCTCCTTGTTACCGTAGGGCATACCTCCGGTGATAACGCATCTTTTCGGGAATACCGGACGCGGTATCTCGAAGTTCTTTTTATCCTTATTGTCTGACATTTTATTTTCCTCTTTTTTCATTGATTTTTCGGGTGGGACGTCGAGGACGCCGTCCCCTACTGATTACATATCGCCGGTTCAGGCAAAAGCCTGAAGTCTTCTGCGGACGATGTCCTCGCCGAGAACGTGGCTTACCTCCCAGATATCGGGAGCATTTGCGTGACCTGTGAGGGCAATTCTCAGCATATTTGTGATGTGGACGATGCTGCCCCTGTAGAGCTCGGGGTTCTTCTTGAAATCCTTCGGCTTGACTGCAAAGCCCATTTTCTCGGTTATAGCCTTGACCTTGTCGAACCATGCAGCGGAATCGTCGCTGTGGTCGTAGGTCGAAAGGTACTCGGCGAAGAACTCCTTGACGGTCGCCTCATCGCACTCCTCGGGCATCGGGTCGCTCACCTTGAAGGTCTCGTCGTAGTAGAAGCTCATGAAGTCGCAGGACTGCTTCCATGTTTCGAGGTCCTTACGCGGCTTTGCGGCATTCCTGCCGACATTGAGAGCCGCAAGTGTACGCTCGGGGTACTTCCTTATGAGCTCGGCGAAATCGTTCCTGTACTCATCGCACCATGCGAGCCATTCCTCGCGGATTTTCTCGGCGGGCATCTTTCCGATGACGTTCTTGGAAATGTCGCGGAGCTTGTCCAGATCGACGAGAGCGCCTGAAATGGACATCTTCGAGAGGGAATAGGGGAACTCGCGGTAATCTGCATCAGGGTTGGCAATGCGCCACTCCTCGTAGTTGGAGTTGAGAACGGTCAGGAGGAACTCCCAGATAGCATCGGGACTGATACCCTCCTGCTGGTAGTAAGAGAGTGCGAGCTCAGGGTCTTTTCTCTTGGAGAGCTTGCGCTTGCCGGTGCCTTCGAGCTTCATGAGGGTAGCGGTATGGCAGTAAACGGGCTGTTTCCAGCCGAGTGCATTGAACAGCTCAACGTGCATCGGGAGGGACGAGAGCCATTCCTCGCCGCGGATAACGTGGGTCGAACGCATGAGGTGGTCGTCTATGACATGGGCGAAGTGGTAGGTGGGGATACCGTCGCTTTTGAGGAGGACGAAGTCCATATTATTGCGCGGCATCTCGACCTTTCCGCGGATAGCGTCCTCAACGGAGATGTATTCGTCGGTCTCAACGCCCTTGTAGCGGAGCACCCATTCCTTGCCCTCAGCGATGAGAGCCTTGGTCTCCTCGGGAGTGATATCGCGGTATTTGGCGTATTTACCGTAAACGCCGGGGTTCTCCTTAGCGGCAGTCTGCTGCTCGCGGAGAGCGTCTATCTCCTCGGCAGTGAGGAAGCAGGGGTAAGCAAGTCCGCGCTGCACGAGATGCTTTGCGAAGACATGGTAGATGTCCTTTCTCTGTCTCTGACGGTAGGGACCGTAGCTGCCGTTGTCGCCGTCGGAAACGGCACCCTCGTCGAAGTGGACGCCGAAATAGTTCATGGCGTTGATGACGGTCTCGACTGCACCCTCGACCTCGCGCTTATTGTCAGTGTCCTCGATACGGAGGTAGAAAACACCGCCGGACTGGTGGGCGATACGCTCACCTATCAGCGCATTATAGAGGTTTCCGAGGTGAACGAAGCCTGTCGGGCTCGGACCTATACGGGTAACACAGGCACCCTCCGGGAGGCTGCGCTCGGGGAAGCGCTTCTCCATATCCTCCGGAGAGGCGGTAACATCGGGGAAAAGAATATCAGCAAGCTGAAGATTATCCATAAACACACACCTTTCGATTTAGATGCAAAAAAATAAGGTGCAGGGGAGCAGATCTGAGATCTGCATATCTGCAAGGGCATATGAACAGAGTATAACGAATGCCTTCAATCCATTATATCACATAGATCGAGGATTGTCAAATATTAAAGTTTGTCCGGCGCGGCTTGACAAGGAGACATTGTTGATGTATAATCAATTGAGAAAATCCGCCCGCCGGGTTCTTATCCGAATGTAGCTGCATATACTTTATCAGTGCATTATGAACAGGAAAGCGGGTGGCTTGCTACGGAATATCTGTATATCGTGCTTATTGGCTATTTTCTGGGGAATATCAATCCTTCGTACATCATAGCGCGTATGCGCGGCTTTGATATCCGCAGCCGGGGCTCAGGCAATGCCGGTGCTTCAAACGCTGTCATCACGATGGGCAAGGGCGTCGGGCTTTTTTCGGCGCTTTTTGATATTTTCAAGGCGGCTTTTGCCTATATGGCTGCGGAGGCTCTGTTCCCGGACATAAGCATATCCGGTCTCCTTTCGGCAAGCAGCTGCGTGACGGGACATATCTTCCCGGTCTTCATGCGGTTCCGCGGAGGAAAGGGGCTTGCCTGCCTCGGCGGAATGATACTTGCGTACAGTCCGCAGGTATTTTTCGCGATGCTGACGGCAGAGCTGATGATCGCGGTCCTGCTTGATTATATCTGTATCGTACCGATAACCGGCTCTGTGATATTCACGGCAGTCTACGCCTTTACTGCGGGAAATGTCCCGGGAACGCTGATACTTGCCGGGATATCGCTCGTTATCCTCTTCAAGCATATACAGAACCTTGAACGCATACGCAACGGCACGGAGATACATCTCAGCTTCCTCTGGCACAGGGACGAGGAGCTTGAACGTGTCCGCGGCAAGGACGGACAGTGACCAAATGATCCGTTATTTCCAGCTTCTAAGAAAGAAGGATATTATTGCAAAAAACAAGGCAAAACGGCAGGACTGACCTCTGTGAAGGTCCTCTGCTGAAAAACATACTGACGTATACGATACCAATAATACTTACCGGCATATTGCAGCTTCTCTTCAATGCTGCCGATCTCGTTGTTGTGGGACAGTACTGCGGAGATCTCTCCGTTGCTGCCGTCGGCGCTACCGGAGCACTCATAAACCTCATGATAAACCTGTTCATCGGGCTTTCGGTCGGAGCAGGCGTTACCGTTGCACACAATCTCGGTGCAGGCAAGGAGGAGGCTGTCCGACGGACGGTACACACTGCTATCCCGGCTGCCCTGATAAGCGGTATTTTCCTGACCGTGATAGGCGTGACCTTCTCGCACACATTCCTGAAGCTCATGGATACTCCCGATGAGGTCATAGGTCTCGCATCGGAGTATATGCGGATCTATTTCTGCGGCATAACGGCAAGTATGCTCTATAACTTCGGCGCTGCGATACTGAGAGCTGCCGGCGATACGAAAAGTCCGCTGTATTACCTCACTGCCGCCGGAATAGTAAACATTGCGCTGAACATAGTCTTTGTCCGCGTGTTCAATATGAACGTTGCCGGAGTCGCACTTGCAACTGCGGTCTCGCAGACGCTTTCCGCCGGAATGGTCATCATCAACCTCATGCGGCGTACTGACTGCTGCCGGCTCTCACTCCGGAAAATGCACATCTACCGCCGTCAGCTCAGCAGAATACTCAGCATAGGCTTTCCCGCAGGAGTTCAGGGCTCGCTTTTCTCGGTATCGAACGTCATTATACAGACCTCAGTCAATTCGTTCGGCTCGGTCGTGGTTTCCGGAAACTCCGCCGCTGCCAACATTGAGGGCTTCGTCTACACGACCATGAACTCCTTCCAGCAGACAGCTCTCAACTTCACCGGACAGAACTACGGTGCCGGTAAATTCGACCGTATAAAGCGTACCGCTGCAATATGCCTGATATCAGTTTTCGTCGCCGGACTTGCAGCAGGCTGCACGGTCTACGCCTTCGGAAGACAGCTCCTCTCGTTCTATATCCCCGGCTCGGACGAGTCCATAAAGTACGGCATGATAAGGCTCGCCTACATCTGCATACCTTACTTCCTATGCGGACTCATGGACGTTGCCACGGGACTTATACGCGGTCTCGGCTCGTCACTCCTGCCGATGATAATAACCGTTGTAGGCGTCTGCGGAATGCGTATCTGCTGGATATATACCGTGTTCAGGTCGGAGAGGTATCACTCGGTGCAAAGCCTGTACATTTCCTACGCGATATCGTGGACGCTGACCTTCCTCACCGAGCTTGCGGTGTTCATCGTGCTCTACCGGAAGATGACACGGCGGAGACAGATGATGAGAAGGTGAATGCCCGAAAAGCAAATATTTACCGATTATTAACAAATCCGGCGCTTTATAGTGCTATAATAGAATTGACCCGGCAAGGGTCAGATTACAGGATCTAAGGACGTGTTGATATGACAAAAAGATTTATTGCACTTGCACTTTCACTCGTCTGCACCGCCGCATTGGCTTCATGTGGGGACAGCAGTGATTCGTCAAAATGGACGATTATTTTGGTTCGGCAATAAAGAATGACGGGACTCTTTATATGTGGGGATTGGGCGCATATGGTGAACTCGGACAAGAAGAAGAAAAGAGGAAGAAAAGTGAACAGGAAAAGGGAAAAAACGCAACAGAAAGCTATTCTCCTGTAAAGGTATTGGATAATATCGAAGCTGTTTCATTTGGATCGCATCATGTGGTAGCATTGACGAAGGACGGAAATATATATACATGGGGAGATAACGATGAAGGGCAGTTAGGTGACGGAACAGATAATTCAAGCTATACTCCCGTCAAAGTCAATATCCCTCAATAATAATTCTAAGACCGCCCACGGAAAACGGGCGGTCGCTTTTTCCCGGAGTTATGTGGGGGGATTTCTCAACAATTTTTACAAAACGGCTATTGACAACCGGACAGATATGTGCTATAGTATATTTGTTCCAAATTCAGAGGCACAGCCTGTATTCTGAACAGGACTGTGCCTTTTCTGCATCAAGGAGGCTTTTTATGAGCATCACACGCAAACAGTTCGACATTCTCGATGTTCTCGCAGCCCAGTCCGAGCCGCTCACACAGCGCCAGCTCGAGGAAAAAACGGGCTATTCTCTCGGCACTATCAACCGCACTGTCAAGGAACTCTCGGAGCTCGGCTTCGTTTCCGAGGGCAGCATAACTCCGGCAGGTCTCACTGCCCTTGAACCCTACCGCGTAAAGCGAGCCGTGTTCATTGCGGCAGGCTTCGGCAGCAGACTTGTTCCCGTAACGCTGAATACTCCTAAGCCGCTCGTAAGGGTGAACGGCAAGCGCCTCATCGACGGCCTTATAGACGCGGTACTTGCGGCAGGCATCGACGAGATATACATTGTCAGAGGCTACCTCGCAGAGCAGTTCGACCAGCTCCTCTACAAGTACCCGATGATAAAATTCATAGAAAATCCGGCGTTCAACGAGGCGAACAACATCTCCTCGGCGATGTGTGCGAGGTATCTTCTCAGCAATGCCTACGTTCTCGAGGCTGATCTCCTCATAAAGAACCCGCTCATCATAAAGAAGTACAACTACACCTCGAACTTCCTCGGCATCATGAAGGACCGCACTGACGACTGGTGCCTCATGCTCCGCGACGGCTTCATCTGCGAGGAAAAGGTCGGCGGTCTGAACTGTCACCAGATGGTCGGAATATCCTACTGGAACGAGGCTGACGGCAGAAAGCTTTCCGACCACATCAAGCAGGCTTACGATATGCCCGGCGGCAAGGAGTTCTACTGGGAACAGGTGCCGCTGAAGGTGTTCAAGAACGAATACAAGGTAGCCGTCCGCGACTGTCAGGACGAGGATATCGTGGAGATAGACACCTTCCGCGAGCTCAAGGCTATCGACAAATCCTATGACGTTTAAGGAGGCTCATTATGGAAGCTATAAAGAGAAACATACTGCTCAATCCCGGTCCCTCGACAACTACCGATACCGTAAAGTACGCTCAGGTCGTACCGGATATATGTCCGCGTGAAAAGGACTTCGGCGGTCTCATGAAGGGACTCCGCGAGGACCTCGTAAAGATCGTTCACGGCGACCTCGACAAGTACACCTCCGTGCTTTTCTGCGGTTCAGGCACTATCAATATCGACGTCTGCATAAACTCACTCCTGCCTGAGGGCAAGAAGGTGCTCGTTGTGGACAACGGCGCTTACAGCACAAGAGCCGTTGAGGTCTGCCAGTTCTACGGACTGCCGCACATCGACCTCAAATTTCCCGTTGACGAGCGTCCCGACCTCGCAGTTGTTGAAAAGACGCTGAAAGAAAATCCGGACATCGCACTCGTTCACACCACCCACAACGAGACCGGCACTGGTATACTCAACCCTATCCGTGAGATAGGCGCTCTCGCCCACAAGTACGGCGCTGTGTTCACGGTCGATACCACTTCGACCTACGCTATGCGTCCTATCGACATCGAAAAGGACAACATCGACTTCTGCATGGCTTCCGCTCAGAAGGGTCTCATGGCTTTCACGGGACTTTCCTTCGTAGTCGGAAACAGAGCGATCATCGAGAAGTCAAAGGACTACCCCAAGCGCTCATACTACTGCAATCTGTGGCTCCAGTACGACTTCTTTGAGCGTACCGGCGAGATGCACTTCACTCCGCCTGTTCAGACTATCTACTCCACCATTCAGGCTCTCAAGGAATACTGGGCTGAGGGCGAGGAAGCCAAGTGGGCGCGTCACACAAGAGTGTTCAACGCTATCAACAGGGGACTGGACGAGCTCGGCTTCCGTCAGGTGATAAAGCCTGAGTGGAGAGCAGGACTGGTTTCCTCCGCTATCTATCCGGACGATCCCAACTGGAGCTTCGAGGCGGTTCACGACTATTGCTACGAACGCGGCTTCACTATCTATCCCGGAAAGATATCCACCACGAATACGTTCAGATTATGCGCTCTCGGAGCTATCGACGAGGCTGATATAGCGGACTTCTTCAAGGTATTCCGCGAGGCGCTTGAAAAGAACAATATTGCTGTACCCGTAAAATACAACGATTGATAAAGTTAATAGAACTAACAGTGTAGGGGCGGGCGTCCTCTCCCGCCCTCCAAAAAGCCGAACAGCAAAGCACCGGGAGGGTGAGGGACGCCGAGGGCGGCGTCCCCTACAGGATCAACAACTAAACAAGGAGAATTGGAAGAATAATGAAAACCGTTTACACCTGCTTCTGCACGGATATTATCCATGAGGGGCATCTGAATATCATCAATAACGCAAGAAAATACGGCAGAGTCGTTGTCGGCGCACTCTGCGACAATGAACTCATTCGCTTCAATAAGTTCCCGACAAAGACACTCGATGAACGCATAAAGCTCTATCAGGGACTCGAAGGCGTTGACGAGGTCATCGTCCAGAACGACACCATGTACAACGACGTTATCGACACTCTCAAGCCCGACTACATCGTTCACGGCGACAACTGGAAGGAGGGCGCTGAGTCCTCTATCAGGGCGAATGTCATAAAGCGCATGGCTGAATACGGCGGCGAGGTCATTGACGTTCCCTACACCTACAATCCTGCCGTGAAGAAGATAGACCGTCAGCTCAAGGAGAAGCTCGCGATGCCGGAATACCGCAGAAAGCGTCTCCGTCAGCTCATCGACATCTGTCCTATCGTCAAGACTATCGAGGCTCACAGCGGTCTCACGGGCCTCATTGCTGAAAAAACCGTTGTCGAGCACGAGGGCAAGCTCGACCAGTTCGATGCGATGTGGGTGAGCTCCCTCTGCGACTCCACCGCAAAGGGCAAGCCCGATATCGAGCTCGTTGACATGACCTCACGCTTCCGCACTATCGACGATATCATGGAGGTCACTACCAAGCCTATCATATTCGACGGCGATACGGGCGGACTTACCGAGCATTTCGTTTACACGGTGCGTTCCCTCGAAAGAATGGGCGTCAGCGCTATCATCATCGAGGACAAGAAGGGTCTGAAAAAGAACTCCCTTTTCGGCACCGAGGTCAAGCAGACACAGGCTACTATCGAGGAAATGAGCGCTAAAATTGCTGCCGGCAAGGAGGCTCAGCTCACGGACGACTTCATGATAATCGCCCGCATCGAGAGCCTTATCCTCGAACAGGGCATGGAGGACGCTCTCGCAAGAGCCTTCGCGTTCGTCAAGGCGGGTGCGGACGGCATCATGATACACAGCCGCAAGAAGGACCCGGCTGAGATAGTTGAGTTCTGCGACAAATTCCGCGAAAAGGACCAGAAAACACCTATCGTCGTTGTGCCCTCGTCGTTCAACACCATAACCGAGGACGAGCTCGCAGCTCACGGCGTGAACATCGTTATCTACGCAAATCAGCTCACAAGAAGCGCTTTCCCGGCAATGCAGAAAACTGCCGAGGACATTCTCCGCTACCACCGCGCAAAGGAAGTTGACGACAGGCTCATGCCTATCAAGGAGATAATCACGCTAATCGACGAGCTTTAAGGAGAAGAATATGAAAGTTGAAAAATTAGTCGAGCTCATCGGCGCTGACTTCTACACGGGCGTTCCCGACAGTCAGCTCAAGGCTCTCTGCAACTACCTGATAAACACCTACGGCATCGACAAGAGCCACCACATCATCGCCGCTAACGAGGGCAACTGCACTGCTCTTGCGGCAGGCTACCACCTCGCGACAGGCAAGGTCCCGGTCGTATATATGCAGAATTCCGGCGAGGGCAATATCATCAACCCCGTTGCATCGCTGCTCAACGACAAGGTCTACGCGATACCGATGCTGTTCATCGTGGGCTGGAGAGGCGAACCGGGTATCCATGACGAGCCCCAGCACATCTATCAGGGCGAGGTAACTGTCAAGCTCCTCGAGGATATGGACATCGAGGTCTTCGTTATCGGAAAGGACACCTCCGATGACGAGGTGAAGACTGCAATGGAGAGGTTCCGCGGAGTTTTCGCTCAGGGAAAGCAGGCTGCCTTCGTTATCCGAAAGGGTGCTCTCAGCTACGACGAAAAGGTCGTATACTCCAACTCCAACACCATGGTGCGCGAGGAGATAATCCGGCATATCGCGGCGGCTGCTGGTGAGGACCCGATAGTTTCCACGACCGGCAAGGCGAGCCGTGAGCTCTTCGAGATACGCGAGGCGAACGGTCAGTCCCACAAGTACGATTTCCTCACGGTAGGCTCAATGGGACACAGCTCCTCTATCGCACTCGGTATCGCTCTCAACAAGCCTGAGCAGCGGATATGGTGCATCGACGGTGACGGCGCTGTTCTCATGCACATGGGAAGCATGGCTGTTCTCGGAGCTAATGCGCCGAAGAACCTTATCCACATCGTCATCAACAACGGCGCACATGAGACAGTCGGCGGAATGCCCACTGTTGCGGCAGATATCGACCTCGTTGCGGTCGCAAAGGGCTGCGGCTATCCGAACGCCGTCAGTGCGGACAGCTTTGAGGCTCTCGACCGTAAGCTTGAAGCTGCAAAGGCACGGAACGAGCTCTCGCTCATTGAGGTGAAGTGCTCTATCGGTGCGCGTGACGACCTCGGACGTCCCACTACTACTGCTCTCGAAAACAAGCAGAACTTCATGGCATATCTGAAAGAACTCTGATACCTAAGAAGGGACCGCATTTTGCGGTCCTAAGTTTGTCGAAAAAGTCGAATCAAACGTGTACAGCAACACGGGCGCTCGGAAAGCGCCCCTACAATTCGGTTATATACCATCGTTTCGTGTAGGGGCGAGTTCCGCTCGCCCGCAATCTCATGATTAATTTTTAGGTTTTTTGACACTCTGGGGACCGCATTTTGCGGTCCTTTTTGCTGCCGTGTCATTGCGCAGGTCTGCGGCATATAATGGAGGGAAAGGAGCTGGTCGGGGTGGAAACAGCAATTCTCATACCTCTTGCGGTACTCGTCATAATAGCCGTTCTGGAGGTGATATGCCTTGTCTCCGGGAAACGCGGGTGCGAACGGACGCCGCTGACTGTTGCTGTTCCGGTGTTTTCAGACAGCGAGGCTCTCGCGAACGCCCTCGCAAGAGTGCGGGACACTATCCTCCGCGGACGCTGTACTATCGACAGGATCATACTCATAGACTACGGTGCAGATGAGGCTTCCGCGGAGCTTTGCGGGGAGTTCTGCCGGGACTTCCGGGAGGCGCTGTTCATCAAGCCGGAGGACGCGAGAAATATTTTTGCGGAAATATTTGCAATTTCCGCAGAAATGTAGTATAATAAAAAAAGTTGCAGATTATCAATGCGTAATTAATTGAGAATGGTGAATTGAGAATTAAGGTATCGCCTTACGGCGATATTAATTCAAATCCGTCTGCCGTAAGGCAGACACAGCAATTCTACATTCTCAATTCTGAATTCTCAATTTGAATACAAAAACAGGGGTGAAATGCTTGGAAAACGAGCTGCTGCACATCGAGGGTACGGTCGAGAATGTGCTGTTCAGAAATGCCGAAAACGGCTATACTGTTATCGACCTTGACGCCGGCGGTGAGCTTATCACCGTGGTCGGCGAGCTCGGCGAGGTCGAGGAGGGCGAGGGTCTTATCCTCGAGGGCAGCTATGTCACCCACAGGAAGTTCGGGACTCAGTTCCGGGCGGAATACTGCGAGAGAAAGCTTCCGGATACGGTCGTCAACATCGAGAAGTACCTCGCCTCCGGAGCAATAAAGGGCATAGGTCCCGGACTTGCAAAAAAGATTGTCAACACCTTCGGCGCACAGACTCTCGATATCATGGAGAACGACCCCATGCGTCTCAGCGAGATAAAGGGCATCTCCCGCGTGAAATGCGAGGAGATCGCCGATGAGGCGAGGAAGCTCTTCACTCTCCGCTGCATTCTCGCGTTCCTTTCGCAGTACGGCATCAGGTCGCAGTACGCGATGCGTGTCTACCGGAAGTACAGCGGCGATGCAATGGCGCTTATCCGCATGAACCCCTACATAATGTGCGGCGAGACTATCGAGCTCGATTTCAGGAAGGCTGACGAGATAGCTGCTGACCTCCATATCAGCAGGAATGACAGCAAGCGTGTCATTGCCGGTATGCAGTACATACTCAGGGCTAATACGACCCTCGGACACTCCTGTCTTCCGCTTGAAACGCTGCTCACAAAGGCTTCAAACGCTCTCGGCGTGAGCGAGCAGGACTTCTACGCTTCATACAATGCAGCCCTCGACGACAACGAGCTGTTCGAGTACGTCAAGAATGAACGCGAATACGTCTATCTTCCGGACTATTTCTACGCGGAACAGTTCATTGCCGACAGGATACATATTCTCAGGGACTTCTCCTCGCCGGAGGATTTCGATTACGATGACCTCATCGACATCGAGGAGGAGGAACACAATATCCGCTATGAGACCCTGCAAAGGCAGGCTATCACTACCGCTATATCACGCGGTCTGATGATACTCACGGGCGGTCCCGGCACAGGTAAGACCACTACCCTGAACGCTATTATCTCCCTGTTCGAGAAACGCGGCAGCCGTGTACTGCTTGCCGCTCCGACCGGACGAGCTGCAAAGCGTATGTCCGACCTCACAGGTCAGGAGGCTAAGACAATTCACCGTCTGCTCGAGGTGGTCTACGATTCCGGCGGACGCACGGTTTTCGCGCATAACGAGAACAATCCGCTTGAATGCGACGTTCTTGTGGTGGACGAGATGTCGATGGTGGACGTTATCCTTTTCGAGAAGCTGCTCCGTGCGGTAAGGCTCGGCTGTAAGCTCGTAATGGTAGGGGACAGCGACCAGCTCCCATCAGTAGGTGCGGGAAACCTCCTCGGCGACCTCATCGCAAGCGGCATCGTCCCGACGATAAGGCTCAGCGAGATATTCCGTCAGGCAAGACAGAGCTGCATCATCACCAACGCGCACAGGATAGTTTCCGGGGAATACCCCGACCTCACACGCAAGGACAACGATTTCTTCTTCTTCAAGCGCGATGACCCTGAGAAGTCTCTCCGGCTCGTTGCAGACCTCGTCAGGACAAGGCTCCCGAAGGCTTACGGCTATTCTCCCACGGAGGACATACAGGTGCTCACGCCGTCAAGGAAGGGCACACTCGGCGCTGTCGAGCTGAACAAGGTGCTCCAGCAGGAGCTAAACCCTCCCGCTGCCGGAAAATCGGAGTACAAGAGCTTCATCTACACCTTCCGCGAGGGCGACAAGGTCATGCAGACCCGCAATAACTACGACATTGTCTGGAGCAGGGACCGTGAACAGGGTACCGGCATCTACAACGGCGATATCGGCACCATAAAAAAGATAAGTCCGGCAGCTATGACTGCCGTGATAGAATTTGACGGCAGAACTGCGAGCTATCCGTTCGACCTGCTGTCACAGATAGAGCTTGCCTATGCGATAACAGTGCATAAAAGTCAGGGCTGCGAGTTCGAGGCGGTAATAATCCCGGTAATGGAGGGCTTCGAGAAGCTATCCTACCGCAATCTGCTGTATACCGCAGTCACCCGTGCAAAAAAGCTGCTCATACTCATAGGCTCGGAGGAAAAGATAAACGCTATGGTGGACAACAACAAGCGTACAAAGAGATACACCTGCCTGAGAGATATGCTGACAGCGGGCGTTAAAACAAAGGCTTCACAGTCGGAAAAACCCGGTCTGCTCGAAGTCCTCGGAATGATAGAAGGAAAGGAAGGCAATAATGGCTAATACAGATATAGGTATCGACCTCGGTACATCAAATATCGTTATGACTATGGGAAACAAGGGCGTGGTCCTGAGCGAGCCCTCGGTCATAGCCTACAACATCAGAACGGAGAGAGTTCTCGCGGTCGGAAAGGAAGCCTACGAGATGATAGGCAGAAATCCGGAGTATATCGCGGTAGTGCGTCCCATAAGCGAGGGCGTCATCTCGGACGATGACCTCGCCCACAGCATGATAAGGGAGTTTATCCTCAAGGTAACGGGACACCAGCTCATAAAGCCGCGCATCGTCATCTGCATACCCTCGTTCATCACGGATATCGAGAGCCGTGCAGTCGTTGACGCCGCAAAGAGTGCCGGCTCGCGGCAGGTCTACCTCATACAGGAGCCTATCGCTGCCATGATAGGCGCCGGCGTTAACATCACAAAGGCAAAGGGTCACATGATAGTCGATATCGGCGGCGGTACTACTGACGTCGCTATCGTTTCCATGAACGGCGTTGTCACCTCACACACCATAAAGATCGCCGGAAACGCTATCGACCGTTCTATCATGAAGTATATGCAGAACAAGTTCAAGCTCCTGATAGGGGAGAGGACTGCCGAAAAGGTCAAAATGGAGCTCTGCAACCTCTACGACCCCAGCGAGGAAATGACCTACATGGTCAAGGGAAGAAGCCTCCTGAAAGGTCTTCCGGCACAGGTCCTCCTCAGCGAGACCGAGCTTTTCGAGGCTATCGAGGACGATGCCTTCGCTATCATGGAGGCGATACGAAAGGTCCTCGAGGACGCTCCGCCTGAGCTTGTCGGCGATATCTACGATAACGGCCTGCTCATGACCGGCGGAGGTGCGCTGCTCGGAGGCTTCCCGCAGCTCATCAAGCGTACCCTCGGCATAAACTGCAACATCGCAAAGGACTCCATAAACTGCGTCGCAAAGGGCACGGGCATGGCCTTCGGCAGAATGACCACTCTCCTCGACGGCTTCGAGTCCGCTACTGTTTACAAGTACAGATGACAAAACTGCCTCAAAGATCTGGCTGCACTTGACTAATTACGAAATTTGGGGTATAATAGAATTATTCTATAACTAAACTAAGGAGTGTTTTAATAAAATGAGCGAATGTACACACGACTGCTCAAGCTGCGGAAGCGACTGCTCCAGCAGAAAAGAGCCGCAGAGCTTCCTCGAAAAGCCCAATCAGATGAGCAATATCGGCAAGGTCATCGGAGTTGTCAGCGGAAAGGGCGGCGTTGGCAAGACCCTTGTATCCTCAATGCTGGCAGTTACTATGCAGAGAGCCGGCAAAAATGTCGGTATCCTCGATGCTGATATAACAGGACCTTCCGTTCCGAAGGCTTTCGGAGTTCACGAAAAGGCTGATGCCTGCGAGTTCGGCATAATCCCGGTAAAGAGCAAAATGGGCATCGACGTTATGTCCGTCAACCTCCTCCTCGAAAACGAGAGCGACCCTGTCGTATGGAGAGGTCCTGTTATCGCAGGCGTTGTAAAGCAGTTCTGGACCGATGTTATCTGGAAGGACATCGACTGTCTCGTAGTTGATATGCCTCCGGGAACAGGCGACGTTCCGCTTACCGTGTTCCAGTCCCTCCCTGTGAACGGCATCGTTATCGTTACGTCACCGCAGGAGCTCGTTTCCATGATAGTAGAGAAAGCCGTTAAAATGGCTAAGCTCATGAATATCCCGATACTCGGAATAATCGAGAATATGAGCTACTACGAATGTCCCGACTGCGGAAAGCGTCACAGCATCTACGGTGAGAGCCATATCGAGGAGATCGCCGCACAGTATGATATACCGGTCCTTGCAAAGCTGCCGGTCTGCACCGATCTTGCAAAGCACTGCGACCAGGGTACTATCGAGCTCTTCGAGGGCGACTGGCTCAACGAGGCTGCTGAAAAGATAATGGAATAAGCGTATTTTTGTATAAGAAAAGGACGTCCGGAGACGTCCTTTTTTATTTAGCAGATGTTATTCCTCAAAGCTGAATTTGATGTGCTTGTCGTATTTCTCGTTGAGTACAAATTCATCGCCCTTTTTATCGTAAAGGCGCATACGAACGATCTCGGCGCCTCCGAAAACATCGCACTTGACCTTCAGACCGGCACCTGCACTTCCGTTGAATAAGGCGAGGAAGCGTTTCCCGTTTTCATCAGCCTTGCTTCCGCGGAGACCTATAAAATGCAGTCCCTTGGGCTCGCGGTCTACCTCTTCGCCGTCAACCAGAAGAACAGACGTCATCTTATTTACAGCCTCGACCTTATGGCCGCCGAACTCCGCAGAGTAGGTCTTGGTCTTGGAGTCGTACTCGGTCTCGAGGGGAGTACCGATTATGCAGTAGCATACGCCTGCTGTGAAGGAACCGCCTGCGCCGGATATCACCACAAAGCATTTCTCGTCTGTTTCCGGAAGGTCAAAGAGAAACTCCGAGGACATACGTATACCGGGCTTGCTCTCTGCAACGAGCTTGCCGTCCAGGTATACCTTCTCGGTAGAAGTGCTGTTCTCAACGCTGATCTCGTGACCTTTCCAATCACCCTTAAAAAGTTTCATTCCAATTCCCTCTTTTCATGATGTTATGTACAGCTCCGGCTGGATAAGCCTTTGCGGCACGGATAAATTATAACACAATATCCAAATACTGTCAATACTTTTTGTGATATTTGTTGCCTTTCCCAGACTTTGTCCCTGTAAATTTAAAGTTGACTTTTTCGATGTAAAGTGGTATAATAAATGCAGAAAACCGGCAGTGAAAACCTGCCAAAAAGGAGTTAACCATGATATTCAACTGCGAACTCAGAAAAGTTGTTGACGATACATACGAGATCGAGATAGGACATAAGCTCGGCGAAAAGCTCATTTCCGACCTCAGAAACGGTCTTACCGGCAAGAATAAATTCGCCGTTGTGACCGACTCGAACGTCGAAGGGCTCTATGCCCGGGATATCCTCGCGGCTCTCAGGGAAGCCGGCTTCAGGGCGGAGATCTTCGTGATACCTGCCGGCGAAAAGAGCAAGACCCGTGCGATGAAGGAGTTCGTTGAGGACGCCATGCTCGAAAAGGGCTTCCGCCGCGACTGCGCCGTTATCGCGGTCGGCGGAGGCGTTGTTACCGACCTCGCAGGCTTTGTTGCGGGAACGTTCGGCAGGGGAGTGCCCTTCGTGAACTACGCTACGACCCTCCTCGCAGCCGCGGACGCCTCAGTCGGCGGAAAAACTGCCGTGGATACGCCTCTTGCGACAAACCTCATCGGCATCTTCAATCAGCCGGCAAAGGTCTACATAGACATCGACACATGGAGCACTCTCCCGCGCCGTCAGACCGCGAGCGGTCTTGCTGAAACGATAAAGCACGGCTGTCTCGGGGACAGGGAGCTCTTTGAGTACCTCGAAGCCAACGTCGAGAAGGTCTTCTCCGGCGATACTGATGCCTGCACCTATATCGCGGAACGCAACTGTGCCGTGAAGTACAGCGTCGTCATGAAGGACGAGCGCGAGAGCGGTCTCCGCGAGGTGCTCAACCTCGGACATACAGTCGGCAGAGCTATCGAGACCGTTTCGGATTACAGGCTGCTCCACGGCGAAGCTGTCGCGATAGGTCTTGCGGCACAGGCTCGTCTCGGCGAGAAATACGGCTATATCTCGCGCGAGAACCGTGAGCGCCTTGAAGCACTCCTGAAACGTGCCGAGCTGCCCTGCCTTATCCCGGATTATATCGACAGGGAAGCCCTTGTGAAGAAGCTCTACACCGATAAAAAGGTGCGCGACGGCAAGCTCCGCTTTGTGTTCCAGAACGAGATAGGGGCAATAATGCAGTTCGGCGGAAACAGCTTCGCAAAGCCTGTCGCGGAGAACGAGATAGCTGAGATAATCGCACAGATGTAAATTTGCACATTGCTGAAACAGGCGTACCTTACAAAGTGGACGCCTGTTTTTTGTGCATAAGTACAAAATGCAGCGGCAAGGATTGACAGAAGCGCCGATATATGGTGAAATTTGTTTATCCTAAAAAGGAGGACGGGGCTATGAGAAAACATTTAGTTAATATATATACTAAAAAGAATTACTCTGCCCTGCCGACAATTTCATATGGTAATAAAGCGTATTTCGCAGGATAACTATGTCCTGTGAGGTGCGCTTTTTATTTATTTTAAGGAGGAAAGAAAATGAAAAAGTCTTTAAAGAACTTGACTGCTTTGACATTATCTTCGGCTCTTGCGGTGGGCATAATAACTGCAAGCCTCGGACCGGGAAAGCTCTCTGACAAAACTCTTATTACGGCAAAGGCGAACAGCATCAGAAGCGAATTTGACCCTGAGGACGTTATCACTACCTCCAATTTTACAAATGGCAATGATGCCGGTGATGTTGGCGGCAGCGGCGATATCAAATTCTAAAACAAAGGCGGCGGGCTCTCCGGAAACAGGCCTCGAATAATAACGATAACAGGCAGTCCTTATGGACTGCCTGCTGCTTTTGATGCCAGCTTTTGCTCCTGCCTCTGCTCTTATTCACTGCCTGCCCTGCAATATATCCTGATAAAGAAGCCCTTCATCAGTGCTGTACCATACAAGCCTGCCTGTCCTGTACATCGGCAGATAGAGCTGCAATGCCCATTCCGGATACTGCCGGAAGATCATAACGCTGTTGTCCGAAACATACGCCACGAACGATATATAGCTCTCCTTTGTCATCGGGTGCCCGGAGGTTATGTACCACTCGCCCCCGATATCCTCGGCTTTCAGCCTCTCGTTTTCCTCAGCCTGCCGCGGTTCAAGCGGAGCGAGCCTGTTCCCGCAGCAGCTCACCGTCGCCTCCGACGAAGCCGCGATGATGTTGCCGCACTCCCGGCATACATAAAATCTCATTTTCTTCATATTACCCTTCTCCGTTTCGTTTTTGTCGATCTCACCTGCGAGCAGGACACTGATGTCCGTCCCGAATACCTCGGATAGTGCCGTGAGCAGCGAAATGTCCGGATAACCGCTCCCGCATTCCCACTTCGAGACCGCCTTGTCGCTGACGTTTATGCGTTCGGCAAGCTGCTTCTGCGTAAGTCCGAGCCTTGTTCTGAATTTCCGGATAAGCTCGCCTGTCCTGACCTGATCCATTCTATCACCTCCCTGCGTTGCTGACCGCTTTTTCCGGTCAATTCCATTATAACCACCCCGGAAGCTTTAGTCAATCCACGCTTGGTAGAATTCGCCGGTCCCTCACGAACGTTTGGTTAAAACATAAATTTTTCTTTCAAGGTATTGACATTGTACCTCCGGTCTGATATAATATTATTGTTGCAAAACAAATAGGGGTATAGCTCAGTTGGTAGAGCAGCGGTCTCCAAAACCGCGTGCCGAGGGTTCAAGTCCTTCTGCCCCTGCCAAAAATTGCCGTAAACTCGCCGTTTACGGCATTTGCCATTTATGAACGGCTGTTCATTTCTAACACTTTTCTAACACTTGGATATTTTGTGCGTCCTGTGCGGAA
>CACYSQ010000001.1:280761-283766 GCA_902777125.1 Ruminococcus flavefaciens
ATAAATGTTGGCTGTTACCTCGAATGTTGAGTGTCCCAGCCACTCCTGTATAGCCTTCATTGGTATGCCGTTTTTCAAGAGCAGGCTTGCACAGGTGTGGCGCAGGTCGTGGTAACGTATGTGTCGGAATCCGTTGTCCTTGAGCAGCTTTCCGAACTGCACCGATATGAAGTTCGGACGCATAAGCTGACCTGTGGCATCAGTGCAGACGTAATCGTCACAGTCGTGACAGTACGCACCTCTAAGCACTGCTGCATTCATAGACTGCTGCTGTCGGTGGTAAAGCAGTTCATTTTCGACGTCCTCAATGAGCGGAAGCGTTCTGTTGCTGGACTGGTTCTTCATTCTGTCGAAGCCCTTTGCCTGATATTTACCGTTCACATTAGCCTCGATGACCTTATGTGATATGGAAATGGTCTTGGACTGGAAGTCAATGTTGCTCCATTTCAGTCCGAGAGCCTCGCTGCGCCTGAGTCCGTAGTAAGCCGCAAGCATTACGGGAATGTATATGGGACTCTCCCTCGCCGCAATAAGCAGGTCTCTCAGCTCGTCCTCACTGTAAAATGAGGCTCGGTAGCGTTCCCTCTTCGGGTGGTCTGCGTGGTCGCAGGGATTATCGTCGAGGAGCTCCTTTTTCACCGCATAGCTGAATGCTGCGTGGATAAGTCCGTGATAGCGCAAAGCCGACGCTCCCGACAAGCCTGAGTCTTCAAGATAGGCATAGAAGTCGTTAAGGTCCTCGCCAGCAAGGTCACCTATCGTTATACCGCTGTTCCCGAAGAACTCGGTTATCCTGCCGTTCACCATTTTCATATAGCCGTCTATCGTGGACGGCTGAAGCCTGCCTGACGACAGGTTTATCCAGTCCGTGAGAAACTCCGTCAGCGTCTGATACTGGACCTGTTCACGCTGCTGAATGAACTTCTCGGGAGCTTTCTTCTTGCTGATAGTCCTCAGCAGCTTCCTCTGACTGCGGTTGTACTCCTCCAGCACCTCCGCCATACGGGCTTTGGCAGCTTTCTTGTTGCCTCTTGCGTCCAGCCCCAGCGCTACCCATTTTATGGAACGCTTGCCGCTGCGGTCGTACAGATTCACAAGCACATAGTACTTGCCGTTTTTTACTTGCAGATTTCCTGTTACTTCTTTCATTTTTACCTCCTGTTTCGGAAATCCGCTTCAGCGACTACAGTATACCACAACCTGTCCCGAAAAGCAATATTCGGACTCAGAATTAAGATTTCAGACACATTTGTGGGAGCAAAAAAATAAACCGGAAAGTGGTTAGCTTTCCGGCTGTTATTATAAATCAGAAGTTATCACTTAATATTACCAATAAACTCTTTCATTTCTTCACTTATTTGCTCCTGCTTATAATTATGAACATAGTGTCCGCAATCAAGTTCAACAATAGTTGCATTTGACAGTTCAGAAGCATACTCTTTTTGTATCTCCGACCACTTTTCAATGCCTGTTTCTTTTCCGTCAGATATAAACATTAACATTGGTATATCAGGTTTAGGCGCTCCGTCGATTTTTTTGACGGCATCGTGGATAGCAAGACCTTCATTTATAACGTCATCGTTTACAGCTATTTTACAGGCTATGGCTCTATATAAACTTTTTTCAGCTTCTGAAAGTCCTTGAGGAAGTGAGCTGTCAGAATAGTAAAACCTGATAATCCCCAACTCTCGTCCAATAGCTGCAATTTTTTCAAATCGCTCTGTTTTTGAATAATTAAAGTTGTCATAAGAGCGTGGCAGAGACATATCAAGACCTACAATTGCTTCGACTTCATCTGGATATTCTTGTGCCCAAAGTATCGCTTCAAGTCCAGACATTGAGTGAGGGCAGAGGATAAATGGAGCATCAATTCCAGCCTTTGAAAGAGCTTCTCTGTCCTGCCTCAGTATTGTATCAAATGACCTCTCAGTATTTACTACATCACTGAAACCGTAGCCGAATTTTTCAACAACTACTATCCTATAATCATCAACTAACAAACTATAAAGACTTCTGAAATCAAGTATAGGAGAAGCAGTTCCTGAACCTGAAAGAAATACTAATGTATGTTTACCTTCTCCCTCAGAGTATATGCACATATTGTGTCCGTCAACCTCTATCATTTCGCCAAGAGGTTCGTCCAATAGTGCCTTTTCCTTATTCATCATAATTTTATTGTATGTGAAAGTAATATTATGATTACAAGAAGTACCTTTCCAATTATCTTAAATGCTTTTTTCATATGAACATTGCTCCGTAAAATTCCGATTTATATTAGTATTGCCGTAAGCGAAAGCAGACTATGACTTGTAAGCAAAGTAAGCGAGCTTGCGAGCGGCAACGTGAAAAGCGCAGCCTTCGGCTGCAAATTCCGATTTTTCTTACTTAGATTATACATCACCACACTGATTATGTCAACCTCACACCGCCAGAACATGGGAGATTATCTCCGCAGAATGCTCCTTGCTGCTGAAATCAAGATGAGAATAAACGTCGGCTGTTGTGCGATAGTTCGAGTGTCCCAGCCACTCCTGTATTTCTTTCATCGGCACTCCGTTTGCAAGAAGCAGACTGGCACAGCTATGGCGGAGGTCATGATAGCGTATGTGCTTCAAGCCGTTTTCTTTCAGCAGCTCACTGAATTTTGCCGTAACATAGTTTGGTCTGAGAAGCTGACCTATCTCATTCACGCAGACATAGTCATCGTATTCGTGAACGTAAGAATTACCGCATAAACGGCGCTGCTCGTCCTGGTGGAGCTTCAGCCGCCGCAGTGCCATTGCCACTTCCTTCATCAGCGGAAGTATCCTGTTGCTGGACTCCGTTTTCATTTTGTCGTGACCGACTGTCTGGTATTTGCCGTCTACCTTCTGCTCCACGACCTTGTGAGCAATACGGATAGTGCCGTTCTCGAAGTCGATATTGCTCCACTTGATACCGAGTACCTCGCTGCGGCGAAGTCCGTAATATGCCGCAAGAAGCACGGGAATGTATATCGTGCTCTC
>CACYSQ010000002.1 GCA_902777125.1 Ruminococcus flavefaciens
GAAGCCGAAATCCTTTGCCATTGAGTATATATCCGACCATGCCCAATCGGGACACGCGAGTGTAGAAAAGCTGATCTTCATAGTAATCAATCCTTTACAAAAAAATACCAATTTATATTATAGCACATATTTAAGAGGATTTCAAGTAAATTATATTTTTTAGCAAAGAAATAGCTTTCAGTATATTCAGATAACTTTACAGGCGTAAAAAAAGGGACGGACAGCCTGTCCGCCCCTATGGTGAGCTTACTTATAAAGCGGGAACTTCTCGCAGATAGCATTTACGCCTGCACGGATCTCGTCAGCCTTGTTCTCGAAATCTGTAGCGCAGAGGTAGATGTACTCAGCGATCTTCTCCATTTCCTCAACGCCGAGACCTCTTGTTGTAACAGCAGGAGTACCGATTCTGATACCGCTTGTTACGAAGGGCTTTTCAGGGTCGTTGTGGATAGCGTTCTTGTTTACAGTGATGTATACCTCGTCAAGTCTGTGCTCGAGCTCCTTACCGGTGATATTGAAGGGACGGAGGTCAACGAGCATGAGGTGGTTGTCAGTACCGCCGGAAACGAGGTTGAAGCCTCTCTTGAGAAGGCCCTCGGAGAGCGCCTTAGCGTTCTTGACGATCCTCTGCTGGTAGTCCTTGAACTCAGGCTTGAGAGCCTCGCCGAAGCAGACAGCCTTTGCAGCGATAGTGTGCATGAGAGGACCGCCCTGAGTTCCGGGGAAGATAGCGGAATTGATCTTCTTAGCGAGAGCCTCATCGTTTGTGAGGATAAGACCGCCTCTCGGTCCGCGGAGGGTCTTGTGGGTCGTAGTTGTAGTGATATCAGCGTAGGGAACAGGTGATTCGTGGCAGCCAGCTGCAACAAGACCTGCGATGTGAGCCATATCGACCATAAGGAGTGCGCCTACGGAATCAGCGATCTGACGGAGTCTCTTGAAGTCGATAGCTCTGGGGTAAGCGCTTGCGCCTGCAACGATGAGCTTAGGCTTGTGCTCGTTGGCAAGAGCCTGAACTGTATCGTAGTTTATCATTTCAGTCTCGTCATCAAGACCGTAGGAAACGAAGTTGAAGTATTTACCGGAGAGGTTTACAGGTGAACCGTGTGTGAGGTGACCGCCGTCAGCAAGGCTCATGCCGAGAACAGTGTCGCCGGGCTGGAGAACTGCGAAGTAAGCGGCAGTATTAGCCTGAGCACCGGAATGGGGCTGAACATTTGCGAACTTAGCACCGAAGAGCTTGCAGGCTCTCTCGATAGCGATAGCCTCTACCTCGTCAACGCACTGGCAGCCGCCGTAGTATCTCTTTCCGGGGTAGCCCTCAGCGTACTTGTTAGTGAGAACGCTTCCCATAGCAGCCATAACAGCAGGAGAAACGATATTTTCGCTTGCGATAAGCTCAAGATTTCTCTGCTGACGGGCAAGCTCCTTGCCCATAGCCTCACCAACAGCATGGTCATAGCTTGTAACAAAGCCGATTGAATCCATAAGGTCGTTATACATTGCAATAGCACTCCTTTAAAAATAAGAATAAATGATTCGGTACATAAAGCACGAGCATTACTATACTATTATACCTCAAACGGGAAATAATTTCAATAGCAAAGCAAGATAATTAATTATTTTATCTTGATTATATCGTCCCAGTCGTTGTTTACATCGGCTGAAACAGCAGCGTAGTATCTGAGGATAAGTGTAGCGTCCACTGACGAGAGCTTGCCGTCGCCGTTTATATCGCCTATGAAGAGCAGCTCGTCGTTGATCGTACCGTCTGCGTATTTGCGGAGAAGCATCGAAGCGTCCACAGCATCGGTAATGCCGTTGCCGTTTATATCGCCGAGGTTCTCAACAAGGTATATCGTGTAAGTAGCAAGCGGCTTGGTATCACCGATAGGGATAATGCCTATCTCAGCGGAGGTACTTCCGTCCTTGAAAGCCTCAGACAGCGACGAGGGCGAGGCTTCACAGCTCAATGCGACATCATTGATAACAGAAGATGTGGTCTTGTACTCACCGCTGCTGTCGAGCTCAGGGGACTGCGTCACTAACGTAATGGATACGCTAAGACCTTCAAGCTCAACCTCGCCGCTCATATTGGTATACCTTCTTTTCGAGGGCTCCTTTTTCAGCATTATCGAAGCAGACTGGTACAGCGCCTGAACAGTGATATCCGTGTCGGTAGTTTCAGGAGTCATGCTCCACTTATAGAATTTTTTCTCCGTGTACTTATCGGGATAAGAGTGGAGGGAAGAAGTGTCCACCGAGCTGTAATCTATCTTCTCACCGGTCTTCACGGAAAGCTCAGTGAGCTTGTTCCCGTCAAAATCGAGGAAGGTAACGGTATGCACTGCCGGCTGAGCGTTATCCTGTGCAGAAACGCCCTGCGGCATTATCATGCCTGCACAAGCGACCGAAAGCAGTGCCGAAATGATCTTTTTCCTATTCATTTTGTTTTCCTTTCACAAAGAAGAAGCGTCTGTATGAATCACCGGAACGGCAGTAGTCAATGTACTCCTCGCGGCTCATAAGGAGAGTCACGAAATTGACTGAGAGAATGCGTTCGGAGTCCTGAGCATAGGTGTATATTGCGTAGATAAGCACCTCGTCCGCGTCAAGTTCGTCGGCGACAGCCTCGGCAGCCTCCTGCTGTTCGAGGAAACGCTCCTCAACGTTATCGAGGGTGAAGAAGCCGTTGTAAACAAAATCTACATATACGTCGATATCCATACTTATTTTCCTCCGGCAGGACCGCTGTCCTTGTCATTGTCGGCTCTGTCATTGCAGGCAGCTTTTTTTCGGCATATCCTGTAAGTAACGACGCCTGCCGACACGAAGGTGATCGTGAACAGCGCAAGCAGAAGCAATATCTCCATGCAGAACATCTCCTTTTTCTTATCAAAGCATCAGCTGATTAGTGTCTCCGAGGTCCTTTGCAGGCTTTCCGGCAGCGGGAACGCTCTTGGTGCGGTACTTTTCGAGCTCACCGAGAGCTTCCGGAGCAATTATCTCAGCCGAGGCGAGCAAGGCGTTCTTTCTGAGGTTTATGACCTGAACGCCCTGTGAATCGCGGGTGGTCTTGGGAAGTATCATGCCTGTGTTGAACACAAGAGCATGACCGGAGCTGCTTCTGAGAAGTATATCGCAGTCCTCAGCGACGAATACCGCAGCAACGAGC
Organism: Ruminococcus flavefaciens; assembly: GCA_902777125.1. Taxonomy (GTDB): domain Bacteria; phylum Bacillota; class Clostridia; order Oscillospirales; family Ruminococcaceae; genus Ruminococcus. The sequence goes on from CACYSQ010000002.1 coordinate 3,176, forward strand.
GGAGACTTGTCCGAGTAAGCATTGGCGAGCTTTTTGCGGTTGGTCTTGGTCTCATAGGACTTCATCGGTACCTTTGCAGCCTTGCCGTTCTCGAAGAAGAACACGATATAACCGGTGTAATCGGTCGTGGGAACGAGAGCTTTGAGGTTCTCTCCATCATCGAAGCTGAGCTTGGCAGGGATATAGTCGCCCATAACGCTTGCCTTGGTGTCATCGAAAGCGCTTGCCTTTGATTTGTAAGCCTGAGCCTTGTCCGAGAAGAAAATGAGCTCGGTCCTGTTGGTAGCCTCGAAGCTCTGGCTGATGTAATCGCCCTCCTTGAGCTTCTGCTCGCCGCTCATACGGAGGGACTGCGGTGTGATCTTCTTGAAGTAGCCGCTGTCGGAAACGAAGATATTGACGGGATAATCGGGAGTATCATCGACCTCCTCCTCGTCGTCGACATCGGACTGATAGTAGAAGAGCGTCTTTCTTGGCTGGGCGTAATTCTTGACAACCTCGCGCAGCTCGTTGACGATGATCTTGCGGATCTTCTTCTTGTCGCGGAGGATATCCTCCATTTCCTCGATGTCCTTTTTGAGCTGATCGACTTCCTCGATGCGGCGGAGAATGTACTGCTTGTTGATGTTGCGGAGCTTTATCTCGGCAACGTATTCCGCCTGTATCTCGTCGATGCCGAAGCCTATCATGAGGTTCGGTACAACGTCCGCCTCGTTCTCGGTCTCACGGATTATCTTTATCGCCTTGTCTATGTCGAGGAGTATCCTTGAGAGTGCTTCGAGGAGGTGGAGCTTTTCCTTTTTCTTCTGGAGGTCGAAATAGGTGCGGCGCTGAACGCATTCCTCGCGGAAAGCGGTCCATTCGGTGAGTATCTCCCTCACGCCCATTACCTTCGGAGTGCCTGCTATCAGGATATTGAAGTTGCAGGGATAGCTGTCCTGAAGGGGAGTGAGCTTGAAAAGCTTCTGCATGAGCTTGTCGGGATCGGTGCCTTTTTTGAGGTCTATGGCGATCTTGAGACCGTCAATGTCGGTCTCATCGCGGATATAGGATATCTCGCGTATCTTACCGGCTTTTACGAGTTCAACTATCTTGTCGATGATAGCCTCGATAGTAGTGGTATAGGGTATCTCGGTGACCTCGATGCACCTTGCGGCGCTGTCATAATTGTACTTGCAGCGAAGACGGATACTGCCTCTTCCGGTCTCATAGATCTTGTTGAGCTCAGCTTCATCGTAGAGCATAAAGCCGCCGCCGGGGAAGTCCGGACCTTTGAGCGTACTGAGGATATCGTGGTTCGGGTCCTTCATGAGAGCGATAGTGGTCTCGCAAACCTCCTCGAGGTTAAAGGGGCAGACGTTGCTCGCCATTGAGACAGCGATACCTGTATTGGAATTGACAAGCACCGTCGGGAAGGTCGCCGGCAGGAGAGTTGGTTCCTGCATGGTATTGTCGTAGTTGGGAACGAAGTCAACGGTCTCCTTGTCGATGTCGCGGAAAAGCTCGGCGCAGATCTTCTCGAGCTTGACCTCGGTATAACGGGGAGCTGCGAAGTGCATCTTGCTTGAATACTGCTTGCCGAAGTTTCCCTTCGAGTCGATGTAAGGGTGGAGGAGGGCTTCATTTCCGCGTGTCATACGGACGAGCGTCTCGTAAATAGCCTGATCTCCGTGGGGATTGAGCTTCATTGTCTCGCCGACAACGTTCGCGGACTTGGAGCGTTCTCTTTCCGGGCTGAGAAGTCCTCGCTTGTACATCATGTAGAGGAGCTTTCTGTGGGAGGGCTTGAAGCCGTCTATCTCAGGGAGCGCACGGGAGATGATAACGCTCATGGCATAGGGCATATAGTTGTTTTTGAGGACATCGGTTATCTGCTCGCTAACAACGCTGCCTGAGCCCTCTATATAAGCCTCATGCTTGAACGCGGGCTTTTTCTTTTCGGGTTCTCTTTTTTTGGGCATTATGCCTCGTCCTCCTTACGTCTGTCTTTCTTTTTCAGAAGCTTCTCCGGGTTTTGGACGTAGCTTCTGATGATACTTCCGCAGTCGCGGCAGATAGTGTGGTAAACTTTTGAAATGCCGAGAAATCTCTCAGTGCTTTCGAGTGCGCCGTAGCCGGTCTGCATAGCGGTTACGAACTGGGTTCCGCCGCAGAAACGGCAGACTGTCATTCTGACCTTTTTCATATTGCCACCTCCTCAGCTTATATCCGCAAGCTCAAGGTAATCAGCGCCGTATTCGGAGATATAGTCCTTGCGTCCCTGTAGGTCATCGCCGAGCAGCATCTCGAATACATCAGCCGAGTCCTTGATATCGTTGACGGTCACCTTGATAAGGCGGCGGGTATCGGGGTTCATAGTGGTAAGGCTCATCATGTCCGGCTCGTTCTCACCGAGACCTTTTGAGCGCTGGATAGTGTGTTTTTTGTCGCCTATCTCAGTGAGGATACGCTGCTTTTCCTGTTCAGTGTAGGCGAAGTAGGTCTTCTCCTTTGTGTTTATCTCAAAGAGGGGAGACTCCGCGATGTAGACGTAGCCCTCGCTTATGAGGGTGGGAGTCAGACGGTAAAGCATGGTGAGGATAAGCGTCCTTATCTGGAAGCCGTCAACATCGGCATCGGTACAGATAACGATCTTGCTCCAGCGGAAATTCTCGATGTTGAAGGTCGAGAGCTCCTTGTTAGCCTTTGAAGTTACCTCAACTCCGCAGCCGAGCACTTTGATGAGGTCGGTGATTATCTCGCTCTTGAAAATTTTTGCGTAGTCGGCTTTGAGGCAGTTGAGTATCTTACCGCGTACCGGTATAACAGCCTGAAATTCCGCGTCACGGGCGAGCTTTACAGAACCGAGAGCCGAATCGCCCTCCACGATGTAGATCTCGCGGCGGCTTACGTCCTTAGTGCGGCAGTCAACGAACTTCTCGACCATATTTGCGAGGTCGATAGTGCCTGTGAGCTTCTTCTTGACGTTGAGACGCACTTTTTCCGCATTCTCACGGCTGCGCTTGTTTATCAGTATCTGTTCAGAAATTTTCTGAGCCTCATCGGGATTTTCAATGAAATAGACCTCGAGCTGGTGACGGAGGAATTCGGTCATAGCCTCGCGGATAAACTTGTTCGTGATAGCCTTCTTGGTCTGATTTGCGTAGGAAGTCTGGGTCGAGAAGGACGATGAAACGAGTACAAGGCATTCCTCGATATCGTTGTAGGTTATCTTGCCCTCGTTCTTCTGATAGCCGTTCACGGACTTGATGTAAGCGTCGATCTGTGCAACGAAAGCACGTTTCACAGCCTCGTCCGGGGAACCGCCGTGCTCGAGGAAGCTCGAATTGTGGTAGTATTCAGTGAGCTTCACCTTATTGGAAAAGGTCAGCGCAACATCGAGCTTGACCTTGTATTCGGGCTTGTCCTCACGGTCACGTCCGCGCTTCTCGGCAGTCCAGTGCTGAATGGAGGTCATGGCATTTTCGCCGGTCAGCTCCTGAACGTAGTCTGTGATGCCGTTCTCGTAGAGGTACTCGGTCTCGTTGAAGCCGCCTGCTTCGTTCTCGCTGCGGAAAACAAAGAGGATATTGGGGTTCACGACAGCCTGACGCTTGATGATATCGTGGAAGTAATCATCGGAGACCGCGATATCCGTAAAGACCTCGAGGTCGGGACGCCAGCGTGTTTTCGTACCGGTCTGCTTCTTTTTGCAGGGCTCCTTTTTTAGACCGCCGACGTTCTCACCCTTTTCAAAGTGGAGGTTATACCTGAAGCCGTCGCGTACAACCTCGACGTCCATATACTCGGACGAATACTGTGTTGAGCAAAGGCCGAGACCGTTGAGGCCGAGGGAATACTCATAGGACTCAGCGGCGGAATCGTACTTGCCGCCTGCGTAGAGCTCGCAGTAGACGAGCTCCCAGTTGTAGCGCTGCTCATTGTTGTTGAAGTCAACAGGACAGCCGCGTCCGAAGTCCTCGACCTCGATATCGTTATTGCGGTAGTGGGTTATGATGATCTTATTGCCGTAGCCCTCACGCGCCTCGTCAATGGAGTTGGAGATGACCTCGAATATAGAATGCTCGCAGCCGTCGAGACCGTCCGAGCCGAATATTACCGCCGGACGCTTTCTTACTCTGTCAGCGCCCTTGAGCATGGCAATACTTTCGTTGCCGTAATCCTTTTTCTTTGTCATTTATATTATCCTTTCCGCTGTATTATTATTACTTTGCCAATAACTTTGCCGTAAAATAGATCAGAACAAGGATACCGAGGGCTATCCTGTACCAGCCGAAGACCTTGAAATCGTGCTTTTTGATGTAGTCCATGAGGAACTTGATAACGAACAGCGAGACAAGGAAAGCGGTTATCATTCCAGCCGCAAGAACGGCTATCTCGCTTTTGGTGAAGTCCGTACCGAAGTCCATGACCTCGAGAAGGCTTGCGCCGAACATTACCGGTACTGCAAGGTAGAACGTGAATTCAGCCGCAACGGTACGCGAAACGCCGATGAGCAGCGCACCGATAATGGTAGCGCCGGAACGTGAGGTGCCGGGGAAAAGTGCCGCGATAAGCTGGAAGCAGCCGATTATGAGAGCTGCCCTGTATGTAAGCTCACCGATAGTATTTATCTTGGGAGTGCGGCCCTTGTTCCAGTTTTCAACGACAATGAACGCGATACCGAAAACAATGAGCGCGGCAGCAATGACCCACTCATTGTAAAGGTTAGCCTTTATCCAGTCGTTCAGAGTGAGACCTACGATTATCGAAGGTATGCAGGCGACAAGCACCTTGAACCACATGATGAAGATGTCCTTCTTGACGTATGAACCGAAGCCCTTGTCACTGAGCGGGACGTTGTTGTTCTTTTTGCCGAAAGGCCAGAGCTTGCTCCAGAATATCACGACGACTGCCATGATAGCGCCAAGCTGGATAACGACATCGAACATATCCTTGAAATCCTGCGATTTATCGAGGTCGATGAACTCGCTCACAAGAATGATATGACCTGTGCTGCTTATCGGCATCCATTCAGTGATGCCCTCGACTATACCGATGATGACTGCTTTGATTATCTCCCACATATAAAAAATCCTTTCAGAAAAATGTCATGCTCAAATGCACTATAAATTTTATTATAACATATATAATGTTAAATGTCAAACCCGGATTTCAGAACTGTTCCATGTCCGTATCCGCAGGCTTATGAAGACGGAATTTCCGCTTTGAGATGGTGAGAACGCCCTTGTTTTTCAGTCTTGTTATCTCCCTCTGGAGAGCGCTGCGGTTCACGCAGAGATAGTCCGAGAGAGCGGTCGTGGAAAAAGGAATCTGCGGAGACTTGCCCTCGGGAGTTTTGCTCTCGATAATTTGCAGGCAGCTTATGAGCTTATCCTCGATGCTGCGCTGACTGAGAACCTCAACACGTTCGCTGAGTGCGGCAGCCTTTTCCGTCATGAGCTCGAGCAGGTTCTCGACCACCCTTGAATGGCAGAGACAGGCGTTCTCGCATCTTTTGGTTATCTCCGAACGCCTCACGAACATTATCTCGCAGTCGGTCTCGGCAGCTATCTCCGTGACGCTTCTTGCCGGGTCGCTGAAAGTAAAGAAAGCTCCGAAGATACTTTGCTCACCGAGCGTTTCAACGATAGTCCTGACGCCGTTGAGATCGTACCTTACGGAAGCGGCAGTTCCGGAGAGAACGATGCCGATGCGGTCGCTTGTGCCGGTAAATTCAGTGATACGGCTTCCGGATTTGTACTTTCTTATCTCCGCGTTGAAGCAGCCGAGCATACGCTCGCAGTCCTCACGGGCGATGCCTTTGAAAAGAATGTTATCGACAGGTAACATAAAAATTCCTCCTTTGTTGCAATTGCAACAGATTTTTCCTGAGTAATATGATACAATATATTCAGATGCTTGTCAAGCTTTTAGTTATTAGTTCACAGTTATAAGCTGTGGCGTCCGCATCTGCGGACATAATGATTACAGGAGGTATTGCCATGAATGTCAACGTTATCGGAGATAAGCTCCCGCAGGAGGAGATCGACGCCTATGTCGATTACGGAAAAAAGAAGTACAGTGACCGTGTCATCAAGTTAATGACCGTGAAGGTGGACGGCGAATTTGTCGATCTTCAGTATGAATTTGACGATGTTCCGTTCGACCGTATCAGAAGGATCACCGGATATCTTGTGGGTACCCTTGACCGCTTCAACAACGGCAAACGCGCTGAGGAGCACGACAGAGTCAAGCATTCCGTCTGAATTCCGTTTCCAAACGGTTCAATAAATAATATTATGGAGGTAAGATCATTATGAAAAAGTACGTTTGTCCTGTATGCGGATACGTTCACGAAGGAGATGCACCCCCTGAGAAATGTCCTCAGTGCGGCGTTCCGGGTTCAAAGTTCATCGAAAAGGAAGCAGGCGAGAAGCTTGTATTTGCCTGTGAGCACGAGCTCGGCGTTGCAAAGGCTGTTACCGACACTGAGATCATCGAGGGACTCCGCTCAAACTTCAACGGTGAATGTACCGAGGTAGGTATGTACCTTGCAATGGCAAGAGTTGCCTACAGAGAGGGCTATCCCGAGATCGGAGCTTACTGGGAGAAGGCTGCATTCGAGGAGGCTGAGCACGCTGCAAAGTTCGCTGAGCTTCTCGGCGAGGTCCTTTCATCTTCCACAAAGGAGAATCTCGAAAAGAGAGTTGCCGCAGAGCACGGCGCTACCGAAGGAAAGCTCAAGCTCGCAAAGAGAGCAAAGGAACTCAACCTCGACGCTATACACGATACCGTTCACGAAATGGCAAGGGACGAAGCTCGTCACGGCAAGGCTTTCGAGGGACTTCTCAAGAGATATTTCGGCTGATAACAAGAGGACACTTAACTGTGATGCTTATATAGCAGTTTTATTAGAATTATCTGGACAAGCCCTTTTGATGAAAGTGCTTTCAAACTCTATTCTAAGCCTTACTTTTAGTTTTTTTCACAATGGTATAAAAATGTCCGGAAGCATTGTTGCTTCCGGATTATTTTTTGTGCGTGAGCATTATACCATTGTGAAAAAAACCATAATAAAGTCTTTGGAAAGGGGTTCGGAGTGACTCCCCGCAGTGCGGGGAGATGTCAGCGAAGCTGACAGAGGGGACCGCCGCCGTGAGCCCCGATAAGTTCTAATAATACTTCCGTATGAGTATCATGCTTATGCGTCCCTTTTTATTTTTCAGCTAACGGCAGACACCTCTTTTGCTGAACCGTTCATGATTTAGTCATATTTGCCAAAACGCTTGCATTCCGGAAACGATTTTGATATAATAATATTATACTAACCCCGGAAAGAGGTGCATCATGAAAAAAATACTTGACTGGAAAGAATATACCTCCGCCGCAGTCCGTACTGCCGCCGAGGGTATCGTCATGCTCAAAAACGATAACAGCGCTCTTCCGCTGAGAGAAGGGGAGACCGTTTCCGTTTTCGGACGCATACAGCTCCACTACTACAGATCTGGAACCGGTTCGGGCGGAATGGTCAACGTTGACAAGGTCACAGGCATCACGGACGGTCTTATCGAAGCCGGTGTGAAGCTGAATACCGAGCTTCTGGACATCTACCGCAAATGGACGGAGGAAAATCCCTTTGATCTCGGTGCAGGCTGGGGCGCTGAGCCGTGGTCTCAGAAGGAGATGCCGCTTGATGACGAAACTGTAGCCTCTGCCGCAAAGCACGGTGATACGGCAATTGCAGTCATCGGAAGGACTGCCGGTGAGGAACAGGATCAGCGCCTCGAGGAGGGCTCTTACCTTCTCAGTGCGGACGAAAAAAATATGCTCGGACTTATCCGCGAGCATTTCGCGAGGGTAATAGTTATCCTGAATGTCGGCGGACTTGTGGATATGTCGTTCATTGACGACTATTCGCCGGACAGCGTTCTGCTTGCATGGCAGGGCGGTATGACCGGCGGAACAGGTGCAGCCGCGGTCCTCACGGGTAAGGTCTCACCATCCGGCAAGCTCCCTGACACTATCGCGTACAGCGTTTCGGACTACCCCTCGGATAAATATTTCGGCGATAAGACGCGGAATTTCTACACTGAGGACATCTACGTCGGCTACCGCTGGTTCGAGACCTTCGCGCCCGAAAAAGTGCGCTATCCCTTTGGCTACGGACTTTCCTACACCACCTTCGATGCGGAGGCGGAGGCTAAGGAGGAGAACGGCAGCATCGTTTTCACTGTTACCGTTAAGAATACCGGCAGCTTTTCCGGAAAAGAGGTCGTGCAGATCTACGCTGAAAAGCCGCAGGGGAAACTCGGTCAGCCTTTGCGGGAGCTTTGCGGCTTTGAAAAGACAAGGCTCCTTGCACCGGGAGAGGTGCAGACCCTTGCCATAACCGTAAATATCGCTGATATAGCATCATACGATGATGCCGGCTTTACCGGTCACCCCTACTGCTATGTTCTTGAGAGCGGCGTGTACACTTTCTATGCCGGAACTGACGTAAGGTCGGCTGTTCCGGTCTTCACCTGCGAGGCGGACGAAACACTTGTCGTACGGGAGTGCGTTCAGGCAATGGCGCCTGTTATCCCGTTCAAAAGGGTAAGTCTCTCCGTAAAGGACGGCGAGATAGTTCCGGCCATGGAGAATGTTCCGCTCAGCTGTGTTGACGAGCCTGCAAGGAGGATAGAAAAGCTTCCGGAGGCGCTTGAGATCACCGGAGACAGAGGGATAAAGCTCGCTGACGTATGCACCGGAAAAAACAGTCTTGACGAATTCATCGCTCAGCTTTCTGCGGACGAGCTCTCCTCTCTCATAAGGGGCGAGGGCATGGGAAGTCCGCGTGTTACAGCCGGAACAGCCTCCGCGTTCGGCGGAGTGACCGACAGGCTTGAAGCCTATGGCATACCGGCAGCCTGCTGTTCGGACGGTCCCTCGGGAATGCGTCTTGACTGCGGCGCAAAGGCTTTCAGCCTGCCGAACGGTACAATGATTGCCTCGACCTTTGACCGCGAGCTGATAACGGAGCTTTTCAGCTTTGTCGGACTTGAAATGTCCGCAAACCGTGTGGACTGCCTTCTCGGTCCCGGCATGAACATTCACCGTCACCCTCTGAACGGACGCAATTTCGAGTATTTCTCGGAGGACCCGTTCCTCAGCGGTACTATCGCAGCTGCCGAACTCAGAGGACTCCATCCCGCCGGAGTTACCGGTACACTCAAGCATTTCTGCGGCAACAATCAGGAGACTAATCGGCATTTCGTTGACTCTGTTGTCTCGGAGAGAGCGCTTCGTGAGATCTACCTGAAGGGCTTCGAGATAGCGGTAAAGGAAGGCGGGGCAAGCTCGATAATGACGACCTACGGCGCTGTGAACGGTCTGTGGACCGCCGGCAGCTTTGACCTCAATTCGACTATACTCCGCGATGAATGGGGCTTTGAGGGCTTCACCATGACGGACTGGTGGGCTAATGTCAGCGTCCGCGGCGGCGAGCCTCAGAGGAATCTTTTCGCACCTATGGCAGCCGCAAGAAATGACGTCTACATGGTGTGTGCGGACTGTGCTGAACGCGATGCAGGCATAGAGGCTGCTCTTGCGGACGGCAGTCTTACCGTCGGGGAATTGCAGCGCAATGCCGCTGATATCCTCGGTTTCCTGATAAAGACAAACGCAATGAAGCGTCTCATGGGGACTGCGGACGAGATAGAGATAGTTGACCGTCCCGGCGGAAGCGATGACGTCGGCAGGGAAGTGACCTTCCACGTCCTTGACGATGAACTGGAGCTTGACCTTTCGGGAATAAGCAGCGTCAAAGGCAGCGACTACTGCTTTGCTCTGAAGACCGATACTCCCGGTTGGTTCGATGTCACGCTGACGGCTTCGTCAACTCAGAGTGAGCTCGCACAGATACCTGTTACCATTTTCTTCATGGGAACGGCAAGCGGTACATTCACATGGAACGGTACCGGAGGAAAGCCGGTTCCATTTACAAGCAATGTGCCGATATTCTCGCGGTTCACCTCCGTGAGACTGTATTTCGCACAGAACGGTCTCGACCTCATCGGCATAAAATTCAGGAGAACGCGGACGGCAGACAGCTATGACCTTGCGTTCGCACAAGAGGAGTAAGCATGAACATACAGATATTCGGCACGAAAAAGTGCTTCGACACCAAAAAGGCGGAACGCTGGTTCAAGGAGCGCGGCATAAAATTCCAGATGATTGACATGAAGGAAAAAGGCATGAGCGCAGGGGAATTCAGCTCAGTAAAACAGGCAGTCGGCGGCATCGACGCTATGATAAACGAGAAGGCTTCGGACAAGCAGACGCTTACCCTGATGAAATACCTCTCCGATGCCGACCGCGAGGAAAAGCTCATGGAGAACCAGAACCTCATACGCACCCCTATCGTCCGGAACGGCAAAAAGGCGACTGTCGGCTATTGCCCGGAGGTATGGGAAAAGTGGGAGTAAAGTCCGCGCCGTCCGACCAGTCGGAACAGCGGAAAGTGAACTTTCCAGTTTGTTCTGCTTGACAATCAAGCTCAGATAGTGTATAATAATTATATCTGTTAAATTTTTGCATACTACACTATACGGAGGTTATATAAATATGTGCGGAATAGTTGGATTTGCAGGCAGCGCTCAGGCTGCTCCCATTCTTCTCGACGGACTCTCAAAGCTCGAATACAGAGGCTATGATTCCGCCGGTATCGCTGTCCGCGACGGCGAGGGCGAGACCGAGATCGTTAAGGCCAAGGGAAAGCTCAAGGTGCTCAAGGAAATGACCAACAACGGTGAAGCTGTCAAGGGAAGCTGCGGTATCGGTCACACACGCTGGGCTACCCACGGTGAACCCTCAACTCTCAATGCCCACCCCCACTCCAGTGACGATGAGAACGTCATCGCTGTTCACAACGGCATCATTGAAAACTATCAGGAGCTCCGCGAAAAGCTTGCAAAAAGCGGATATTCCTTCAATTCTCAGACCGATACAGAGGTAGCAGTCAAGCTCATCGACTACTACTACAAGAAGTATTCACTCGGTCCTGTTGACTCTATCGCAAGAGCTATGATAAGAATACGCGGCTCCTACGCACTCGCGGTAATGTTCAAAGACTACCCCGAGGAGATCTACACTGCCCGCAAGGACAGTCCCATGATAATCGGCATCACTAACGGCGAGACCTACGTTGCTTCTGACGTTCCCGCTATCCTCAAATACACAAGAAGCGTTTACTACATCGGCAACATGGAGATCGCAAAGCTCGGCAAGGGCACTGCGACCTTCTACAACATCGACCGTGAAGAGATACAGAAGGAGCTTACCGAGATAAAGTGGGACGCTGAGGCTGCCGAAAAGGGCGGCTACGAGCACTTCATGCTCAAGGAGATTCACGAACAGCCCAAGGTAGTGAGAGATACTATCAATTCCGTTGTCAAGGACGGCAGGATAGATTTCAGCGGCATAGGTCTCACAGATGAGGAAATGCAGAAGATAAACCAGATCTACATTGTTGCCTGCGGTTCTGCTTACCATGTCGGAATGGCAGTGCAGTACGTCATCGAAGACCTAACCTCTGTTGCAGTAAGAGTTGAGCTTGCCTCCGAATTCAGATACAGACACATGAAGCTCGCTGAAAACAGCCTTGTTATCATCATAAGCCAGTCCGGTGAGACTGCCGACAGCCTTGCAGCTCTCAGGTCAGCCAAGGAAAACGGCATAAAAACACTCGGAATAGTCAATGTTGTTGGCTCCTCCATTGCGCGTGAGGCGGACAATGTCTTCTATACGCTTGCAGGTCCGGAGATATCTGTTGCCACAACTAAGGCATACAGCACTCAGCTCATCGCAGGCTACCTCCTCGCTATGCAGTTCGCTGTTGCAAGAGGGGAGATGTCTGAGGAAAAATGCTCGGAAATGCTCGCTGAGCTCTACACTATCCCCGACAAGATAAGCAAGATCCTCGAAGATAAGGAGCGTCTCCAGTGGTTCGCAAACAAGCTCGCCAACGCTAAGGACGCCTTCTTCATCGGACGCGGCATCGACTACGCGATCAGTCTCGAGGGCAGCCTCAAAATGAAAGAGATAAGCTATATCCACTCCGAGGCTTACGCTGCCGGCGAGCTCAAGCACGGTCCTATCAGCCTTATCGAGGACGGCATTCTCGTCATCAGTGTCCTCACACAGCAGGAGCTTTATGAGAAGACCGTGAGCAATATGGTCGAGGTCAAGAGCCGCGGCGCTTCACTCATGGGACTTACTACTTACGGCAACTACAGCATGGAGGACACCGCTGATTTCACGGTATATATACCTCAGACCGACCCGCATTTCGCAGGCAGCCTTGCGGTTATACCGCTCCAGCTTCTGGGCTATTACGTTTCTGTCGCAAAGGGCTTTGACGTTGACAAGCCGAGAAACCTCGCAAAATCCGTTACAGTTGAGTAAAAATAATGGAACGCTGTTAACAGCGTTCCATTTTCTTTATTCAGTTGTGTACATCGTGGACTGCTACAGGCATTTTCTGCCTTGAAACGTATCGCGTTCAGCGAGCATTTTGTCTATGCCGCCGAGCACGGCAAGCTTGTCCGCAGTCCACATCGGTGCGATGAGCTTGGATTTGTCACCGTCTCCGGTCAGCCTTTCGATGACGGTCTCGGCAGGCAGAAGCTCGAGCTGTTCTGCTATGAGGGAGATGTATTCCTCCCGGCTCAACAGTGAAAATTCCCCGCGGCTGAATTCCTCCGCGAGCCGTGTTCCACTGATGATATGCAGCATTTGCAGCTTTACAGCCTCCGGACGGAGCTTTGCGGTTTCCGCTGCGGTTTCGAGCATCATCTCATGAGTTTCTCCCGGCAGACCGTTTATGATGTGAAGGCAGGTGCGTATCCCGCGTTCTTTCAGGCTGCTGTAGCCTCTCAGGAACTCCTCATGCGTGCAGCAGATGTTCATTTTCTCCTTGGTGATGTCGTGGACCGTCTGCATACCGAGCTCGACCGTCAGATTGGTACGTTCGTTCAGTTCAGACAGAAGATCAAGGACCTCCGGCGGTAGACAGTCCGCCCTTGTTCCGATCGAGATACCCTTGACCTCCGGGAATGAAAGCGCCTGTTCAAACAGTCCGCGGAGTGTAACCACAGGCGCATAAGTGTTGGTATTTGCCTGAAAATAGGCATTTACGGCAATGTCCTCACCGTGCTTTTTCCTCAGCCTTGCAAGCTCAGCTTCGAGCTGTTCCGGAACGGTCAGCTCAGGCTTGGTGAAGTAGCCGCTGCCACCGTCGCAGAAAGCGCAGCCGTTCAGCCCCTTTGTACCGTCGATGTTGGGACAGGTGAAACCGCATTCGAGCGCTGCCTTGAAGACCTTGCGTCCGAACCGGCTGAGATTATAATAATTCAGCGTATGATAGCGCTTGTTGTCGCAGGAATATGCGAAGCTCAAAGTAAAACCTCCGGTTTTTCAGTCTGTGAATAATACAGGGACGCCGTTCCCGACGTCCCATGCGTATCTATGACGATGACCGCTTTGTCTTGTTGGTCTTTTTGTAGAGGAAGCTGTCGTGACTGCTTTCGAGGACGAAGCTGCCCTCTTTTTTATAATCCGCAGCGCCGTGCTTCTTCCGGACCGTTTTCAGCTTGGATATCATCACGCCTACAGCGATACCGGCTATAATAAGGGATATTATCAGCGATATTACGAAGGCTCTTGCGGGACTGAATTCCTTTTTCTCCTTTTCAGTCCGGACTGTTTCCTCGGCAGCAATATCGTAATCGGCTGCTTCTGCCATATCAAGGACAGGGAAGTCCTCCTCCTCGCAATATGCAGCGGAAACGTTCATGGGCGACTGTACTGCCGTACCTGTGCCGATGACGGAGAAAGGTATCATCAATGCAGCAGGAACAAGGACTGCCGCGAGAATTTTTCTTATATTCATACTGTGCCTCCTTATCGGTTCAGAAGGAACTGTATGCCATAAAGTACAGCAGTGCATACAGCCGTGATTCCGGCGAACCAGCGAACGGCAGCGCCCTTGTCAGTGGGGAGGTTCCCGACAAATCTGCCGGTCTGACCGTTCATGGCAAAGGTGTACTTGTTTCCGTTCCAAGAGGTATTGAGTATCCAGACCGGATAGAGAGCGTACTTAGCCTTGCTGTTGTTGAGCCTGATGTCCGCACTCTCGGTAGTTACCGAATTATAGCCCTTTACTGTATCACGGAACGTATCAATGGTACTTGTCCTGATGCGTTCGTTTGCCCGGTCGATGCTCTCCTCGGCGGTGACGTCGTACCTGTCTGCAAGGTAGCCGGAAAGGTAAGGTGTCTCGAACTTCACAACGTCCTTGAAATCGAAAGGCTCAATGGACTCCATGAGCTTATCCTCCATTTTGGTAGAACCGTCTACGGGAACGTGCTCGAAGGCTATTTTTCCGGCTCTTACGCAGGAATAGCAGCTTGTCTCGACATAGTCGTACTCATTGTCATGCCAGCGGTTCTCCTTTTCAGCCTTGAATACGATATTGGCGTCCGCACCGGCATCGAAAAGCCATACCGGGACGTAAACTCCCTTTATCTCGTCGATGTGGTTATCGGAACGGAATATCTTCGGGAGAAGCCGCTTGCCCTCGAGGTATTTGTTGTAAGCCTCAGTTGCCGCCTTCTTGTCGAGCTTGAAGGGGATAACATAATCCGGCTTGAGGTCACCGGCAAAGCTTCCGGTCATAACTACAGGACTGTCGCAGTACGGGCATTTTGAAGCAGCAGTTGTGCTGTCGGTGACTATCTCAGCACCGCAGGATTCGCAGTGATAGACGTTCATTCCTGCGGTCTCACCGGCGCCCCATTCACCTCCGGCAGAGCTGTCCCATGTCATCAAGCTCTCGTCCGAGCTCTGGACGGCATGGTTGAATTCCTGAACGGCAGCAACGTCAAATTCCGAATAGCAGAACGGACACTTCATGTTCTGGGTGCCGCTGTTGAATTCGAGCTTACCGCCGCAGGCAGGGCATTTATATTCCATTAATTCGGACATATCCGCACCTCACGTTCATGTTTTATAATTTGCAGGGAACGGTGCCCCACAAGTTGAGAGTTGAGAGTGCTGAGTTGAAAGTTATGGTGTACGCTTACGCAGAAAATTTTAATTCATCGCCGTCAGTCGATACAATAACCCGCCGCTCTCAACTTTTAACTCTCAGCTTTTGAGTAATACGACATGGGCGCACTATGTGCGCCCTTGCTGTTTGTTATTTCACGATATCCTCATCGTTGAAGGGATCGCCGCACTCCTCACAGAACTTGGGAGGATTATACGGATCAGCCGGTTCCCAGCCGCACTTGTCGCAGCGGTAGAGAGGCGCACCGGCAGGCTTGGGCTTACCGCACTCAGAGCAGAACTTGCCCTTGTTAACAGCGCCGCACTCGCAGACCCAACCGTCAGCGGTAACAGGTGCAGGCTTGGGCTTGCCGCACTCGGAACAGAACTTCTTTGAATTTACGGTACCGCATGAGCAGGTCCAGCTGTCAGCCGCGGGAGCAGCCTGAGGAGCGGGCTGTGCAGGTGCGGCAGGCTGAACGGGAGCTGCCTGAACACCGGCTGCATTCTGCTGCTGACCCATAGCAAAGAGGTTCTGTGCGTTGAATCCGCCAGCCTGCTGAGCCATACCCATACCGAAGAAGCCCATAGCAGCGCCGTTCGGGTTATTGGCGGCGTTGTTCATAGCATTAGCCTGAGCCTCGATGAGAGTAGCGGCAGCGTTTGTGGGATTGGTGTTCCAAGCTCTGTCCTCGTACTCCTGAATGCGCTTGGTATCAGCCTCGGAGATAGTAGCGGAATTGATAGCTACCTTCTCGATGAGGAGACCTCTCTTCTCGCGCCAGTCGTTTTCGAGCTCCTTGTTGAGGGCTTCCTTCAGCTCGCGCTGTCTTCCGGGAAGCTCATCGTATCTGATGCCTGATGCGGAGATATTCGCGAAAGCGGGCTGGAGTATGTCGATGAACTCGCTTCTGAGCTGTGCATCGAGGTTTGAACGGTTATATGTACCGGTAACGTTTCCGCAAACATTTGCGAAGAAGAGTACCGGGTCAGCGATCCTGTAGGAGTAAACGCCGTTGCAGCGAACGCCCACGGTAAAGCTTCTTCCGAGGTCCTGATATGTCATTCTGAACGGCACGGGATTCTGTGTGCCGAACTTATTGTCCATGATCTCCTTCATATTGAAGTAATATATTCTCTGATCCTTGGAGGCATCGCCGCCGTGCTTGATACGGTCCCACATTTCCTTGAATGTGTTCTTGAGCCTGCCGCCGAAGCTGCAATCAGGCGAGAAGAAACTCGGAGCCGTACCTGTACGGTACTCATAAATACCCGGCTGTGCTGCGATCTCGACGATACAGCCCTGATCCACCATGATCATAGCCTGACCCTCGTGAACAACGATAGTGCTTCCGTCTGTTATAACATTTTCGCTGCTGTTCTTGTTGGAAGAATGCTTACCGAGCTGCTTCTTTCCCTTTACGACAAGAACGTCTGAGGGGATAGACTCGCAAACGAAGAATTCCTGCCATGAGTCCTTGAGAGTACCCATTGCACCGATAAGCGCTGCCTGAATGATTCCCATAATTTTACTCCTTTCGGGTATTATCCCTATATGATATGCACCTTTCCGGTACATTTTCCGCACGGAACATCATTTCCGCACGACTATATCTCAATTATAACACATATTCACAAAAATTGCAAGAATTATTTTGCGTAATTAGTGAGAACAAGGATTTTCAGCGAGCATGAGTGCGTGAAAGACTGTTGAGCTTCTTCTTAGATAATGCTTGCAATTATTACAGTGTTGTGATATAATATAGTGTATTGACAGATAAAAGCCGGAGATACCGGCAGATAGTGAGGTAATGATATATGGGAAAGGTTTCTCAGTTCAATGTCAGTCCCGCAAATTCAGCAGTACAAAGGATAAAGGCTGACCCCCAAACCGGACTGACCTCTGCACAGGTCTCTGACAGAATGGCAAAGGGGCTGTACAACAAGCCGGTCGAGTCACCCTCAAAGACAACGAAGGAGATAATCGCCGACAATACGCTCACTTACTTCAACTTCCTTTTTCTCGTGCTCGGAGCAATGCTCGTCGCGGTAGGCTGCTGGCGCGACCTCTCATTCATACCGATAATCATGGCGAACTCGCTCATAGGTATAGTTCAGGAGATGCGTTCAAAGGCTGTTCTCGACAAGCTGACCGTTCTCAACGCACCGGTAACTACGGTCGTCCGGGACGGCAAGGAGATAACGGTCCAGTCGAAGGAGCTGGTCCTCGATGATATCGCCGTTTTCGGCGCAGGCAACCAGATAAGCGCTGATGCGATCGTCATAAGCGGAAACGCCTCGGTGAACGAATCGCTCCTCACCGGAGAAGCGGACGAGATCCCCAAAAAGCCCGGCGACAAGCTCATGTCAGGAAGCTATATCGTCTCCGGAAAATGCTATGCCCGCCTCGAAAAGGTCGGTGCAGACTCCTATATATCCAAGCTCACTCTACAGGCTAAACGCAGCAAAAAGGGCGAACAGTCCGAAATGATACGCGCACTCAACAAGCTCGTTAAATTCGCCGGTATAATAATAATCCCGATCGGTGCTGTGATGTTCTGGCAGCAGTATATCGTGAACGGCGAAAACTTCACAGACAGTATACGTTCAATGGTCGCGGCTGTCATCGGCATGATACCGGAGGGCGTATTCCTCATCGCGAGTGCAACAATGGCTGTCAGCGCAATGAGGCTCGCATACGAAAAAGTCCTTATCCACGACATGAAATGTATCGAAACGCTTGCCCGCGTAGATGTACTGTGTGTTGACAAAACAGGTACGATAACCGAGAATACAATGGAGGTCAACAACGTCGTCCCGGTGGACGAGAGCACCTCCGAGGACTACCTCAAGAGCCTTCTCAGCGACTTTGCCGCAGCTCAGTCCGCCGACAACGAGACCATGAGAGCGATGAAGAACTACTTCAAGCGTCCCGCTGCAAAGCCCGTTATATCGCATACAGGCTTCTCTTCCGAGTTCAAGTACAGCAGCGTTGTCTTCAACGACGGCGCGTATGTCCTCGGCGCACCCGAGTTCGTTCTCAAGGACGATTTCGACCGTCACCGCTCTGTGATCGAGAACCACAGCCGAAAGGGCTACCGTGTTCTCGCATTCGGCAAGTACAACGGACGTCCCGACGGAAAAGCCCTCACTGAACCCGTCACGGCTGTCTGCTTCGTGATCCTCTCCAACCCCATAAGAAAGGACGCTCCCGATACATTCCGGTATTTCGCGGAGCAGGGCGTTGCTATCAAGGTAATTTCCGGTGATAATCCCGTTACCGTTTCCGAGGTCGCAAAGCAGGCAGGCATCAAGCACGCCGCCGACTATGTCGATGCCTCGACCCTCATAACCGATGATTCCATAAACGACGCTATCATGCGCTATACGGTCTTCGGAAGAGTTACTCCCGACCAGAAGCGCAAGTTCGTTCAGGCTCTTAAACGCAACGGCAAGACAGTCGCAATGACCGGTGACGGCGTAAATGACGTTCTCGCCCTGAAGGACGCGGACTGCTCCGTTGCTATGGCTTCGGGAAGCGATGCGGCTGCTCAGGCTTCACAGCTCGTTCTGCTCGAATCCGACTTCTCAAAGATGCCGGAGGTCGTTCTCGAAGGACGTAAGGTCGTAAACAACCTCGAACGCTCAGGAAGCCTCTTCCTTGTCAAGAACATC
Organism: Ruminococcus flavefaciens; assembly: GCA_902777125.1. Lineage (GTDB taxonomy): Bacteria > Bacillota > Clostridia > Oscillospirales > Ruminococcaceae > Ruminococcus. Next base: position 21,920 of record CACYSQ010000002.1, read on the forward strand.
TTCTCGCTCATACTCTCGATACTCACTATATGCTTCGGCATAGCCTATCCGCTGAAACCCTCACAGATAACGCTGATAAGCCTTTTCACAATAGGAATACCCGGTCTTGTTCTCTCGCAGATGCCGAATAAGGAGCTCATCAAGGGCAGATTCATGACGAACGTTTTCCTGAAAGCACTCCCCGCAGGCATAACCGATACTATTATTATAGCAGCGATGCTGTACTTCGGCCATGTATTCGGCGTAAGCGAGACCGATATCGCTACTGCTTCAACAATTCTGCTGAGCATCGTCGGACTGATGATCGTCTACGAGATAAGCAAACCGCTTGACGTACACAAGATGTGGCTGTTCATAATCTGTGCTGTTGGACTTGTTTTCAGCATGGTATTCGTCAGCGATTTCTTCGATATCACAAAGATGTCCGCAAGATGTGTGCTTCTCTGCATCGACTTCGCTATCGTAGCTGAACCCTGCATGAGATATCTCACACTCGGTATCGCAAAGCTCCGCGAGCTCTTCACCAAGGTCGAAAAGACCAAGCTCCAGAAGGAGTTCAAGTAATCAACAAGTATCAGCAGGGGCGCACAGTGCTGCGCCTTTGCCGCTTCATTCAGAAAAGGAGGTACGCATGGATATTTTCAACAGCAGGATAGACAACGGAAAAGCCTTTGACTGGGGGAAAGCCTCTCAGGATTACGCAAAATACCGCGATATTTACCCGCCGGTCTTCTTTCAGAAGGTCGCGGACAGGGGACTCTGCATAAAGGGACAGAAGGTTCTCGACCTCGGCACCGGAACAGGCGTTGTTCCGCGGAATATGTACCGTTACGGCGCCGAATGGACCGGTTCCGACATCTCCGCTGAGCAGATAGAACAGGCAAAGCTCCTCGCAAAACGTGACGACATGGACATACATTATATTGTGTCTGCCGCAGAGAATATAGACCTCCCGGACGGCAGCTTCGATGTCATCACAGCCTGCCAGTGCTTTTTCTACTTCGATTACGATATTGTCCTCCCCAAGCTCGCGGGACTGCTCAAGCCCGGCGGAAGGCTCGTTATCCTGTTTATGGCGTGGCTCCCGGAGGAGGACGCTGTCGCAGGGGCAAGCGAGAAGCTCGTCCTCAGGTACAATCCCGCATGGACGGGCGGAGGCTACAGACGGGCACCGGTGTACGTTCCTGAAACAGCAGGGAAGTGGTTCACTGTTGAGGCAATGGAGGATTACGACCTCAGCGTACCGTTCACACGCGAGAGCTGGAACGGCAGAATGAAGGCCTGCCGCGGAACAGGAGCTTCCCTTGCACCGGACAAGCTTGCGGAATGGGAAAAGGAACACATGGAGCTGCTCGGACGCATCGCGCCTCCGGAATTTGAAGTCCTCCACCATGCGGCAATGGCTGTTCTCCGTAAGAAGAGCTAAGGAATCAGTAAGGGGCATTCCGTGTGTCCGTGCCATTCGCATTTATCCCCGGCAGCGTATTCGGTAATTCCTCGGGCGCACACTGTGCGCCCTTGCTTTCTACTCTCCGATCACTCAACTATGCACTATGAACTAACAGCTAAGAACTAAGCAATATGCCTTTTTTCAAAAAATCTGAAAATTTTTCAAAAAACACTTGCAATTTTTCTCAAAGTATGTTATGATATAAAAGCATTTGAAATCCGTTCGTTATTGTCTTATCAATGCGAATGAGGGTTAATGCCGAAAGACATTAAATCGGATAGTCCTCTGACCGTGGACGCAGGACACGACATCACCGCTTTTTCCGACACCATCGCGCAGCCCAGGAGTTTCCGTATGCTGAACGGAGATAAAGGGACGGTTTACGAATATCCGGAAATTTTAGGAGGAAATTAAAATGGATGCACTCAAACTCATCAGCAATTCAAGCATGAAGGAAAATGTTCCGCAGTTCAACGTAGGTGATACCGTTAAGGTTCACGTTCAGATCAAGGAAGGCGACAAGAGCCGTATCCAGATCTTCGAGGGAACAGTTATCGCCAAGAAGCACGGCGGTATCAGCGAGACTTTCACCGTAAGACGTGTTGCTCACGGCTGCGGTATCGAGAGAGTTTTCCCTCTCCACTCTCCTGTCGTTGACAAGGTAGAGGTCGTAAGATACGGTAAGGTCCGCAGAGCTAAGCTCTACTACCTCAGAGACAGAGTTGGTAAGGCTGCCAAGGTCAAGGAACAGATCCGCTGAAAAGCGCAGACTTGAGCTCAGGCAGGGTCTCTCTGCCTGACTCATCTTCTTTCCTCAGAGGGACGCAAAGTCCCTTTTTTGCTACATATCCGGAAACGGAAATACTTCCCGGAGGTATACAATGGAAGATAAGGAAAATGTTATAAACGAAGCTGAGAACGAGGAGGAGCTCACTGCCGCCGAGACTGAGGAGACAGAGGAGAATGCTCCCGAGGAAGGCGAAAAGTCCGGAAAGGACGAGAAGAAGGGCTTCGACCGCACCAAGATAATCAATGATGTGATGGATATAGTCGAGTCCACTCTGACAACCGTATTCGTGATCGTCCTCATATTCACATATCTTCTCCACCCCGTAAACATCAAGGGTCACTCGATGGAGCCTACCCTCTACGGAAGCGACAGGATCTTCATGACTACCGTTTACTTCGGCATCGACAACGGCGATATACTCGTTATTGACAACAACGCTGTCTACCTTTTAGATGAGAACGGCGATCCCTACAAGGCGGACGTTCCCAACAATCCTATCGACGAGTGCATCATCAAGCGTGTCATTGCCTGCGGAGGTCAGACCATTGATATCGACAATTCCGACCCTGAAAACACAAGAGTCCTCGTTGACGGCAAGGAGGTCGATGAGCCCTATCTCAAGGAGAACGCCAAGACCTCAAGCGGCGGTGTATTCGCATCGCAGTTCCCGCTGACCGTTCCCAAGGGCTACTACTTCGTAATGGGCGATAACCGTGAGAATTCCTCCGACAGCCGCAGCAATTACGTCGGACTTATCAAGAAGGATCAGATATACGGCAAGGCTATAGTAAGATATTCTCCGCTCAGCGAATTCAAGTTCCTGTTCAATTCTGACAAGAAGTCCTCAAATGAGAGGGACTGAGCGCATAAGGAGACTTCTCCCTAAGACCGCAGGATTTATTGAGAATTTCATCATCACGACGTTTATCGTCATGCTCGTCTTCACCTATATTTTCAGAACGACTGCCGTTCTCGGAAGCTCCATGAGCGGCACTCTGAATGAGGGCGACAGGCTTATCGTGACCTCATGGTACGGGAAGCCCTCGCAGGGGGATATCGTCGTGATAAACGCCCGCCGTGCCGTTACCCTCGACAGGGAGGGGAATACCGTTGAAAGCGGCGGTATAGGCGGATATATCGTGAAACGCATCATCGCGGCCGAGGGTCAGAGCGTGGATATTGACTTTGAAAGAGGTACCGTCTCCGTTGACGGCGAAGTCCTCGATGAGCCCTACGCAAACGGTCTCACTCACCGCGATGACGGCGCTTTTACAGGAAGCTACCCTGTGACAGTTCCCGAGGGATATGTTTTCGTCATGGGCGACAACAGGACTGTGTCTGAGGACAGCCGATCGTACAGGCTCGGCTTCGTTTCCGAGGACGATATCGAGGGAAAGGTCGTTTTCAGATTTTCTCCGCTTAAAAGCTTCGGCTTTGTTCACTGATCGGAGGTACAATTGGATAATACAGATATGAAGCAGATACAGTGGTTTCCCGGTCATATGGCGAAAACACGCCGTCTGATAACAGCTAACCTCAAGCTTGTGGACGCTGTTGTCGAGATTGTTGACGCGAGAACGCCGCTCAGCAGCCGAAATCCCGAAATGGACAGGCTGACTGCCGGAAAGCCGAGACTTGTTCTGCTCAATAAGAGCGACCTTGCAGACGACAGGGCTGCTCAGATGTGGATAAACTATTTCAGGAACAGCGGTGCGGAGGCTCTCGCTGTGGACTGCAAGTCCGGAAAAGGACTTAAAAACGTGCTCCCCACGGTACGCACAAAGGTGCTTGCCGAGCTTATGGAGAAGCGTGAGCGCAGCGGAATGTCCGGTGCGCCGGTGAGACTGATGATAGTGGGGATACCGAATGTGGGAAAATCCTCACTGATAAACAAGCTCGCTGGCGGAAAACGTGCAAAGGTCGAGGACAGACCCGGCGTCACACGCACAAAGCAGTGGGTCAAGCTTGACGGGAACGTTGAGCTGCTCGATATGCCGGGCGTACTGTGGCCTAAGTTCGAGGATCAGGAGGCAGCGATACGTCTCGCCTTCACCGGTGCGATAAGCGACGATATCCTCGATATAGAGACACTTGCGATGAAGCTGCTGAAGTACCTTGCGGAGGAATATCCGCAGTCTCTCAGGGAGCGCTACAAAATCGAATTCGACGGCAGCGAATCCGGTATCGAGCTACTCGAAAGGGTCGGCAGAAAACGCGGCATGATGATATCAGGCGGCGAGATAAACACTGAAAGAGCTGCAATAACCGTTATAGATGAATTCCGCAGCGGCAAGCTCGGGCGCATAACCCTTGAAATGCCGCAGAAAAAGGAGAAGTAATGGCAAGGATAGTTCTCCATGAGGAGCTTTTCGAGTACGACTCCGCCGTCCGGAACGATTTCCCGGTAGTCTGCGGTGTTGACGAGGCCGGCAGGGGCCCCCTTGCGGGCGATGTTTACGCTGCCGCTGTCATTCTGAATGAGGGAACCCTCATCGACTACCTCAACGACAGCAAGAAGCTCTCCGAGAAGCGCCGCGAGGAGCTTTTTGACGTTATAAAGGAAAAGGCTCAGGCTTACTGTATCGCTACAGCCTCCGTCGAGGAGATCGACCGCCTGAACATTCTCAATGCTACTATGCTCGCTATGAAAAGAGCAGTCGAGGGTCTCGGGATAAAGCCCGATATCGCCCTCATTGACGGCAACAGGCTCCCCGACCTGAGCTGCAGGACACAGTACGTCATAAAGGGCGATGCTGTTTCAGCCTCAATAGCTGCCGCGTCAGTCCTCGCAAAGGTCGCAAGGGACCGCTATATGCGTGATATCGCGGAAAAATATCCGCAGTACGCATTTGAGCAGCACAAGGGCTACGGCACCAAGCTGCACTGCGAATTGATAAAAAAATACGGCATATCCGACGTTCACAGAAGAACGTTCCTGAAAAAGCTCTATGACAAAAAGTGAGACGGGAAAGCTCGGCGAGGAGGCTGTCTGCCGTTACCTTGCAGAGCACGGATATAACATCATAACCCGGAATTACCGCATAAAGGGCGGCGAAATAGACATTATCGCTGAAAACGGCGATATTCTTGCGTTCGTTGAGGTAAAATCCCGGAAGCCCGGCAGTATGGTCTCAGGCTTTGAAGCCGTGAACAGGCGAAAGCAGGGTCTTATCATAAAAACTGCCGCGGAATACTGCTGCCGTTACCCGAACGCTCTCCAGCCGCGTTTCGACACCGCACAGGTCGTAATAGCAGGGGAAAGGGTCGTCAGCATCGACTACATTCAAAACGCCTATGATACCACAGGCTATAATTTCATTTTCTGAAGGGTGATATTATGTTTTACAACAGCACAAGAAACAGCAGTGTCAAGGTAAGCAGCGCTGAGGCTATCACTCAGGGCATATCCGCTGAGGGCGGACTTTTCGTCCCCGAGAGCATACCTGAGCTGTCACTTGACGAGATAAAGGCTGTCGGCGAGATGAAGTACGCTGACAGGGCTGCATACGTGTTCTCCAAGTACCTCACAGACTTCACCGAGGCTGAGATACACTACTGTACGGACAATGCTTACTCAACAAAGAATTTCGAGACCGAGAGCATCTCTGAGCTCGCACACCTCTTTGACGGCACCTATATGCTCGAGCTCTGGCACGGTCCTACCTGCGCTTTCAAGGATATGGCTCTCCAGATACTTCCTTACTTCCTTACGACCTCCGCTAAGAAGATAAACCTCGACAAGAAGATCGTCATTCTCGTTGCCACATCGGGTGATACGGGAAAGGCTGCTCTCGAAGGCTTCAAGGACGTTGAAGGTACTTCGATCATGGTATTCTACCCCGAGGACGGCGTAAGTCCCATGCAGAAGCGTCAGATGAAGACTCAGGAGGGTGCAAATGTCGGAGTTTGTGCTATAAAGGGCAATTTCGACGACTGTCAGAACGGCGTCAAGGCTATCTTCACCAATGACGAGGTCAAGAAGGCTCTCGATGAAAACGGCATGATGTTCTCAAGCGCCAACTCTATCAACTGGGGAAGACTCGTTCCGCAGGTTGTATACTACGTTTCCGCTTACGCTGAGCTCGTCAAGGACGGCGAGATAAACCTCGGCGACAAGATAAACATTGTCGTTCCGACCGGAAACTTCGGCAATATCCTTGCCGCATACTACGCAAAGCACATGGGCGTTCCGGTGAACAAGCTCATCTGCGCCTCAAACATCAACAACGTCCTCACCGACTTCATAAATACAGGCGTTTACGACAGGAACAGGCAGTTCTACGCAACTGTTTCGCCGTCTATGGATATACTCATCTCCAGCAACCTCGAAAGACTTCTCTACCTCATGACAGGCAGGAACGATGCCCAGATCAGGGAGTGGTTCGGCAAGCTTGCCTCCGAGGGCAGGTACGAGGTAACTGCTGACGTCAAGAACAAGCTCCACGAGGAGTTCTGTGCCGGCTTCTGCAATGACGATGAGACAAAGGCAACTATACACGCAATATACGAAAAGTACGGCTATACCTGCGATACACACACGGCTGTTGCAGTAAAGGTCTACAACGACTACAAGGAAGCTACCGGCGATACAACAAAGACAGTCATTGCTTCAACAGCAAGCCCCTACAAGTTCAGCGCGGCAGTTCTCGAAGCGCTTGAGGGCAAGACTTCCGATATCGACGAATACGACAAGGTCGACCGCATCGCAGAGCTCTCAAAGCTCGATATCCCGGCAGCTCTCGCTGATCTCAGAAACAAGCCCGAGCGTTTCAACGACGTTATCGACAAGTCTGAGCAGAAGGAGTACGTTCTGGGCAAGCTCGGCATATGAGCTTATACGTTATAGGCGATCTTCACCTCTGTTTCAGCGATCCCGCCAAGACAATGGGTATCTTCAACGGCTGGCAGGACTATCAGGAACGTATCGAACGCAACTGGCTCGCAAAGATACAGCCGGAGGACACAATAGTCCTTGCCGGCGATATCTCGTGGGGAATGTCGCTTCAGCAGGCGCTTCCGGACTTTCAGTTCATAAACGGTCTGCCGGGGGAGAAGATCATACTAAAGGGCAACCACGATTACTGGTGGACTACCATGAAAAAAATGGAGGACTTTTTCAGTGCGGAGGGACTTTCCACGCTGAGGATACTCCACAACAACCACTACAAATACGGTGAATACGGCATCTGCGGTACCCGCGGCTGGGTCAACGGCACGGATACCAAGGACGTTCAGGACGAAAAGGTGCTGAAACGCGAAGTGCAGAGGCTTGAAATGTCGATAAAGTCTGCTGTTGACGCAGGGCTCGAACCGATAGTCTTCATGCACTATCCGCCGATATTCGCTAATAATTTCAACTATGACATACTTGATGTTCTCTACCGCTACAGGATAAATAAGTGCTACTACGGACATATCCACGGGCGTTCGGCACATGAGCTGTGCGTTCAGGGCGAGTATGACGACATAGATTTCCATTTGATAGCCGGAGATTTTTTGCAATTTGCACCAGAATTAGTGTTATGATTTGTGCAATATGTAGAAGTGTTGGAAATTAGTGGAAAAATCTTCGCAAATGTGGTATAATATTTCAAGTATGTTATTTATAATAAATGGAAGGAACATAAACCATGAGCTTAAAATCATCAAACAAAACAGATATCAATACAACTGAGCTGGTCATCACTATCGACCCTGAGACCTTTGAGGCTGCCGTTGAAAAGGAATATCAGCGTCAGAAGAAGAATATCCAGATCAAGGGCTTCAGAAAGGGCAAGGTTTCCCGTAAGCTTGCTGAGAGAGAGTTCGGCGAGGGCGCTTTCTACGAGGGCGCTGTCAACTCACTCCTCGGACCTGAGCTCGATGCCGCTGTCAAGGAGACAAATCTTGTTCTCGTTGACAGACCCAATGTTGAGATAACTTCTATCGACAAGGCAACAGGCGTTGAACTCAAGGCTGTATGCGTTACTAAGCCTGAGATCGAGATCTCCGATTATAAGGGCATCGCTGCTCCCAAGGAGGTCAAGGCTATCACAGACGAGGATATCGACAAGCAGATAGATATCATCAGAAAGAAGAACGCCCGCATCGTTTCCGTTGAGGACAGAGCTGCTCAGCTCAACGATGAGGTAATCATCGACTTCGAGGGCTTCTTCGGCGACGAGGCTTTTGAAGGCGGCAAGGGCGAGGATCACCCCCTCCGTCTCGGCAGCGGTCAGTTCATTCCCGGCTTCGAGGATCAGATCGTTGGTCATAACATCGGCGATGAGTTCGATGTTGTAGTGACCTTCCCCGAGGACTACCAGATGACCGACTATGCCGGCAAGGAAGCTACATTCAAGACAAAGCTCAAGTCTATCAGCTATGAGGAGCTTCCCGAGATCAACGATGACCTCGTTAAGGACGCTACCGAGTTCGATACAGTTGAGGAATACAGAAACGATATCAAGACAAAGCTCGAGGAAGCTGCCGTTTCTCAGGCCGAGTCCTCCTTCGAGAACGCTCTCATGAACAAGCTTATCGAGAAGGTTGACGCTCCTATCCCGAATTGTATGTATGAGCAGAGGATCGACTCACTCATGCGTTCATTCGAGCAGCAGCTCCGTCAGCAGGGCATGGATCTCAAGCTCTACTTCCAGTACACAGGTATGGATATGGATTCCTTCCGTGAGACCTACAGAGACAGAGCTCAGAACGAAGTCAAGCTCCGTCTTGCTCTTGAAAAGATCGCAGAGCTCGAAAACATCGAGGTAAGCGAGGAGGAGATCAACAACGGTCTCGGCGAGCTTGCAGCTGCAAACAAGGTTGACGTTGAGACTATCAAGAAGTTCATTCCTCTTGATGACTACACAATGGACCTCAAGGTTCAGAAGGCAGTTGACCTTGTCAAGGAGAACGCTGTGATTGACAATACACCTGCTGAGGAGAGCAAGGACGCTGAATAAGCTTCCGGCACTTTCCGACAAGATACCCCGTATATAGCAATATTTCTATTGTCCCACAGCTTCTTCCGTGGGACAATAGTTTTTAAGAAAGGACGATGAACAATGAGCGTATTGATACCTTACGTTGTTGAACAGACCAGCCGCGGTGAAAGATCTTACGATATCTACTCCCGCCTCCTGAATGACAGGATCATCATGCTGTCCGATCAGGTGAACGATGCTACTGCAAGCGTTATCGTTGCAGAGCTCCTCTACCTCGAAAGTCAGGACGTAGAAAAGGACATCTCGCTTTATATCAACAGTCCCGGTGGCTCGGTAACTGCGGGTATGGCGATATATGACACTATGAACTATATCAAGTGCGATGTTTCCACGATCTGCATCGGTATGGCTGCTTCCATGGGAGCCTTCCTGCTCTCGGCAGGCGCTAAGGGCAAGCGCTTTGCTCTTCCAAACAGCGAGATAATGATACACCAGCCCCTCATCGGCGGCGGTCTCGGCGGTCAGCAGACCGATATCATGATCCACGCAAAGAACCTTGAGCGCACCAGAGACAGGCTCGAGGCTATCCTCGCTGAGAATACCGGAAAATCCCTCGAACAGATACACGCTGACTGCGAACGTGACAACTATATGACCTCGCAGGAGGCTATGGAGTACGGTCTGATAGATAAAGTTATTGCAAAAAGGTAGGTTTTATAAATGGCAGAATCATTTAAGTCATGCAGCTTCTGCGGAAAAGGCGAGAACAGAGTACACAGTATGTTTTCTGCCGGCAATGCCAATATCTGCGATGAATGCGTATGCTACTGCTATGAAATGATATACGGTCCGGGAATTTCCAAGGCTCAGAAGAAGGCTGCCAAAAAAGACGGCAATCAGTCCCTTTCTTCCATGAAGCTTCTCAAGCCCAAGGAGATAAAGGAATTCCTCGACGATTACGTCATCGGCCAGGACGATGCCAAGATATCCCTTGCAGTTGCGGTCTACAACCACTACAAGCGCATTCTCAGCCAGGAGGCTGCCGATCAGAACAAGGAGGAAGGCGACGGTGTTGAGCTCCAGAAGAGCAACGTTCTTCTCCTCGGACCTACCGGCGTCGGAAAGACATTCCTTGCACAGACACTCGCAAAGCTCCTGAATGTACCGTTCGCTATAGCCGATGCTACTACTATCACCGAAGCCGGCTATGTCGGCGACGACGTTGAGAACGTACTTCTCAGGCTCATTCAGGCTGCCGATTTCGATATCAAGGCTGCCGAACGCGGTATCATCTACATCGACGAGATCGACAAGATCGCGAGAAAATCCGAGAATACCTCCCTTACCCGTGATGTAAGCGGTGAGGGCGTTCAGCAGGCTCTCCTGAAAATAATCGAGGGTACGCTCTCGAACGTTCCTCCGCAGGGCGGCAGAAAGCACCCCAATCAGGAGGTTATCCAGATCAATACCAAGAATATCCTCTTTATCTGCGGCGGTGCGTTCGACGGCCTCGAGCGTCAGATACAGAAGCGTATAGGCAAGGCTCCTATCGGCTTCGGCGGCGAGATAAAGCCTCATCAGGAGGAAAAGGATAACATCTTCAAGAAGGTCATTCCGAAGGATCTTGTGAAGTTCGGCATGGTACCGGAATTTGTCGGAAGACTGCCGGTTATAACCGTTCTTGAGGAGCTCGACGAGGCTTCACTCGTCCGTATCCTCACTGAGCCGAAAAATGCGCTCATCAAGCAGTACAAGAAGCTCTTCGATTACGATGATATCGAGCTTGACGTTGACGATGATGCTCTCATAGAGATCGCAAAGAAGGCTATCGCTCAGAAGACCGGTGCCCGCGGACTGCGCTCTATCCTTGAAAGTATCCTCATGAAGACCATGTTCAATGTGCCTTCCGACGGCAGCATCGCAAGAGTTACCGTTACCGCTGACTGCGTTATCAACGGAACGCAGCCTATACTCACGAACCGCCGCAATAAGACTGTAACAATGGCTGTCTGAGGCTGTTTACAAGTTATAATGATATAAAAAATCCGGAAGAGTAAGATCTTCCGGATTTTTTTATTGTAAGTGCCGTAAGGACTCTGTTTTATTTTTCGCAGGAATGAATGACCTTCATCGGGCAGGCAGCCATGCAGGCGCCGCAGTTGGTACATTTATCGTAGTTTATAGAAGCGTGGAAGTCATTGACGATTATCGCCTCGTTAGGACACTTCTTCTCGCAGATACGGCAGCCGATACAGCCGTTTTTGCAGTTGAGCTTTGTCACCTTACCGTTGTCGGCAGAGGAACAGAGAACGTCGATATGCTTTGCGAGGGGCTTGACAGTGATAAGATTGTTCGGGCAGACCTTAGCGCACTGTCCGCAGGCACCGCAGAGTGCCGGATCGACCTTAGCAACGCCGTTCACAATCTTGATAGCGTCGTGCTCGCAGACCGCCATGCAGTCACCGAGACCGATACAGCCGTATTTGCACATTCCGTCGCCGCTGTAGAAGCGTTTCACAGCCTTGCAGGACTTCACGCCGGTGAACACGAATGAACGCTGAGTAGCCTCGCAGTCGCCGTTACAGTGAACGACTGCGGTCATAGGAACAACATCGGCAGCAGCAGTTCCGAGAATCTCCGCGATCTTTCCGGCAGCGTCAGCACCGCCCGGACGGCAGAGGTTTGTGGGAACGCCCTTTTCAACAATAGCGGCAGCGTAGTCCGCACAGCCGGCAAATCCACACGCGCCGCAGTTAGCCTGCGGAAGGGCACTGCTGATCTTTTCGATCCTCTCGTCCACCTCAACTTGGAAGACCTTTGCAGCAACGGTCAGGAGAACACCGGCAAGAACACCGCAGCCTCCGACGATAAGAGCAGGGATAAGATAAGTCATTAGCGCACCTCCTTAGTTGAACAGTCCCGAGAAGCCCATGAAGCTCACGGAAACAATGGAAGCGGCGATTAGCGTTGCGGGAACGCCCTTGAAAGTCTCGGGGATATCGGCGTATTCGAGCTTTTTGCGGACACCTGAGAATATAACGAGCGCGAGCATGAAGCCAAGTCCGCCGCCGAGAGCGTTGACGATAGATTCGCCGAAGCTGTAATTGTTGTCGATATTGAGAACGGTAACGCCGAGAACAGCGCAGTTGGTCGTTATGAGCGGCAGATAGACGCCGAGCGACTTATAAAGCGAGGGAATGCACTTTTTCAGCATGGTCTCAACAAGCTGGACGAACAGCGCGATAACGAGAATGAATACGACCGTATCGAAGTATTCGAGCTCATTCGGAACGAGAATGCCGTGGTGGATCGGGTAGGTAACGCAGGTCGCGCATATCATTACGAAAGTTACCGCAAGACCCATTCCGGTAGCGCTGTCAAGCTTTTTTGAAACGCCGAGGAATGGACATATTCCCATGAATTTGGACAGTACGAAGTTGTCTGTCAGCATGGCGGAAAGGAGTATCACGAGCATAGCCTTCACTGACAGTCACCCCCGTTCTTTGCACAGGCGTCAGCGTGCGGACAGCCCTTGCAGCTGAGTTCCTGCGGCGGTTTTTTCTTGGAGACCTTGTTGACGAAGGCGATGATAACGCCGAGCGTGAAGAAGCCTCCCGCAGGCATTATGAACAGGAGCATCGGATTATCGCTCATGACCGGGATAGTAAGGCCCATCCACTGTCCGGCACCGATTATCTCGCGGACAGAGCCCATGAGGAACAGTGCGAGCGTAAAGCCTATGCCCATGCCTATCGCATCGCAGGCAGAGGCGACGACGCCGTTCTTGCTTGCGAACATCTCAGCTCTGCCGAAGATGATGCAGTTTACGGTGATGAGCGTGAGATAGATGCCGAGGCTTTCGTAAAGGTCGGGCAGGAAACCCTCCATGAGGAAGCCGATGAGTGTAACGAAGCTTGCGATTATGACGATGAATGCGGGTATCCTCACCTTATCGGGAATAATTTTCCTGAGTGCGGAAATAACGATGTTAGAGCCGAGAAGCACGAAAGTTGTCGCAAGACCCATGCCTATACCGTTCTTTGCCTGAGTTGTGACCGCAAGTGTCGGACACATACCAAGCAGCATGACGAGCGTGGGGTTTTCTTTTATGATGCCCTTTGTGAGCTCTTTTCCGAGGGAATTCTTATTCTCTGCCACTCAGTATCGCCTCCTTATTGTTATTGTAAACGTCGAGAGCAGTCTCGACAGCCTTTTTCATACCCTTTGACGAGAATGTCGCACCGCTTACAGCGTCAAGCTCCACAGGTGAAGCGGAGGCTCCGTAGAACTGCTCGCGGAATTCGCCGTTATCCTGTACCTTTGAGCCGAGACCGGGAGTCTCGCCGAGGGAGATGAACTCTATCTTGCTTATTTTTCCGGTCTCGTCGATGCCGACGAGGATATTGATGCCGCCCTTTGAGTAGCCGTCCGCGATGACCTGAACGGCAGTTTTTCCGTCAGGCGTAACAGCGATAGCCTCAATGGAATCCTCACCGAAATTGGTATCAAGGAGGGTTATATCGGTCTTTCCGAAAAGCGATTCAACGCTGCTGCTGAACTTCTTCTCTTTCTGCTCAGCAATGCTGTCCTTAGTGGTCTCATGTGCAAGCACAAGAAGAACTGCAGCGGATACGCATATGAGCGTGAGTATCAGTGTAGGGAGAACCTTTTCTTTCATTTGCTCTCAGCCTCCTTTGCGCCGAACACCTTTGTTCTTGTGAGCTGTTCGATATAGGGAGTGAGCACGTTCATCAGGAGTATCGAGAATGAAACGCCCTCGGGGTAGGAGCCGTACTGTCTTATCACGAACGTAATGATACCGCAGCCGAGACCGAAGATAATCTTGCCCTTGAAGGTTATAGGCGTTGTAGCGTAGTCTGTAGCCATGAAGAATGCGCCGAGGAACACACCGCCTGCGAGAATATGGTAGAGCGGGTCGCCGCCGGATACCCATGTCAGGAGGGCAAGGCTTCCTATAAAGGAGACCGGTGCAGCGAGGGAGATTATCCTTCTTACTGCGAGGTAAAGTCCGCCGATGAGGAGAGCGAGCGCACAGGTCTCACCGAGACAGCCGCCGGTAGTACCGAGGAAAAGGTCCATATACGAAGCCGAGTCCTGACCGATACCGGTAAGCTCTGCTGAGGACATACCCTCAAGTCGCAGGGGAGTTGCAGCGGAAACGGCATCGACCTTTTCACCGAAGGGAAGTACCCATTTCGTCATGGCTGACGGGAAGGATACCATGAGGACGATACGCGCCGTTATAGCGGGGTTCGCGAAATTCTGTCCCAGACCGCCGAAAAGCTGCTTTACAATGACTATCGCAACGAAAGCGCCTATCACAGCCATCCAGTAGGGGAGAGTAACCGGGAGGTTCATAGCGAGTATGAGACCGGTAACGACAGCGGAAAGGTCAGTTATGGTGTTGTCGCGCTTTATAAGGCGGCGGCAGAGGTATTCAAAAATAATGCAGCTCGAAATGCAGACCGCAGTGAGCGGAATGACTCTGAGCCCGAATATGTAGCAGGCTGCTCCCCATGCAGGGAGGAGTGCGATTATGACATTAAGCATAATGCCCGAGGTCTTGGTATAGTTTTCGTCGTGCGGTGACGGCGAAACGATAAGCTTATTCATGTGCAGCCTTCCTCACTTTCTCGGTATGAGCATCTTTGCGAGCTGGTTAGTTTCCGCGAGCTTTCTGTTCGCAGGGCAGACATAGGTGCAGCTTCCGCAGTTCATGCAGAGCGTTACCTTCAGTGCTTTCAGCTCCTCGACGCTTCTTATCTTGTAAGCCTTGTCGATCTCGGCAGGCATAAGTCCGAGCGGACATACCCTTACGCAGCGTCCGCAGCGAATGCAGGCTGAGGTCTTTCTCTCATCGAAATTCTTCACAGCGAGGAGAGCATTGGAGGTCTTTACGACAGGCATATCCACATCAGGAACGCTCATTCCCATCATGGGACCGCCTGCGATGAGCTTCTTCACGCTATCGAGGTCGGTCTTGCAGAATTCGAGGACCGCACGGAACGGCGTACCGATAACAGCGCGGACGTTTTTCGGCTCAGCAACGGCATTTCCGTCAACAGTCAGACGGCGCTGGGTAAGCGGCATACCGGTCTTTATGTAGCGGCAGATGAAAGCGCAGGTCGAGACATTGAGAACGATAACGCCCTCATCTGAGGGAAGCTCACCCTCCTTGACGATGCGGCCGGTGGTGTTGTATATGATGACCTTTTCAGCGCCCTGCGGGTAGCTGGAGGGGAGGGTAACGATGTCGATAGTATCGTCATTTGCAGCCATTTCTGTGAAATTCCTGATCGCCTCGGGCTTGTTTGCCTCGATAGCGAGCTTGGCGAACTTTATGCCGATCTGTGACTTGACGAGGTTGATGCCGCCGATGATATCATCGGGAGCCTCGAGCATTTCGCGGTAATCAGCAGTGATATAGGGCTCACACTCAGCCGCATTGATGATAAGGGTATCTATCGGTGTCTTGGGGTTGAGCTTGATATGTGTGGGGAAGCCCGCACCTCCGAGACCACAGGCGCCGCTTGCACGGACAGCCTTGATGAAGCTCTCCTTGTCGGTGACTACAGGGGGGACGACCTCCTCCGAGATAGTCTGCTGACCGTCGGGAGTGATCTCCAGAGCCTTGCAGACCGAACCCATAGCAGTGCGGTAATCGGTTATCGCAGTAACCTTTCCGGAAACGCCGGAGTGAACAGGCGAGCTGAATGCGGCATCGGTGTCGCCGATCTTCTGACCGACCTTCACCTCATCGCCGACCTTGACGAGAGGCTGACAGGGAGCGCCCATGCTCATCGACATGGGTATCAGCAGCTTTTCCGGGAGCGGCATATCCACAGTCGCGCACGATTCAGTATTTTTTCTGTGATCGAGCTTAATACCGTTTAGTTTTTTCATTATATTCTCCTTGAAAAAATAAGGTTTAAGGTAATATTATCCATGACAGGAAGAGGCGCAAGGCGTTCTGCTTCCTGAACAAGCCATACCCTTTAATTATACACTATTTTCTCTTATAATTCAACCCCCGTTGAGCTATTATTTTATAATATGTATGTAAAATCCGTTAGCACAGTATAACAAACTGAGTACAAGTTAAAGAAATGACCTCCCCTGACGCGCAGGAGAGGTCTTTCTCACTCAGCAGCCCATTCCAAAGAGGCGGCAGAGCATCTTCCAGATATTATTGCAGCACATACTTTCTTACCTCCGTATGTATTTCCCTCTTGGGATAATTCTATTATAGCAGAGGTGTTCAGTTAAATCAATATTGAATTATTGGAATAAATTTTTCCTTTTATTGCCGGTCAGTTCAGTATCCATACTCCGAACGAAAGATATGCCGCAAAAGTCAGCCATATCAGGTACGGCAGGTTTATCACGGCAGCCGTTCTGCTAACCCTGCGGAACTCGTTCACCATAGCCGCGGCAAGCACAAGAAGTACCAGCGCTGTGAAAGCTGCGACGGAGAAAAGCCTGAACCGGAAGAAAATGATGCTCCAAAGGAAGTTCACACCGAGCTGAATGACGTAAAGTCCAAGTGAGGCAGAGCGTTCCGTACCGGCGTCCTCATTGCGGTAGACGAGGTAAGCTCCCGTTCCCATGAGGGCGTAGAGGATAGTCCACACGATAGGGAATACCCACCCCGGAGGTGAGAGCGGAGGGTTGCGTATTTCCGCGTACAGCGAGGAAAAGCTGCCGGATATGAGCGCAGACACCGCACCTGTCAGTTCGGCTGAGACAATAAAGATAAATAGATCTGTAAGACTGAATTTTTTCATGATATGCACCTCGGAAAAATGTTCTCGAATGGTACATATTATGCCGGGAAATGCCGGATTATGTCATTTTACAGGTGTGACAGTATTGAATACCGCGTAGAATTTTATCGGGATATTCTTGTCGATATGGCACTTTCCGAAGAACCACTTTTTGTAATTGCAGGTCTTGATGATGTCCTCGAAGAAGGCGTGGACTTCAAGTCTTTGCAGGACGTCAACGTTGAGGCAGTCCTTCAGCGAAGCCGGAGGCTCATGTGTGATGATGTAATCCACGGTATTCCCGACTGCTTCAAGGTTGCTGATAGCCTCGCGTATCTCGTCGTGGGAGGGCTGTTCCCTCTGCCACCACATCTCACCGTCACCGCGGAATTCGTAGTCCTGACTGTGACCTCCGCCGAAAGCGAAGAAGGTCTTGCCCTCGATAGTGTAGATCTGACCGCGCATGAGGTGGACGATATTGTCGGCGAGCTTGTGGACCTTACCGCCGTTCCAGCTTGTGACTGGCAGCTCCTCAAGAAGGTCGAAGTTCTCATGGCAGCCGTCAACGAATGCGATAGTGAAGCCCTTGGAGGCGAGCTTTTTCAGAGTGGCCTGCTCCTTTTTAGAGCCGTCCCAAAGGAAGCCGAAATCACCGCATATTATGAGTGTGTCTCCGCCCCTTATCTTTCTCATTTCCGGATCGCGGAACCTGTTTATATCTCCGTGAGTGTCTCCTGTGACGTATATCAAAGTAAAAACCTCCATATTTGTATTTTGTTCTGATTTCTATTGTACCACATTTGTACAAAAAGGTAAAGAGGTGAAAAAAATTTTTAAAAAGGGCTTTTAAAATGCAAATTAATCTGCTATAATATAAGGGTACATTGCTTATTTCGCCTTTACGGCTCGGATAAAAGGAGATAATATGAAAAGATTTCTTGCATTTGCAGCCTCACTTATAATGCTGCTGCCTTTAATATGCGTTCCCTCAGCGAACGCTGTCATTTTTGAATACAAGGATAAGCTCTACAGCGAGTCCATGATACTTGTAAGCCTTGATACAGGCGAGGCCATAAGCGAAAAGAATGCCGATACACCGCAGTGTCCCGCATCGCTGGTCAATATCATGACCGCGGTCATAGTCCTCGAAAACTGCAAGAACCTCAGCGAGGAGGTAACTCTCGATCCGAATGTTTACGGACATATCTATGATGAGCTCAAAGACCCGGAGGATCTTCCCATGGTCGAGCTTCAGGACGGGGATATCCTCTCCGTGAACGATCTGCTCTACTGTATGATGCTCACTTCTTCCGTGGAGGCATCAGAAACTCTTGCGAACCATGTCGGAAAGCAGATAGTAGCCTCCGGCGGCGGAAACGGTATGCCTGTCGCAGCCTTTGTCGATAAGATGAATGCAAAGGCAAAGGAGATCGGCATGACCTCAACTGTCTTCACGAACGCTCACGGTATGTACGACCCGGCACAGTATACGACAGCAAGGGATATGGCGGTGCTTACGCAGTACGCTCTCAGCGTGCCACTGTTCCGCGAGATAGCTACAACGCAGTCCTATACACCGGTCGTTCCTAACCCCACTCACCACCCCAAGCACGACGCATGGGTTTGGACTCATTCCAACGTCATGACGGACAAGACGAACAACGTTTACTATTACCTCGGTGCAAAGGGAATCAAGACCGCAAAGCTCGAAACTGCCGGACGCAATCTCATAACTCTCGCAAGCAAGAACGGCTACAGCTACCTCGTTATCCTTATGAAGGCTCCCTTCAAGGACGAGGACGGCGAAAACACCTTCTGCCATATCAAGGATGCCGCAAATCTGCTCAACTGGGCATTTGACTCATTTTCGTATCAGGTGATACTTCTGGCTTCAACAGAGATCGGAGAGAGAGATGTTAAGCTCGCAGACAGCAGCAGCAAGGGCTATGTGACCGCTGTTCCGCGTGAGAACGTCGAGCTTCTCTGGTGCAGGGACGTTGATATAAAAACTATTGATATTGACAAGGCTGTATGGAACAAGAATACGTTCCAAGCGCCTGTGAAGAAGGGAGAACCGGTCGGAGAGCTCACTATCTACTATTCCGGCAATCCGATCGCTAAGGTCGAACTGGTAGCCCGTGATGAGGTAGGACGTTCAAAGACCAAGTATAATCTTGAGGTCGCAAAGCGCTTCCACAAATCAGTGTGGTTCAGAACAGCGGTAAAGATATCAGTTATCCTCAGCCTCATCTATATCCTCATATGCGTATACGCATATGTTGTGTTCAAGAGCCACAAGAAGCCTCTGAAGCCTATATACGCGGTTCCGAAGGTAGGAAAGAAGAAGAAAAAGAAGAAAAGCGGTTCAGGACCGCAGGATAAATAAGTGAAGCAGCCATAAGGATATACCTTATGGCTGTTTTTTTACAATATGATATAGTCGCTGCTTGAATAGCCGGTAATGCCGTTATAGCCGACAACGTACCAGTTCCCGGTGGCACCGTTTATCATGACGGTCGCACCGTTCGGTATAGAGCCGATGATGCGTCCCGACATCGAGGGATAGCTGCGTATATTCAGACCGCTGCCGTCCGTATTTACGGTGCCCCAGCGGACAGCGCCGGCAGGTACAAACGGAATGCCGAAATAATCACACAGGGAAGATGTGATGTTCTTCGCGATATTTTCGAGGTTGTTCTTTATCCACGCCTCATCAGCGAAATTGTCGTGATAGCCGAGCTCGCAGAGAACAGCTACCGCCTTTGTGTTCAGCACCTCGCCGAGGGTATAGGTCGGAACAGCCCTGACCTTATCGGGCAGAGGATAGATGCTTTTGAGGTTATTGGCGATGATATTGGCGAGCTTTTCGCTGCTGGAGCTTCCGGGAGCAAAGTATATGTCGATGCCTCTGAGCTTACCGGCGAGGCTTTCCGGAGCAGCGTTCGAGTGCAGGGCAAGATGAACGTCATAGTAAGCGGAATTGGAATCCTTTATCGCACCTGCGAAATTGCGCGAGGGGTCATTGCGGACGAAAACGATACCGCTTGAGCGGAGGTAAGGCTCCATGCGGTCTGCAAGCAGGTTCATGTAAAGCTCCTCGTTGCCGCTGGTAGCGTACTGGTTCCATTCCTGAGTAGAGGGGCTTAGAAATACCTTTGGCATAACAGAGATCCTTTCGTAATAGATTAAGGTCACCCTTAGTACATATTATGCCGGAGGCGGAATGATGTGAAGGTAAAAAAGAAAAACAATTAAATAAAGCTTCGCGGTATTGACTTTTGCTGTTTAAAGCGGTATAATAATTAAAAATATCTCTGTCAGGGGGAAGCTTATGAAAATACTTGTTGTAGGGCTCGGACTTATCGGCGGTTCGATCTGCAAGGCACTGAAAAAATACACACGCCATAATGTAACAGGTTGCGATCTCAACCATGATATCGAATTTGCCGCACTCAGGGACGTTGCCGTTGACGATGTATTCAGCGGTGAACTCAGCGGGTACGATCTTGTGATAATAGCGCTGTTCCCGGAGGCTGCCGAGAGATGGCTCGCGGAGAATGCGCCGAAGCTCGACGGAAACACCCTTGTGACAGACGTCTGCGGTATCAAGGGGGAATTCTCTGCGCGTATGGAAAAGCTTGCTGAGAGCCACGGTCTGCGCTATATAGGCATTCACCCAATGGCAGGTAAGGAGTTCGGAGGCTATTACAACAGCAGTGCCGACCTTTTCCTCAAGGCTAACTTTATAATCGCGCCGTTCCCGGACAGTCAGCCGGAGGACGTTATTTTCCTGAAAAAGCTTGCGAAGGACATAGGTGCCGGAAATATCGTAACGACCTCGCCTGAGAACCACGACAAGATGATAGCCTATACCTCACAGCTCGCGCATATCGTATCGAGTGCCTACGTCAAGAGCCCGGAGCTCGGACTTGAATGCGGGTTCAGCGGCGGAAGCTTTCAGGATATGACCCGTATCGCTACCATGAACGAGAAGATGTGGACTGACCTTTTCATGCAGAACCGGAAGCATTTGCAGTATGAGCTCGACCTGCTCATCGAGAACCTGAAAAAGTATTCCGATGCTCTCCGACGCGGAGATGCTGAGGAAATGCTCGCACTCATCGCTGAGGGCAGGGAGCTGAAGGAGGACAACCTCCGTCACAGAGTTGGTCAGCCCAACTGACCGAAGTATTTCCTCTCAAACTCAGGCGTACCGGCTTTAATGGTGACATCGTTGAGGTAGCGCAGGGGAGAGCTCTCCGGGAGGGAGAACCTCAGGGAATAGGCACACAAAGCCTGCCTGTATTCGCCGTAGCGCTTATTTGCGGCGATATTACCGTATTTGCCGTCGCCGAGAACAGGAGCTCCGGCATGGGCAAGGTGAGCTCTTATCTGGTGAGTCCTACCTGTATAGAGCGTGATTTCGGCGAGATAGAGCCCATTCCGCGAGGAAACGGTACGGCAGCCTGTTTTTATCTGTTTATAGCCATCAAGGGGAGTGTCCGATATCCTTACGATATTTCGGGACTCCTCTTTTTTGTGGTAAGCGGTCAGGATAACGCCGTCCGGAGGTGCCGCGACAGTGATGCAGCGGTATATCTTGGTGACGAAGCCGCTCTTCACGGCAGCATTCAGCTCGCGGAGAGCCTCGGCTTTTTTTGCGGCAGTCACAAGACCGCAGGTATTGCGGTCGAGACGGCTGGTCAGTGCCGGAGCAAAGGAAGCCTCGTTTTCGGGGGAATATTCACCCTTGTTGTAAAGGTAATGCTTGATGCGGTCGATAAGGCTGTCCGCGAGGCTGCCGCCGGGGTGGGAATCGAGACCCTGCGGCTTGTTCACGATGATAACGGAGCTGTCCTCGTAGACGATATCGAGGTCGGAGGGTACACTGAGGAAGCTCATATCGGCTTTTTTCGCGGTGGATAGCTCGTCCCTGACGTAGACCCTCACCTCATCGCCGGCATTGAGCTTTGCCGAAAAATCGCAGCGTTTGCCGTTCAGCTTGACGTCCTTCTGCCGGAAGAGCCTGTACATCATGCTCTTGGGAAGGTCAGGGAGGGCTTTTGTGATGAATTTGTCGATGCGCTGACCGCTGTCGTTTTCGTTGATGATAAAAGTTCTCATGTTACTTTTCCTTTACTGATCGTGAAAAATTTTTGCAATTCGCACGTTTGTTTCTCCCGGGAGTATATAATATCTACAAAAAATTTTTTCAAAAATCTGTCAATTGAACAAAAATTCAGAACTATTTTGTTTTTTTTATTGCAACTATTGCAATTCAGGTTACAATGTGTTATAATTCAGAAAGATGTTAAGATTTGTTGTAACCATTTTGTTACAATATGGGGGATTATTTTAAAAGGAGTCTGATAAGCAATGAAGCTGAAAAAGAAAATTTTGTCTTTGTTACTTTCCTGCACCTTCGCACTCACAACGGTTCCGTCCGTCGGCTTTGCAGCTGATAAAGCGGAAAGCTCTTCTATATATGATACCACAATTTCTGCTGAAAGTAAAGAGGCTGAGTCATCTTCGCAATTCAATGTCTTTGATATCTATGATGCACATCAGGATTATCTTGCTGAGCACCCGGAGTATACTGCACCCTCCGTTTACCGTGATTGCCTCGGCATCGACGTTTCACAGTGGAACGGCGATATCGACTGGGCTGCTGTAAAGGCTTCCGGCATCGACTATGTCATAATCCGTGCCGGCTACGGAAAGTAC
Source organism: Ruminococcus flavefaciens (assembly GCA_902777125.1). GTDB lineage: Bacteria > Bacillota > Clostridia > Oscillospirales > Ruminococcaceae > Ruminococcus. The sequence continues at coordinate 44,594 of CACYSQ010000002.1, forward strand.
GCATTTCAGGTAGATAAAAAGTTCTATGAGAATATCAGGGGCGCACAGGCAGTTGGTCTTGACTGCGGCGTTTACTGGTACAGCTACGCCCTCACTGTTGAGGACGCCCGCAGGGAGGCTGAGGTCTGCTGCGAGATCATCAACGGATATGACTACACTTTCCCGGTATACTTTGATATCGAAGAAAAATCACAGCAGGCGCTTTCAACTGCACAGGCATCGGCGATAATCGAGACCTTCTGCTCAACTATTGCGGATAACGGCTATCATCCCGGCTTGTACAGCTATGCAAGCTTCCTCAATACACAGGTATACAATGAAGTCCTTGAAAAATACGACGTCTGGGTCGCACATTTCAACGTTGCTGCACCTTCTTACAGCAATCCCTACGGTATGTGGCAGTATTCAAGCACGGGCAAAGTTCCCGGCATCAAAGGTGACGTTGACCTCGACCACTGCTATAAGAATTACCCGTATATAATCTCACCCGAGTCCTATACTGGTCCCGGAGGTTCCGATACGACCACCTCAACTACTACGACCACTGTCACTATCGACAAGGGTATCGCACAGGGCATAGATGTTTCGTTCTGGCAGAACGAGATCGACTGGGATAGAGTTGCGGCTGACGGCATTGATTACGCCATAATCCGTGCAGGCTACGGAAGATACGCCTCTCAGTTCGATCTGAGATTCGAGGAAAATGCCGAGAGAGCCCATAATGCCGGCATCGACATCGGTATCTACTGGTACAGCTATGCTGACTCTCCCGAGGCAGCCGTTCAGGAAGCGGAAGCCTGCTATGAGGTAATAAAGGATTACAAATATGAATACCCCGTATATTTTGACATCGAGGATCCTTCTATCTCCAATAAGTCAGCGGAAGAGCTTACAGCTATAACCGATGCTTTTTGCAGTACACTTCAGGATAAGGGCTATTATGTCGGGATCACAAGCTATTCAAACTTCCTTGCATACAAGCTTTTGCCTGAGATATATGATAAATACGATGTCTGGGTAGCTCATTACGGCGTTAAGAAGCCCTCATTCAGCAGCGATTACGGTATGTGGCAGTACAGCAGTGACAGCACAGTCGACGGCATCAGCACAAGGGTCGATATGGATTACTGCTACATAGCTTATCCTGAGATAATGAAGGCACATGATCTCAACGGCTTCGGTGTCACACCTTCCGGGGAGACTCAGGAAACCGTGGAAAGCAGCGAAGACAATACTGCGGAAGAATAAATCCCTGACGCAGAATAAAACAATACTATCACGCATACCGGTTTCGTGCCGGTATGCTTTTTTGTACAAAACGGAGGATATATGGTAGAATTCATCATCGGTCAGGCTGGAAGCGGAAAGACTACGGCTATGCTTGAAAAAATAAAGCGCTCGGCTGAAAACGGCTGCCGTCAGTGCATGATAGTCCCGGAACAGTTTTCGTATGAGTTTGACAAAATGCTCTACTTCTACCTCGGGGCAGACAGGTTCAACGACCTGTTCTCACTCAGCTTCACAAGCCTCGCGAGACAGCTTTTCCAGCTTTACGGCGACCCCGGACGCACCGGTGAGTACGCCGATGAGCTTGCTCGCATGATAATGGTCTTTCAGGCAGTGGACAATGTAAGGAGAAGTCCGGAGCAGTTTGCGTATTTCCGCAGACAGTGCCAGCACAACGGCTTTGCGGAGGAGGTCCTGAGCCTTATCAGTGACCTGAAACGTGCCGGTATATCGCCTGATGAGCTCATGGAGAAAAGCGTCTTCATGGAAAAGCAGCTCATGGACAAGACCCGTGACATTGCTGCCGTTTACGCCGAATATGAACGTCTGATGCGCGAATACGGCTTCAAGGACGAGCTCGACAATATCCTCGAGGCTGCAAAAACCGCACGGCTCTACGGCTATTTTGAGGGTCAGAACGTCTATATCGACGAGTTTGAGAGCTTCACCGGCGATCAGCTCGAAATGCTGCGCGTGATGATAGCCTCCGCTGACAACGTGGTCATAACTCTCCGGAGTGACGATGTGAATGCCGGAGAGTTCACGCTTTTCGAGACCGTCAACATGACCTACAGGCGTATTGCCGCCATTTGCCGGGAGCTCCACGCGGAATACCGCATCACGGACTGCGGGGACAGCTTCCGGTTCAGGAGTCCTGACCTCGAATACCTCAGCCGGAGGATAATGCGCGATCTTCCTGCCGAGCCTGAAAAAGCGCCGGAATGCCGTAATATCCGTATATTCGAGGCAAGGGATATGTACGGCGAGACCGAGTACGTCTGCGCTTCGATAAAGCGTCTCATCGCGGAAAACGAGGGACTGAGATACCGTGATATCGCCGTTATATCCAATAATATCGAGGACTACGCGGAGGTCCTGAGGGCGGCGTTCTCGCGCTATGAGATACCCTGCTTCATGAGCCTTGAACGTTCCGTGTCGCACACACCGGTAATGGTCTTTTTCAATACGCTACTCGAACTGCTCAACGCCCGGAAATTCCGCACGGAAATGCTTCTCCGCCTTATGAAGTGCGGCATACTCGATATGCAGCTCACAGACGTCGCCCTGCTGGAGAATTACTGCTATAAATGGGCAGTTGACGGCGATATCTGGGAAAAGCCGTTCACAGCGGAGGACCCTGACCTCGAGCTGATTGAGGGTATGCGGTCGTTCATTATCGGCAAGCTGACCGCCCTGCGAAAGGCTGTTGCCGGTGCGGCTGACACCGCGGAGGTTTGCAGGCTCATATACGGCTGCATCTCGGACTTCAACGCCGAGAGAAACACTGCCGCGCTCATCGACAGGCTCGTCATGGAGAACAGGGACTACGAGGCGGCAGAGATAAAGCGTATCTGGGGCTGTCTCGTCGATATTCTTGACAGCGCCTACGATACCCTCGGACATGAGGCGATACCTTTCAGCGAGCTCTCGCGGATGCTGCGGTCGATGACGGCGAGACTGACCTATTCAGTGCCGCCGCAGACGCTCGATTCCGTCATTGCAGCCTCCGCCCGGAATGCGAGACTCAGCTCGCCTAAGATAGTTTTCGTCATAGGCGCCTGCGAGGGAGATTTCCCAAATCAGGTGAGCCTTCACGGACTTTTTTCGGAGGCTGACAAGCAGAAGCTCTCCCTGCGTGGGATAGACGTTTCGCGTCCTGTCTCAGACCTCATCGCCTCCGAACGTCTGATAGTCTATAAGGCACTGTCTGCTGCCTCCGAGAGGCTTTACCTGACCTATCCGCTTTCCGACCTTTCCGGACAGACGAAATATCCCTCACAGGCAGTGGATATGGTCATGAAGATGTTCGGCGGAAATTCCATGCTCACGACCGAGAATGAGCTTCCGCCGCATTACTACGCCGCTACGATGCACTCGGCATTCTACCACTATATGCAGGAACGTGCCGGGAACAGCGTTTCGGCTGCCTCGATAAAGAGGGTACTGCTCGAAGTACCGGAATACCGCCGCAGAATGGCTTATGTGCTGAGCCGTTCGGGACACACTCAGGATTTCCGCGTTGACAGCGAGGTCATGAAGCGCCTGAAAAGCTTCGAGCCGCTGAGACTTTCGTCCACTGCTCTCGAGGAATTTGCGGTATGCAGGTTCAGGTATTACTGCGACAAATTCCTGCGGCTCTCCGAGCTTGAAAGAGTTGACCTTGACGCGAGAGTGACGGGTGAGCTTTCACACGAATGCTTCTGCGGGATACTCGGAAAGCACACCAAGAAGGAGTTCCTTACCCTTTCGTACAGCGACATACAGCGTGAGATAAACGACATGGCAGAGCGCTACAGGAACGAGCGGCTTGCGGGAGATTTCGGCAAGAATACGCGGTTCTCGCTCATGTTCAACAAGCTGAAGGAGAGCATCGGCAAGGTCTTCATGCACACTCAGCAGGCGCTTATGGCTTCCGATTTTGTACCGAAGGCATACGAGCTCAATATCGGGATGAACTCTCCTGTGAAGCTTGATTTCGGCGGAAAATACACCCTCGATTTCAGCGGTATAGTTGACCGCGTTGACCTCTGCGAGATAGACGGCAGGAGCTATATCCGCATCGTGGACTATAAGAGCAGCCGCAAGAGCATTGATGCCTCGACGCTTGCAGGCGGAGTGAATATGCAGATGCTCCTGTACCTTTTCGCGCTTACCGAAAAGGGCGGAATGTACGAAAACAGCATACCTGCGGGAGTGCTTTACTCACCGGTCGTGATAAAGGACGTTAAGCTCGAGAACCGCCGTATAGATGAATACAACAGCGAAACGGTCTGCTCACAGCTCAGAACCGGCGGACTTGTCCTTGATGAAAGGCAGGTCCTTGAGGCAATGGAAAAGAATGTCAGCGGAGTTTATATCCCGGTAAAGCTTACAAAGGACGGCGTTCCGGACAGGTATTCGTCCTGCATCTCAGCATCGGGAATGGAAAAGCTCCGCGAATACACCTACGGCAAGCTGAGAAGTATGGGCGAGGCACTGCTTAGCGGCGATGTCAGCGCACTTCCGCTCGCAAACGGCGGCAGTGACCCTTGTTCGTACTGCGGATATGCGGATATATGCGGAAATGCAGGCTCAGGCAGATACCGTGAGCCGGATAATGAGGACATTGAGCTTGCTGAGCAGATACTCGGCAGGGAAAAGAAAGGGGAAGATGAGTAATGGCTTGGACACCGCAGCAGGAAACTGCCATAAACGCGCGTGATACCTCGCTGATAGTATCGGCGGCGGCTGGAAGCGGAAAGACTGCCGTTCTCACTGAGAGGCTGATAAGGCTTATCTCCGACCCGGGATCAGGCGTCCGTGCGGACAGAATGATAGTCGTCACCTTCACCAACGACGCTGCCTCAGAGCTGAAAAAGCGCCTTGATACGGGACTTCGCAGGCTCATAAGCGCTTCGCCGGGGAACCGTCACCTCCTGAAACAGCAGATACTTCTCCAGAACGCGCGGATATCCACGATAAACTCATTCTGCTTCGAGCTTCTCCGCGATAATATCACCGACCAGGGTATAACCTCCGGCTTCGGAGTGCTTGACGAGACCGACAACAACGTGCTGAAAGCGCAGGCTATGGAGGAGCTGCTCGACTGGTACACAGAGCATGAGTACGACAAGATATCGCGGCTTTACGACCGCTTCTGCATACGGAACGAGAAGCGTCTCGTTGAGGTAATATCGCGGTGTGACGAGTTTCTTGCCTCCGTGACGCTGAGGGACAGGTGGCTGGACAAGGCAGTCGCCGAGTACGGCAAGGACTTCTTTGCCTCCGCCTATCACAAGTCGCTCTCGATGTCAGTGAAGGGACAGCTTGAACGTGCAAAAAGGCTCGCGGAGAGCTGTGTTTCGCTTGTTTCAGGTATCTTCCCGGATATGAGCGCGAAGGCTGCTCAGAATACTCTCAGACAGGCAGAGCTTGAATGCGAAAATATCGCTGAGCTTGCCGCAATAATAGGGGAGGGACGTTTTCCCGACGAGGACAAGGCTTCAAAGCTCGCCGCGTTCGGCGACCTTGTGAGAACAGGTAAAACGCCGTATAACAAGGCACTCCGGGACATCTACAAGCTCAGGCGTGAAATGTGCAGGAAGCTCGTTCAGAGCGCAGTCGAGAGCATTTCCTCCTATGAGAGCGATTTCGCAGAGAGCGCGGAGGTAACTGTTCTGCTCGCGGAGGCAGTCCGCAGGTACGAGGAGATAGTGTGGGAGCACAAGTGCCGCAAGAACGCCATAAGCTTCGACGACGGCGAAAGGCTCGCGCTCGAACTTCTTGCGGAGGTCGGTGAGGACGGCAGTATCTCCCAGTCAGAAACAGCTCTGCGGATAGCGGAATACTACGACATAATCATGATTGACGAGTATCAGGACTCCAACAACAAGGAGGATCTCATCTTCAAGCTCATCTCGAAGAACTACCGGCTCTCTCCGGAGGGCGAGCCGATGTACGGCGACAATGCCTTTCTTGTCGGGGACGTCAAGCAGTCGATATACGGCTTCCGTCTGGCAAATCCGAAGAATTTCACGGCAACGCTCAAAGCCTCGCAGCCATATTCGCCGGAAAGTGAGAGCCGCAATCAGTCGGTCATTCTGAACAGGAATTTCCGCAGCACGACCGGTGTCATAGACTTCGTAAACTTTGTTTTCAGCCGGATAATGTCCGAAAAATGCGGAGATATCGCCTATACGGACGACGAGAAGCTCTATCCCGGCGCACAGGAATACAAGGATATCCCGGCGGACGAATGCCGTACACAGATAACGCTGATAGACTGCGACCAGCCGGAAGATGACAGTGACAATGTAATCAGGACTGACCCGGAGGCGGAATGGACTGCCGGAAAAATAGCGCAGATGCTCAAAGAGGGCGTCGGAGTTGCGGAAAAGGACGGCAGAGTACGTCCCTGCCGCCCCTCGGATTTCTGTATACTCGTCCGCAAGAACCGCTTCATCAACACCTACGCGGACGCACTTGAAGCGAGAGGCATACCGGCAAGGCGCAAGGAGGAGAGCGGCTATCTGCGGTCGCGTGAGATATCGCTGCTCATCGACCTTCTCAGGGTCATAAGCGACCCGCTGCTCGACATACCGCTTGCGGCAGTTCTTGCCTCGCCGATGTATATGTTCACGGCAGGTGAGCTGGGCTATATACGTTCGCTCGACCTTGAACGTCCGCTGTATCCGGTGCTTGTAAAGCTTGCGGAGGGCGGCTATGAGGAGTGCAGCGATATGTTCCTCATCGGACGCTGCCGCGAATTCCTTGAAGCTCTGGAGAAATTCCGGCTTGCCTCGGTCACGATGACTACCGGTGAGCTGATACGCTCGATATACGACACCACGGACTTCATCTCGGTCATGCAGCTTGGCGTTGACGGCGACAAGAAACGTGCCAATCTCCGTGCTCTGATACAGTACGCAAAGGGCTATGAGGAGGCGGTCGCATTTGAAGGCTCCGGCGGGCTCGGAGGCTTTCTCCGCCACATCGACAGGGTCATGGAGAGCGGTGACTATTCGCAGGGGAAGATAACCTCCGATACAGGCGATTACGTTGCGATACAGACGATACACGGCTCGAAGGGACTGGAATACCCCTTTGTGTTCATCGCGGAGAATTCCACCAATTTCGGCTTCGATTCGGACATTGTAATGTTCAGCGGCGACGGCAGGATAGGCTATGTGCTCTACGACAAGACCATTCTCCGGAAGTACCGTACCTTCCAGCAGATAACGCTTGCTGCCGAAAAGGAGGGCGAGATACGCAGCGAGGAGATGCGTCTGTTTTATGTTGCGCTGACCCGTGCGCGTCAGAAGCTCTTCATCAACCTGAAAACCGGCGAAAAGGCTCTAAAGCGGCTGCGTTCACAGGTTGAGAGCATGGCTCTCGGCGTCAGCACGGCGGAGGACATAATTCTCGGTGCAAAGAGCTTTTCCGACTGGATATGGGCGGCTCTCACCGGACACGAAAGGTTCGCGGAATTAGCGGAAAGGTACGGGCTTGTCCCCGAGGGCTGCGGACTTCCTCCGGCTGAATGCAGCGATGACTTTTTCGACATCATATATGCAGAAGGTGAGAACGCTCTCCGGGAGGCTGTCATTGAAACAGAGCAGGAGGCAGAGCCGGACGAGGCGATTTGTGCGGAGCTTCGCAGTCTTATAGGCCACAGCTACGATACCGCACTTTCAGAGCTTCCGGCAAGGCTCAGCGTCACGCAGATAACGAAGAAATTCCGGGGCGAGACCGAAAGCCTTGACCTGAGACTCCGCAGACCTAAATTTGCATCTTCTGGCGGAGAGCTGACCGGTGCTGAAAGGGGAACGGCGATACACACGTTCTTCCAGTATTGCAGCTTCTCAAACGCGATAAGCGCACCGGTCGACGAGATAGAACGCATCAGGGAAATGAACTACATTACCGCAGCAGAGGCAGCCTCGATAAGCATACCCAACGTTACGGCGTTCTTTGAAAGTGAGCTTTACGCAAGGATAAAGCAGGCTGACCGTGTTTGGCGCGAGAAGAAGTTCATGGTCGCGGTATCGCAGCTCGATATCGAGAACGAGCTTATGCAGAAGCTCAGAAGCTCGGACGGCATGATAAAGGGAATAATCGACCTCATGTTCGAGGAGAACGGCTGCATCGTGATAGTTGACTATAAGTCCGACCGCGGAACGAGTGCAAAAAGGCTCGCAGAACGCTACAGCACCCAGCTCAGGCTTTACCGTTCAGCGATAGAGCTGACAATGAAGCTGCCGGTCAGGGAGGCATACCTCTATTCCTTCGAGCTGAAAAAACAGATACCGGTAAAGCTATAACGAAATATGTGCAAAAAAGCCGCCTCATGAGAGACGGCTTTTTTAAAGGAGAAGAATGAAAAATGAAGCGGTTTAATTGCTTGGTGCGAAACGGTCGGCGCCTGAGGCAGATTTGTTGGACTGATCCTCCTGCAATTTGACAGTGAGCTTGATATCCTTGCCGTTGCGGTTCACGGTTACTTCAACCGTATCTCCCGCCTTGTACTTATTCTTGGCGGAGTTGAGCTGAGTAGTTGAACCTATCGTATCGCCGTTGAAGTCGATGATTATATCACGGACCTTGATGCCAGCCTTTTCAGCAGCGCTTCCGCTGTCTACAACAGCCACATAAGCGCCCATAGGGATATTGTAGCGGCGCGAATCGGACTCGGTGACATCAACGGTGGAGATGCCGAGCTGAGGTCTGCCCTTGACGTAGTTGTAGTGGATAAGGTCGTCTATGATCTGCTTTGCGTTGTCTATCGGGATAGCGAAGCCGAGGCCCTCAACGCTTGCCGAGCCGTAGCTCGAGGACATTTTCGCGGAGTTTATGCCTATGACCTGACCGCAGCTATTGAGCAGCGGACCGCCGGAATTTCCCGAGTTTATAGCGGCATCGGTCTGTATAAGGTTCATTTCTTTATCGTTTATGGATATCTTTCGGTTGAGCGCGGAAACGATACCGCAGGTAACGGAGCCGAAGAGGTCGAAGCCAAGGGGGTTTCCGACTGCTATCACAAGCTCACCAACACGGAGATTATTGCTGTCGCCGAAGGTCGCAGGCTTCAGACCGGACTCGTCAACTTTCAGAACAGCGATATCGGTATCGGTATCGTAAGCGATTATCTTTGCGTCATGCTCGGTCTGATCGCTGAAACGTACAGAGACCTCGAGAGCCTCACCGGCGTGGTATGTCGAGCTGTCATCGTAGACGCAGTGGGCATTGGTGACGATATATCCGTCCTCAGAGAAAATAATGCCTGTACCTCTGCCGACCATTTCCTGCTGTGAAGAATTGCCCATGCCCCAGCCGAAGAAATCGTAGGAGTTGACGGTATACTCAAATGTAGCTGAAACTCCGACGACCGAGGGCATAATGTCCTCCACGATATCGGGAATAGGCTTTGCGTCCTCGCGGGCAGCAAGCTCGATCATGCTCGGGAGAGGACCGTCGTCATTATTGTCTTCGCCTTCATCATCGGCATCAGAGGTGCTTGAAGACTTCTTGCTTCCGCTTTCACTGAATTCGGAGAAGCCGTTCTTGTCCTTGTGATCCTGATAGATCCTGTAGCCCTGAATCGAGCCTACGCCGACGATTGCAAGGCAGAGCACGAAAGCGCAGGCTTTCAGGACAGGGTGACGTCTTTGCTTGCGTGAAGGGGCTGAATTCTCAGAGACATAGGCAAAGGAGCTTCCGTACTTCTGAGGAGCAGCATTGTACTGAGCCTGAGTATTGTAGGGATTACCTGTGGGATAGCTGCCGCCATTATTTATTGGAGAGCCGGCTGGATCGCTCTTGGGGATTTCATTATTATTGATTTCGTCAGTCATAGAAAAGGTCCTTTCATAACGAATTTTGCTTATAATAATATTATAATCAGTTTTGTGATAATTATATGATAGCCTATAGAAAATTTGATATATTTTGCGGTTGATTGGGCTGCAAACAGAAAGCCGCAGTTGAACTGCGGCTTAGTTTTATTTTTTTGCATTGGTTTTTTCCATGAACCTTTTGCCGTAAACGACAAATCTCTTGTGAGTACCCTCGCCGATAAGACCGGCTTCATCGAAGGCTTTGACGCTGAAAACAAGCTCTCTGCCGTTCACTTCGGTGAGAACAGCCTCGGCAGAGACCTTCATGCCGTTCGGGGTAGCGGAAACGTGCTTTACGTTCAGCTCAGTTCCGACGGTTGTCTCGTCACCTTCAAGGTAAGGCTCAGCGCAGAGTGCAGCGGCATTTTCCATGAGGGCTATCATAGCGGGAGTTGCGAAAACATCAAGGCTTCCGCTGCCCATGCTGGAGGCGAGGTACTTTTCTTCTGCTGTAACGGACATCTCAGCGGATATCCCGGTCTTTATTTCCTTCATAGATACCTCCGTCAGTCATCGAGCGGCGAGGTCGAGTAGATCTTTCCTATAACGCGGTCATAGGTCAGAATGTCGAGGTCCTCGTTTTCGGGGATATCAGCATCGTATGCCGTGGAATAGATCGGCAGCTTCTCGAGCATCTTCATCATCTTCTCGATGAAAGCGTCATGCGGAGCGTCGATTATCTTCAGAGCAACGTAGGGAGCATAGAAGAAGGAGTACTTGTTCTCCGGGATTACTGAGAAATCAGCATCGTAGTTAGCCCAGAAGAAGTATGTCTGCTCGTAGAGGATATCGCAGTTCTCACCGTTGAGCTCGAGCTGGTTGTAAACGCTTGTCTCGCCTCTGAGTGAGGGGAAGTGGTCTCCCACGAAGAATACAAGAGTAGGCTCATCGAGCTTTTTGAGCTCACTGAGGAAGCTGTCGAGCCCCTCGAAGGTGTGCTGTATCCACTGGAGGTAGTTGCCGAATTCATCATTGGGGTCCTCACCCTGATCGTAGGGCTGGTGGTTCTGCATGGTGGTGGTATGAATATACATAGGCTCATCGGAATCCTTGATGAGGTAGAGCAGCTCGTCGAAGACGCTCTTGTCGTCAACGTAGGTACCGTAGTGCTCAACATCGACCGCGAAATCTGTAGTACCGTCCTGATCGTCATGGTAGATCATATCCTTGAAGCCGAAGCGCGAATAAACCTTTTCGCGGCTGTAGAATGTCGAGTTAAAGGGGTGAACGTAAGCCGTGTTGTAGCCCCACTGGTTGTAATAACGAGCCATAGCGGGAAGTGAATGCTCAGCGAGTATCCTCTGCGGCATATTGGCATCGTTGAGACCCTTGACCGGAAGACCGAACATGAGCTCGAATTCAGCGCGGACGGTCCAGCTTGCATAGGTAGGAGTGATGATCCTTCCGCTGTGACCCTCCTTGCAGGCCTTATCGAAGAGCTCATAGTAGGAGTCGGGGACATCGAGCTGGTCGAAAACGCGGAAATCAGCCATTGATTCGCTCATAATGAAGATGACATTGGGCTTCACGCCGCCGTTGAAATCGCCGGACTTATCGACCTTGACATCGAGGATCCTGTTGACGTTGTCCTTGTTGTAGTCATCGGGCTTGACAAGACGGTTCTCATAGCTTTCGGAGGCTGTCTGCACAATGAAGGCAAGGAAGCTGTTGTTGTCGAATTTTTCATTGAACAGGAAAGCGTTCGTAGCGGAGGTGGTATCGACCTTGAAGACCTTGTAAACAGGGTTGTAGAACTTGGGGAAGATTATCATTGCGAGACCGAAAACGATACAGCCGAGAGCAGTCGCAACGCGGTGCAGAGGCTTGAACTTGATCTTCGGGTTCATGCAGTAGATGAAGAGGAAAATGAGTATCGCAATGATGCAGCATAGAACGAGCTGCCAAGTTATTTTTATGTACGCAAAGGAGGAAAGGCTCTTGGCGTTCTTAGCGAGTCTGAGGTCGGAGAGCAGGAGGTGGTTGCCGTTTGTATTGTACTTGAAAAGCTCGACTATACTCAGCGCGACGTAGGTGAAGCTTTCGATGAGAACGGCGAGCCAAGGTATCCTGAACAGGGCGAGCAGGAACACGAAGATAACTCCCGCAATGAGGATATCGAAGAGGAATACAGTGGGGTGACCGGCAAAATAGCTTGCGGTCACGGATATTTTCTTAGCCTGTATTATCTCAGCCATGCAGGTTATGTATATCGGGAACACAATGAGCATGATGAGGTTCAGAAGCTTGAATCTTTCAGAATTCTTCTGGCGGAGATCATTGAAGGCGCGGATCGCCTGCATGAATTTATTTGGCTTTTTTCCGGGCTTTTCAGGCTCAGGCTTCTTCTTAGCGGCAACATCTTCCATTGCCGGATTTTCCGCAGTCTGAACAGCTGCTCCAGCCGGAGCTGAGCTGATCTCTGTGATGTCATTAGGGGTTTCAGCCATTCTGATCCATCCTTTTCAGTAAAATATTTATATAAAGTGGAGAAGTATCCACACTTATTAATATTATCACATCTGATATAAAACTTCAAGTGGAAATGATTTTTTTCCCGAAATTAACAAAAATTTCGCACATAGCGTGTTAGTAATTAGCAATTGCTATCAGCCTTGTCTCTAAATTACCATTCCGCCGTTTACCGCGAGCACCTGACCGGTGATGTACTCGGACTGTGCAGACGCAAGAAAAGCTGCCGCGTCCGCAATGTGGCGCGGTTCGCCGAATATACCGAGAGGTATATCATCCCTTATGAGGGCAAGGTCTTCCTCAGAGTAGCGGCTGTTCATCTCCGTCATGATGAAGCCGGGAGCAATGCAGTTCACCCTTATCCCGGAGGGTGCCACTTCCTTCGCAAGAGCCTTCGTGAAGCCGATGATACCGGCTTTCGCAGCGGAGTAGTCCACCTCGCAGGAGGCTCCGACCTGTCCCCACATTGACGATATATTGATGATATTCCCGCTTTTTCTGCGTATCATCTCCGGAAGGACGGCACGGGAACAGTTCATCGTGCCGGAAAGGTCAACGGCGAGGAGCCTTGCTGCCCTTTCGTCTGAAAGCGAGGTGAAAAGCCCGACCTCCGACACTCCGGCGTTGTTCACGAGGAGGTCGGGAGGTGTTATCGCGGCGATCGCAGTGCGTACCTCGTCAGGGGAGGAAACATCGAATTTAAGCGCTTCTCCGGATATCTCCTCCGCGAGCGAAAGAGCCTTTTCTTCGGCACGGAGGTAGTTGATGTATACGAAATAACCCTCGGCAGCAAGGCGGCGGCATAAAGCCTGACCGATACCGCCCGTACCGCCTGTCACAAGAGCAGTTTTCATGGCATATACTCCTTTGCATTGTAGTGATCTGATTATAGCACATTTTCTGAGAGATTGCAACTGCGGCACATTTAATGGACAATTTGCTCTTGCAAAAAAGCTCATTTCATGGTACAATAGAAAAAAAACAACGAGGTGCAATTATGGATCAGAAAAAGATAGACCGTATAAACGAGCTTGCGAGAAAATCAAAGTCGGAGGGGCTTACCGAGGCTGAAAAGGCTGAACAGACCGAGCTCCGCAACGAATACCGTGCTTCCGTAACAGGAAATCTCATGCAGCAGCTCGAGAATACCTACATCATGACGCCCGACGGCAAAAAGCACAAGGTCGGAAAGGGAAGGTGATAATATGACCGACAAAGAACTCCTTGCGGAGGCTGAAAAGGCTGCCGCTAATTCATACTCGAAGTATTCGCGTTTCCGTGTCGGTGCAGCGCTGCTCGCCGAGGACGGCAGAGTTTTCACAGGCTGCAATATCGAGAATGCGTCCTATTCGCTGACTAACTGCGCCGAGAGAACGGCAGTTTTCAAGGCGGTATCGGAGGGCGTTACAAGTTTCCGTGCCATAGCTGTTGTGGGAAGTCCGGACGGTGATTTTTCGCGTCCGTGTCAGCCCTGCGGAGCCTGTCTGCAAGTGCTCAGCGAGTTCTGCGGTGATGACCTCATGGTCATACTCTCGAACAGCTGGTTCAAACTGTCAGATTTCCTGCCGATGAGGTTCGGCGCTGATAACCTGAAATAAGGAGAAATTATGGATCTGAAAGATAAGATAGAGAAGCATCTTCTTGAAGTGCAGAAGCCCTCGCGCTACATCGGCGGAGAGGTCGGCAGCGTCATCAAGGATAAGTCAAAGGTGGACGTCCGGTTCGCTTTCTGCTTCCCCGACACCTACGATATCGGAATGTCGCACCTCGGCATGAAGATACTCTACTCGCTCACGAACGAGAGGGAGAATTACTGGTGCGAGCGCTGCTTTGCGCCCTCGGAGGACTTTGAGGCTGTAATGCGTGAGAACGGCATTCCGCTCTACGCACTGGAGAGCCTCGACCCGATACGGGACTTTGACTTCATCGGCTTCACGATGCAGTATGAGCTCTCCTACTCGAACGTGCTGAATATGCTTGATCTTGCCGGTATACCGATATTTTCGCGTGACCGTACAGAGGAGCTTACGCAGATAGTCGTAGCGGGAGGTCCCTGCGTCTGCAATCCCGAGCCGCTTGCTGATTTTTTCGATATCTTCATTCTCGGCGAGGGTGAGGAGGTCAACCTCGAGCTCATCGACCTCTACTGGGAGATGAAGCAGCAGGGGGCGAAAAGGCTTGATTTCCTCCGCAGAGCCGCACAGATAGAGGGCGTATACGTTCCTCAGTTCTACAGCTTTGACTATAAGGAGGACGGCACCATTGCCGCTGTCAGGACCTCCGAAAACGCTCCGGAGGTAGTCCGCAAGCGCATTATCATGGATATGGACAAGGTCTACTATCCGGCGAATTTTGTCGTGCCGTTCACAGAGATAGTCCACGACCGCGTGTCCGTCGAGGTGCTGCGCGGCTGCATAAGAGGCTGCCGGTTCTGTCAGGCAGGCTTCATCTACCGTCCGTTCCGCGAGAAGCATACGGATACTATTTGCCGCGAAACAAAGTCTCTCTGCGAGAATACCGGCTACGACGAGGTATCGCTCGCTTCACTCAGTACAAGCGACCACTCCGAGATAGACCCCATGCTCACTCAGCTCATCGAGTACACCGAAAAGGAGCACATCAACCTTTCTCTGCCCTCGCTGAGAGTGGACAACTTCTCCGAAGCACTTCTCGAAAAGATAAAAAAGGTCCGCAAGAGCGGTCTGACCTTCGCCGCTGAGGGAGGCACACAGCGTCTCCGCGACGTCATCAACAAGAATGTCTCCGAGGAGGAGATAATGAATACCTGCCGCATCGCCTTTGAGGGCGGATATTCCGCGGTAAAGCTCTATTTCATGATGGGACTTCCCACTGAGACAGACGAGGATATCGTCGGTATTGCCGAGCTTGCACAGCGCGTGGTAGACCTTTTCTACAGCATCGAGAACCGTCCCAAGGGAAAGGGCGGAGTTCAGGTCTCGGTGAGCTGCGCTACCTTTGTGCCGAAGCCGTTCACACCGTTCCAGTTCGAGCCTCAGGATACCCGTGAGATGATAGAGCATAAGCAGAAGCTCCTGCTCGACAGCGTCAGGTCGAAGAAGATAAAGGTCGCCTACCACGACCCGAATGTCAGTCAGCTCGAGGTTATACTCGCAAAGGGCGACCGTAGGCTGTGTCCCGTGATATACGCCGCGTGGAAAAAGGGCTGCAAGTTCGACAGCTGGGAGGAGCACTACAGGTTCGACCTGTGGCTCGAGGCTTTCGCGGACTGCGGCGTTGACCCTGCCTTCTACGCGAACCGCCGCTTTGAATACGACGAGATTCTGCCGTGGGATCACCTCGATTACCTCGTCAGCAAGGAGTTCCTCATACGCGAGAACAAGACCGCGCATCTGTCCAAGACCACGCCGAACTGCCGCCAGAGGTGTTCCGGCTGCGGCGTGAATAAAAAAGTGGGGAGGGATTGCTTTTGCTGAGAGTCAGAGCTGTTTTTGAAAAGACCGGGAGGTCGAAATACATCTCCCACCTCGACCTAAACCGCTGTATGCTGCGTATTTTCCGGCGCTCAGGACTGCCGATATGGTACACCGAGGGCTTCAATCCCCACCCGTACTACTCATTCGCGCTCGCGCTTTCTCTCGGCTTCGAGAGCCGCTGCGAGATAATGGACTTCAATATCACCGACGATGCAATGTCCATGGAGGAGATAAGAGACCGGCTCAATGCCGTAATGCCCGAGGGTATGGGCATAGTTTCAGTTGCCTTGCAGCAGAAAAAGATAACCGCGATCACCCATGCGGACTACAGCTTCGTGCTCGAAACCGAAGTGCCCGATAAGCTGAAAGCTGACATCGACCGGCTGCTCTCCGGGGAGGAGATACTGATAGAGAAAAAGACCAAGAAGGGCGTGAAAACGGTCGATATCAAGCCTGACCTACAGGTGCTTTCGTGCCGGACGTCTGACAGGGGAGTGGAGATGTCACTGAGGCTTCCCGCCGGTACGCAGACCAACTATAACCCCACACTGTTCGTGGAGGCGCTCAAAAATGCCGGCGCAGTGCCGTTCGAGGCCTCGGGCATGACCCGCACTGCCATTCTCTGCGAGGACGGTACGGATTTTGTGTAAAGCGGTCAGTTTTTTTACTGCCTGCTCCATTGTGTAAAGAAAACGCGGTTCAGATATTCCGGACCGCGTTTGTTTTATCATGTATTTTCGCTTAGTACGCGAAAAGCTCTAATATTTAATGGCAGCATAAAAACAATAAAGTCCTCGGAATTGCCGAAAATACGACATTTCTGAGGACTTTATACTGGAGCTGATGATCGGACTTGAACCGACGACCTACGCCTTACCAAGGCGTTGCGCTACCGACTGTGCCACATCAGCGCCAACAATAAATATTATACACGAAACAAATACAAATGTCAATAGCAGAAGAAAAATATTTTTATGTTAACTAATTACTGGTGCTTGACAAATCTGCTGATATGTGATATCATAAAGAAAACGTTGAACGGACAAAAGCCATGCAAAGCCTGATACAGAGAGTTCCCGGTCGGTGTGAGGGGGCGAGGGCGCAGGGAGAATTACGTCCGGGAGTAGCTGCATTGAAGCCTTTTGGGGTGAGTAGGTGCGGACGGGTATGCCCGTTACAGCTCAATGAGGTCGGCGCAATGCCGATAAAACAGGGTGGTAACACGAGTAACTTCGTCCCTGACGGTCAATGGACTGTCAGGGGCTTTTTTATCAAGGAGAGTGGTATAAATGAAAACGTCCGACGTTTTCGTGCTTTATGCTGACAGTAGGAACTGAATTGCATCTGAACCACAAAAAGAAAATCAATAAAGGAGAAAAAATATGACTACTTTTGAAGAACTCAAACGCAGAGGTCTCCTCGCTCAGCTCACTGACGAGAAGGAGATCGAAGAACTTGTGAACGCAGGCAAGGCTACATTCTACATCGGCTTTGACCCGACTGCCGATTCGCTCCATGTCGGACACTTCATGGCGCTCTGCCTTATGAAGCGTCTGCAAATGGCTGGAAACAAGCCTATCGTCCTTATCGGCGGCGGTACAGCTATGATCGGTGACCCCTCCGGCAAGACCGACATGAGAAAGATGATGACCCGTGAGACTATCCAGCACAATGTTGACTGCTTTAAGAAGCAGATGAGCCGATTCATCGACTTCTCGGACGGCAAGGCTATTATCGTAAACAATGCAGACTGGCTCATGGACCTCAATTACATCGAGGTGCTCCGTGAGGTCGGCGCACATTTCAGCGTTAACCGTATGCTATCGCACGAATGCTACAAGCAGCGCATGGAGAGGGGACTCACCTTCCTCGAATTCAACTACATGATAATGCAGAGCTACGATTTCTACAAGCTCTTTCAGGACTACAACTGCAATATGCAGTTCGGCGGTGACGACCAGTGGGCAAATATGCTTGGCGGCACTGAGCTCATCAGACGCAAGCTCGGCAAGGACGCCTACGCAATGACGATAACCCTCCTCCTCAATTCCGAGGGCAAGAAAATGGGCAAGACCGAGAAGGGCGCAGTATGGCTCGACCCTGAAAAGACCACTCCCTACGAGTTCTTCCAGTACTGGAGAAACGTTGACGATGCGGACGTTATCAAGTGCCTGAAAATGCTCACATTCGTGCCTGTAGAGCAGATTGAGGAAATGGAAAAGACTATGGAGGGCGCACAGTTCAACGCTGCCAAGGAGCTTCTCGCATATGAGCTCACAAAGCTCGTTCACGGCGAGGAGGAGGCTGAAAAGGCTAAGGCTGCGGCAAAGGCTCTCTTTGGCGGAAGCGGAAGCAATGAGAATATGCCTGTTGCTGAAATAAGTGCAGCTGATCTCACAGACGGCTCTATCGGACTTCTCAATCTTCTCGTAAAGGCTGAGCTCGCACCGTCTGTTTCCGAGGCTCGCCGTCTGGTACAGCAGGGCGGTATCACTGTTGACGACGTTAAGATGACCGATGCAAAGGCAACAGTGGTTATCGGTGACGGAGTTATCGTCCGCAAGGGCAAGAAAGCTTTCAAGAAGTGCATAGTAAAGGCTTGACGCAGTGTGAATGAATTGTACAGCTTGTACAAATATCACTTTACCCCTTGACAACACAGCGTTAAAGTGGTAAAATACTCGTTAGGAACAAGGACGTTCGTGCAGATTTTTTCTGCCCGGGCGTCCTTTTTTATTATGCGGTGCAGATCAATGACGCTCTGCACCGGAAAGGCAAGTGAATGATATGGATAATTTCAGAACAGAAGCCCCATACGGAAAGCAGGGACTCTATGACCCGCATTTCGAGCATGACAACTGCGGTATCGGTGCCGTTGTCAATATCAGCGGAAAGCAGTCGCGCGAGGTCGTAGAAAACGCTCTCCGTATAGTCGAAAGGCTCGAACACCGTGCAGGCAAGGACGCCGAAGGCAAAACAGGCGACGGTGTGGGCATTCTGGTGCAGACTCCGCACAGCTTCTTCAGGAAGGAGGCTGAAAAGCGCGGCTTTGACATCGCAGAGGACGGAGACCTCGGTATCGGTATGTTCTTCTTCCCTCAGAATGCAATGAAGCGTGACCGCGCAAAGAAACTGTTTGAGCTTATAATCGGCAAAAACGGTATGGAGCTGCTGTTCTGGAGGGAAGTTCCGACTGAGCCGCAGATACTCGGCACAAAGGCGCGTGAGAGTATGCCGTGCATCGTACAGGCGTTCGTCAAGCGTCCGGCTGACTGCGAAAGGGGACTCGAATTCGACCGCAGACTGTATATCGCAAGACGCGAATTCGAGCAGTCCGATGAGAACACATATGTCTGCTCACTTTCGAGCAGAACTGTAGTATATAAGGGTATGTTCCTTGTTGACGAACTGAGAAAATTCTACAAGGACCTCCAGAGCGAGGACTTCTGCTCTGCTATCGCTACCGTACATTCGCGCTTTTCCACGAATACTAATCCGAGCTGGCAGAAGGCTCACCCGAACCGCATAATCGTTCACAACGGTGAGATAAACACTATCACGGGCAACGCTGACAAGATGCTCGCCCGTGAGGAGGACATGACCTGTGAAGCGTTCAGGGACGTTATGACAAAGATACTTCCCTCGATAAACGTCAACGGCTCCGACTCAGCAAGGCTGGACAATGCACTTGAATTCATGATGATGTCCGGTATGCCGCTTCCTCTCGCGGTCATGATAACCATTCCCGAGCCTTGGAAGAACAACAGGACGATGTCCAAGCAGAAGTATGACCTTTACCAGTATTACGCAACGATGATGGAGCCTTGGGACGGTCCCGCCTCCATACTTTTCTCCGACGGCGAGATAATGGGCGCTGTTCTTGACAGGAACGGTCTGCGTCCCTCGAGATACTGTGTTACAAGCGACGGCTGCCTTATCCTTTCGTCCGAGACCGGCTGTATCGACATTCCGGCTGAAAAGATAGTGAAAAAGGACCGTCTCCGTCCCGGAAAAATGCTCCTTGCTGACACCAAACAGGGTCGTATCATCGAGGACGACGAGATAAAGGAGTATTACGCTTCACGCCAGCCCTACGGCGAATGGCTCGACTCTAACCTTATACGTCTGCACGACCTCCATATCCCGAACAAGGGCGTCCGCACCTACACGGACGATGAGCTTTCAAAGCTCCAGAAGGCTTTCGGCTACTCCTACGAGGACATCAGAACATCTATCCTCCCCATGGCTGAAAAAGGTGCCGAGCCTATCGCTTCTATGGGAAGCGACATACCGCTCCCGCCTCTTGACAAGCAGCAGCCTCCGCTTTTCAACTACTTCCGCCAGCTCTTTGCTCAGGTCACAAACCCGCCGTTTGACGCTATCCGCGAGGAGATTGTGACCGATACGAGCGTTTACATCGGCAAGGACGGCAATCTGCTCGAGGAACGTCCCGAGAACTGCCGCGTTCTTAAAATCGAGAACCCCATTCTTACTGAGACGGACATTCTCAAGATAAAGAATATGCACGAAAGCGGTCTGAAAACCGCCGTCATCTCAATGGTCTACTACATCGGAACATCACTTGAAAAGGCTATAGACAGGCTTTTCATCGAGGCTGACAAGGCTTACCGCGACGGTGCTGATATCCTCATTCTCTCGGACAGGGGAGTTGATGAGTTCCACTGTGCGATACCCTCACTGCTTGCCGTTGCGGCATTGCAGCAGCACCTTGTTTCGACCAAGAAGCGTACAGCAGTTGCGATGATAGTTGAGAGTGCTGAGCCGCGTGAGGTACACCATTTCGCAGCGCTTCTCGGTTACGGCGCCTGTGCGGTAAATCCCTACCTTGCACAGGAGACCATTCGCTCACTCATTGCGGACGGCTCGCTCGACAAGGACTTCTACGCTGCCGAGGACGATTACGACAGTGCTATCCTCCACGGCATCGTAAAGATAGCCTCGAAAATGGGAATTTCCACTATACAGTCCTATCAGGGCAGCAAGCTCTTTGAGGCAGTCGGCATCTCCAAGGAGCTCATAGACAGGTACTTCTCCGGAACCGTGAGCCGTATCGGAGGCATCGGACTTTCCGATATCAGCCGCCGTACAGAGGCTCTCCACAATGCCGCTTATGACCCGCTCGGTCTTCACACCGACAGCAATATCCTCAGTGCAGGCAGCCATAAGCTCCGCAGCGGAAAGAGTGACCACCTCTATACTCCCGAGACCATTCATCTTCTCCAGCAAGCTGCAAGAACAGGCAGCTATGAGGTGTTCAGGAAGTATTCCGAGTGCCTTACCCGTGAGGACAACGAGCTCACGCTCCGCAGTCTCCTCGACTTCAATTTCGATGAGAACGGAGGCATTCCGATAGAGGAGGTCGAGCCTGTCGAGAGCATATGTCACCGTTTCAAGACCGGCGCAATGTCCTACGGTTCGATATCACAGGAAGCTCATGAGTGCATGGCACTTGCCATGAACAGCATCGGCGGAAAGTCAAACAGCGGCGAGGGCGGTGAAAGTCCCGAGCGTCTCAGGTCTGACAAGTGCTCCGCCATAAAGCAGGTAGCATCGGGACGCTTCGGAGTTACCAGCGAGTACCTCGTCTCCGCACAGGAGATACAGATAAAAATGGCTCAGGGAGCTAAGCCCGGCGAGGGCGGACATCTTCCCTCCGGAAAGGTCTATCCGTGGATCGCAAAGACCCGTCATTCGACCGCGGGCGTGGGACTTATCTCGCCTCCGCCTCACCACGATATCTACTCCATTGAAGACCTCGCACAGCTCATCTATGACCTGAAAAACGCCAACGACAAGGCTCGCATCTCCGTAAAGCTCGTCTCTGAGGCCGGCGTTGGAACAGTTGCAGCCGGTGTTGCAAAGGCAGGCGCACAGGTTATCCTCATTTCCGGCTACGACGGCGGTACAGGTGCCGCACCCAGAAGCTCCATTTATAACGCAGGACTTCCTTGGGAGCTCGGACTTGCCGAGGCTCATCAGACCCTTATGCTCAACGGTCTGCGTTCGCGTGTTCGCATCGAGACTGACGGCAAGCTCATGAACGGCAGGGACGTACTCGTTGCGGCACTTCTCGGCGCTGAGGAATTCGGCTTTGCAACAGCTCCGCTCGTAACAATGGGCTGCGTGATGATGAGAGTCTGCAACCTTGATACCTGTCCTATGGGCATCGCCACACAGAATCCCGAGCTGAGGAAGCGTTTCAGCGGAAAGCCCGAGTATATCGTGAACTTCATGCACTTTGTCGCACAGGAGCTTCGTGAATACATGGCAAAGCTCGGTGTACGCACTGTTGACGAGCTCGTCGGACGCACAGACCTGCTCCGCGTAAAAGACATCGCCGCTGAAAAGCATATCGACTTTTCGGCTATCCTTGCCAAAACTCCGGAAGGGGAGAAGCAGCACTTCGAGCAGGAAGATATTTTTGATTTTGAGCTTGACAAGACCATAGACCGTCGTGTTATAATGAAGAAGCTGGGAAGCGCTCTCAAAAACGGCACTCCCAAGACCATTTCCATTGAGGTCGGCAATACCGACCGTTCGGCAGGTACGCTCACAGGTGCTGAGATAACCCGTATCCACGGCGAAAACACTCTTGCGGACGACACCTTCGTTGTGAACTGCAAGGGCAGCGGCGGACAGTCCTTCGGCGCATTTATCCCGAAGGGTCTCACGCTCACACTCACAGGTGACAGCAACGACTATTTCGGAAAGGGACTTTCAGGCGGAAAGCTTGTGCTCTGTCCTCCCGAAAACGCCGGCTTCAGGGCTGACGAAAATATCATCGTCGGCAACGTTGCACTTTACGGTGCGACCTCAGGAAAGGCGTTCATCAGGGGTATCGCAGGCGAACGCTTCTGCGTAAGAAATTCCGGTGCGACAGCGGTCTGCGAGGGCGTCGGCGATCACGGCTGCGAGTACATGACAGGAGGAAGAGCTGTTATCCTCGGACCTACAGGCAAGAATTTTGCTGCGGGAATGTCCGGCGGTATAGCCTATGTCCTCGATGAAAAGCGCGACCTCTATACACGCCTGAACAAGTCGCTCGTCTCTCTCAGCGGAGTTACCGAAAAGGCGGACGCTGATGAGCTGAAAACGATACTTACTGAGTACGCTGAGGCTACAGGCTCGGAAAAGGCTAAGATGATACTCTCGGATTTCAACGGTCATCTGCCGAGCTTCAAGAAGATAATCCCGCACGATTATGCCAAGATACGCAGCGCTGTTATCGCCCTTGAGGAAAAGGGAATGAACAGTGAACAGGCTGAGATCGAGGCTTTCAATATGATTAAGAAGGAGGCGTGAGCAATGGGAAAGTCAACAGGATTTCTTGAATACCTCCGCATCGACAATCCCTCATGCGAGCCGCTTGAAAGGATAAGGAGCTATAAGGAGTTCCACACTCCGCTCAGTGAGGAAAAGCGCCGGGAGCAGGCTGCAAGATGTATGGACTGCGGAGTTCCGTACTGTCAGAACGGAAAAATGCTCGGCGGAATGATATCGGGCTGTCCGCTGAACAATCTTATCCCTGAGTGGAACGATCTCCTTTTCAGGGGCAGCAAGACCGCAGCTCTCAAACGTCTGCTGATGACGAACAACTTCCCGGAGTTCACCTCAAGGGTTTGCCCGGCACTCTGCGAAAAGGCTTGCATCTGCGGAGTTCATGACGAACCGGTCTCCACAAGGGACAACGAGAATGCTATAATCGAATACGGCTTTGAGAATGGTCTTATGCAGCCTCAGATACCGGCTGCAAGAAGCGGAAAAAAGGTCGCAGTCATCGGTTCGGGACCCTCGGGACTTGCCGCTGCCGATACGCTGAACAAAAGAGGCCACAGCGTTACGGTCTTTGAGCGTTCGGACAGACCCGGCGGACTTCTGATGTACGGCATACCGAATATGAAGCTTGAGAAAAGCGTTATACTTCGCCGCATCGACCTAATGAAGGCGGAGGGCGTTGAGTTCAGGACTGAGTGCAATGTGGGCGAGAACGTTTCAGCAGGGGAGATACTTTCGGATTTTGATGCGGTCGTACTTGCCTGCGGTTCAGCAAATCCCCGCGATATCAAGGCGGAAGGCAGAGATGCCGATGGTATTTATTTCGCAGTGGACTTCCTGAAAGCCACTACCAAGAGCCTGCTCGATTCTGAGCTTGCGGACGGAAAATACATCTCCGCAAAGGACAAGAACGTTGTGATAATCGGCGGAGGCGATACCGGAAACGACTGTGTCGGCACATCTGTCCGCCACGGCTGCAAGTCTGTCGTACAGCTCGAAATGATGCCTAAGCTCCCGGACGAAAGAGCTGAGAGCAATCCGTTCCCGGAGTACCCGAGAGTGTGCAAGACCGATTACGGTCAGGAGGAAGCAATAGCGGTATTCGGCCACGATCCGCGCATCTACTGCACCACGGTTAAGGAGTTCATCAAGGACGCCAACGGTTCACTTTCCGCCGTAAAGACGGTCCGGCTCGAATTCGTTCCCGATCCCAAGAGCGGAAGAAAGGTCCCGAAGGAGATTGAGGGCAGCGAGGAGATACTTCCCTGTGAGCTCTGCCTTATAGCAGCCGGCTTCCTCGGCTGTCAGAGCTACGTTGCCGAGAGCTTCGGAGTTGAGCTTGACCAGCGCACGAACGTCAAAACCGAAGCAGGACGCCATTCCACAAACGTTGAAAAGGTATTCACCGCCGGGGATATGCACATCGGTCAGTCACTTGTCGTAAGGGCTATCCGCGAGGGCAGGGACGCTGCCGCAGAGGTGGACGAATTCCTCACGGGCTACACGAACCTTTAATGAAAACGGAGGGAAAAATGATATATTCAGAAAATGAGATACTGCACTATATTGAGGAAAACGATGTGAAGTTCATAAAGCTCACATTCTGTGATCTTCACGGCAGACTGAAAAACATTTCTATACTTTCATCAGAGCTTGCATCGACCTTTGAGCACGGTGCAAAGCTCACTGCAAAGAAGATCGCAGGCTTTGAGGCTGCCGGCGGACGCGATCTCTTCCTCTTTCCGGACGCTCAGACCATGACCGTTCTGCCGTGGAGACCGCAGCAGGGCAGAGTTATCCGTATGTTCTGCTTTATACGCTATTCTGACGGTACACCCTTTGAGGGCGACGGCAGATACTTCCTCAAAAAGGCAATGAAGGCTGCCGTTTCCGCAGGCTACTGCTTCCGTTTCGGTACATCGTGCGAGTTCACTCTTTTCAAGAGGGACGTCAATGACCTCCCCACAAGGATACCCCACGATTACGCAGGCTACTGCGATGCTGCTCCGGACGACAAGGGCGAGAATATCCGCCGCGATGTCTGCCTCACGCTCGAACAGATGGGCATTCACCCCTATTCATCGCGCCATGAGAGCGGCTGCGGACAGCATGAGATAGACTTCAATGCCTCGTCTGCACTGAAAGCTGCCGATACGCTTCTCAGCTTCAAGTCTGCGGTTAAATCCGTAGCCGAGACACACGGTGTCCATGCGAGCTTCATGCCGAAGCCGGTCCGCGACGGCCACGGAAACGGTATGCACATAAGTCTGAATATTTTCCCCGACGGCGACCTCCTTGAAGAAAGGAACGCCTCTGACAGCGGAGTTCTCCGCAGTGCGGCAGCCGGTATCATGAGAAGGCTCCGCGATATCGCGCTTTTCACTGATTCGACAGTTAATTCCTATGACAGGCTCGCTGAATTCTCCTCGCCGCGTGATATCTCATGGGCTGAGGACGAGGGCATACAGCTCATAAGGCTCAATACCGAGGGCAGCGGCATTCCGCTCGAAATAAGGGCTGCCGACTGTGTATGCGATCCCTATTTCACATTCGGACTGATTATCTATGCCGCACTTGAAGGTTTAAGCGAGGGTATTGAGCTCCCGCAGGAGAATACCCCCGCAGGAACGCTTCCTGCTGACCTCGGCGAGGCTGCTGAAGCCGCTGGAGCTTCGGACTTTGTAAGCGCACATATCCCTGCAAATGTCCTGAATAAGCTCGTTCAGGCGAAAAAGAATGAATGGCACGAATACAATTCCGCCTACGATAAGCAGGCTTACAGTGATAAAAACTACTTCTACACGCTCTGACGGAGGTTTGCTTTGGAAAAGGTTATTGTGATATCAAGCAATTCTAACGCCTCTGAAGCACTTGTCGCCTTTCTTCGCGATTCCTTTGGCTGCAAGCCGAAGCTTGTCGAATCAGCCTATCAGGCAAGGACTTACCTCGACAGTGAACCTGCGGTCGAGCTTGCCGTAATAAATTCACCGCTCATCGACGAGCCCGGACTTGAGCTTGCCGAGTATATCGTTGACAAGACCGCTGCGAACTGCATCTTCATGATAAAGGAAGCGCAGGCGGAAAAGATAGCTGCCTCTGCTGAGAGCTCAGGTATAATCATAGTCGCAAAGCCTTTCAGCCGCACTCTGCTGTATCAGCTCGTCAAGACCGTTGAGATAGCGGTGAACCGTTCGCTGAAGCTCTATCACGACAATCTGAGGCTTGAAGAAAAGCTTGCGGAGATACAGGCTGTTGACAAGGCAAAGTTCATGCTCATGCAGTACAAGGGCATGACCGAGGAGGAAGCACATTCCTATCTTGAGCAGTACGCTATGAACAAGCGAATGAAGAAGAATATCGCGGCACTGTCGTTGATCGACAAGCTGAGCGAGCAATATCTGTAACAGAGGTGTAGATATGTTTGACAGCATTCATGAGGAATGCGGAGTTTTCGGCATATTCGAGAATGAGCGCGGAACTCCGGCTTCTTCTGTATATTTCGGGCTTTATGCCCTCCAGCACCGCGGTCAGGAGAGCTGCGGCATAGCAGTTTGTGACGACGGTGTATTCAGACATAAACGTGCCGACGGTCTCGTATCTGAGGTCTTCACAAGGGAAGAGCTTGAAAGGCTCGGAAGCGGTAATATGGCAGTAGGTCATGTACGCTATTCGACCACGGGCGGTCACAGCCACAACAATATCCAGCCTCTTGTTATCAGGCATATCAAGGGCAATATGGCTCTCGTCCACAACGGCAACCTCGTCAATGCACAGGAGCT
Organism: Ruminococcus flavefaciens; assembly: GCA_902777125.1. Taxonomy (GTDB): domain Bacteria; phylum Bacillota; class Clostridia; order Oscillospirales; family Ruminococcaceae; genus Ruminococcus. Next base: position 71,471 of record CACYSQ010000002.1, read on the forward strand.
AAGACGTTCCTTTGAGATGTCCGGTGCGATATTCCACGGCACCTCTGATACTGAGGCGATAGCCTATTCTATCGTCCGTGAGAGGCTCACGAGCAGCTCCACCGAGGAGGCTGTTGAACGGGCAATGCCTTACATAAAGGGTGCCTATTCCTGTATCCTCATGACTGCCACCAAGCTCATTGCCTTCCGCGATCCGAACGGCTTCCGTCCGCTTTGTATAGGCAAGGCTCATGACGGCGCATATATCGTTGCATCGGAATCCTGTGCGCTTGAAACAGTCGGCGCTGAATTTGTGCGTGATGTCGAGGCAGGGGAGATAGTCGTTATAAGCAGCGAGGGACTTCGCTCGATAAGGACGAACTGCGGCAGAGAACGCAATATCTGCATTTTCGAGTATATCTACTTTGCCCGTCCCGATTCGGTCATCGAGGGCGTACCGGTACACCGTGCAAGGCTGACCGCAGGCAGGCTCCTTGCGAAAAACAGTCCTGTTGATGCGGATATAGTCATCGGCGTACCCGATTCCGGACTTGATGCGGCTCTCGGCTACTCCTATGAGAGCGGCATACCCTACGGCATAGGATTCATCAAAAACAAGTACATCGGACGAAGCTTTATCCAGCCTGAACAGCACCAGCGTGAGAACGCGGTAAAGATCAAGCTCAACGCAGTCCGCGAGACCGTACAGGGAAAGCGAGTGGTCATGATAGACGATTCGATAGTGAGAGGCACCACAAGTGCGCGTATAGTCCGGCTCCTGCGTGAAGCAGGTGCAAGTGAGGTACACGTCCGCATCTCATCGCCGCCCTTCCTGCACACCTGCCACTTCGGAACGGATATCGACTCTGAGGAGAACCTCATTGCCGGAAAGTGCAGTTCCACTGAGGAGATAGCGAAATACATAGGTGCGGACAGTCTTGCATATCTGCCGGTCGGCTGCCTCGGCGACCTCATAGATAACCGGTTCGGGTGCTGCAAGGGCTGCTTCACGGGTGATTATCCGGTGGATATATCCGGTGCAGGCACCAAGAATAAATTCGACGAGAAAATACATAAGTAAAAGGCGACATACAGTATAACAGCTTTGAAGCCGTACATCAATGGCGATGTGCAGGCTAACATCTACAATTATTCGGAGGAATAGAAAATGTGTACGATAATGGCATACTGCGGCGCAAGCAGCAGTAAGGACAAGATCGCGGAGGCGCTTAGTGCAACGGTCTCGCGCGGTCCTGACGATCAGAGGATAAAGGAGGTCCTCGGAGGCTTTCTCGGCTTCCAGAGACTTTCGATAATGGGTCTCACTCCGGAGGGTATGCAGCCCTTTGAGCTGGACGGCGACTATGTTGTCTGCAACGGCGAGATATACGGCTTCCGGAAGCTCCGCGATGGCCTCATAAATCTCGGCTACAGCTTCAAAAGCGACAGCGATTGCGAGATACTTCTTCCCCTGTACAGGGAGTACGGCACGGATATGTTCGCAATGCTCGATGCAGAGTTTGCCTGCGTCATCTATGACAGCTCCAGCGGCGAGTTCATCGCAGCCCGTGACCCGATAGGCATTCGTCCGCTGTATTACGGCAAATCTGCCGACGGTACAATGGTATTTGCAAGTGAGCCGAAGAACCTCGTCAAGCTCTGCAAGGAGATAATGCCGTTCCCGCCAGGTCACTACTACAAGAACGGCGAGTTCCGCTGCTACTGCGACATAACGGCAGTTGACAGCGTTATACACGCCGAAATAGACGAGGTTTGCAGGAATATCCACGACAAGCTCGTTGCCGGAGTTGAAAAGCGTCTCGATGCCGATGCGAAGGTAGGCTTTCTCCTTTCGGGAGGCCTTGATTCCTCGCTGGTATGCGCCATTGCACAGAAAAAGAGCGATAAGCCGATAAGGACATTTGCTATCGGCATGAACACCGATGCTATCGACCTCAAATACGCAAAGCAGGTCGCTGACTACATCGGCAGTGACCACACGGAGGTCATCATCACAAAGGAAGACGTTCTTTCCGCCCTCGATGAGGTAATAAAGCTCCTCGGAACGTTCGATATCACCACGATCCGTGCGAGCATGGGTATGTATCTTCTCTGCAAGGCTATCCATGAGCAGACCGATATCCGTGTTCTTCTCACAGGTGAGATATCAGACGAGCTTTTCGGCTACAAGTACACGGATTTTGCACCGTCCGCAGAGGCATTTCAGGCTGAGTCCGTAAAGCGTGTACACGAGCTGCATATGTACGATGTGCTCCGTGCAGACCGCTGTATTTCGGTAAATTCGCTTGAAGCGAGAGTACCGTTCGGCGACCTTGATTTCGTGAAGTACGTCATGGCTGTTGACCCGGAAATGAAACTGAACAAGTACAACAAGGGCAAGTACCTCCTGCGTCACGCATTCGAGGGTGACTATCTGCCGCACGATATTCTTTACCGTGAAAAGGCAGCTTTCTCGGACGCTGTCGGACATTCAATGGTGGACTACCTCAAGGAGTATGCGGCAGGCTTCTATTCTGACGAGGAATTCGAGCTGAAATGCACGAAGTATAGCCATGCAAAGCCCTTTACAAAGGAATCGCTGCTCTACCGTGAGATATTCGAGAAATACTATCCCGGAAACAGTGCAATGATCGTTGATTTCTGGATGCCGAACAAGGAGTGGGAGGGCTGCAATGTCAATGACCCGTCAGCCCGTGTCCTTTCCAACTACGGTGCAAGCGGAGAATGAAAAAAATCCCGATACATTAGCGTAGTGCCCATACGGAAGTATTATTAGAACTCACTGGGGAAAACCTTTCTGAGGAAGGTTCTTCCCCAGACCCCTTTTCAAAGACTTTATTATGGTTTTTTCCGTGACGGTACACGTTTCAACAACAAAAAACAAAGCGCTACTTTTTTAAGTAGCGCTAATTATGTACCGTCACGAAAAAAACAAAAAGAAAAGGCTTTGAATAGAGTTTGAAAGCACTTTTATCAAAAAGTCTTGCTCAATAATCCTAATAAACACTTCTATATGAGCATTGCGCTATGTATCGGATTATTTACAATTATTAGTTCCTGTATCACTGACAGATCAGGAAATTTTCAGCGAACCGAGAACAGCCTGTGTTTCGGGACTGTCAAAGCTGAAGCCTGCACAGGAAACACGCAGGAACTTGCCGCCGGACTTACCGTATAATTCAAATCCGCCGCCGAAGTCGTTTCCGTACTGGAAGCCTGTCCACTCAATGCTGCCGATTGTCGTTGCGGGAATGTCCTTCTGCTCGTTGGTATAGGTCTTCTTGTTGTATTCATAGTGCTGCTTCTGAACGTTTTCTTCTTCGCACATGAAGTCAAAATACTTGAAGTCGGACTTCTTTACCGAGCAGAATTCCGGAGCGTTCTCATCTAAGACATCGCCCTTTCTGAGCTTCCAGCCATCGGGGACCATGACAGTGTAAATTCCCCATGTCTGCTCAGCACCGGTTATTTCAGCCGCATTTTCTGTAGGAGCTTCGCTTACGGGATCAGAAACCTCAGCGGGAGAAGTATCAGCCTTTGAGGAGCTGCTGCTTCCGCAGCCTGTGAGGGCGAATGCCATATTTGCAGCCATAAGAACAGCCGCAGTTTTAACGATCATGTTTTTCATAATAGTTTACCTCCAATTGTCATGTTTTTGCACAGAAAATTATACCAGATCGTTCCGAGTATGTCAAGCAGAGCGTCCTGAAAACCGCCGTATATGAGGTCATGAGCTTTTCTCGGGCTGAGGCTGCTGGTTGCTGTAGAGCAGCTTCAGTATTATCGGCGTGAGCACAGAAGAAACGATTATCAGCACAATGACAGATGCGAAATATTTCTCGTCGAGCATCTCTACGGACAAGCCTTTCTGTGCGACTATCAGTGCGACCTCACCGCGGGTCATCATTCCGACGCCTACTTTAAGGCTGTCACGGAAGCTGTACTTCATGATCTTTGCTATAAGTCCGCAGCCGACGACCTTTGCGAGCAGGGCAACTGCAACGAAGCCTGCCGAGAACAGAGCCAGCTCCTTGTCGAAGCCGCTGAGAGTGGTTTTCAGACCGATACTTGCAAAGAATACAGGTCCGAACAGCATATACGAATTAATGTCTATCTTGCGGGCTATGTAGTCGGAATCGTTCAGGCTGCAAAGGATAAGTCCGGCAACGTAAGCGCCTGTGATATCGGCGATACCGAAGAATTCCTCCGCTGCAAAAGCCATGAACATACACAGTGCAAGCCCGAGGATAGGTATTCTCCTCTGGTGAGGGTGACGCTTGTCGATGAACTTGAAGACATAGTACATAATGAAGCCTATGCAGATGCTCAGGACAATGAAAAGGCCCGTATTGATAAGAACGTCAGTGGGTTTGGAATCGGGGTTCTTGAAGCCTATGACGAAGGTGAGGACGATAATTCCGATAACGTCGTCGATTATCGCGGCACTGAGTATCAGAGTGCCGACAGCCTCCTTGATATGACCGAGCTCCTTCAAAGTCTGAGCGGTTATGCCTACCGAGGTCGCCGTCATAATGGTACCGATGAAAACAGCCCGGTAGAAGCTGTCGCTGCCGACCGCTGAGAAGCCGTAGAAGCAGCTATAGAGCAGCGTACCACCGACAAGCGGGAAGAATACCCCGACACAGGCTACGGCAAATGCTTTTGGACCTGTCCTGAGAAGCTCCCTCATGTTCGTTTCAAGTCCGGCGCTGAACATCAGCATAACAACACCTATCTCCGCTATAAGCGAGAGGTAATCCGAAGTCCCGACAAAGCCGAAGCAGCAGGGACCTATGAGAAGTCCGGCGATTATCTCACCGACCACCTGCGGTGCTTTGAGCTTCTGCGCGATAAGACCGCAGAGCTTTGCGGAAACTATGATAATAGAAAGATCTCTGAAAAAATCTATCCTGTCCAAAAATACGACCTCCTGTTGAACTATGATATCCCCAAGAAGATATTATATCACTGATCGGAGGCAATTGCAACCTCCGGTAGAATTTTTTTCAGAAAAAAAGCAAAGAAATTTCATTGTTGAGGTTGCAAAAATCTGTAAGATGTAGTATAATAATTTATTAGAGGTCTGATATGACCTCTGAATGTCTAAGGAGGCATTTTTATGTGCGGAATAGTTGGTTTTACAAATACTGAAAGCAATGCAGGACAGATACTCGGCGAGATGATGGACCGTATCCGTCACCGCGGTCCCGATGCGGATGGCAGGTATATTGACGAGGATATAGCTCTCGGTCACCGCAGGCTCAGTATCATCGACATCTCCTCGCAGGGCGACCAGCCTATCTTCAATGAGGACGGCTCGCTCGTCATAATCTTCAACGGCGAGATATACAACTATGCTGATATAAGGGAAAGGCTCGTGGCTGCCGGTCACACCTTCCGCACCAATACCGATACCGAGGTGCTTATCCACGGCTACGAGGAGTACGGCACAAAGCTCCTGACCATGCTCAGGGGAATGTTCTCCTTCGTTATCTGGGACAAGAAAAAGAAGGAGCTTTTCGGAGCAAGGGATTTCTTCGGCATCAAGCCGATGTACTACGCTATGATGAATGGCACCTTCATGTTCGGTTCGGAGATAAAGAGCTTCCTGCCTCACCCCGCTTTCGTGAAGGAGCTGAATACGGACGTTCTGGAGAATTACCTCACGTTCCAGTATTCTCCCACTGACGAGACCTTCTTCAAAAATGTGTATAAGCTCCCGCCTGCACACTGCTTCATGTATAAGGACGGCAAGCTCAGCATAAAGCGCTACTGGGACATTCACTTCCGTGCGGACGGAAAGCCCGGTCTCGATGACTGGACCGAGAGTATTTCCGGTGTTATGCACGACTCTGTAAGAGCTCACAAGATCGCTGATGTAGAGGTAGGCTCATTCCTTTCAAGCGGCGTGGATTCGAGCTATATAGCTTCTCTTGCAGATGTTGACAAGACCTTCACGGTCGGCTTCGGCGGCGATGAAAAATACAACGAGATAGGCTGGGCAAAGCGCTTCTCCAAGGCTATCGGCAAGGAGAATACCAGCAAGGTCATCTCCCCGGAGGAATACTGGGGCAGCCTCAGAAAGATACAGTACCATATGGACGAACCCCTCGCTGACCCATCTGCGGTAGCACTGTTCTTCGTCTGCAATATCGCCTCGGAAAGACTCAAGGTAGTGCTTTCCGGTGAGGGCGCCGACGAGATATTCGGCGGCTATAACGTCTACAGTGACCCAGACGGTACGCTCTACGACAAGCTTCCACGCATTATAAGAAGGGGAGTGGGCAGCGTTGCTTCAAGGCTTCCCGAAAAGAGGGGAGTGAACTTCTTCGTCCGCAAGGGCAAGGACGTAGAGGAGCGCTTCATAGGCAATGCCTATATCTTCTCCCCGAAGCAGAGAAAGTCCATACTGAAGATCACTACAGATGCGCCTGAGCCCTATGCACTCACTAAGAAATTCTACGACAAGGTAAGCGATAAGGACGACGTTACCAAAATGCAGTACCTTGATCTCCATATGTGGTTGGCAGGGGATATCCTCCTCAAAGCCGACAAGATGAGCATGGCACATTCCCTTGAGCTGAGAGTACCGTTCCTCGATAAGGAGGTAATGCGTCTTGCCGAGAGGATACCGACAAAGTACAGGGTAACTCACGACAAGTCCACAAAGGAAACCAAATACATCACAAAATACGCTATGAGGCTTGCTGCAAAGCGCGATACTCCGCGTGAGACCGCTGATACAGCCGCTAAGAAGAAGCTCGGCTTCCCGGTACCGATAAGGGTATGGCTGAAGGAGGATAAGTATTACTCGATCGTCCGCGATGCCTTTACAAGCGATGCAGCACTCAAATTCTTCAATCAGGAGCCGCTAATCAAGCTCCTCGACGACCATCGTGACGGAAAGGCTGACAACAGCCGCAAGATATGGACTGTTTTCACATTCCTTGTATGGTACTCTGTGTATTTTGAGAATGACGGAAAGGAGCCTGTATGGCAAGCATCGTAACCTATAAGTATATCAAGCAGAACCCCGATATTATGGAGTATATCAGGAGGGCGGACAGTGCTCTCGAAGCCCTCGGCTATACCGAGCATTCCTTTGCTCATGTGGAAAGGGTAGCGGCAACTTCAAGCATGATTCTTTCGACTCTCGGCTATGAGCCGCGTACCGTCGAGCTTGCGAAAATAGCCTCGATAATGCACGATATCGGCAACGTTATAAACCGCGTTGACCATGCACAGAGCGGTGCTGTAATGGCTTTCCGGCTTCTCGACAACCTGAGTATGCCGGCTGACGAGATATGCTCGGTCATCTCCGCGATAGGCAATCACGATGAGGGAACAGGTCAGCCGCTCGACCCCATTTCCGCAGCTCTCATCATCGGTGACAAGACCGATGTAAGAAGATCAAGGGTACGCAATACCGATCTCCTTACGTTCGATATCCACGACAGGGTCAACTATGCTGTTGAGCGTTCATCTGTAAGTATAACCGAGGATAAGCGCTCGATAATCCTTGACCTCTGCATTGATACAGAGATATCGTCCGTTCTTGAATATTTCGAGATATTCCTCGACCGTATGCTGCTTTGCAGAAGGGCTTCGGAATTCCTGAATGTCGATTTCGGAATGGTTATAAACGGAAATAAAATACTATAAGTCGGAGGTAAAAAATATGCGTTCGGAATATCAGCATCTCATTGATCTAAGCGACTATCCGGTCTCATGGTGGAAGGGCGTTGTTGAGCTTGGCGAGGAGATACGAAACGACCCGTCAAAGTTTGCACATGAGTGCGACGGAAAGGTCATGGCTACACTTTTCTATGAGCCCTCGACCCGTACACAGATGTCCTTCCAGACCGCGATGATAAGGCTTGGCGGCAAGATAATCGGCTTCGATAACCCCATGAATTCATCGGTCTCAAAGGGTGAAACTATCAAGGATACCACTAAGATAGTCAGCAGCTATGCCGATGTTCTTGTTATCCGTCACCCTATAGCCGGCGCTGCGAAGGCTGCCTCGCTTACAGCTGAGTGTCCCGTTATAAACGCGGGGGACGGGGGACACCTCCACCCCACACAGACCCTCACTGATCTTCTGACACTTAAAATCGAGAAAAAACGCCTTTCAGGACTGACTATCGGTATGTGCGGAGACCTCATAAACGGCAGGACCGTTCATTCGCTCTGCAAGGCGCTGAGTATGTTCAAGGACAACAGGTTCATCTTCATTTCAACTCCCGAGCTGAGAATGCCTGCTTATATCAAGGATATCATCAAGGCTAACGGCAGTACCTTCGAGGAGGTCGATACTATCGAGGAAGCTATCGGTTCTCTGGACGTCCTCTATATGACGAGGATACAGCAGGAACGCTTTGCGAGCCGTGAGGACTACCTTACACAGAAGAATACATACGTCCTCGACAGCCGCAAGATGCAGCTTGCCAAGAGGGATATGATCGTTATGCACCCGCTCCCGAGGGTTGACGAGATAACTGTTGAGGTCGATGACGACAGCAGAGCAAAGTATTTCACTCAGGCGAAGTACGGCGTTTTCGTAAGAATGGCGCTTATACTCACGATACTGCGCGATAAGAAGCCTTCCGAGACACTGAAGGGCAGGGTATACAACAAGGTATGCTGCGATAATCCCAAGTGCATAACCAACCATGAGCTTTATCTTCCCAAGAGCTTCCTTTCAAGCGGTGACGAAACGCTCCTTGAATGCGAATACTGCGACGAAAGAAAGCTTATATAATGTAAAAAATGCGGACGGTCAATGACCGTCCGTTTATTTTTACGCAAAAAGTTGCACCAAATATTTATGTATCTTCCTTGTGGTCGTTTTTAACATTCGCAAGGGGGTTACTTTCAACAGCTTGCCTTACACTTTCATTATTGAGGTGCGTATATATCTCCGTCGTGGAAATATTGGCGTGACCGAGCAGTTCTTTCAGCGTCAGAACGTCCGCATCGCCGTACTGGTACATCAGCGTGGCGGCTGTATGGCGGAGCTTATGTGTGGTTATGCCCTTTCCGTCAAGTCCGGCTGCTGCAAGCGAATTCTCAACTATCTGCTGCACACGGCGCTTTGAGATGCGCTTGTTCTGGTTGCTTATAAACAGCGCCGGCTCGTCCTTTGCCTTCGGTTTTTCACGGCGTACTTCAAGGTAACTGTTGAGTGCTTCGATACAGGCGTTGTTGAGGTAGACCATACGCTCCTTGTTGCCCTTGCCGAGAACTTTCAGGCGGTTCTCGTAAAAGTCAATATCTTTTATATCTATGCCGACGAGCTCGCTCAGACGCATTCCGCAGTTCAGAAACAGCGTAATGATGCAGTAATCACGGCGTGAATCAGTGCTTCCGGCAGCTTCAAGCAGACGCAGACTTTCCTTCAGCGAAAGAAACTTAGGCAGTGCTTTTTTTGGCACGGGGACGTCGATATCCTTAGTCGGGTCCGCTTCAATAACATGTGCGACCTTTTCAAGGTATTTGAAGAAGCTTCGCAGCGATGAGACCTTGCGGTAACGTGCCTTGTCAGCGTTGTTGCGTTCATCAGATGCGTAGAATATGAAGTTGTAGATGTCCGTAACGGTTATATTCCGGAGATCCTGTTCAGTCATTCCGGAGATGTCAATGTCTTCAACAGCATCATCTGTACCGAGCTTTCCCGAAAGATAAAATTTCAGAAACAGCCTTATATCAAGGTAGTATTCCTGTATGGTACGCTCAGAATGGAGCTGCACTATTTTTAAATGTACAAGGTAGCTGTTAAGGAATTCCGGATTGCTCTCGTTATTGTAATTCTTCATATAAGTTCCTTTTCTATTAGATGTTCAAGCACACGTGCTTCACGTTCGATAAGAGCTGTATCGTAATTGCCGTGATCTGTACAGCGGTTCGTTTCGATGACTTCCTGTGGAGTTACATAGCGCAGTGTGAAGCCCTCGTCAAGCTCGTAATCGTCAAGCTTCTGAGCAGAAGCAGTACCGGTGACTTCGCATAAATAATAGTAGTTTTCCTGCTCGAATATGGTATCGGGAGAGTATTGACTTAGCTGCACGCGAAGCACAGAACCAAGCTCGCGTATACTGTCTGTGTCAACTGTGAGACCTGTCTCTTCACGGACTTCACGGACAAGCGCCGTGATATGATCTTCACCGGACTCGATACCGCCGCCGGGAAATTTGTAATAGCTGTATTTTCTGCTGTAGACCATTGCGACCTTGCCGTCACGGATAATGATACCGCGTACTGACGGTCTGCGGTAACGCGGAAGCGACTTGTCATAATTCTTCATGTCCATTATAAATAAACGTTCCATTATAGTTTCACCTTATCTTATCGTATCAAAGTTGCACCAAACTTTCATTTGGTGCAACTTTGTATTATTTTTCCTCTACTGATTATATCATATTTTTCACGGTAAATCAATACATTAAGTTATAGATCATATCGTGAGCAATAGTAAACATCAATCCGGATATATCACAAGAAGAAACCCAAGGCAAAGGAATACAAGGAACAGGCTGAAAGCACCAATCGCAAGGAATACCCATAGCAACAATAACATCATTCATATCCATAGTTAAACCACCTTTCAGGATTTGAGACCGCAAAACCAACAACCGGACTTAATACGGCAAGTTTCACAGTTATACGGCAAATAACCTTGATAACATTTCACCTGTATATTATGGAGTATACTTTTTTGAGGTCTTTTTAACTTCCGGCATTTGATATTCTTTTTCGGGATAATCATTTGATGCACCACCTTCATCAATTTTTAAGAGTATACGGATATGCTTAGTAACCTCTTTAAAGGTCTCAAACTCTTGTATAGCACACTGTAATTCAAGACAATCAGTTACATCTACACGCCTATATCTTAGATTTGACTGTAGCTGATGAACGTTATATTCTAAGCGACAATAATTATTGTAGATGTATGCACACAAGAGATTTTTTTCTGTTTGGTTCATTTAGTTACCTCCGAGCGCGGAAACTCCCCAACAGGGGAGTCCCCCGCGCTCTCCTGCTCTTCAAGGGAAAGGATAGGAGCGAAGCTCTCGAAAAACGCCTTAGATTTTGCAACCTCATTTTCCATTTGTACACGCAACATATCAGAAGGAAAATGAAGCTTCATATAGTCGCCGTCACGGGTTTTGAAATGATATACAATAGATGTAATGCGTCTGAGAAGTTACTCGATACGGTCATTATCATCTAACGTAGCTTTACTATATACCTCACAAGGGGTAAGAACAGAAGTGATATGAACCTCATTCCATAAAGCCTTTGCGTTAGTATATCGAGCAGGGACTTCTGCTTTATACTTATCAAGCATACGCAATAACTCTTGAAGCTTGAACTCTCCACGGAAATCTTCTATCCAAAGAACAGGCTCACCGTTATAGCGATCAAAGCAACCGGAATTAAAGGTAGTGAGATAATAAATATTATCTTCACCAAGTTCATTACAAAGAGTTAAACGGTCATATGATTTACCAGAACCAGTAGGACCAGTATGCCAAAAAACACGAACATCACGGATAATAGGAGTATTAGATACACGGATATCATAATACATATTTTTAAGTACATTCAGATGAGTATACGCTTTAGGAGTATCCCGGAGAATATCTTTAACGGTCTCCCCTGCTTCAAGGCGTTCATAGTAATCTACAAGGTCAGAACGTCTCCCCTGCTTACCTTTGATATCACCATGAGTACACATATATTCAATGGTTTCACCTTTTTCAGCAAACTTACCTTCTTTTTTTATGTAAGCTTCTGCCTGACGTTTAGAACCCTTTGTAGGCTCGAAGTGCATACCTTTACAATATTCTTTCTTGATAGTAGAAAAGCGCATTGGCTTTAAATCTTCAATAACCATATGAACATGATGTAATCCGGCTTCGGAAATACAATAAGCCCAAGCGCCGGAACGTGTAGAGCTATCCCCTATCCATTCATCACGGAGCTGATTGCAGATTTCTTCCGGAGTACCGGAATATCCATGTTCTTCCGGATTATTAAAAACACAAAACCAAGATGTAGAAACTTCATTATTCATAGAAAATCACTCCAAAAACATTTTTTGAAAGTTAACTTTCAAATATGGCTAACGTCTCCTACGCATAGCCTTTCTATAATTCTTCTGACCTTCCTTAGAACCGTCAGAAAATAAGGGGTCTGAACCCTGATTTCTAAGTATCTCTTCATCTGAAAGATATTCCATTTTCAGCATACCCTCAACCATTTCAGATGTATCATATAGATGTCTGTATTTGTCGGTCTGTATCTTAATGTAACAGTCGTAAACCCTCGGAATATACATAGGATTTTGAACGAGAGCTTCATATTCATCAATATCATAGCATACAGCCGTTAGCTTACGACTGAAAGGGTGCTTGAAAGAACTATGACACTCTGTAACAGTTGCGGATATATCTCTAATCTGCTTATCAAGCAAATTGAACCGCTGAACTGTCGCATAAATCATCATATGACGTTTACGGCATTGACAAAGATGCTGAAAAACAGGCTTCGGGACAGATTTCTTACCACTTGTAAAATCTCTTGAATTGAAAATAGTTCCGATTTCATCAATAAGAACTATTGAATTTTTCGGAGCATTCAGAATATCCTGAGCAGAACGCAAAGGAAGTATCTTTGTATGTTCCGGAAAGTTTGTCAGCTTTAAGTTAGTTACAACGTGAAGCTGAGGATATTTAACACAAAGCTCATAGGCTTGTATTGTCATTAGTGACGTTTTGCCTGCACCAAAACGACCAGTAAAAAGATGAATACCCCAACCATAAAAAAGGCGGTCTTTTCGGTAGAACCGATAGCAGAGCCAATCGTAAAACAGATAAAACGTAAACGACGGTAAAAGGCGAATATTTTGGAAGAATAACCGTATAACATACATTACCTGATACCTCCCATAAAGCCCTTCATGAGCGTATACATGAACTTAACGAACCAAACTATAAACCATAAGGCTGCTGCGAACTGCAAAGCCATAGTAAAAGCCTCCCACTTATGAGCAGGAACATAATCAAGGTTTACGCCAAGCTCATAGAAAAGCTGATGAATAACATTATCAACATTCGGTGTCATTATCATTCACCCCCTCCCCTTCTTTACGATCTGAAATCTCGACAACTTCATAAATATCAGCTTCAAACTGACTGGGAGTGATATGTACTTTTTCTTCCTTATCGTGCCACTTTTTAACATCAGCGATAAAACGGAAGAAAGCAAGAACCATTGACACAAGAAGTGTGATAAGATAAAGACACAGGATAGAACCAATTAAAGAACCCATAAGAAAACCTCCTAATCGAATATTTTAGAAACAAACCAAACTACAAGACCGAGGACAGCAAGAGCAATGAAGAACTGCCACATCGTAAAGGAATAAGGACTTATCACAATACGGTTTTGAAGCAAGGAATAACAGCAGTTAATAACGGACTTTATATCTTGCATATTCTCACCCCCTAATAATATCAATAGTGAGCTTAACAACGAATATAAGGAAGATAAAACCTACAACAAATTCAATAGCAGTAAAGTCAAAGGGTTCATCTGCAAAGTCAAAGAAGAAGTTTAAGATTTTATATCCGTATTTTTCGCAACTACCCCAAAGCTCAATGAATAAAAAGTTATAGAACCACGACAGGAAGAATGAAATAGAACCGGCAACAGCATTTAAGACAGCTTCAGCACCACTGGAAACAATATCTTCACCTAATTCAAATAGGTCTACAATTTTATCTAAGCCCCAATCAATAAAATTATCAACGTAAGACATCAATGCAACCTCCTAATAATTAAGAGTATAACAATAGACCACAAAGCAAGATTATATACAATTAAAACATCAGAAGGAAAGAAACCAAGGACAGAAGCAAAGAAAGTAAAGACAACTGATACCTTAGAAAGAAGAGTACCATAAGAAGAATTAGAAGGAGTATACAAGTCAGAAATAGCATAATTGCCATGACTTGCAAACTGCTCTTGCTTAGAGCGCCAAGAATTAGGATCATCATATAAGCTATAATCATTATAGTTTATATTTCCGTTTTCGTCCTCAATAGCATGACGAGAAGTTGCATACTTTTGATATTCAAGCTGACCGGAAGAACCGGAGTAAGGAAGAACACCCCAAGAGGAATTTGAAGGGTCATAAGTAACATCATTATAATGCAACATAGTAAATGTACTATAATATACATTCTCATAAGATAAATAATCGACCTGATAAAGCTCAGTATATAACCTATCTTCTGTAATGCCTACTTGTGTATGTTTCTCAGATGCGCGGTCATAATCACACTTCTGAGCCATAACAACACACTCATATTCGACACCTTCTTGAAGGTTTATTTGAGAAAAGTCAAACTTAACTTCATCAGTCTGACCAGCATAAACATAATGTACATAAGTAGGCTTATACTGGTAAGATGTTTCCAATGCCCATTGATCACCGTCATTATCATAAGGCTGAGTATAAACCCAATCATCTTCATAATAAGAAAAAACAGGGTCATCGTCATAAGAAACGGAAGAAGAACAACCGACAGTCCTTAAATTAGTCTTATTCTTCTTATAAATGTACATCATGTATTGAATAGGAAATAAATTATTATTGGTAACAGACATGAATAAATTCTGCATATACCCAACATTACCGGAACTATCAGAAAGGCATCTATCAACATCACCGGAAAGGTCAGGACTGAACTGAACATAAACATTTAAACCGTCTGAATTATAATGATTATCACCTATATCCCAAGAAGCAGAAAGGGACTGTAAATCATAGGTATCGCCGAAGTAGTGAACAGCCGGAAACATATCGGAATTATCGCAAGTAATAGTATTATTATTACTATCATAGATAATAGTATAACACCAGTCATTATTATGCCAGTCTGAACGATACCCGGGATTATCAGCAAAATAATATTGTCCATTCAGACTTTCGCGCCAAGCGTAACCATAATTTTGATACCGAAACCGAGTATCAGAAGTGAATGTATAGACACCATTATTTTCAGATACAGAAATTTGAGCATCATCGTTTAGATAGAACATATGAACATAATCATAATATTGATAGATCTCGCCGTAAGAATCGGAATTAGTATAGAAAATCTTACAAGAGCTCTTGAAAAAAAGGGTATTATCAGGACTATAAGCATAAGCAGAATTTTCACAGTCCGATATCATGGTATCAGTGCTAATAGTTAAATCACCGTGAGAATTAGTAAAAATATAGTCAACGGCAGAAGCAGAACCAAGGTACCAACCGGAAACCATAACGGATATTATCGCAAGAGCAAAGAAAAAAATAAATAGATTTTTTTTTGACATGAAAAAACCTCCTGACTTTTTAGGGTCAGGAGGGAAAGGGATATAGGGTGTGTGGGCTGCCCCCTGCCCTTTATTATGTAGACTTAACGTCTGCCGATGTGAATGATACGACTGAAAAGACCGAGACCAGCGCCGGCAAGTGCGATG
Organism: Ruminococcus flavefaciens; assembly: GCA_902777125.1. Classification (GTDB taxonomy): domain Bacteria; phylum Bacillota; class Clostridia; order Oscillospirales; family Ruminococcaceae; genus Ruminococcus. Next base: position 87,008 of record CACYSQ010000002.1, read on the forward strand.
CCAACGAATACGGTAGAAACAACGTTTGAAGTTACCATATCAAAGGCGCTGCTCACAAGCGTAGGAACATCAGAGAGGAACGAGCTAATTGTAACAGAAGCGTTCTCCATAGTCTATCTCCTTTCATAAATATTTTTTGAAAGTGAACTTTCAAAAGTTATAACAACTGCATCAAGCAGACTTGTTATCTTTGGTTTTATCCGCAGGCTGTTCGTCAACGATAACCTGAGTTACAGTGCGGTACTTGTCGTAATAGATGTGACAGGTGCAGCCAACGAAACCGCTGAAAGACTGCAAGTTGTAATATGTCTCAGGGGTTACATCGTCCGGCATATCAAGGTCGAAAACCTCATCGAGGTTCTTCCACTTGATTTTTGCAGTATCGACCTTCTTGCCTATTGTATGATCGTCCGCGATAGTGAGATTGAGAACAAGGTTATGATAATCCTTACCTTCATAATTTCCCTTGCTTTCAGTTATGCCGATAATTTTAAATTTTGCCATAAGTGAAACACTCCTTTAAATATAATATTTTGTCGAACCTGAGACAGCCTAACTATTGTCAAGCTGTCCGGAATTGGTTCTTATAGTACCGAAGTGGTACTACACATATAGTACCACAACAGCACCAAAATGTCAATACCACATTAGTACCAAAATGGGACTGGACTTTTTGTGCAAAATGTAGTACCATAATAGTACACAAGAAAGGAGAGGTTAAAATGCCACAAATAAACTTTAATCTAAGGATATCAGAATATTTAAACGATGAACTTATAAGAATAGCCGAGAAAGAAGGGAGAAGCAAGAATAAACAAATAGAATACATACTAAAAGAATATATAGAAAAATATAATTCTTCGGAAACAAAAGAGAAAGGTCAAAACGGATAATGTGGATATGGATAATAATAGCAGTTGTAACAATAACATCAATAATAATAGAATTAGTAATATACATAAAACAAAAACAAAACAACATTGAAGAAGAATACGAGGAAGAAAGCGAAAAAGACAAATTTTATAGATCACTAAGACACTTAATATATCTAATAACAGCACTGATAATAATACCGATAATACTTAAACTATTGATAATAATAGGATTGATAAACAAATAAATCAATGTGAAAAACGATTGATGAAATTGTGATGATATTGTGATATATAGCGATTTTGTAAAAAAGTTAGAAACGGCATTAAATGACGGTATATAGCCACAAACGAGCATTTTTGTAAAAAAGTGTAAAAAAGTACTTTTTTACAAAGGTTTAGTATTATATTGCTATTTTGACAACGATATATAGACGATAAAGCGCATTTTCATATAGCAATATTGTTTTATTTTTGTTTGTAAAAAAGTCGGGAAAGGTAATACTATCCTTTCCCGACTTTCCGCCCCTCCGGGGCGGTTTACTTAGGAGCAGAGAACAAGCCGTAAACGGCTTGTTCTTTGCTTGACAGCTTCGCAGAAGCCGTTAAGCCCCCATTCAGCCCCCAGAGGTGGACAATACTTGTTTGCTTTGTGGCGCTACATCAGGCGCGCGCAAGGCAGAAGAGCCGGGGAGTTGTACCGTGAGACCTTCGGTCTCAGATATTTTTATATAAAACTGTTAGTTATATATAGTGTCAGCAAGTTCTTAAACATCAGAGCGGAAGCACAGGGGCGCAGGTCGCAGGGCAATCTTAACGAACACCCCACTCTTAACCGTGCTCCGCGCTTGGCAGTCAAAACAAAGCGGAAGTTAAGGCATTCGCTAAGCTAATAAGGGAAAGGGGCTGAAAACAAAACAGAGAGTTATCAACTCTCTGTTAGTTCCATGTATACCGGTTCAACGTCAGGGCTGAAACAATCTCCGCATATGACACTGACTTCCTTTGTTGCTGTTATCATCTGACCACAGCAGGGACATTTATACTTCCTTCTTGACTGCTTCGGTTTATCTTCTCCGCTCTCTTTACCTACTGGACGAAGTTTTTTGACCTCGAATGATGTGATACCGGCATTCTCTTCAATGAAATTCAAGGTAGTTTGTGTGCACTGAGTGAGACCCCAACCGATGTTACTTTCTTCAAAGGCTCTCAAACCGTGTGATTCGGCTATCTCTTTGAACTTCTTGTTATGGTATATACCGGAACGAGATGTATCCTTGATACCGTTTTCAAGGGCGTACAGATGACACATTTCATGAAGTAGTGTACCCATGACTGCATATATATCACGGTCAAGGAAATCGCTTGATATATTGATATTATAGCGTGACTGCTTCGACTGCTCCCATGTAGGCTTTGTATATATCCAACCGAAAGCGCCTTTCTTATAACCGCTCTCGAAGGTGATGATCACCTTCGGGAGCTTATCCTCAAAATAGAACTTGTTGAACGAGTTGAACATCTTCATGAAACAGAGATTGAGTTCCGACATAGTGTATATCTTACGCTTCTTACACATAGTACATACCTCCTTATTCTATCAGACCATACTTATCATCTACATAGTACAGACCGGTAAAGATATTGAATACAGCCGTATACTTATGACCGTGATACTCAGCTATCACATGATTATTGTCCTTATGTTCGATTATCTCAACTTCTGCGAGTTCTCCGAGACTGTGAACCATTGCTTTTACTTTCATTTTTACTACCTCCATTTTTGAAAGTTAACTTTCAATTTTTCAGACTTGACATTATCTGTTTTATGTGGTAGAATAAATCACGGTAAGCCGTGAGAGTAACTCACCGTGCTTTACTCTATAGGATTTGTAGTCGGTCAGCTTTTCGAGGGGTGACCGGCTACTTTTTTAGAGCTTCTTATACTCTTCAAGGAGCTTACGAACTTCTTCAAGTTCTCTGCGAAGCTGTTCATTCTCACGGATAAGCTCTTCAAACCGTTTCAACTCCATTGCTGTCATTGACATTTACCTCACTTCCTTTCTGTAAGAGGACTTTACCTCTCTCTCACTATATATATTATAGCATAATTGCACACGTATTTCAAGTGGTAAACTGTACAAATATTGCACACGTATTTTGTGAAATCTGTATACTTGCACACTTATAGATAATATGGTATAATGGAAATGAAAGGAGCGTGATATAATGGCTAAACCGCAGACAAAAGCAAGTAACAAGTACAATGCTAAGGCATATGACCGGATAGCACTACAAGTCAAGAAGGGACAACGTGAAGCTATAAGGGCATACGCTGAAGCTCAGGGGCTAAGCGTGAACGGATATATCAACAAACTCATAGAACAGGACATGAAGCAGGGCAAATAGTTCCCTGCTTCTTCTTTGCTCAGGGGCTCAAGGGCTCAGGGGCTCTTCTGCCTTGCGCGCGCCTGATGTAGCGCCTTTCATTTTTCAATAAAATCCGGCAAAGAAAAAGCTCCTAAGAAATAAACTTAGGAGCTTAATATAATTACCAAATAACTTTCATTTGGTGCAACTTTGTATTATTTTTCCTCTACTGATTATATCATATTTTTCACGGTAAATCAATAACTTGACAAATACAATTATTCGTGGTAAAATAAAACCGTGGTAAGCCGTGAGAGTAACTCACCGTGCTTCTTAAGGGTATGTAGTCGGTCAGCTTTTCGAGGGGTGACCGGCTGCTTTTTTTATGCCTGATATTTTTTAAACTGTAACCTTTTCATCAAATGCATAGTGCTTAGTAAGTTGAGAGTTGAAAGTTGAGAATGGAGAGTTAATGTATCGCTGACGTGATAAACAAACAAAATGTCACCTAAATTTTAAAAATAGGTTGACAAGCTGAAAAAACTGTGTTATAATATCACTTGTAAATTTTAATGAGGTGATATTATGTCAGAAACTATTGCAAAAAAACGTTCGTCTATCTCTGTGCGTGAGATGACCGCTGCCGCCATGATGACCGCTGTTACTGCGGTATGCGCGTGGATCTCCGTTCCCGCAAACGTCCCGTTCACGCTCCAGACCTTCGCGGTATTCGCAGCCGTTCTCATTCTCGGTGCAAGAGGATCACTGCTCTCGATAACCGCATACCTCCTTCTCGGTGCGGTCGGAGTTCCAGTATTCGCCGGCTTCAAGGGCGGAACAGGTATTCTACTCGGCAATACCGGAGGCTATCTAATCGGCTTCATTTTCATTCCGCTTATATGTCTCGGCGTTGAAAAACTCTTTGGCAGAAAGCTCATTTTCACCATTCCGGCGCTTATCATCGGACTTTTTGTGTGCTATACCTTCGGTACGGCATGGTTCATTCATGTCAGCACAAAGGCTGTTACCGTTCGTCAGGCACTCAAATGGTGCGTTATCCCGTTCATAATCCCTGACCTTGCCAAGCTTGCGCTTGCGGCAGTGCTCTCCGTCCGCGTAAGAAAGCGCATCAATCTCTGAAAGCTTGACAATTCCCCTCCCCTGCTGTATAATTAGTTTATCTTTAAACGATAGGGAGGCAGCAGCACATGAGACTTGACGGTTTCGGCTTATTTGTTGAGGATATGGGCAGAATGATACGCTTTTACAGGGACGTCCTCGGCTTTGAGATAAAGGAAGATGAAGACACATCGAACGTTTTCCTGATAAAGGACGGAACGCTTTTTCTCCTTTACCGCCGCAGCGATTTTGAGAAAATGACAAGCCGGAAGTATGAATATATAAAGGGGCTGAACGGTCATTCCGAGATTGCCCTGTATGTTGATACATTTGAAGAGGTCGATGCAGAGTTCGCAAAAGCTGTTGAAAAGGGCGCGGAACCCGTCCTTGAGCCCACAACAGAGCCATGGGGACAGAGAACGTGCTATATCGCAGACCCGGAAGGTAATCTGATAGAGATAGGCTCGTTCAACAAGCCGTTCGAAAGGTGATATACTATGCCTTCAAAAAAAGATTATCTCGACTTTGTCCTTGAACAGCTCTCGCCCTTGGAAGGAATATCCTACAGGGCGATGATGGGCGAATATATCATCTACTGCAAGGAAAAATAATCGGCGGCATCTACGATAACAGGCTGCTCATCAAGCCGACGGCTTCTGCAAAAAGGCTCATGCCTGATGCACCAATGGAGCTGCCATATGAGGGCGCAAAGGAAATGCTCCTCGTTGAAAATGTGGACGACAGGGAGTTCCTCTGCGGAATGGTCACGGCTGTTGCTGATGAACTGCCTGCTCCAAAAAGGAGGCGTTAATATGTGGAAGGACTTATCCCCCGAGTGGCAGACCACCTTTGCGGAGGCCTGGGAAGCCTTCAAAAGCGGCAGTATCCCGATCGGAGCCGCGATATTCGATGAAAACGGCACTCTTCTCGTGAAGGAGCATAACCGTTCGTCAGAGCCGGATACTGTGAACCGTCTCATCTCCCATGCGGAGGCAAATGCAATGCGTAAGCTCGATACCTCCTCCTGCAATGTACGGAGTGCGGTGCTTTATACCACAATGGAGCCTTGTCCCATGTGCATGGGAACGGCAGTAATGTCCAATATACGGCATCTCCGCTACGCCTCGCGCGATCCATACTGCGGAAGCGTCTACCTGAAAAATACTGATCCCTATATCAGCGGAAAGGGTCTTGACTATGTCTGCGAAGGCGGCGAACCGGAATTTGTTCAGCTTGTGGTGCAGAGCTGCTATGAGCTGAGCATCGGCAAGGGCGATCATGTGCTCCGGAGGTTCGAGGAGCTGAACGGCAGTGCTGTGGATACCGCAAGGAAGCTGTCCGCGGAAGGTCTGCTCGAAGAATTTGCCGTGAAAAATACAGATTTTTCTCTTGTTTACGATAAGATCATAAAGCGGAAATAATACAAGGCTGATTTTATCTAAACAGCAGCACGGGCGGCGGAACGCCGCCCCTACAATTTGCCAATATCACAATCTAATGTAGGGGCGCCGTTCCGGCGTCCGTAAATCATACACGAAAAACAGGTTTTTGACAAACTCAAAGCCCCGGAATATCCGGGGCTTGTTTTACTTTATGGGGAGTTCAACTGTGAAGATAGTTCCCTTTCCGGCAGGACTCTCGCAGCGGACAATCCCTCCGTGGAACATTACTCCGTGCTTGACTATGGAAAGTCCGAGACCTGTTCCCTTTACCTTCTGCGAACGGCTTTTGTCCACACGGTAAAATCTCTCGAAAATACGTCCGATATGCTGCTGTGGTATACCGCAGCCGGTATCGCTTACCGTTATGAAAACACGCTTGGGTGTATGCGAAACCCTGACCGCATAGCTCCCACCCTCGGAATTGTACTTGACGGCGTTGTCGCAGAGATTATACAGCACCTCGCTGAGTACGGTACGGCTGCCGTTGTAAACGATATGGCTTCCGCTGAGAGTTGCCGTGACATTCTTTTCGGCTGCACTCACAGCAAGACGGTCTATGACCTCCTGTGCAAGCTCATAGAGGTCGATATCCTCCTTTTCGGCAGGAACGGAGTTCTCATCGAGCTTTGAAAGCGCAACGATATCATTTATAAGAGCGATAAGGCGTTCAGCCTCGTTCCTGATATCACCGCCGAGCTTTGCAGCGTCCTCCGGCTTAGCCATGCCGTTTGCAAGCAGATCTGAAATGCCGTATATCGTCGTAAGCGGAGTTTTCAGCTCATGTGAGACATTCGATGTGAACTCGCGGCGCATTATCTCAAGCTGCTGCTTTTCGGTAACGTCCATGACAAAAATAACGATGCCGTTTATGGTATTCGTGCCGTTTGCAGGGCTCGCGATGACCTCGCACTCCCCTGTCGGCGTACTTATTACTATGTCCGAATGAACACCGCCGGCAGCGTTCTGAATGCACCGTCTGAAAGCCTCGGTATTGTTCAGCGCATAGACTGAACGTCCCTCGCCGCCGTCCTCATTGCCGAGGAGCCTTATCGCGGCGGAATTGCAGGAGAGCACGTTCAGCTTTGCATCGGCAACGATAAGTCCCTCGCTCATGCTCTCGGTTATGTGGGTGAACTGTTCGCGGCTGCTGCGGAGCTCGTCCATCTGACGGGCGACTTTTCGGTTCTGATCGCGTATCCTTTCGAGCATGGGACGCAGCTCAGGTATACTGCCCTTTATATCAGGATCATCGAGGTCGATATTATTGACCGGCTTGACTATCCTACGCGATACAATGTTTGCGACAATGAACGATGCGGCGGCTGCCGCTGCGAGGAATGCGGCTATAGAGGGGACTATGCTTATAAGCTGATCCTGCCATGAGAGGTGGAGGTCAGATACCCGTATGACGGAGCCGTCATTGAGCCGAAGCGAATAATTCAACGAGGAACGGTTCATATTGAGCGAAAACTTGGACGAGCTGGAGCTTCCCTCATGTTTTGCCTCCTCGAAATCGGGGCTTCCGGAAACGTCTTTCTTCCTGCCCGTTGAATCGAAGAGCACCTTTCCGGAATCGTCAGCCCATAGAACGTGCATACCGTGGAGATCGACGGACTTGAGATAATCCGTACCTCCGAGCTCTGCTCCCCTGCCGAGAATACCGGCCTCGGTTATGAGCTCGTCCTCGAGACGCTGTGAGAAATACCTGTTGAGTATGCCGGAGATTATGACCGAGGATATTATGATAGCGATGAATGAGAGCAGCATGATGCTGCCCATGATTTTTTTAGTCATCAGTACGCCCTCCTGCCCTGTAGCCAACGCCGCGGAGTGTCTCGATAACATCGCCGCATTCACCAAGCTTGGCGCGGAGAGTTCTTATGTGGACGTCCACTGTTCTGCTCTCACCGGTGAAATCGTAGCCCCAGACCTTGCTGAGAAGCTCCTCGCGTGTGAGAACCTTCTCTTTATTCCTGAGAAGGATAAGCAGGAGCTCGAATTCCATTTTTGTGAGGGCGACCGCAGTGCCGTTTGCCTCGACAAGGCGTTTGTGCGGATATACGGTTATCCCGCCGACATTGACCGTTTCTTCTCCGACAGGCGCAGTCCTTCGCAATAGAGCTTTTATGCGTGAGATCAGCTCCATAGTACCGAATGGCTTTGCGATGTAGTCGTCCGCACCTGCATCAAGACCTGTCACTTTGTCGTATTCGGTGCTCTTAGCGGTCAGCATTATAACAGGAAGAGATGCTGTTTCGGGAGCCGACCGCAGACTTTTCAGAACGGAAAGTCCGTCCTCCTCGGGCAGCATTATATCGAGCAGAACGAGCTGCGGGAGCTGCTTCGCGAGTGCGGCACGGAATTCCGACGGCAGCTCAAAGCCCTCCGCCTCAAAGCCGGCACTGTTCAGAGCGTATAGCACGAAGCTTCGTATGCCTTCATCATCTTCAAGCAGATATATCATAGTACACCTCCTGAAAGCTTTTTAGCTATATTATGATTATACCATAAATGCGGTGTTTTATCAAGAGCTTTTAGGAGGCTCCTTGTATGATAACTGTTCCTGTGAAAGAAGCAGCGGCTTTTCGATACCGATATCCCCCTCCAGCTTGTAATGAACGGTCAGGGTAATGCCGTTTTCGTCCTCAGAACGGTCGATAGTCCGGCTGATGATCCTTGTATCGCTGCTTATGAAATTCTTCTCATAAATGAATATCTTTGCGTTGAGGTCATATTCAAGCTGCTCCGGAGTGAACCTTTTCCCGGCAAGCTCGGTCTCAGTGATATTTTCTTTTACTATGCCTGCCGGAAGCTCCTTTCCGAAGAGACAGAGCGGAGCATAGCTTGTGCTGACATCGCAGTCCGTGTACTTGTTTTTCCCGATATACAGCGGTATTCTCAGGCTGAAAAGTCTGAGGCTGCTGCGTTTTTTGCTCCTGCCGGTCGGTACCTTTCTCACAGGCTCAAAGCTCCCGCTGAATACTACCGTTTCCTCATATTCTCCGGTTATCTCTGCAATAGCATGGTGCAGGACGTTCCTCCCGGTATTGCTCACGGTAACTCCGCTCACAAGTAGCGTTCCCTCAGTGACATAGTCCCCTACCTTGTGCATGAGCTGACCGTCAAGCACCTTTACGGACGTTATCCTTGCTTTTCTCCCGGAGACTATATTGCTCGCGATACGCTTTGAAGGGATCTTCGGCTTTGGCACTACTTCCGTGACCTCAACAACTATACGGTTGCCGGTATGCCTTATCCCTGCCCATGATATACCGTCTACCATGACACGCAGAGCATTTGAGCAGTAGTGCAGGTCGATATCGTTTATTCTCGCGCCTTCTCTTATGCCAAGCTCATCAAGTGCAGCAAGTATCTTCTCATCGCTTACAGAGCTGTTGCCCTGTATCTCTATAGTGACAACTACCGATGAAAAATACATGACCGTCACTACCGCAAGAACTGCACCTATCAGCAGACCGATACGTCTGCGGTACCTCAGAAGTATGCTTGAAAGTGTCTGTATCTCCGCACTTTTCAGCTCAATACCGCATTCCTCTGCCATTTCTTCAAGCCTGTGAAGATCGCGGCGGTATATCTCACCGTAAAAAACGTCCCGGCGGCAGTATTGTCCGAAGCAGCATATCCCTCCGCTGTGGATCATGTTTATGAAACGGTAAAGCTCCTTACCCTTCGCGGTTATCCTTATGCAGCCCCGAAGCTGATCCCTCATCTTTCACGCAGCCCCTTTCGGTAAATTCCACCTGTTCTATTTTTCCGCGGACAATAAGCCCGTGCGTCCTGTAATCAAAAGCCCGCAGTCCATTTCCCCATATACCGATACAAAGTCTTCCGGAAACGAGCCGCATATAGACTTCATTGTATTCCTCTATCCGGCGGCAGTTGTCAATGACAAGCTCTCTGTCGCCGTCGAAGTGTATCTGCGGTCTCAGGTATAAAGCGTCCTCCGCAAGCAGAAGCATATTTCTGAACATAGCACCCTCCGTTTTTTGCGATACCGCGGCAGTATAATCCCGCGCATTCAATAATATGATGTATCGGGTGATGATTATGAAAAGAAAAATTTCAGACGCTGTAAAAGCAGGCATTCTGATAGGTGCAGTGATATACTGTGCAGTTATGAGCGGAAGTGTCGCGCAGGCAGTCGCAGCGGCAGTCGAACGCTGTATATACACTCTTGTACCGGCACTTTACGCTATGCTGATACTTTCCACGCTGCTTGTGAGAAGCGGTGCGGCTGCTTTTATAGGCAGAATTGCAGATAAACCGGCACGGTTATTATTCGGAATGTCCGGTGAGGAGCTTACGGCTCTTGCGGCAGGAGCTTTCACCGGCTATCTTACCGGTGCGAAGATGCTTTGTGCTATGAACGCGGAGGGACGTCTTGACCGTGTACGCGGAGGCTTGCTATGCGGAGTTTGTTTCGGAGCGGGTCCCGCATTCATATCGTTCTGTGCAGCTTCAAGGCTTTACCGTTCGGAAGCTGTTTCGGGACTCATACTTTTCTCAACGGTCTCAGCGGACATCGTGCTTGCACTTATGCTCTCGACGTTCCTCCGCAGAAAAAAGAATACCGGAGGAAGTCGTCCTCCGGTAATGATAAGCTCTGAAATGCTCATGGAATGCACGGTCTCAGCCGGCACTTCAATGGCGGAGGTATGCTTCATAACGGCAGCCTTTGCCATAGTATCGCAGCTTTTCATTGCCTGCGGTGCTGCCGGGCTGATAGGCAGTCTCTTGAAGCCGGCGGCACCTCTTAGCTCTGCCTCGGCGAATGAGCTTGTGATGCCTTTTTTTGATGTAACAGCGGTCAGTGTCCTCCCTGCCGGAGATTACACTCTCCTGCCGCTTATCTGCGGATATATTTCGTTTGGCGGCATATGCGTCCTTGCACAGCTTGCGGCTGTATGCAGGGGGAGGTTCAGTGTCCTTCCGGCAGTTTTCATGCGGACGGCAGCCGGTGTACTGAGCTATGTGATATGCCGCACAGCCTCACCGTATTTTCTCAGGAACGAGACGGTCAGCACGGCAGCTATCAAGGTGAGTACGCACCGGGAGGTCTCCCCTGTTCCCTCAGTTATGCTGATGATAATGACGTTCATGCTGCTGTGTTCATGCTCCGGGATAATAACAAAAAAAGGACGGCATTGAGCCGTCCTCCTGAATTTTACTTGTTTCTCTTGAAATACTGGCTTACTGCCTCGCTTGCGGAGAGTGATATGAATACCGCGACTGAGCAGATGAGAGCGCCTGCATAAAGTGCGCCTGCCTTAACGATGTTTCCCTCATGCTGCGGTATCATAGCAGCGCCCGGGAAGAGCTGCATCAGGCTGAAAAGCAGGAAAATGAGTGAACAAAGTGACTTTATAGCAGGAATTCCGGTTATGAGAAGAAGCGCACAGAATCCTGCTGCACCGGCAATGTAGAGCGCAGAGCTTTCAACGGTCGAGCTTATTCCGCTGAGGCTGTCCTTATAGGGCAGTCCAAGCTTTCCTGTATAAAGCAGGTAGAAGCAGGCGGCAGCGATAATTCCGAGGACTGCAAGTACAATAGTGATGCGGAAGCCCTTGTCTGCGAGCTCCTCCAGTCTCTCCTCCTTGAGCTTGAGCATCATCTCAAGACTCTTTTTGGGATCCTTCTGCTCAGATGAAAGAGAAGCAGAAACGGATTTTCTCGCGTCAGCCTTAGCACGTTCGAGGTCCTCGTCAGCGAATTTGCGGACGTATTTCGGAGCTTCCGGTTCATCATCGAGTATGGGGGCTGTAACCGCAGGAGCAGGCTTTTCAGGCTCTTCCTTTTTCGGAGGCGGAGTGTAATTGTCCTCGTCCAGCACGGGTGCAGAAACGGGAGCAGCCGGAGCTTCTGCGCCGAGCTGTGATCTTCTCATAGCGATGATCTGCTGCTGCTTGTCAGAGGGCAGGACATCGAATTTAGCCCTGAGATCGGGAGTGAGACCGTTTATGATATCCTCATCTGAGAGGACGAGCTTTTTGGGTGCAGAGGCAGTATAAGCTTCCGGATCGTCGAGAACCGGTGCAGATATGCCAGTCGGTGCGCCTTTTTTGCCATCGGAGGGCGTATAGCTCGACATATCGTCGAGTACGGGAGCGCTTACTCCGGAGGGACCGCTTTTCCTTTCGCCTCCGGGAACATAGGAGTCCATATCGTCCAGAACGGGTGCGGAAACGCCTGTAGGACCTGATTTTTTTGCTGAAGGAGCAACGTAGTCGATATCATCGAGAACAGGTGCGCTAACACCGGTAGGAGCACCGAGCTTAGAGCTCTGACCGGAGTATTCTATATCCTCCGGCAGACCTGTGCCAAAGCTGTTTTCGTCGTTCATGATTCCCTCCTGATTATTTTGCTGACATACTCTTCAAGACTAAGGTCAGTGCCTTCGCTGAGAGCAGCATAGTATTTTAGAATATATGAGGCGTCAACGGACGAGATCAGTCCGTCGCCGTTTGCGTCACCTATAGCCACGAATTCCCTTGTGAGCTGCTTACCGCTTGCATAGGAGGCAAGAAGGAGCGAGGCATCAATAGCCGTTATCTTATCATCACCGTTGAGATCACCGAGCGTTGTGCCGAGCTTGACAGGTACCTCCGGAACATAGGCATTTTCCGCGATAGGATAAGCTTTTCTGAACTCATCAGACGTATAGTCGGGTCTGAACACAAGGTTATCCGCTATACCCGTACTTGCGGTATGAGTATAGGGCTCGATAGTGTCGAAATCGCTGCTTCCTCTGAGGAAGTAATTGCGTGTGCCGCCGAGGTTTGAGTCCCATGTGGGGTCAAGGAGATAATAAGCGCCTTCAAGATTGGCGATGTTCCAGACGTGGTCAACGCCGTTTGAAGTACCGAGTACGGTTCGGCAGGAGATGCCGGCATCGTTGAGAAGCCTGTAAAGGAGCTGCGAGTAGCCCTGACATACGACCTTGCCGTTTGCGAGAGCACCGTAAGCCGAGAAGATAGTCGGCTCGGAGAGATCCTCCGCGTATTCAGCACAGTTAACAACGTAATCGTAGACAGCGCCTATTTTCTCGTAATCCGATTTTCCCGAAAGACTGAGGGAGTTCAAAACCTCCGAAGCTTTCTTGTCAACGAATTTCTCCTGTGACTTGTTGGTGTGATATGCCATTGTGAAGGTGAAAATGCGGGTAGTAGAATTGCTTTTAACGCTTACATCGTACTTTTGAACGGAAAGCCTGAGATAATCGCCCTCGGAGCCTTTGCCGGTCTCCTTGATAGCCTCAAGGAAGAGCATATCGACAATGTCTGCCAGGGAATTGCTGTCCTTGGGAACGGCAAATTCTATCGTGGTATCACGCCTTGTCATGCACTTGCGGAGATAAGCACCAGCCTCGCTTACAGATGGGAATGAGCTGTAGCTTGCGGAGACTGCTGATGCCGCAACAGTTTGTGCGGGGGTACAGAGCTGTGCCGGAGCGCAGCAGAATGAAAAAGCGAGAACTGCTGCCGCTGCGGCTGAAAAAACAGCGCGGCGCATCATCTTTCGAGTATCTGCGACCTGTCGGGACCGATGCCGACCATGCTTACAGGACAGCCGACAAGCTCCTCAAGGCGCTTGATGTAGTTCTGACAGTTTACGGGGAGCTGGTCAAAGCTTGCACACTTTGAGATATCCTCGGTAAATCCGGGGAATTCCTCATAAACAGGAGTGCAGCCTTCAAGCTCCTCGAGCGTAGCCGGGAAATTCTCTGTAACAGTACCGTCGGGCTTCTTGTAGGCTACGCACATTTTGAGAGTTGGGATATTTGCAAGTGTATCGAGCTTGTTGATAGCAAGGCTGTCCAGACCGTTTACTCTTACGGAATGGCGGACGATAACAGCATCGAACCAGCCTGTTCTTCTCGGACGTCCGGTAGTTGTACCGAATTCTCCGCCGACATTTCTGATCTGGTCGCCGGTTGCATCGTCGAGCTCAGTCGGGAAGGGTCCCTTGCCGACACGGGTAGTGTAAGCCTTTGCAACGCCGATGATGTTGGTGATGACCTTGGGACCAACGCCGGTTCCTACGCAGACACCTGCCGAGAGGGGGTGCGAGGAGGTAACATAGGGATATGTACCGAAGTCGATATCGAGCAGAGTAGCCTGTGCTCCCTCGAACATGATGGTCTTGCCGGCCTTGTGGGCATTGAATGTGAGAACGGAAACATCATCCATATAGGGAAGGAGACGCTTGCCGTACTCGGTGTATTCCTTTGTTACAGCGTCAAGATCAAAAGCCTCGCCGCCGTAAACCTTAGTGATTATCTCGTTCTTGAGCTTACCGGTGGACTGTATCTTCTCAGCGAGGACCTCGGGGTGAACGAGGTCGTACATACGGATGCCGCAGCGCTCATACTTATCCATATATGTAGGACCTATGCCGCGCTTTGTAGTACCGATGTCCTTGCCGCCGCGGAATGCCTCAGAGAGACCGTCAAGTGCGATATGCCACGGCATAACGATCTGAGCACGGGGGTCGACCTTGAGGTGACCGATAGTCTTGATACCTCTTGATTCGAGATTGTCGATCTCGCTGATAAAGTCCTTCGGGTCGAGAACTACACCGGCACCGATAAGATTGAGAGCATTCGGGTAGAGTATACCCGAGGGTACGAGGTGGAGCTTATAGACCTCACCGTTATTTACAACAGTATGACCGGCGTTGTTACCGCCCTGTGAACGGACTACTACATCGGCGCGTGAAGCGAGAATGTCGATGATCTTACCCTTTCCCTCATCGCCCCACTGAGTTCCGACAACAATATTAGCAGGCATTTCAATTCCTCTTTTCATAATATTTGATTGGTGCAGAAGCACACTTACAATTTATTATATCACAAAGCGGGAACTATTGCAAGGGCTTTGAAGAAAAAAATCGCCTGTTTTTTCTTTCCACTGATAAATAATTGAAAAAGCCCTTTACAAGCGGAGGTATTTCTGCTATAATTAAAATGATATATTATGCGAAAGCAAAGAAATGAGGTATAGCCTTGGCTAACGATAAAATAAGGAATTTCTGCATTATTGCACATATAGACCACGGCAAGTCCACGCTTGCTGACCGTATCCTCGAAAAGACCGAGACCGTTGCCATACGCGACATGGAGGATCAGCTTCTCGACAATATGGATATCGAGCGTGAACGCGGCATCACCATAAAAGCCCGTGCGGTCCGGCTGAAATACACCGCTAAGGACGGCGAGGACTACATCTTCAACCTCATCGACACTCCCGGTCACGTTGACTTCAACTATGAGGTTTCGCGTTCGCTTGCAGCCTGCGAGGGCGCTATACTGGTTGTGGACGCCTCTCAGGGCATCGAGGCTCAGACTCTCGCAAACACCTATCTTGCTATCGAGCATGATCTCGAGGTAGTACCGGTCGTGAACAAGATCGACCTCCCCTCTGCTGACCCGGAAAGGGTATGCAATGAGGTCGAGAACGTCATCGGCATTCCGGCTATGGACGCACCGCGTATTTCCGCAAAAATGGGCATCAACATCGAGGAAGTCCTCGAAAGGATAGTCACTGATATACCTGCTCCCAAGGGCGACACCGAAAAGCCGCTCAAGGCTCTAATTTTCGACAGCTACTACGACTCTTACAAGGGCGTTATCATCTATGTCCGTGTCAAGGAGGGAACTGTCCGCGTCGGGGACAATATCCGCCTTATGGCTACCAGTTCGGTTTTCACCGTTGTTGAAGCCGGATTCATGGACGCGACCTCCCTCGTCAACAGCGGTTCGCTCGAAGCCGGAGAAGTTGGCTATATTGCGGCTTCTATCAAGAGCATAGGCGATACCCGCGTCGGCGATACCGTCACTAATGATGACTGTCCCTGTGACGAGCCTCTCCCCGGCTACAGAAAGGTCAATCCCATGGTATTTTCGGGCATCTACCCTGCGGACGGCGCTAAGTACGGCGATCTCCGCGATGCCCTCGAAAAGCTCCAGCTCAACGATGCTTCCCTCTCCTTCGAGCCCGAGACCTCGATCGCGCTTGGCTTCGGCTTCCGCTGCGGTTTCCTCGGACTTCTCCACATGGAGATAATACAGGAACGTCTTGAACGCGAGTACAACCTCGACCTCGTCACGACTGCACCCTCCGTTATTTACAAGGTCACTATGACAAACGGCGAGGTTCAGTACATCGACAACCCCACGAATTACCCCGACCCGGCTCTCATTCAGGTTGCAGAGGAGCCTATGGTCAAGGCGAGCATACTCTCCCCTTCCGAATTCGTCGGCAATATCATGGAGCTTTGTCAGGACCGCCGCGGTGTTTTCAAGGACATGAAGTACCTCGACGATACCCGTGTCGAGCTGCACTATGAGCTTCCGCTGAACGAGATAATCTACGACTTCTTCGACGTACTGAAATCGCGTACAAAGGGCTATGCTTCGTTCGATTATGAGATGATGGGATACGTTCCCTCCAAGCTCGTCAAGCTCGATATCCTCCTCAACGGCGAAGTCGTTGACGCACTTTCGTTCATCATACACACGGAAAAGGCTTACGGGAGAGCGCGTAAAATAGCTGAAAAGCTGAAAGAGAACATTCCGCGTCAGCTCTTTGAGGTGCCTATACAGGCTGCAATCGGCGGAAAGATAATCGCCCGCGAAACGGTAAAGGCTATGCGTAAGGACGTTCTTGCCAAGTGCTACGGCGGCGATATCACCCGTAAGAAGAAGCTCCTCGAAAAGCAGAAGGAGGGCAAAAAGCGTATGCGTCAGCTCGGTACCGTAGAGGTGCCGCAGGAGGCGTTCATGAGCGTTCTGAAGCTCGACAGCTAAGGAGGTAAATATGTTCAATTACAGCATACTGATATTTCTCGCTGCACTGTATACGGTCTCGATCGTCACAGTGCTTGCGGAGTTCGTGACAGCGCGTAATTCCGCCGCCGGAAGGTTCTTCCGTGCGATAAGGATACGTCTGAGGGAGCTTTCCATTATAAGGGTCTGCGTCACCTCGATAATGCTGCTTCTGTTCGGACTTGCGATAGGCGATGATACATTCTCCGGCATATGGGGTGCGATAGCTCTGCTTTTCGGTACGCTCGCCGTGCTCCACCCGGAGGAGCTTTTCTTCCATGAAAAGGAACGCAAAAAGGCTAAGCTGAAAAAGCTGCTGCCGCTTGTACCGGTGCTTGCCGAAAATCCCGGCGTACCGCTGAGAGAGCTCCCGGAAACGCCTCTCGCAAAGGTGCTTGAACCGATAGATGTCGAGCCGGCGGAAGATACCGGTGATGAAGAAGAGAAAGGATAATGAAATGAGTATTTACACCTGTCCCGCCTGCGGAAAAAAAGGCTTCAATCCGTACACCAAGGGTATGGCGGGAAAAATGAATTCAAAGGGAAGACCCTGCAAATACTGCGGAACTCGCTGCGTGAACGGCAAGGGTGCTACCATTTTCAACGCAATATTCAGTCTGATAGTTTTTGCAGGCTTTGTTCTGCTTTTCCTGTATGCACCGCAGTATCATTTCCTTGCAATAAGAGAGGTGCCGCTGTATATCCTCATGCTTCTGGCAGAGTTGATCGTTCCGAGGCTCGTGAACGCATTCTGCTTCCGCATGACCGAGTCGATAAGGCTTGAATTATGATGAACAGCCTCGGGATATATTTTCACGTTCCGTTCTGCGCGAAAAAGTGTCCTTACTGCGACTTCTATTCCGGAAGCTTCACAAAAAAAGCAGCGGAGGACTATACCGCTGCCGTGATACGCAATATCAGGCACTATTCCCAGCCCGGAACAGACGTTGACACGGTCTACTTCGGCGGAGGAACGCCCTCCCTGCTCACAGCCGGACAGCTTTCCGATATCACGGAGGCTGTCCGTTCACATTTTCTTCTTAGTCCGGAAGCCGAGATCACCCTCGAAGCCAATCCCTCCACGCTCACTCCGGAGAAGCTTGCCGCTTTCCGGAAAACAGGCATAAACAGGCTTTCGATAGGCGTTCAGTCGATGGTGCCGGAGGAGCTTTCGTTCCTCGGGAGGTCGCACACTCCGGAACGTGCCGAAAAGGCGGTGCTCGATGCACACGCTGCCGGCTTTGAAAACATTTCCTGTGACCTTATGATAGCACTTCCCGGACAGACTGCGGAATCACTTGCGGCTTCCGTGAATGCTCTCGCGGAGCTTCCGATAAAGCATATTTCGGCTTATATCCTCAAGGTCGAGGATGGCACTCCCTTTGCGGAGCGTGACGTTCAGAGCATTCTTCCCGATGAGGACGGTACTGCCGCGCTCTACCTCGGAGCTGTTCGGCTTTTAGCAGAAAAAGGCTTCATGCAGTACGAGGTATCGAACTTTGCAGTTCCCGGCTATGAGAGCCGCCATAACTGCCGTTACTGGCTCTGTCAGGATTATCTTGGCATAGGTCCGGCTGCACATTCCTGCTTCGGCGGAAAAAGGTTCTGCGTTCCGTCCGATACCGCTGATTTCATATCGGCAGAGCATCAGCACACCGAGGTCACGGACGACGAGCCCTGCGGCTTTGAGGAAAAGGCAATGCTACGGCTCAGGCTCGCGAAAGGGCTTGACCTCCGCGATGTGCCCGAACACCGCCGCGATATAGAAAAAAAGATCCCCGCACTTCTCAGTGCAGGGTATATCCGCTTCGACGGCAATGCTATCTCCCTCACTCCCGAGGGCTTTCTCGTTTCAAATTCGGTTATAAGCAGCCTGATATTCAGCTGAGCAGCTCCTTTCGCAGCATCGAGAGGAGCTTTTTTTCACGCCGTGAGACCTGTACCTGCGTCATGCCGAGAGCCTTTGCGGTCTTTGCCTGTGTAAGCTCGCGGAAGTATCTCAGCTCAAGGAGAGCTCTGTCCTGCGGTTCGAGAGCTTTCATGACCTGCCGCAGCGCAAGCGTATCCACGATAGCTTCGTCCGGAGCATCTGAGGGTATGTCGATCTGACTGTCGTCCTCTCCGGAGGTCAGCGACATTACCGGCTGCAACACGCACAGCGCCTCCGAGACCTCCTCGGTGCTGACACCGGAAAGCTCCGCTAATTCCGCTATTCCCGGCTCTCTGCCCTCCTTCATTCTTATCTCGTCGCAGAGCTTCTGTATACGCATGGAAAGCTCCTTTAGTCCCCTGCTAACACGGACTGAGCCGCCGTCACGGAACAGCCGCTTTATCTCGCCGAGTATCACGGGTACAGCGTATGTTGAGAACTTCACTCCGCGCTCTGCGTCAAATCCTCTCACTGCCTTGACAAGTCCCATGCAGCCTGCCGAGTAGAGCTCCTCGTACTCAATGCCCCGTCCGCGGAATTTGTTCGCGCAGAGGTGAACGAGCCCGATATTTTCCTCCGCAAGAGGGGCGAGCAGATCAGTTCCCATGCGGAGTGAGCCTCTTACGCATGATAACGGTCGTCCCCTTTCCGGGAACGCTCCTGACGCTGAGCCTGTCCATAAAGGAATCCATTACCGAGAAGCCGAGACCGGAACGTTCCTCCTCGGGAGCTGTGGTGTAAAGCGGCACCATAGCCGCCTTTACGTCGGGAATGCCGCAGCCCTTGTCCTTGACCCTTATGTATATCTCCCTGTCTTTCAGCAGCCTGACGGTCAGCTCGATCATACCGACCGTCCCTCTGTAGGCGTGTACCACGGCGTTTGTTACAGCCTCGGATACGGCAGTCCTGATGTCGGAAAGCTCCTCAACGGTCGGGTCGCACTGTATCAGAAACGACGAAACGACCGCTCTTGCCGCACTTTCGTTGACCGAAAGCGACGGCATCGTAAATTTGATTGAATTCAATACGTCCATGGTTTACCCCCTCAGGTTATCTTTACTATGCGCTCGATGCCGGCGAGCTTCAGCACACGCTTTATGTACGGCTGTGCGTTCCTGACCTCGAGCCTGCCGCCGCATTCCTTCATGAGCTTGCTCCTGCCCATGATCAGACCTATGCCGGAGCTGTCCATAAAAGTTATGCCGCCGAGGTCTATCGCAAGCTCTCTGGGCTGGGCGGTCACGATGTAGTGGTCGAGCTCGGTACGCGCTGAACGGGCATTATGGTGGTCTATCTCGCCGCTTATCATTGCGACAGCTCTGCCGTTGTCGTTTTTTATGTCTACCTTCATGTTTTTACCTCCGTTCTCTGATATGATTATACCACCCCCAAAGCGCGGAATATGTCGCAAAAGGAGAGCCGGTAAAATATTTCTTTCACGCATCGGATACTTGCTTATTTTTCATATTCATGGTATAATTAATCATATTGTATCAAATCAGGAGATGATAAAATGCCAAAGCAGTTCTGGAAGGGCAGCGCACTTCTTGCGCCGGTACCTGCCGCACTCGTTACCTGCGGCACTGCGGACTCCCCTAACGTTCTGACTATCGGCTGGACAGGCATAACCTGTACCCGTCCGCCGATGACCTATATTTCCGTCCGTCCCGAGAGGTATTCCCACGATATCATCATGAAAAGCGGCGAATTTGCGATAAACCTCACTACCTCCGAGATGTGCCGCGAGACCGATCTCTGCGGTGTAAAAAGCGGTAAGGATACCGACAAATTCGCGCTCTGCGGCTTTCACGCAGTTCCGGCTCATGAGATAGCCGTTCCCATTATCGAGGAATGTCCGGTCAGCCTCGAATGCAGGGTAACGGAGCATAAGCTCCTCGGCTCGCATACCATGTTCCTTGCGGAGATAGTCGGCATTGACGCGGACGAGCGCTTCATCAACGAAAAAGGCAGGCTCGACCTCGCAAAATGCGGTCTCATGGCTTATGCTCACGGTGAATACTTCGAGCTCGGCAAAAGGCTCGGGAGCTTCGGTTTTTCCGTCCGCAAAAAGAAGAAAAAGCGTCCCGTCAGGAAGTGATATCCGCGATGTAGCTGCGGAGCTCGTCCTCGGTCATGAAGTCTATCCCGCGGCGCAGACATTCGCGGTCGTATTCAGGCATAAGTCCGATATCCGCGTCGATATAGCGGAAGGGCTCGCTGCGTCCGCTACTGAAAACAGCGACCCTGCCGCAGTATTCCTCAACATGGAACATCGGCTTGACCGGTTCTGTTTCAGCCTCCGCGACCTTCGCCTCGATACGCCGGACGCGGTTGGTATTTCCCATTGAGCAGAGCATTATCGTGCCGGAAGCCGAGAGACCTGCGAACAGTGTCAGAAATATCCTCTTTTTCATGCTTTTTCTCATGATATCCACTCCTTATTTTCATTTGACAAGTATAATTGTTGTAAATATTGTTCCCGTGATTTGCCATATTATGCAGTTTGACGTTTTTTTGAGAAAGCTATTAACAAATCTGTATAAATGTGGTATAATAAATTCGTATAGGCAGCTCTCGGAACGCCTGTTTCTGCTGCCGCAAATTTCAGAAAGGAGCCCTCGCCGTTTATACGGCGCACTGAAAATATGAACGATAACAATTTCGATACACCTCAGAACAGTGAAGGTTCTCCAAAGCCGCTGAGATCACTCAGCAGGATCAGAAAAAATGTGCCTCCTGCGAATGAGCAGCCTCCGCAGCCCTCTGCACCTGTATGGTCTGATGTACCCTATCAGGATATCCCGCAGAGAAGTGCAGCGGAAGATCCCGGTTTTATCCCTCCGGAGGGAGACCAGCAGATGCTTGATCCCGGTGAGATGCCGGCTGCACCTATGCCTCCCAGAAAAAAACGCCGGAAGAAAAAGAATAAGTTCCTGCTCATAATCAAGAAGCTCTTCGCAGTCATCGCTACTACCCTGCTCTCACTTTTCCTTGTAATGATAATCACCGGTACTATCGTCACAACTGCGCTGACGGTATACGTTCTCGACTTCATGGAGGGCGCAACGAGCATCACTCTGCAAGAGCTCGAATCCGGAAGCGATACCTACTTCTACAGCGTTGATAAAGATGAGAACGGCAACGAAAAGCTCACCGTTATCCACCGGGTTAAGACTGACGTTCAGCGTATCCCGGTTTCTATCGACAGGATACCACAGCACGTCCGCGATGCCTTCGTCTACACTGAGGACGAGCGTTTCTACTCGCACAACGGTGTTGACTACAAGCGTACCTTCTCCGCGTTCATCAATATGTTCCTCCACATCTACGATACGGAACAGGGCGGTTCGACCATAACCCAGCAGCTCATCAAGAACATCACCGGCGATGACGAGCATTCTCCGCAGCGTAAGATTCGAGAGATATTCAGCGCGATGCAGCTCGAAAAGGCTTACACCAAGGACGAGATACTCGAGGAATACCTCAACTACATCGGCTTCGGCGGTGCTGTAAACGGTATCCAGCTCGCTTCACTCACCTACTTCGGAAAGAACGTCGAGGAGCTCTCCACCCCGGAGGCTGCCGTGCTCGCGGCTATCCCCAAGAGCCCGGAGGAATACGGTCCGTTCACCGATTATGTCAACAAGTACGGTGAAAGAGTGAGCGGCCGTGATGTCAACCGTGAACGTCAGAAGTACGTTCTCAAAAAGCTCTACGACAACGGCGCTATAACATACGACCAGTATCAGGAATACCGCAGCACTCCTATCGTCTACGCGGATTCCGATGAATACAAGGCTCTCCACCCCGAGGTCACTGCTCAGGAACTCATCGACGAGGAAAAGGCTTATACATGGGAGGTAGACTCCATCTACCGTGAGTTCATAGCCTACATGATGAAGCAGTACGACATCGACGAATACGAGGCTATAAAGCGTATCAACAAGGGCGGCTACAAGGTCTATACCACTATTGACCATGAGATGCAGGACTATATTACCGAGAAGTTCCTCGATATCAACAATCTTGTGGACTACAGCTCAAGTCTCCTGCGTTACTCAGACCTTGACGGTGACGGAAAGGTCGATGAATACCTGCCTCACCTTGCGTTCTGTGCCCTCAACTATGACGGTACCGTCCGCGCTATCGTGGGACAGTGGGGCGAGAAGAAGGACTCCCTCGTTACCAACTACGCAGACCACGACAAGCGTCCTATCGGTTCTACTATCAAGCCTATATCCGGCTACAGCTATTGTATCGAGCACAACCTCGTTCACTGGGGAACTGTTCTTCAGGATAAGGAGATCATGATAAACCCGGAGAACGGTCTGCCTTGGCCTTATAACTACGACGGTCCCCCGACAGGCAACTCCTACCAGCTCTATTACTTCCTCCAGAGATCGATCAATACCGCCTCTGCACAGCTTGTTAAAATGGCTACCAAAGAGGAGGACTACAAGTGGGTAACAGAGACTATGGGTCTTGACCTTAACCCTGACTGGGACGTTGATTATTCGCCTCTGTCCATTGGTCAGATGCGTTACGGTGTTACTCTCGAAAACCTCGTTAACGCCTATATCCCGTTCGGAAACGAGGGCATCTATAATGAGGCTCACCTCATAACCCGCATTGAGGACAGCAACCAGCGCGTTATCTATGAAAACGACGGTCACCCGAGAGAGGCTATGTCCGACGAGACCGCATGGGTAATGAACCGCATGATGAAGAACGTTATCGAGCACGGTACCGGTACTTCGGCTCAGCTCCAGAACAAGGTCGTTGTCGGCAAGACCGGTACTACCGAGAACTGGTGGGACCTCACATTCGTGGGACTTACCCGTGACTTCGTAAGCGGCATCACTATAGGCTACGACAAGAACGTTAAGGGCATCGAGCTTCCTCACAGTCTCAGCTCAGCAGCTATATGGAAGAAGATAATCGGCGAATACGCTGATACCCACTTCCTCGATACTCCAAGAGACTTCGACAAGGTAAACAGTGTTGTCGAGCAGCCGATGTGTGCAACAAGCGGCATGGTCGCAGGTCCTAACTGTCCACGCGGCAGCATTGGCTACTGGAAATCCGACTACGCTCCGCCTTGCAGCGGCGGACACTATGTTGCACCTCCTCCCGAAGAGGGCGGCGGTGACAATGGCGGAGGCGGTGACAATGGCGGAGGCGGTGACGTTCCGGCAGATAACGGCGGAGGCGGAGGCGGAGACGTTCCCGCTGACGGCGGCGGCGGCGGTGAATTCGGCGCCTGATAGGAAAGGTGATCTTTTGAACGATAAATTGAGATTATGCTGTCCCTGCCACTTCGGTCTGGAAAGCGTACTGAAATACGAAATACAAAAAATCGGCGGTGAGGATCTCACTGTCAGCGACGGAAGGATAAGCTTCAGCGGGGACGAAAATGTCCTCGCAAGAGCTAACCTCTGCCTTTCGACTGCGGAGAGAGTTCTCATTGAGCTGAAGCAGTTCAGGGCTGTGACCTTCGAGGAGCTTTTTCAGGGCGTCCGCTCTGTTGAGCTCGAACGCTTCATCTCCCCGACAGATGCCTTTCCGGTAAAGGGCTACTCCCTTAATTCCGCTCTCCACAGCGTTCCGGACTGTCAGTCTATCGTCAAGAAGGCTGCCGTTGAACGCCTGAAAAGCAAGTACGGCATAAACTGGTTCGATGAGACTGGTTCTACCGTTCAGATACAGTTCAGCATACTCAAGGACACTGTTTCGCTCTACCTCGATACAAGCGGAGCAGGTCTCCACAAGCGCGGCTACAGGCGCAATTCCAACGCTGCGCCGATAAAGGAGACTCTTGCGGCAGGCATAGTTGACCTCGCAAGAGTACGTTCCGGTTCGACTGTGTGCGATCCCTTCTGCGGAAGCGGAACTCTGCTTATTGAGGCGGCTCTCAAGGCACTGAAAATGGCTCCGGGAATAAACCGGAGGTTTGCCGCTGAAAAGTGGAGCTGCTTTGACGAAAAGGTCTGGCGTGAGGAACGCAGCAGAGCTATCGAGGCTATCGACCGTAATGCGGAATTTCATGCTTTCGGCTCCGATATAGACGATGCGGCAGTTGCACTTGCACTCGACAATGCCCACAAAGCCGGCATAAAAACAAGAGTGACTGTCGAGCAGGCGGATATCTCAGCTTTCAGACAGCCTGAAAATTCTATCGTGATCTGCAACCCTCCCTATGGCGAAAGGCTCCTTGAACTCCGCGAGGCAGAGGATATCTACCGCAAAATGGGCAAGGTCCTCGGCAAGGGCGGCAGCAGGCAGTCCTATATTATCTCGCCGCATGAGCAGTTCGAGGACTTCTTCGGTGCTCCTGCGAAAAAGCGACGCAAGCTCTACAACGGCATGATAAAATGCCAGCTATATATGTACTTTTAGGTGAATTATGGAAATTGTTATCATCTTGATGTGTGCCGCTATAATTATTCTTGCGGCACTTATACTCGTCCGGCTCGGCGGTGACAGGGAAAATTCCTCGGACGAGCTGAAACGGCTCATTGAAGCCTCCCGCAGCGAAACTGCCGCTTCCGACAGACAGCTCCGTGAGGAGGTATCGGCTAATGTCCAGCTCAGCGTGAGAAATCTCGGCGAGATACTCAGCTCCGGTCAGAAGGCTTCCGGCGATTCGGTCAACGAACAGCTCAGGACGCTCGAAAACCGTTTCAGAACGCTTGAAGCCAACAATGAGCAGAGGCTCGACCAGATAAGAAAGACTATCTCGGAACAGCTCCTCAATATCCAGACGGAAAATTCCCGCAAGCTCGAAGCTATACAGTCCACAGTAAGCGAAAAGCTCGAAAACAAGATGAACGAGTCGTTCAAGCTCGTCAGTGAAAGGCTCGAACAGGTCTACAAGGGCCTCGGCGAGATGCAGTCGATAGCTTCCGGCGTCGGCGACCTCAAAAAGGTCCTCTCCAATGTCAAGAACCGCGGTATTCTCGGTGAGATACAGCTCGGAGCCATACTCGAGGATATCCTCGTTCCGGAGCAGTACGACCGCGAGGCGGCTACTATCCCCGGCAGCTCAAACAGGGTTGAATTTGCAGTGAAGCTTCCTGGCGGCGAGTCCGGCAGCCATATCTACCTCCCTATCGACTCGAAATTTCCCGGTGATACATACGCGGCTTTGCAGGACGCTTACGATTCGGGTGACCCGGAAAGGGTCGCAGATGCCCGCAAGCAGCTTATCACGGCAGTTAAAAAGTCCGCGAAGGATATCCGCGACAAGTACGTCCAGCCGCCTTATACCACCAATTTCGGCATTATGTTCCTGCCCTTCGAGGGACTGTATTCCGAGGTAGTGAGCAGCGGTGTTACCGAGAGCTTGCAGCGTGAATTCAGCGTAAGTGTTGCGGGACCCTCCACTATGGCGGCGATGCTCAATTCTCTGCAAATGGGCTTCCGCACTCTTGCGATACAGAAAAAGAGCAATCAGGTCTGGGAGATCCTCGGCGCTGTAAAGTCCGAATTCCTCAATTTCAGCAAGGCGCTTGAGGAAACGCAGAAGCACATCAAGAAGGTCGATGACGATCTCGAAAAGCTCGTCGGAGTCCGCACAAGACAGATAAACCGTAAGCTCAGTGCTATCGAGGCTGTTGATGCTTCACCTGAGCTGCTTTCAGATCAATAATAAAAAGCTCCGTTCTGCGGAGCTTTCACTTTGAATGTGGATATGGATAAGACTTTGAAACGCAGGATACTGCACTTTTTCTTCCCGAACCGCTGTCCGGTATGCGATGCGGTCATAGGTGCAATGGACACCTTCTGCGATGAATGCAGCGGTAAGCTGCAGCCGTTTACCGGAAGCTTCACTATAAAGGACGCTGCCGGAACTGCTGCTGCATTTGTCTATGACAGGAACATCTCCCCTGCCGTTATGCTGCTGAAAAACGGTGTTTGCGGAAATGCTGCCTACGCCCTCGGAAAAGCTCTTGCGGTCAAGCTCAGGGAAAGCGGTATCGCTGAAAAAGCTGATATCATCGTACCGGTTCCTCTGCATAAGTCCGACAAACGGATAAGAGGCTACAATCAGGCTTTCCTTATTGCAAGGGAACTCTCGGACGAGCTCGGACTGCCGGTCGGCGAAGGTATCGTCATCAAGAGCCGACGCACTCATCAGCAGAAACGTCTGAACCGTCATCTCAGGCTCATTAACCTTAAAGACGCTTTTGCTGTCCCGGAAGCCTCACTCGTCTGGGATAAGAGCATTATCCTCGTGGACGATGTCTGCACTACCGGTACTACTCTCGGAAAGGTGACTTCCCTGCTGCTTGAAAACGGCGCAAAGGCTGTGTACTGTGCCGCCTGCTGCAAAACTCCTGCATTGAAAAAGACGTCCGATGAAGAAAACCCTGTGCAACAAAATTTGACAAGCACGGCGAAATGAGCTATAATGTTTATTGTTTATAAATTCATGAATGAAAACATGGAGGAATCTTAATGGATAAAGAGAAATACTGCAAATACAGGATAATCGACGCTCACGCGCATATTTTTCCTGAGAAGATAGCAGAAAATGCTACAGTGAATATCGGTCACTTCTATGAGCTCCCTATGACGGGCTGCGGTATGAGCAGCAAGCTCCTTGAAAGCGGCAGAAAGATCGGTGTTTTCCGCTATCTCGTCTGCTCAACTGCGACCTCCCCTCATCAGATAAGCTCCATAAACAGTTTTATCGCAGCGGAGTGCGCCGCCAATCCTGAGTTTTACGGCTTCGGTACAACCCATGCCGGCTCGGAGGATATCGCAGCCGATGCCGAGCAGATAATCTCTCTCGGTCTGCACGGAGTGAAGCTCCACCCTGACTTCCAGAAATTCGATGCCGATTCGCCCGAGGCTTACAAGATTTATGAGGTTATCGAGGGAAGACTTCCGCTGCTCATACACTGCGGCGATAACCGTTATGACTTCTCCGCGCCGCAGAGGATAGCCAATATCCACAGGGACTTCCCGAATTTGAAAATACTTGCCGCTCATCTCGGCGGATATCAGCGCTGGGACGAGGCTGAAAAGCTGCTCAAGGGCGATGATACCCTCAAATTCGATGTAAGCAGTTCGCTTGCGTTCCTTACTCCCGAACGTGCAGCGCACATGATACATACCTACGGTGCTGAGAACTGCTTCTTCGGCGTGGATTTCCCGATGTGGTGCCACGAAGATGAGCTTGAACGCTTTTTCGCACTCGGTCTCTCCGAGGACGAGAACCGTATGATCCTCGCCGATAATATTATGAATTACATTGGCATATAAAAGCCCTGCCATAATAACCGTGATACTTATATAGAAGTATTTGTGAGATTAATACGGTACAAAATTAGCGCTACTTGAAAAAGTAGCGCTTTTTTATTTGTATTGAACCTTGTACCGTCACAGAAAAAACTATAGTATGCTATATGAGTATCATACTTACTGGCAAGGCTTTAATCTGCCATGAATACAGAGAATGCTTTATATGCCATGTAGGTGTCGATTTTTGAAACTATCTCGTAGGGAGCGTGCATTGAGAGGACCGGTACGCCCATATCTATCGTATCAACGTTGAGGTTAGCGATATATGCGGCAACCGTACCGCCGCCGCCCTCATCGACCTTACCGAGCTCGCCGGTCTGCCAGATGACGTTGTTTGCGTCCATGAGAAGTCTGATGCGGCCTGCAAATTCTGCGGAGGCATCGGAAGTGCCGGATTTGCCGCGGGCGCCGGTGTACTTTGTGATGCAGACGCCTCTGTTGATGTATGCACAGTTATTGCGCTCCATTACCTCGGGATATGTCGGGTCAAAGGCTGCGTTTACGTCAGCCGAGAGGCACTCTGATGCGGAAAGGACCGTTCTTCCGTCCGAGCCGAGGGCTTCCGCGAGGTCATAGATGAAGTATTCGAGGTAGGACGAGCACAGACCTGTATTGCCCTCGCTGCCGATCTCCTCCTTGTCGGTGAGAACGGTTACGACAGTATGCTTCGGTGCATTGCAGTCGATAGTTGCAGTGAGTGCCGGATAAGCGCAAACCCTGTCATCGTGACCGTATGAGCCTATCATGCTGCGGTCGAAGCCGATGTCCTTAGCCTTGAAAGCGGGAACAGCCTCGAGCTCGGCGGAGATGAAGTCAGCCTCGATTATGCCGTACTTTTCGTTGAGTATCTTCATGATGTTGAGCTTTACGGAATTGCTCTCGTCGTCATCGCGGAAGGGTCTTGAACCGATGAGGATATTGAGGTCCTCGCCCTTTATGCCCTGTGCGAGAGGACGCTTCATCTGCTCTGCGGCAAGGTGCGGAAGGAGGTCTGTAACGCAGAATACAGGGTCATTCTCGTCTTCGCCGATGTTTACGGTAACAGAGCTTCCGTCAGCTCTGATGATAACGCCGTGAAGTGAGAGCGGAATGGTGGTCCACTGATACTTCTTGATGCCGCCGTAGTAGTGGGTCTTGAAGAAAGCTGTATCGTTGTCCTCATAGAGGGGATTTTGTTTGAGGTCGAGTCTCGGGGAGTCGATATGGGCTGCACAGAGACGAACGCCCTCGCTTATGGGCTCTGTACCGATAACGGCAATGAGCAGAGCCTTGCCGCGGTTCACACGGTATATCCTGTCCCCTGCCTTGAGCTTCTTGCCGGGCTTGTACTCCTTGAAGCCGCTTTTCTTGAGCATTGCGACTGATGTGATAACAGCCTCGCGTTCTGTCTTGGAGCTGTTCATAAAGCTCTTGTAGCCCTCACAGTAATTGTCACAGGCAGCGATCTCCTCGTCTGTGAGCCTTGAAACGGCATTCTTTCTCTGCATGAGCAGCTTTTCCTTCAGCTTCTTTGCAGGACTGTTCTTTTCTGACATAATAATTACTCCTCTCATGCCGTCAGACTGCCGCTGACGACGTTTTATGCTCACGGCTCATATAAAGCTCCCTGATCTTGTCCGAGACCTCCTTGGATATCTCGTTGACCGTTGAAAGCTCGCCGTTATTATGTATTATATAATCTGAGTGGCTCTTGAAGAACTCCTCATCGAGCTGAGAGTTCATTCTTCTCTGAGCCTGTTCAGGCGTAAGGCTGTCGCGTGAGATTATCCTCTCCCTGCGAATATCCTCATCTGCGAGGACTGATATGATTATCTCGCAGAAATCATCGGCACGGCTCTCGAAAAGAGTAGGTGCGTCGAGGAGAATCAGCTTATTGCCCTGAATGGAATATCTTCTGATGCTTCTGAGTATCTCTCCGGTGATATAGGGGTAGATTATGGTGTTAAGGGTCTCGAGCTTTGCTCTGTCGGAAAAAACTATCCCGGCAAGTGCGCGGCGGTTGAGTTCGCCTTCCTCGTTAAGTATATCCTCTCCGAAGAAATCGACTATCTCATCGAGACAGCCCGAACCTTTTTCAACGACCTTACGCGCAACGCTGTCCGCATTAATAACAGCAAAGCCGTTGTCCGCAAAAATGCGCGATACCGTGCTTTTTCCGGCACCGGTCTGACCGGTCAGTCCCACGACCATAACTCCGTGCAGACTGTTCATACCCTTATCACCTCAAATCCTGCCGCCCTGATAAGGCGGTTGTATACTGCAAGTCCCATGCCCTCCGGAGAAGGGGCACGGACGTAGACTTTTTCTGCCCCGAGCTCATCGAGTTCACGGAGCCTCTGAAAAAGCAGATGTGCCTGCTGTGAGCTGTCAGCGCCGTATGTAAGATGCCTGTACGGAAATAATTCCCCGTCGCCGTCAAAGACAAGCGCGTAAACACCGTCCCCGCGGTTTTCGCCGACAAGCTCGGTAAAGCCCTCAATACTTCCCTCGACCATGATTATATCAGCCTTCGGGGAATAATGCTTGTACTTCATTCCCGGGGAAGCCACCTTCGCACCGGCTTCTACCTCATGAAGTATCGCCGGATCTATGGTAACGGTACCGCATACCTCGAGGAGCATTTCCCTTGTAACAGCACCGGGACGCAGTATCCTTACAGCGTCCTCTCCGTCAAAGGAGATGACCGTGGATTCAACGCCGAATTCCGATTGTCCGCCGTCAACAACTGCAGCTATCCTGCCGTTCATGTCACGCATAACGTGCTGAGCCGTCGTAGGGCTCGGGTAACCGGAGGTATTAGCTGAGGGCGCTGCTATCGGGCAACCCGAAAGCTCGATGATACGGTGCATTACCCTGTGGGAGGGCACTCTTATGCCTACCGTGTCGAGTCCGCCGGAGGTCACCATAGGTATCCTGTCGTTTTTGGGGAGGACCATAGTGAGCGGTCCCGGACAGAAACGCTCTGCGAGTTTTTTTGCGGTCTCAGGTATAGCTGAGGTGAACTCAGCAGCCTGTGAGAAATCGGCAAGATGTACTATCAGCGGATTGTCCGCAGGTCTGCCCTTTGCGGCAAATACCGCTCTCACAGCCGCCTCGTTACCTGCGTCAGCACCGAGACCGTAGACAGTTTCAGTCGGAATGCCGACGATACTGCCGTTTTTTATAAGCTCTGCCGCTCTGAGGAGGTCGGCTTCGCTGTCTGTTAATAGAACTGTATCCATAAAAATTACGCTTCCTGATTTGCGAGCTTTGCAGCCTGATCGGCAGTTGCAAGTGCGTCAAATACCTCGTCAAGATTTCCGTTGAGAACGTCCTCGAGCCTGTAAAGGGTCAGTCCGATACGGTGATCGGTCAGACGTCCCTGCGGATAGTTATAGGTCCTGATACGCTCGGAACGGTCGCCTGTACCGACCTGCATTTTTCTCTCCGAAGCGATCTTCGCGTCTTGCTCCTCCTGCATAGCCTCATAGATCCTTGAGCGCAGAATTTTCATTGCTTTATCTTTGTTCTTGTGCTGGCTTCTTTCGTCCTGGCACTCCACGACAACATTGGTCGGGAGGTAGGTTATCCTTACGGCGGATTCTGTTTTATTTATATGTTGTCCGCCGGCTCCGCTTGCACGGAAATAGTCTATTTTAAGGTCTGTCGGGTCGATCTCCAGCTCGACCTCGTCTGCCTCGACGAGAACTGCTACAGTTACCGTTGAGGTGTGAATGCGTCCCTGAGATTCGGTTTCGGGAACCCTTTGTACTCTGTGGACGCCGCTCTCATATTTGAGCCTAGAGTAAGCGCCGTCGCCCTCAATGGAGAAGCTTATCTCCTTGAAGCCTCCGAGCTCGGTCGGATTGGCACTGAGCACCTCCTGCTTCCAGCCGCGGGCTTCGGCGTACATCGTATACATACGGTAGAGTGAATTTGCGAACAGCGATGCCTCCTCGCCGCCTGCTCCACCGCGGATCTCGATTATGACGTTCTTGTCGTCGTTGGGGTCTTTGGGAAGGAGAAGCACCTTCAGCTCCTGCGAGGTCCTTTCCATGTCCTCACGCGAGGTATCAAGCTCCTCCTGAGCCATATCGCGGAATTCCTTATCAAGACCGCCGGCATCAAGAAGCTCCTTCGCCTCATCAAATGAAGCCTTTGCAGCCTTGTATTCGCGGTACTTTTCAATTATCGGAGTGAGGTTCTTGTACTCCTTCATGAGCTGCGCGTAGAGGCGGTTGTCACTGATGACCTCCGGCTCGGAAAGTCTTCCGCTTATCTCCTCATAGCGCTTCTCCATTATTTCAAGCTTTTCAAACATTCAAACGCTCCTGTCATTACACCATATTTACTGCAAGGTACATGACTATCCCTCGTCAGCGTGTTTGACAGCGCGAATGCTCTTTTCTATTTTGTTCCGTGGGATCATGAATTCTCTTGAACACTTGACGCACCTGAGACGGAAATCCATTCCGGAACGTATCACGAACATTTCATTCGCGCCGCACGGGTGATTTTTTTTCATTGTAAGCACATCTCCCGGTCTGATGTCCAAGCTGATCCACTCCCTTCCAAAGCAATGTATTCCAAAAATCGTACATTTCACATTATACCTCAAAACAGACCTAAAATCAATATTTAGGAGGGATATTTTTTTGTTTTTGTGGAAAAATAATAAAAACCAGCCCACAAACATATTGAACTTTACTAAGGAGGCAAAATGATAGAGAGAATATCGGCGGAATTTGAATCGCCTGAGTTAGCAGAGCTTGCTATAAAAAAGGCAAGGGAAACGGTCGGGAGCATATACTCCTCCGGACTTATGTACAACCGGCGTTCCGATGAGGCTGTAAAGCTTCGCGGAGGCTGCATTTACACCATTATACCGACCGCTGTCACTACCCACAACTATATCACAGCCGTTATGGAGTCCCCTGCCTCGGAGGACGTTATCCCTGAGCCCTCGAGGCGAAGGAATACCCGTATTTACGTCATCTGCGACAAGGAAAAGGCAGAGGGCGTAAGGAGGGCTTTCAACTCGATGGGAGGTCTTTCTGTTACCTGAGTGTTCTAAATCCTCGGTCTCCTGCGTAGTATTTACTATCAATGCTGACGGAGGTATAAATATGGATCACAAACCAGAAGGAATGCTCATGGGCACTGCTGAGAACCAACGGCTGATCTCGTCTGCGGAGGGACTGCTGGAGGCTTTGGAAAAAGATATCACGCTCGAAGCAAGGGCTCTTATCTGTACCAGCTCCCACGACCTCATAGTCGCGCTGCCCTGCGCCTCAGCGGTGATACCGCGCGAGGAGGCTGCTCTCGGCATAGCAGAGGGTACTACCCGTGACATCGCAATAATCTCAAGAGTGAACAAGCCGGTCTGCTTCAAGGTGCGGGAGATCAACATCAACGACGACGGCAGCGTTTCAGCAGTCCTCTCCAGACGCGCCGCACAGGAGGAGTGTATGCGCGAATACATCTCCGGACTGCGAAGAGGTGATATCATCGAAGCAAGGATAACTCACCTTGAACAGTTCGGCTGCTTTGTGGATATAGGCTGCGGACTGCCCTCGCTTATCCCTATCGACGCTATTTCGGTGTCCCGCATCTCCCACCCCTCTGACCGTTTTCACTGCGGTCAGCTCATCAGGGCTGTTGTCAAGTCCAATGAGAACGGCAGAGTATGTCTCACTCACAAGGAGCTTCTCGGCACATGGGAGGAGAACGCAGAACGTTTTTCCGCCGGTGAGGCTGTACCCGGCATAGTGCGTTCCGTCGAGGAATACGGCATTTTCGTGGAGCTTGCGCCTAACCTTGCCGGTCTTGCCGAGCCGCGTGAGAACATCTCGCAGGGAGAACGCGTGAGCGTCTACATAAAGGCTATACTCCCGGATAAAATGAAGATCAAGCTCGTTATAGTCGATGTCTGTGAGGACATAGCAGATATACCGAAGCCGGAATATTTCATCACAGAGGGACATATCTCGGAATGGCGCTATTCGGTTCCCGGCTCTGACAAGGAGATAGTTTCACGGTTTGACTTATAGAAAAAAGGCGCATAGTTCCGGAGAACCATGCGCCGTGCTTTTTATTATCTCAGAATGCGATCTCTTCAGCGATCTTGTGGAGCTTGATATCGTAGGGCTTCTGCATAGAGAGAGCTTCCTGGATATCGTAATCAACGAGCTTGCTGTCCTTGATGCCGACAACGCGGTTGCCGATGCCCTGCTCAAGAAGCTCAACAGCGTAGTAGCCCATTCTTGTAGCCTCTACTCTGTCTCTTACTGTAGGAGAGCCGCCTCTCTGAACGTGGCCGAGAACTGTAGCTCTTGACTCGATGTGAGTCTTCTCCTGGAGAGCAGTAGCGATCTCCTGAGCGTGACCGATGCCCTCAGCAACGATAACTACGAAGTTCTGCTTGCCCTTTGATTTCTTTGCGAGCATTGTGTTTGCAATAGCGTCGAGATCGTAGGGAACTTCCTTTGTGATGATATCTGTAGCACCGCAGGCGATACCTGTATTTACAGCGATATGACCGGCGCCTCTGCCCATTACCTCAACAACGGAGCATCTGTCGTGGGACTGTGATGTATCACGGAGCTTGTCGATCATCTCCATAGCGGTATTCATTGCGGTATCAAAGCCGATAGTGTAATCAGTGCAGGCGATATCGTTGTCGATAGTGCCGGGAAGACCGATACAGAGCACACCCTGTGCTGAGAGGTCAGCAGCGCCTCTGAATGAGCCGTCGCCGCCGATAACAACGAGACCCTCGATACCGAGCTCATCGCACTTTGCCTTAGCTTTTGCAACGCCCTCGGCTGTTCTGAATTCGGGACATCTTGCTGTATAGAGAACTGTACCGCCTCTGTGGATTATATCAGAAACGCTTCTCTCGTCCATCGGGAAGATATCGCCGGTAATGAGACCAGAATATCCTCTGTGGATACCGTAGACCTCCATACCCTTGCTGATAGCCGACCTGACAACTGCTCTTACGGCAGCATTCATTCCGGGAGCGTCTCCTCCGCTTGTCAGTACACCGATTTTCTTGATCATAGTAATTCTCCATTCTGCACATGGCGTTATATTATTCACTTACAGCAGAACTATCCGCCGTAACATAATTCCATACAATATATATTTTACTACTTTGCAAAAAAATTGTCAAGTCCAAATCTCACATTTTTACAATTTTCAGCAAAAAAACACGTTCACTGTATCAGACCTATCCTTGAAGCCCCGAAAAGTCCGGATAATTCGGCGTATGAAGCCTCGCTGACCTCTAAAGTCAGCCGTTCGCGGGGCATTACGGTCTTCCTGATATCGGTGAGGTAATAGCATATATTGGTATTTCCGGGATATTTGCCGCATATCCGGACAAGTTCCGGGTTTGAGGAAGCCTCTGCGGACGCTGCCTTTATGCAGAGCTTCATGGCAGCAGTCATTCTGCCGAAGTCCTCCTCCGCTGTAACGGCGCCGCAGACAACGGAAACGCTGTCGTCCTTGACCGAGAGCTTTCCCGAAACGCAGACTATTTTTTCAGCCGTGAGCTTTGCCGCTGTTATGGCATATAAATCCGGGAAAACGACCGCTTCGGTCTCACCGGTATCGTCTGCAAGCGTCAGGAAGCACATTTTGTCGCCTTTTTTGGTGATGTGCTGCTTGACGTCCTGTATCGTGCAGAGCAGCTTCACCTGTTCGCCGTCCCTGACGCTTTCGCAGTCGGATACGGAGGCTATGCTCCGCGAATGAAGCAGTCCCGCGATATAGGAGAACTCCTCGAGCGGACTACCGGTGATATACATACCGGCAGCCTCCTTTTCCATGGAAAGGAGCCTCCTGCGGTCGAACTCCGGACGCGGCGCAAGCTTTATCCTGATATCGGCACTGTCCTGACCGCCGAGAAGATTGAGCTGTCCCTCGATAACACCGCGGCTGTCGGAATCCGTCAGCTCCGCGATACGGTCGAAATTCTCATACATCTGCCTGCGGTTATAGCCGAGACCGTCAAACGCTCCTGCTTTCACCAGATTTTCGATAGCCTTACGGTTCGCAGCCCTGCCGATGCGTTCGCAGAAATCCTGCAAGCCGGTAAAACGTCCCTTCATGCTTCGCTCTGCTATGATGCGGTCGGCAAGACCTGCGCCGATATTCTTTATCGCAAGCAGTCCGAAGTACATTTTCCCTCCGGAATAGCGGAAGTCCTTCATGCTCATGTTCACATCTGGACGGTATATCTCTATCCCGGCACTTCTGCACGAATTCATGTACTCCGCAAGCTTTCCGGTCATGCCCATGACGCTCGACATAAGGGCAGCCATGTACTCTCCCCTGTAGTGGCATTTCAGGTAAGCCGTCTGATAGGCAAGATAGGCGTATGCAGCCGCGTGTGACTTATTGAAGGCGTAGGAAGCAAAGCTCACCATTTCGTCGAATATGCTGTCGGCAGAATCCCTGTCAACGCCGTTCCTGACAGCTCCGGCAACGAAGGCTTCCCTCTCTTTCAGCATAACATCGTGCTTTTTCTTAGCCATTGCCCTGCGGACGATATCAGCGTGACCGTAGGTATAGCCTGCGAGCCTGCGGCATATCTCCATTACCTGCTCCTGATAGACCATGCAGCCGTAGGTGTCGCCCAGTATCTCTTTGAGGACGGGGTGCTTGTACACCACTTTTTCCGGAGCTCTCTTGTTCTCGATATATACCGGTATCGACTTCATAGGTCCGGGACGGTAAAGTGATATCACGACGATGAGGTCTTCAAGACGTTCCGGACGCAGCTCGGTTATCCTCTGCGTCATACCGGCGCTTTCAAGCTGGAATACGCCCTCCGTGTCCCCTGCTGACAGCATTTCGTATACAGCCTTATCATCAAGGGGGATATCGTTCTCGTTGAAGTCCGGTACTCTTCGCCTTATCGAAGCCACGGCGTCACGGATAACCGTGAGGTTCCTCAAACCGAGGAAGTCCATTTTCAGCAGTCCGAGGGCTTCGAGAACGGTCATGGTGTACTGCGTTACGACAGTACCGTCGTTCTTCTGTATCGGGACGAGGTCACTCAGCGGAACGGCTGAGATGACAACTCCGGCAGCGTGTGTTGAGGCGTGACGCGGCATACCCTCGAGCTGTCTTGCAAGGTCTATAAGCTTGCGGACTGCGGCATCGGACTTGTAAAGCGCGGATATCTCCTCCGAAGACGAAACCGCCTCGTCAAGAGTGCTCTTGAAGTCTATCTGTTTTGCAATGCGGTCGCATATCTGGTAGGATACGCCGAGAACTCTGCCGACATCGCGTACAGCAGCGCGGGCTTTCAGCGTATCGAACGCGATTATCTCTGAAACGTACTCGGCGCCGTATTTCTGCACAACATAGTCCTTTACGCGCTGTCTTCCCTCAATGCAGAAGTCGATATCGAAGTCCGGCATACTCACGCGCTCAGGATTGAGAAAGCGTTCAAAGAGAAGGTCGAATTTCATCGGGTCAATACCGGTTATGCCGATACAGTAAGCGCAGAGGCTTCCCGCTCCCGAGCCTCTGCCGGGACCTACCGGGATATCCTGTGACCTTGCAAAGCGTATGAAGTCCCATACGATGAGGTAGTAGTCCGTGTAGCCCATTTTTGTTATCACGGAAAGCTCATATTCAAGCCGCTGCTTCACCTTTTCGGAGGGCTCGCTGCCGTACTTTTCGTACATACCCTTGCGGCAAAGGCTGCGGAGGTATTCAGCGTTGTCCGAGACTCCCTCGACCGTGAACTTCGGGAGCTTGATATTCCCGAATTCAAATTCAACATTGCAGCGTTCTGCTATCTCAGCGGTATTGGTGACAGCTTCCGGGTGGGCAGTGAACAGTGATGCCATCTCATCAGCGGACTTGACATAGAACTCGTTCGTTCCGAAGCTGAGAGGATTGGGCTCACTGAGCGTTTTTCCGGTCTGTATGCAAATAAGGACGTTCTGCATAGCGGCGTCCTCTTTTTTTATATAGTGACAGTCGTTCGTGGCGGCAAGCGGTATGCCTGTTTCCTCGGAAAGCCTGTAAAGCATGGGGAGGATCTTCAGCTCCTCCTTCAAGCCGTGGTTCTGTACCTCGATGAAGTATCTTCCCCTGCCGAAAATGTCAAGGTGTTCGAGAGCGGCTTTCTTTGCCGAGAGATAATCCCCCTCCGAGAGCCTTCTTGCGACCTCTCCGGCAATGCAGGCGGAAAGGCATATCAGTCCGCCGCTGTACTTTTTCAGCAGTTCGCGGTCAACTCTCGGCTTGTTGTAGAAGCCGTCAACAGCCGCTATCGAAACGAGCTTGACGAGATTACGGTAGCCCTCATTGTTCTCGCAAAGGAGTATGAGGTGGTAAGGCGAAGCGTCTATTTTAGGCGTTTTGTCGAGGTGTCCACGCGGTGCTACATACACCTCGCAGCCGATTATCGGCTTGATACCGTTAGCCTTAGCCTCCCGCCAGAACTCAACGGCTCCGTACATATTGCCGTGATCGGTTATCGCAGCGGCAGTCTGTCCGAGCTCCTTCACGCGGCTTATGAGCTCCCTGATACGGCAGGCGCCGTCGAGGAGGCTGTACTCCGTGTGAACATGAAGATTAACGTACCGGTCAGCTCTCATCGGCTTTGCCTCCGTTCCGTATATCGGCAGCCAGCTTTGCAAGTTTCTGGAAGCGGTGGTTCACTCCAGATCTGCTTATCGGCTCGCTGAGGCTCTCGCCTATTTCCTGCAAGCTCATATCCGTATTTTCAAGTCTCAGCTCAGCGACCTCCCGGAGTTCTGCCGGAAGCGCTGCCAGTCCTGTAGTGCGGCTTATCAGCTTGATATCCTCTATCTGACGCATTGCTGCGTTCACGACCTTGTCTATGTTCGCGGCATCGCAGTTTGCGATACGATTCGCCTTATTGCGGACGTCCTTGTATATCTTCACGTTCATCAGCTCGAGCGTACACTGCTGTGCGCCGATAAATGTAAGCGTGTCCTCGATATGCTCGCTGCCCTTGATATAGACGATGTACTGTCCGCGGCGGATAACCGTTCTCGCGGTCGCACCGATATCCCCGAGGAGCAGGCGAAGTTCCTCCGCAAGCCCTTTGTCCGGCACTGAAAATTCAAGGTGATACTCCTTCTCGGGATCGTTCACGCTTCCGCAGGCGAGAAAAGCTCCGGCAGTGAATACTCCGAGACTGCTTGTAGCGATGATGCCGTTGTCAAACAACCTCTCGCCCTCTGTGAAGCGGTATTTCGTGAATACCCTGCCGATGAGCCCGCTGTCGGCAAGCTCATATGTGTACATTTTCGCGCCGCTTTTTCTTATGCTGCACCTGCACTCCGGCATGACGCCGAACACCTTGCTGAAAAGCTCACGGAAAAGCTCTGCGGCAGCCTCGCTCTCGGTCTGGAAGCTTATACGTTCCGGCTCTAAAACGCGGCAGAACAGGAGCATTCCGTAAAGGCAGGCGAACCGCTTTTCCTTGTCGTTTATAGTCCCGGTGATCTCCTCACGCACTTTGTTTGAAAAAGAAATCTCTGCTCACTCCCGTCCAAAATTATCCGCGCCTGTTCATTTCAGCATGAACAGGCACGGTCGTCAGTTATTTGAATGAATACTTATCCTTGGTTATGTCGCGGTGGTACTTCTGAACGCGGTACTCCTTCTCGATAAGGTGCTTTGCGATGAGCTCTGCGAAGGTTATCGACCTGTGCTTTCCGCCTGTACAGCCGAACGCTATGACGAGCTGGCTCTTTCCCTCGTGGAGGTAAAGCGGTATAAGGTAGTCGATGAGGTCTATGAGCTTGGCGAGAAGCGTCTGCGACTGTTCAAAGCTCATGACATAGTCCCTGACGCAGCTGTCGCAGCCGGTATGCTCACGCAGTTCGTCTATGTAGTAGGGGTTCGGCAGGCATCTTACGTCAAAAACGAGGTCGGATTCGGTCGAAACACCGTACTTGAAGCCGAAGGACATCACCTTGATGACAAGTGAATCCGAGCTCTTGCTCAGGAAAAGCTCCTTGACCTGTTCTTTCAGCTGTGAGGCTGAAAGCTCGGAGGTCTCGATATAGTAATCTGCTATCTCCCTGAGCTGTGAGAGCTGATTGCGTTCATATTCAATTGCACTGTGCATATTCCCGCTGAATTTTTCATCGAGCGGGTGCTTGCGGCGTGTTTCCTTGTAGCGCTTTATCAGGACTTCATCGCTTGCCTCGATGAACAATACCTTTACGTCAACGTCCTCCTCGGCGCGAAGCTCCTGCCACGAAAGAAAAATTTCCGCGAACATATCTCCCGACCGTATATCCGCTGCAACGGCGATGCGGTCGAGCTGGTTGTCTGATTTTCTGCAAAGATCAACGAACCTTGAAATAAGACGCGGCGGTATATTGTCTATGCAGTAATAGCCTATATCCTCGAGGACGTCCATAACGCTGGATTTTCCCGAGCCGGACATTCCTGTTACTATAAGCAGCTTCATGAGATCCTCCCCTTCCGTGATGCTGTGTGTGTTTGCGGCATCATTTCAGGATGACCGGTTCGAGCTCAAGAACGTAGCCGGTCTTTTCCTTTACTATATTTTTCACCTTGTCGCAGAGCTCAAGAACGTCCGCACAGGTAGCATAGCCCTTGTTGATGACAAATCCGCTGTGCTTTTCGCTTACCATTGCGCCTCCGCAGGTCAGTCCCTTCAGTCCGCACTGCTCTATCAGGAGAGATGCGTAGCTTCCCTGGGGACGCTTGAATGTGCTTCCTGCACTGGGATAATCGAGCGGCTGCTTCGAGCTTCTCTTTGCCATGCACTCTGTCATTGCGGTCTTTATCTCAGCCGGATCGCCCTCGGAAAGCCCGAGCGTCACGGAGGTTATTATCCTCTTGCTGTCAGTGAATATACTGTGCCTGTAGGAAAGCTCCATTTCGTCCCTGCTGATCGTGTGGAGCTCGCAGTCCTCGCCGATATATTCGGCTGAAATTACGATATCCTTTATCTCACAGCCGTAAGCGCCTGCGTTCATATAGAGCGCACCTCCGACTGTTCCGGGAATGCCGAAAAGGTTCTCCATGCCGCTGAGACCTGCCTGCTGTGCGTGTACACAGGCTGATGCGAGCAGAGCTCCGGCTTCACAGCGCATGGTGGTCCCCTCAATGCTGATATCGGCGAAATCGCTGCCGAAAAGGAGTATTATGCCGTCAAAGCCCTCGTCGCTGGCGATGATATTGCTTCCCCTTCCGATGATGCCGTACTTGATCGAATTGTCCCCGAGGTACCTCAGGAGCGCAGCGGCGCTTTCAGCCGAATTCACGCTGATAAGCGCACGGCAGGGTCCTCCGAAGCGGAAGGTGATGTACTCACGCAGGGGACATTCCGGTGTTATCCGGCAGCCAAGCTCTCCGCAGAGCTCTGTAAGCTTATCTATATCTATCATTGTTTCCCTCCGAAATCATTCTGTTTCTGCTCAGAAAGCCTCGTAATCGCGCACGATCTCCTTTGAATCAGATTCCATGCCGAGCCTGTTGAGAAGCTCCTGTGCAGCGTTGTAGCCCATTTTCTTCTGTCTGTTGTTCATAGCAGCGACCTCGAGGATAACCGCAAGGTTACGTCCGGGCTTGACAGGGATAGTGAGCGAGGGCACCTTTACTCCAAGGAGCGATACATATTCCGTATCCACGCCCATTCTGTCATAGACCTTTTCCGAATTCCACTGTTCGAGCTCGACTACAAGATCGAGCTTCTCAGTCATTTTTACAGCACCGATACCGAACAGGCGGCGGGCATTGATTATGCCTATGCCTCGCAGTTCAAGGAAGTGGCGGATATTGTCCGGCGAGCTTCCGACAAGGCTGATGTTGGATACCTTTCTTATCTCGACGGCATCGTCGGCAACGAGCCTGTGACCGCGCTTTACGAGCTCGATAGCGGTCTCGCTCTTACCTACGCCGCTCTCACCGGTGATGAAAACGCCTTCGCCGTATATCTCGATGAGTACGCCGTGACGAGTAATTCTCGGCGCAAGTGTGAGGTTGAGGAATGCGATGAGTCCGGACATGAAGTTCGAGGTGCTTTCCTTGCTCCTGAGAAGCGGAA
The DNA here is from genome assembly GCA_902777125.1 of Ruminococcus flavefaciens. Taxonomy (GTDB): domain Bacteria; phylum Bacillota; class Clostridia; order Oscillospirales; family Ruminococcaceae; genus Ruminococcus. The sequence continues at coordinate 128,949 of CACYSQ010000002.1, forward strand.
CCTCATACTCCTTCGCAAGCTCGAGCATTTCTGCGAAATACGGCAGTTCTCTTGTGATTATGAGAGCCGGTATGCGCTGTGAGAAAAGGAGCTGTAATCTGTCACGCCTTGTTTTCTCGTCGATAGTCGATAGGTAGGCGAACTCCATTTTGCCTATTATCTGTATGCGTTCCGGGTTGAAATACTCATAGAAGCCCATGAGCTGCAATCCGGGACGGTTTACATCGTTTTCGTCGATCATGACGTCCTTTGCGTCCTTGTGTATATATATAACTTCAAGTTTGAATTCGTCGATCACCTTCTGGAGCGACACTTTGAAATTCTCTGCCATAGCTATTCTCCGTTCCCCGAAAAAATCGGTATTGCTTATCCTATTACATATGATCTGAAGCCGTAGTCCTTTATCACTTCCTTTGCCTTTAGCAGCTCATCGGTACCTATCGAGGTGCCTGAAATGCGTATCGCTGCGTTGGGGAAATTCACGAGCTTATCCTTGATGAGCTCGAGCATCTTTGCGGTCTTGTCGGAGGCAGTACCGTTGAAATCATAGACGGTCGTATTGGTATTGACTCCGTAGCTTATCTCGTCGATGTTGATATCAACGATTATCGACTTGACATTGAGGTAGAGCGGTTCAGAGATGATATCAGCATTGTCCCTGAGAAGGTCGGAGGCTGATATCTCTATCGACATAGATGCACCGTTCATGACGGCTCTGTCGTAGAAGAGGTTTGCAGCCGAAGTGAGAGCCTGAAAGCGCTTCCTTGAACCGAGCTCTTCCGGGAGGAGTTCGAGATCGCTTTTCCTGAAATACGGGAATACCATATCCGAGCAGATGACCTTCTCGAAGCCTGCCGATGAGACCTCCGTTACGATATCGCCGATATAGTTCACAGCAGTTGAGGAGTACGGCGTCATCCACGGTTTTCCTCCGGCGGAGATATCATTGTCGATCCACTGCTCGCCCGTAGCATTCGTGACATAACCTGTCGTCGGGTCTATACCGGGGACCTTGCTGTCGTTGAAAGCACTGATTATAGCCGCAGGGTGATAGCCGGCGCTCTTGATTATACCGACAATGTCCGAAAGAGATATCATATTCTGGATAGCTCCGGAATTTATCGCGTACATGACTGACGAGGAATAGTAGATGTTTCCGCCGCTTATTTTCAGAGGTATCTCGATGTATTCGATATCGGGTCCCGAGGGGATACGGTTTATCGCAGCCTTTACCGAATCGGTGCTCAGAAGGTCTCCCGGTCTGAAGGTGAGAGCCTTGTATTCGACCGGTTCCCTGACAGTGACCTCGGCTGTTGGAACGCTGAGAGGTTCAGTTGCAAGGATACTGTCGCTGGCAGCGGAAGTTGAAGCGGCAGTATCATCGCCCTTTTTCTTGGTGTAGTTTACTATAGGCTCGGCGACGCTGTAGCCGATAAAGCCTATGCCGCCGATAAGGAGTATCGTAAGGGCTACGGAAAGAGCCTTAGCCAGAGGAGTTTTTCCGTAGTAATTCTTTTCCTTTGTCTTATAGATTTTCCTTCCTTGTGTTCTTTTTCCCATTTTTTTCTCCATTTAGAAATGTTTAAGGTAGGGCGGTCATTTCAGTGACCAGACCGCCATAGATATTATGCCGAGATATATCAGCATTGCCGGTCCTCCGCGGAAGGACTTGGGAACTCTGTTTGAATTGAGTTTTCTGTAGGCGGCTGTGAGTATCAGTGCCGCAGCTATGAAGCCGAGACCGGCCTCCGCACCGAAACGGACGTATTCACCGAAGCTTCGCAGAGAAGAATCGCCGTCCGCCTTTTCGCTCATAGTGAAAAGCGTACCCATAACGGCACAGTTGAATGCGGAAAGATGAATATATCTCCGGAATTTTTCGTGAGCCTGCGGCATCGCAGAATACAGCAGTGTGAGCAATACGATGTAGAATACGCTGACGGCTGCGGTATAGAGCAGCAGCCTGAACTCAGCGGCGCTTGCAGGGAGTGCCGAGTCGATGATATAGGCGCAGGCGGTTCCGAAGGTGGTGAACAGCAGTATGCAGAATGCAGTCCCCACAAGGTTTTTCCGGCTGTGCGCGGCAATAAAGAGCGAGCTCGTTCCAAGTGCCTGACTCAGTATCATGTTTGCAGCGAGGAACGCAATGATATCATTTACCAGATACATTTGCATCACCTTCCTCAGCAGAGCTTCCGCCGCGGCTCATGACCGAACGCAGCTTCCTGTAAAGTCCGCACATCAGACCGAGGAGTATGAAGCCTCCGAACGGTTCTTTAAGTCCGCTTATCAGCATATCAACGTCGGCGATGCGGCTGTTTATCGTACCGTATGCGAGCAGCTCCCTCACGAGGGCCGTTATGAGCATAACGGCGTCAAATCCAAGTATATAGAAGAAAAGCGAAGCTGTCATGCGGAGCCTTCCCATTCTGAAAAACTTAGCCTCGGTCTGGAACACAATAAGTGAATTGACCGCGAGCAGCGGGAAGTATATCCCTATCCTCTGTATAGCGTCCGGATAGAAAATGTCTGCGGCTGCTCTCACGGGAACATAGACCGTTGACGAGATAAGCGCATAGGTTATGACCTTTACCGTGTAGGGCAGTCCCTTAGGTACAAAAGACGATATCAGGACCGACAGGAATGTTATTATCGAAAAAGCCCATATAAGCGCCTGGGCGTTTTTTATGGTGTCACCGCAGATTATCACGGGCGAAATGACCATAAGTCCGGAAAGCACGGCGTTATCGGCAGTTATTCCGGCAAGGACCGATTCTCTGCGTTCATTCATGGCTCTCGGCAACTCCTTTCCCTGCTTCTGCCTCAGTCTCACCGGAGACTTTTTCAGCCTCCCTACGCTTTTCAGCCTCGAGCTCTGTGTCTATCTTCCTTTCGAGTGACCTCAGAGCAAGGGCAGCGGGAGTGAACAGCACGGCTGCCGCGATTATCGGGTTTTCCTTAGCGGCAGTGAGCGTGAGGATATATGCCGTTACGGCTATGATGAAGCCGTAGAAGAATGCGAAAAGGTCCCTTTGCGGAGCTATCCTCTTATCAGCGATTATATATACCGATGCGAACAGCACCATGTTTGTAACAACGGAATATCCGAGAGAATCTATCCTTGAGTAGCCTACCGGCGAGAGATATGCGGTAAGTCCCGTACCAATGACCGAACCGAGGAAAGCACCTGCGGAGATGTCTCCCCTGAATATCAGCATGACTGCGGAAATCACCAGAAGAAGTACGCTCGCACTTCCTGCGGGACCGCTGAAATTGCCCATGAGTATCTCAAAATCTGTATAGTTCAGCCTGCCTGTGATGTTGAAGGCGTGGGAGGCTGAATGTAAAAGAACATCGGGCTTTTCCATGATACCAAGCCTTGTGTGCGGCTCGGGGAACATCAGCGCTTCCCTGCTCCATGAGGTGAGCACGAATACATACGCGGCTGCGGCAGGCGAGAAGATTATGTTGCGTCTTCCGCCGAAAACGTTCTTTGCCACTACAACGGCGAAAATTCCGGCGTATGCTGTTATCCTGTGGTCTATCGAGACCGGCAGCATCAGCGAGATTATCAGTGCGTCCGAAATGCAGGTGAGGTCATCTGCCGTGAACCTTCTGCCCATGAGCCTGAGTGAAATGAGCTCTGCGGCGAATGAAACTCCTACGCAAAGTCCTGCCGATGCAACAGCTCTTGCACCGTAGTAGAAATATGCCATTACCTCAAGCGTGAGCAGGGTTATCATTATGTCGAGCCAGATGAGCCGTTCCTTTTTGGCTTTTTTCAGCATGATCCGCCTTCCCTCAGAAGCCGGGCAGCCTCAGCCATGTCATCGGCTCTGAAAAGATAGCTTCCGGAAACGAGAACGTCCGAACCGGCATCTGTGACTATGGAAGCGGTCTCCGAATTAATGCCGCCGTCCACCTCGAGCCTGATGTCAAGTCCGAGCTCGTCAATCCGCTGCCTTATGAGACGCACCTTGTCAGCGGTCTCGGGAATGAAGCTCTGTCCCCCGAAGCCCGGCTCTACCGTCATAACGAGCACCATATCGAGCTTTTCAAGGTAGGGGTAGACTATATCAGCCGGAGTTGCAGGCTTTATTGCAAGCGCAGGCTTTGCGCCGCTTTTTCTGATAGTGTCGATAGTCTCCCCTATATCGCTCACGCTCTCGGCATGGAAAGATATATAGTCCGCACCTGCCTTGGCAAACCTCTCCGCGTATTTAAGCGGATCGGTTATCATGAGGTGGACATCGAGAGTAAGACCGGTCACTTTCCTGACGCTTTCAAGTATGGGCAGCCCATAGGTGATATTATTGACGAACACGCCGTCCATAACGTCAAAATGGAGCATATCTATGCCGTTTTTTTCGAGCTTTCTTATCTCGTTTTCAAGATTCAGCATATCCGCACTCAGAACGGACGCTGATATATACTTCTTCAAATAATCACTTCTTCCGGGAATTGAACGGTTAGCAGCGGCTTATGCCGTGCGCTTTTCTGTATGAGTTCTCACACACTTTTATTATATAATATTTGCATGAAAACGTCAATATACTTCAATTGTTTTTTTTATTAATTTTATAGTCTCACGCTGCCATGAAATATTGTTCAAGCCCGGCTGCATAGTATTTTCTGAGGTGATCTTTATGCTGCTCGAATTTATAAGGAGCATTCTCTGCTTTGCACTCCATATCGAGAGCGGTCAGGCTTTTCCGAAGCCACTTTCCAAGCGTGAGGAGGAGGAATGCTTCCGGCTGATGTCAGAGGGTGACAAGGACGCTAAAAACAGGCTCATCGAGCATAATCTCAGGCTCGTTGCACATATCGTGAAAAAGTACGCTCCTGCACATGCCGATCAGGACGAACTTATATCTATCGGTACTATCGGGCTTATCAAGGCTGTTTCAACGTTCGACTACACAAAAGGCGCAAGGTTCGCTACCTACGCGAGCAGGTGCATAGACAACGAGATACTGATGAATTTCAGGGCTGCCAAAAAATCTGCCGGGGACGTCTATATCAACGAGCCTGTCGAGACCGACAAGGACGGCAACTCCCTTACGCTCATGGACCTAATCGACGACGGTCAGGATATACACGAACAGGTGGATATGCTCATAAAATCACGGCAGCTGTACGTTTTTCTCGGCAAGTGCCTCGATAAGCGCGAGCTCGAGATCATCGTCAACCGTTACGGTCTGTACGGGAAACATCCGCATACTCAGAACGAGACCGCGGAAATGCTCGGGATATCGCGCTCATACGTCTCACGGATCGAGAAAAAGGCAGTCGAGAAGCTCCGGAAAATGTACGATACAACGCCGTTCTGAATTTGAAAAGTTGACTGTTGCCGGCGCTTGTGCTATAATGAACAGAGAAAGCTATTATGAACGGGAGGCCGGAAATGATATACACTGAACTTACAAAAAAGGCGATGCGCCTTGCTTACCGCGCACACCACGGACAGCTTGACAAGGCTGGTGTTCCGTATATTTTTCACCCATACCACCTTGCAGAGCAGATGAATGACGAGATATCGGTCTGTGCCGCACTTCTGCACGATGTTGTCGAGGACACAGCCGTTACGCCGGAGGAGCTTGCGGCTGAGTTTCCGCCGGAGGTAGTAAATGCCGTCATGCTTCTGACTCACACTGACGTCGAGGACTATTTTGACTATGTCAGGAAGGTGAGCCGCGACCCTGTTGCAGCAAAGGTGAAGCTTGCCGATCTGCGGCATAATTCCGATGCCTCACGGCTTCCCTCCCCTATCGACAGCCGTGCTCAGGCAAGGCTGAAAAAGTACGCCGCTGCAATAGCGATACTCGAACAGGAATTAAAAAAAGGTCATGGTACAGCATGACCGTTTATAAAAAGCAATGGCGGCTCAATGCCGCCATTTTTGTGCTGTTTATGACTGCTCCGAACGCATTTGCAGACGGATATCATCGCCGTGGAATTCGAGACATTTATAGACGGCAACTATACGCGAAACTACACGCTCGTCGTATCTTCTGCTGATACCGCCGAAGTCGAGATTTGTGCTGATTATCGTAGGCTTGCCGCTGTTGAGCCGGGTATTGATGATGTTGTAGATCGTGGCTGTATAGAACGGCGTTTCGTACTCTGTTCCGAGGTCGTCAAGAATGAGCAGCTCGGTGTCCATGACCGCGTCTATCATCTCGGAGGAATGCTCGCGGCTGAAATGCTGCTTCTCGATATTTCTGAGAATATTTATTGCGGAATCGTAGATGACACTGCAGCCCTTTTCGAGCACCTTATTGGCTATTGCAAGCGAAAGGTGGGTCTTTCCGAGACCGGTTCCGCCGAACATAAGAATGCTCATTGACGCGGGCGAAAAGTTCTCCGCGTAGTCCTTGGTGAAGTCGAGTATGCGGCTCATGATATCGTAGTCCCCGCCCTTGTAGTAGCTGAGCCTGAAAGTATCGAACGACGAGAGCCTGAGCTGTGCGTTTTTATTGAGCTCGTCAGCGTAGAGCTTTCCGCACAGACGGCGGAGGCATTCGCAGTATTCACTGCCGGAAAAGCCCGTATCTCCGCACTTCGGACAGGTATAATGTATATCGAGATAATCAGCCGGATAGCCGTTGCCGACAAGTATCCTCCGCGACATTTCCTGCGCCTCGAGGTTGTCCTTCTGGAGACAGCTTATCTTCTTAGCGATGTCCGGAGAATTGCTGCCGATCAGCTTGACGAGCTCCTTTCCGGTATTGAAAAGCTCGCTGTTGATCTCAGCGATCTGCGGTATTTTGCGGTTTATCTCGCGTATGCGCTCTTCATTTTCCTGAACTGCTCTGATACGTCTGCTGCGTATCATCGACTGAGCCTTTTCAAATATTTCGTTATTCATCGTTCACCTCTCAGAACTTGTTGATGACGACCTTGTATTTCTCAACGTCCGGCTCAGAGGACTTTCCGCGGCGCGAAGAGGAATTTCCCTTGCGGTAGGCAGCCTCGGCGTCCTTGACCTGCTGCGGAGTTGTATAGCCGCTGTTTCTCCACGAAAGGAGGATCTTGTTTATGTAGTCGAACGAGAGCTTGTTTATGTTGTCGAGGGTGTTTTCGTAGGCAAGCTTTATAAGCTCGGGAGTAAAACCGGCGGTCTTCCAAGATGTTATGAACTCCGTCTGCTTTGGCGTCGGGCTTTTCTCCATTTCAAACATCTTCATTATGACTTTGGTGAATTCCTTTGCGGTACGCATACGCTCGACTTCATTCTGAGCTGCATTGAGGGTATTGATATCGTTTTCAGCCCATGAACAGGCTATTTTTTCAACATATCCCGGATTGGTCTTTTCAATTTCACTGCAATAGCCGAGTAGCACGAGTATGACCTCTTTTTTCAGTCCGAGGTAATCGTACATCCATATTATCGAGTTCTGCTGATTATAGGTAAGCTTACCGAATGTACCCTCTGCCGCCTTGAAAAGTGCGGCGATATCAGGCGATCCCTTCATCATGCCGGATATTTCAGATGGTGTGAAGGTCTGCTTCCGGCGCTGCGGAACGACTTCATTCTGCTTCTGCGGAATGCTCTCCTGAACGGCAGAAGCTTCCGTGCGTACCGGCTGCGGAGACTGAATGATCTGCTTCATCTCGGGTACTGTTCCCTGTGGAGCTATAACGTTCACCTGCTGCCAGAAAAGAACGGCATCTGCGGCTTCTGACGGAGAAACGCCTGTATTCCGTGCTATTTCCTCGTCAGAGCATGGACGTCCAGAGCATCTGAGAAGATACAGCAGCACCTTTAGCTGCTCACCTGTTGCGAGCTTCAAGAAATTATCCGCGACTACAAAAGGAACTCCGAACATTGTTCCCCATATCCCGCTGTTTGCTGTATATTCCACTTCCATGACCTCCGTAAAAAACACTGTATCAAACATTATATCATAATTCGACCGGTTTGTCTATCATGAAAATGAACAATCACCGCCGTCATATTTCGTATATTTTTTCCACTTGCATAATCATCAACATGGCACACCTGACCGTCGTGTTCATACAGCACGACACTCCCTTTTCCAAAGGCTTTATCAGGTGACGGTACAAGTTCCAACAAGAATAAAAAAGCGCTACTTTTTTCAAGTAGCGCTAATGCTGCATAAGCCAATCGGCTAAGTTAGCCCATGATTATGCCTGAGCTTTGCGGATAACCGTACCGGCAGGGAAAACGGTATCCGAGGGGAATGAGAACTTCATCATTGCGTGGTTCGCGGTCTCTATCCTTTCGCCGTTCTCGTCGTAAAGCTCGTCGAGCTTCATCTCAACGGGTCTGCTTTTGGGAGAGAGCAGCTCGACTGTATCGCCGGCAAAAAACCTGTTCCGCTGTGTGCAGTAGACAGTGCCGTTCTCGCAGTATTCTACTACCGCAACTACGTCGTATTCGCGGATATAGCCGCTGTTTTCGTAATACTGTGACTCCTCCGGAACGCCGAAGAAGAAGCCGTTGCAGTATTTTCTGTGACTGACCTTGTAAACCTCATCGCGTATCCAGTCCGGAAGTCTGAAATCGTAGGGGTTTTTGTAATACTCGTCCACTGCCATGCGGTAGGCGTTCGTGACAACAGCGACATAGTAAGCAGACTTTGCCCTGCCCTCTATTTTGAGGCTCATAACGCCTGCCTCCGCGAGCTTGTCGATGTGCTCTATCATGCACATATCCTTTGAATTTAGGATATATGTACCGTGCTCGTCCTCGAAAACCGGGAAGTATTCTCCGGGACGCTTTTCCTCCATGAGGTGATATCCCCAGCGGCAGGGCTGGGCGCATTCGCCGCGGTTCGCATCGCGGTTCACAAGGTACTGCGAGAGAAGACATCTTCCCGAGAAAGAAACGCACATTGCGCCGTGGACGAAGGTCTCGATATCGAGGTCGGGACTCGTTTTTGCCCTTATCTCGGCGATCTCGTCGAGCGAGAGCTCACGGGCGAGCACTACTCTCTTTGCGCCCATATTGTAAAGCTCATTAGCCGTGACGTAGTTCACTATGCCGGTCTGAGTGGAAATGTGTATTTCCATATCCGGGACATATTTCTTGATAAGCGAGAGCAGACCGATATCCGCGACTATCATCGCGTCAACTCCTGCGGCGGCTGCGTCCCTGACGAAGCCCTCGAAGAAGGGTATCTCGTTGTTGCGCGGGAGAGTGTTGCAGGTCAGGTAGACCTTTACGCCCTTTGCGTGGGCATCTCTGACAGCCCTTGCAAGCTGCTCGCTGTCAAAATTCATCGGCGACGAACGCATTCCGAACTGCTTTCCGCCGAGGTAAACGGCGTCCGCGCCGAAGCTCAGCGCCGCACCGAGACGTTCCTCGTCACCGGCTGGCGCAAGCACTTCAAGCTTACCGGTCATCAGTTGCCCTCCTGTTCCTCGGGGTGTTCAGCGAGATACTGAGCCTCTTCCTCGTGTATCCTTTCGACCTTTGCAAGGTGCTCCTCGTAGGTCACAGAGTATTCAGTAACGCCGGTATAAATATTTGCTGCGAAGTATCTGTAGTCTGTGTCGATAGCGTCGAGAACAGCGTCGATAGCCTGTATACCGGGATTGCATATAGCTCCGGGAGGCAGTCCCTCACCGACATAGGTATCGTAGGCATCGAGCATAGCCTTGTTGCTTATCACAAGATTTGGCTTTATCGTGAATTTAGCGTAGTTCGTGGTCGGGTCGGACTGGAGCTTTCCTGCGAACTCTCCCGGATCTTTCAGACGGTTCCAGAAAACGGAAGCGATGATGTTCATGGACTCGGGATTGCCGGATTCCTTCTGCACGATAGAGGCAAAGGTTATGAGCTGGTCGAGTGTAAGACCGCGCTGCTTCATCTTTGCATAGCGCTCGTTCGTCATCTTGGAATCGAAGTTGTAGTATATCTTCATGCAGACCTCGTCGATGTCCATATCCTCATAGAACATATAGGTATCGGGGAACGCATAGCCTTCCATTCTGCGGAACTTGAGGCTGTTGTCGGTACCCTTGAGCTCGTCCTCGAACTTGCAGCCGAAGTTGCCCGAATTGAAGGTAAAGAGGAAGTCTTCCGCCTTGCAGACCTTGTTTTCCTCAAGCTTTGCCGCTATTTCATCAAGCGTTATGCCCTCCGGGAACGTTACCTCGACAGAAACCTTGTTTTCACTTTCCTTGGAGGTGAGCTTCTGGATTATGGTTTCGTAAGCCATGTTTCCCCTGAGATAATACTGACCGGGGATATAGGAGGAATCTGCTTTTCTCAGCTTTGAGAAGAGTATGAAGATCTTGGGGTAGCGGATAATGCCCTTTTCCTCCAGCATATAGGCTATGTCGTCTATCGTGGCACCATCCTGCACCGTTACGGCATGGGGAGTGTCGTCCTTTCCGATGCCGAGAACGTCCTTTCCGCAGGTGATTATCGCAAGTGAGAGCACGATAGAAACAGCGATTATGAGCGTTGTGAGAATGAGAACGCCGGGAAGTCTGTTTCTCTGCTTTTTCTTCTTTTTCTTTTTTCTCCTGCGGGCAGGCGCAGTTCTTACGGGAGCTTCGGCTGTCTGACGCATCGCGCCGTTATCAGCAGGATACGGCTCATCAGGCACATTTTCTCCCTCCGGAGCAGCTTCGGGGAAAGCCTCCTCCGGGATAAAGGCAGCGTCCTCGGGGGTATAGGCAGCCGCCTCCGGAGCTTCGCCCTCCGGCGGCATATCCTCCCCACCGGGAGTGCTGGTCTCAAACTCCTTCAGTATATCATTGACGAGATCGTCGTTGTTATTCAAGGCATAGCACCGTCCTTTCTTCGGTAACGATCATGTTTATTCTCAGGTCATGCCCGAGCATGGGCAGACTGTCTGTTATCATAGCCTCATACGCCGGAGCTATGGTGAAGACCTCCGGGTGAGCGGCAAGGAAGCGGTCGTAGTAGCCGCCGCCGTAGCCGAGCCTTCCGCCGTCAGCAGTGAAGGCAAGTCCGGGAACGATACATACCGTATCGCGGGTAACGTCCGGCTGCGGGAGGGATATGTCCGGCTCGGAAATGCCGTAGCTTCCGGCAGTTAGCTCTGAGAGCGATGAAACGGTATGGAAGGTCATAGCCCCGTCTTTTCCGCAAAGCGGAAATGCGACCGTTTTTCCCTCCGAGAGAAGCCTTCCGGCTGTCTCCCATGTGTTAATCTCAGAGCCGAACGAGGCGTAGAGCAGGATAGTACCGGCATTTCTCACCCTGTCGAGAGAGAGCAGCCTTTCCGCTATCAAAGCCTCGGCTTTTTCAGAATGAGCAGCCTTCCTTATCCCGGAAAATCTCCTGCGGAGGGTCTTTTTGTCCTCCATGTCAGAAGCACATTATTGATGCGCGGATACGGTCGCTCTCAGCCTTTGATACGGCTTTTTCAACGAGGGCAAGTCCGAATTCAACGGCAGTTCCGGCACCGCGTGAGGTGATGAAAATACCGTCCGCAGCAACAGGCTCACTGCCTGTCTCAGCGCCCTCGAGCTGTGTCTCGAAGCCCTCGTAGCAGACAGCCTTTCTGCCCTTGAGAAGTCCTCTGTGACCGAGGATAGAGGGAGCTGCACATATTGCGCCGATGTATTTGCCGTTGGCTGTGCAGAAGTCGATAGCTTTCTGCACATAGGGCGATTTTTCAAGATTGAGAGTACCGGGCATACCGCCGGGAAGAACTATCATTTCAAGCTCGTCCGTGAGCGGAGCCTCCTGCTGGATAGTGTCTGTTACCATAGTCACACCGTGCGAGCTGGTTATCATGTTGTCCCCTACTCCGACGGTAACTACCTTTTTGCCGGCTCTTCTGAGAAGGTCGATAGGAGCAATGGCTTCGGTCTCCTCAAAGCCGTCAGCAAGAAAAACGTAGATCATAGCAATTATCCTTTCATCTGAATGTGAGCGTGTATTTTGTAAGGAGGAATGCCGGGTGATAGGAGAGCTTCGAGCGTCTCAGACCTTCAATGTCCAGATCCTCCTCGCGGTTGATGTATTTAAGTCCTGCCGCAGCAGAACGTGCAAAGCTGTTGTTTATAGCGGCGTATATCCCGTTGAACGAGGTGTCCGCCTTTTCTATGTGAACGCAGAATGTGTCGGAATTGAGCCGTTCGCCTATGGTTATCGCAGCGACTTTTCCGTCTGTTCTTATCACGCCTCCGACAAGCCTGAGCTCGGAAAAATACGAGAAAAAGGTGTTTATTGCGAACTGTTCCGCTATGAACGAGTGACTTTCCGCGCCGTCCCTGCTGTTGTAGTTCTGCACGGCAAAGGTCAGGCAGTCGTCAAGGTCATTCTCGGTCATGAGCGAGAAGGTGTGTCCGATCTCATTGAACCTCGCAAGGTGATTGCGTTTGGCGTGGTACTTCCTTCCCGGAAGCTCAATGAGGTCCGCGGTATTGTAAATGTAATCAGAACCTCCGCGGTCAGCCTCGGCTGTGAATTCTCCGCCGAAAAGCTCGTTCATCATCGGCATGGACGCCTCGGTGACGCCTGATATCACAAGCGGCTTCCCGAGAGAACTGCTGAACCTCCGCATCTCGCCGATGACATCGGAATAATCCCCGCTCCCGGCAGGAAGTATGAAATTCGGCGTACCGTCGTCGGTCTCAAAGGCACAGCAGAGGTAGAAGTCCTTGTAAAACGCTATCTTCGAGCCTGCAAGCCTCCGCCAAGCCATATTGTTCGCGAAGGAATACTCACAGCCGCGGAAATCCGATGCTCTGAGGGCGGTGCAGATGCGTTCCCTGTCAGATATATCAATATCCCTGAATTCTAGCATTATTCCTCCGAACGGGCTGCACTCCTGAGTGCGGCATAGCGTTCCCTCATCTCGGCGGCTTTGCCGCAGGACATCTTGCCCTCGGGACATTTTCCTCCGGAAGCGCATGGCGGTCCGGCATTGGCAAAGAGTGACGGTGCAACTCCGAGACAGAGCTTCAGCATCTCGTCAGCGACCGCTCTTATCTCCCACTGTGCGCGGTTGCAGCAGCGGTGGCTGAAAAAGTTGAAGAGCGAGCGGACGTTCATGGTAACTACTATTTTGGTCTCGCAGGCGTTGGGCAGGAGGAAACGTGCGTCCTCATTGGCGAGCTTTCGCGCTTTTGAAGCGGCAGTTTTCTCGTCAAATCCCTCTGCGGCAAGGCGTTTTGTGTGCATATCGGTGAGCATATCGGCGATCTTCTCGTAGCCCTCGGTTATCTCGCCGATTATGCGGCTGAATTCAGCATTCGCCTCCGGGAGCTCCTTTATTGCAGGCGGAACGATGAACTCAAAGCCGTTCTCGTTGACGTAGCGCTGGCTTTTCTGCGAATATGAAGCTATCCTGTGGCGGACGAGCTGGTGCGAGCAGGCACGGGAGATACCCTCAATGCCGAAGGTGAAGCTGACGTGCTCCACAACGCTCTCATGTCCTATTGAAACGAGCATATCCAAAAAGCTCCTGATCTTGTCCTCGGTAAGACCCTCTCTGAGCGAGCCGATGTCACTGCTTGAATAGCAGAGCTTGGCAGCGGTCGCGACAAGTCTTTCCGGATCAGGTGTATGAGCGATGAGTTCGACCTTCATAAACAACCTCCACGCGAAAACATATATTATTATTTTACCATTTTCTGAGCTGCAAGTCAAGGAAAATCACACAAAATAAATTTAATCAAAATATTTTATCAAATAATTGTGTGAAAAATATGAGAAAAATTTCATTTTGCTATGGACAAACGCTGAAAAATGTAGTATAATATTACAGTATTTGAGATCACAGGGCTGTCTCTGTGACTTCTTTACCCCTGCGGTATGTTTTTTTCCGCCGGGGAAATATCTTTCTGTTAAATCGGAGGAATAATTAATGAAAAAGTTTTCTAAATTAGTCGCAGGAGCTGCGGCATTTACCCTTGCGGCTGCTTCCGTTGGCTGCAGCGCTCCCGGAGCTATCACTATCGGCGGCTCGACCCGCAATGCGCTCTCCGTTGACGACTATAACATACGCGCCGGTATCTTCATCTATTATGAAATGGTTTCTGTCAGCGATGCTGCTCAGAAAATGTACGCGCAGTCCAATACCTACCCTGAGATAAGCGATATCAAAAAGGCTACCTTCGAGGGTACAAGCTCTGAGGACTGGATCCAGGACAAGGCTACTGAGTATTGCAGCAAGTTCGTTGCTGTTGAAAGAGAATTCGACAAGGTCGGTCTTGAGCTTTCCGCTGATGATACCAAGAGCATAAAGAGTGCCGTAAGAGAAAGCAAGAACGAGGATTATTACTCCGATAACGGTATCGGTGAAGCCTCGCTCAAGGATATCATCACGAACGGCGTTGGCGGAAACTGGGATAATCCCCTCTTCGAGAGCTCAAAGTATTACAAGCTCTTCAAGCACTACTACGGTATCGGCTGCGAGTTCGGCTGCTCTGAGGACGAGCTCAAGGATTACTTCACCGATAACTACGCAAGAGTTAAGTATCTGAGCATCAGCCTTACTGACAGCGACGGAAACAAGCTCGAGGGCGATGACCTCCGTGAGCTCAATAACCTCATCGACGACTATGTCAAGGAGATCAACTCCGCAGGAAGCAACGATGCTAAGATGAAAAAGTTCGACGAGGTCAAGGAAAAGTACAACGAGTACAAGGAGAAAAAGTCCGAGGAGGCTGCTGAGGAGGCTGCAAAGGCTGCCGCTGAAACAGCTACCGGTACTACTACCACTACCACAAGCACTACGACCACAACAACTACTACAACTTCGGACGAAACTGCTACAACTACCACTACTGACCCGTACGCTAATGAGAATATCATTGTGAAGAATACAACAACTACTGCTCCTGTAGGTGAAGCTACGGTCGTTACAACAACTGAGGAATCTGAATCGGCTAAGGCTGAGCGTGAATTCAACGAAAAACTGTTCAGCGACCTCACCGAATACAAGGCTGAACGCTATGATTACGATGATAAGACAGTTTATGTTGTGCTCAAAGCCGATATCAAGGAGCGTATGACAGACGATGACCTCTGGTCCGATGATGTCAAGGATTCGCTGATCCGTATCCGCTATTCCCAGGATTTCGACGATATGATAAAGTCACTCGCGGACACTTACAAGGTCAGCAAGATCAAGAAAGCATATAAGAGATACGCCCCGTTTGACCTCGATCTTGATTGAGTAAAAAAAGCCCCACAGATGTGGGGCTTTTTTTATTGTGCTATCCTGTGGAGATTGATCGAGAAGTCCATCAGTTCTTCGAGCGTGAACTGTTCAAGGCGAGCGTTCTCGTTCTGACCGGAGGCTTTCAGTGCTTCGTACACAGCCTCCTTCGATATGCCGAGCTGCGAAGAGACTGCGTTTGCGGCAGTTTTTCTGCGCTGTGAGAAGCCTCCCTTGACCACCTTGAAAAAGAACTTTTCCTCGTACTCCGGAAGTCTCGGTTCCGCTGCCGGGTCAATGCGAATAACCGCGGAATCAACATTCGGCGAGGGCATGAAGCTGCCGCGTGACACGCCGAAAAGCTGGCGCACAGTACCGTAGTAGTTCACCGCAACGGTTATCGCACCGCTCTCGCGTGAGCCGACTCTGGCACAGAGCCTCTGTGCAGCCTCCTTCTGTACCATTACCGTTATAGACTCGACCGGAAGTCTGCTTTCGAGCAGCAGCATGATGACCGGCGAGGTTATATAGTATGGCAGATTGGCGCAGACCGCTGCCCTAAGTCCGGCAAATTCCCTGCTTATGAGACCGCGGAGGTCGCATTTCATGACGTCCTCGTTGAATATTTTCACGTTGCTGAAATCAGCGAGAGTTTCATCGAGTATGGACATCAGCCGGGTGTCTATCTCGACTGCGGCGACCTTGTCCGCACGTTTTGCAAGCTCCGCGGTCAGCACACCTATGCCCGTGCCTATCTCGAGCACTCCGAAGCCGGGGGCTGCATTGCCCATTTCGGCTATCTTTGGACAAATGTCCGGATTGATTATGAAGTTCTGTCCGAGACCCTTCGAGAAACTGAAGCCGTGCCGCGAGAGAATGTCCCTGACCGTTCCGATATTAGTCAGCTCCATTTGCACTCTCCTTCAGCTTGTGGGTCTGCTTCTGTGAAAACTCGCACTGCTTGGCATCGTTGAGCTTTTCCATGCTGTTGACAAGATAATCTGCGGAACGGTAAGCGTGCTGGAAGTCGGTATCCTTGAAGTGGAATTGCAGATCGACATATTCTCCGTCTATGTGAATGTCGATCTGACTTATCTGACGTCCGGGGTGCTTTTCTCCGGCGTATTTTATGTATTCGTCTATCTCGGCTCTTGACATTTCGCCGCCTGTCACATTGATCCTCATATTAGCCTCCTTGATAGAAATTATCCTTTATTCAGTACAGCCTCCGCGCATTTCATGCCGTCAACTGCTGCTGAAACGATGCCTCCCGCATATCCCGCACCCTCGCCGCACGGATAAAGTCCGCGCAGTGAAAGCGACTGCATATCGCTTCCGCGGTCTATTCTCACGGGAGAACTGCTTCTGGTCTCAGCGCCGGTCAGAACCGCGTCCGGACTGTCAAAGCCCTGTATTTTTTTACCCATTTCTGTTATGCCCATTCTCAGGCTCTCGCAGACGAAGCCGGGAAGATAATCGTCCGGCAGGGCGTGTTTATAAGCCGGAAGATAGGACGGTGTGACCTTTCCCAGAGTTCCGGTGAGCTTTCCGGAGAGGAACTCCCCTACCGTTGCAACTGGTGCGCTGTAGCCTCCGCCGCCTGCCCTGAATGCGCGTTCTTCTATGTCACGCTGTAGGTACATACCTGCAAGCGGATCGTCACTGCCGTAGTCGTCCGTATTGACGTTCACGAGAAGTGCGCTGTTGGAATTATCCGCATCTCTCGCAAAGCAGCTCATGCCGTTCACAGCGAGCCTGTCCCTTTCGGACGAGGCTGCCACGACATATCCGCCGGGACACATACAGAACGTGTAGAGCGTCCGACCGTTCGGGAGATGAACAGCGAGCTTGTAATCGGCAGCTTTCAGAGCCTTGTGACCTGCAAACTGACCGTACATAGCCTTGTCTATGTCGGTACGCCGGTGCTCGATGCGGACGCCGACCGAGAAATTCTTCTGCGAAAGACTGATATCCATGTTCTTCATGAGCTCGAAAACGTCCCTTGCACTGTGACCTGCCGCAAGGATAACGCTGTCGGTCTGAATGTGCTCCGTCACGCCGTTCCTTATGAAATCAGCCCCCGAAACAGCGCCGTTTTCGCAGGTGATCCCGCAGAGCCTTGCACCGAACATCACCTCGCCGCCGAGGGATATCACGCGCTCCCTGAGACGCTTTACTGCGCCGCGGAGCTTGTCCGTGCCGATGTGGGGCTTGGCAAGATAGAGTATCTCCTCCGGTGCGCTGAACTCGACAAGCCTCTCGAATATCCAGCCGATGCGTTCATCGCTGATACCGGTGTTGAGCTTACCGTCTGAGAATGTCCCTGCACCGCCCTCGCCGAACTGAACATTGCACTCGGTATCAAGGACGCCTGTTCTGCGGAATTCTTCGACCTTTCTGCACCGTGTATCGACATCGTCGCCCCTTTCGAGGATGACAGGTCTTGCGCCAGCCATTGCGAGAACAAGAGCCGCAAACATTCCGGCTGGACCAAAGCCGACTATCACGGGACGGAGCCCGGTACCGACAGCCTGCGGTATGACATAGGGCTTCTTTTCGATACGGACGGCGTTCTTTACAGCTTTCAGAATGCCTTCCTCGCCGTCAGCCTCAATGTCAATGGATATTATAAAGTGAACATCGCTCTTTTTCCGGGCATCGACCGACTTTTTCGCAAGCCTTGCTCTTTTGATACGGCTTCGCTTTATGCGGAACTTTTTCTCGCATATCGCCGCAAGATCGCCGAGATCCTGTCCGAGCGGCACTCTTATACCGTTTACTCTTATCATAACTATCCTTTCAGCGAGAGGGCGCAGTTTTTTCCGGCGATATATCCGGAGGACCATGCCCATTGGAGGTTATAGCCGCCGCAGTCCCCTGCCGTGTCGAGTATCTCGCCGCAGAAGTATATGCCCTTATCGCGTTTTGAGGCGAGCTGCGGAGTTATCTCGGAAGCCGAAATTCCGCCTAGAGTGGACTGTGCGCTCTGCCACGGAGCTGCGCCTGTAATGCTGAACCGGCAGTCCTTTATGAGACCTGTGAGTACTTCCGAACTGTCTTTTCCGAGAGCGGAGATATTATCCGTGAGAGGACGGCGGAAAGCCCTTTTCACAAGGTATACGGCAAGATTTTTCTGGAACATTCCCGTGAGCAGCTCCTCGAGCTTTTCGCCGGAACGCTGTCCCGCGATACCGCGGAGATAAGATGTAAGCTCCCTACTGCCCATGTCGGGGGCAAGGTCCGCGCTTATCGTGAGGGCGGGACCGTACTGTCCGAAAAGGTAAGCCATGTTGAAAACGCAGATGCCGGAGAGCGAATTTTCCGTGAACTGTATCTCCCCTGCTTCACTGCGGAGCTTTTTTTCACCGGAATATGCGGTGATACGGCATTTTGCACGAATGCCCTTCAAGCCCTTGACGTCCCCGGGATCGACCCTGAGAGGCGCAACTGCCGGGAATACCTTCGCGGTTGAGTATCCCCTGTCCCGGAAGAGCCTCATGAGCGAGCCGTCAGTGCCGGCTGAGGGGGCGGCGCAGCCTCCGGCAGCAGCGATGATACGCCTTGCGGAGAGCCTTCTCCCATCTGCGGAAACGACCGTATATCCGCCCTTGACGTTCTCTATCCCACGCACCTCGAAGCCGCATTCCTCCCTGACGCCGAGTGAGCTGAGCTTCATTCGGAGGGCGTTCAGGACTGTTGAGGCGGCATTGCTGTGGGGATAGATGCGTCCGGCTTCGTCCGAGGTCACAAGAACGCCCATATCAGCGAAAAAATCCTCAGCGGGCGGTGCTGCTCCGATAAAAGCCGCCGCATCGACTGAGCCGTGATAGTTTTCCGGCGATATACTGCGGTTGCTAAGGTTGCAGCGTCCGTTTCCGGTGGAGAGTATCTTCTTTCCAACGCGGTCGAGCCTTTCGCAGACAATGACATCGGCGGACGGAACGGCAAGCTTTGCCGAAACAGCGGCGGCAAGTCCGGAAGCGCCTCCGCCTATTATAATGATGTCTCCGAGCATGGTATCACCTGCCTATTTTTCCGGAGAAATGTCGATTATCGCGACCTCCGGACGGTTGTTGAATCTTATCGGGAACGGCGATGCGCCTAAGCCCGAGGTTATGAACATATTTCCTCCGCTGTAAGGGAAAACGCCCTTGTCGTAGACCTTTGACGCGCTTTTCCTGAATTGCGGGAACCACACCTTAGCCTCTGTGTCATAGAACGGACCAAGTCCGAACGGGAGCTGCATCATACAGCCGTGAGTGTCTGCACAGAGCGTGAGGTCAGCGCCGAAAGCGGCGAATTTCTCGTAATTCGGGATATGTGCAAGGAGGATATTGTAGCGTGTTTTATCGGGCTGGTACTCTTTTCTAAGGTCAAAGGTATCGCTGTAGTAAGCGTTGTCTATGCCGTAAATCGTGACCTTGTTGCCCTTTACCGTGATGTCCTCCGACTTGTAATCCATTACCTTTATCCCTGCCTTGCGGAGAGAGCTGAGATAAACGGGAGCGTAGTCGTGCTCGCCGGGGACGAAGTAGACCGGATAGCCTGCACCGTGTATATCCTCCGCGAGGTCAACAGCCTTCTTTTTCAGGCTTGCAGGACTTCCGGTGGTGTACATATCCCCTAGGATAAATACGACATCAGGCGAATATTTGTCTATCCGCCGGGATATGGTCTTGTTGCTTATGCCGATGTCAGAGGCGTGGAGGTCGCTTATCACAGCTATGCGGAAGCTGTTGCTTATCTTAGGAGAGCTGAGCTTCACCCTTGTCGTTTTAAGCGTATAGTTATTGAACCACCATACGAACAGGAGTATAAGCAGTACAGCGATAAGTCTTCTTCTGTGAAATTTTGCCTTTGAGGGCTTCTTTTGGGGTTCCGGAGCTGCCGGAGGGGTCATATTTTCTTCCATTATACCTGTTCCTTAATGTGGACGTCGAGCTGATTGAAGGGTATCTCTATTCCGTTTTCATCAAACGCCGCCTTCACAGCCTCGGTCATATTATATCTTGCCTCAAAGAAATCGTCATTATTCACCCATAACAGGGCATCTACGGACACTGAGCTCTCGTTGTGCGAGCTCATTCTGACGATCGGTGCAGGCGAATTGAGTATCAGCTTATCTGCTGCTGCCGCGGCAAGTATAAGCTCACGCGCTTTCTTGTAATCGGCACCGTAGCTTATCTCGAACCTCATATCGATCCTTCGGGTCGGGCTTTCGGTGTAGTTGACTATCCTGCCCTCAGAGACCTTTCCGTTGGGGATATAAACGGTCTTGTTATCGAAGGTTATGAGCTTGGTATAAAGTATGCTTATCGACTCTACCTTTCCGACGGTACTGTCTATCTCGAGGATATCGCCGGCGGAAAAAGGCTTTGAGAACAGTATTATGAAGCCGCCCGCAAGGTTTGAGAGGCAGCTCTGGAGCGCAAGTGATATTGCGAGACCTGCCGCACCGAATATCGTGATTATCGACGACATCGGGACCTTCATGACGGTCAGCACCATTATCATGAGGTTCAGATAGAGTATGATCTTGATGAATGACACAAGAAAGCTCTTGGCTGCATTGTCTATGTTTGACCGCTTCATCGCGCGTTTTATAATGCTTGTCATTACCTTTATGACGATGAAGCCGGCGAGGAATATCACCAGTGCGATGAAAAGCGAGGGCATAGCGCTCCTCAGCTTATCCACGGCTTTTTCGATGATGCCTGCGGTCTTTGTGACCTGTTCCTGCAAGGTCTCATATGTCGTGGTCTCGATCTCAGAAGTCGTTTCGGACGCGGCTTCTGTGACGGTAGTTACAGTTTCTTCGGACAAAAAAATCACCTTCCATAATATACACAAAGATATTATACCATTATTTTTCCGTCAGGTCAATATTTTTAGTTGTCAGGCAGGCATTAATTAAATAAATAAAATATGTATCAGGACTATTGCAATTTATGTGAGCCTATGGTAAAATATATATGTTATGTCCCAATAGCTCAGTAGGATAGAGCGACTGCCTCCTAAGCAGTAGGCCGGAGGTTCGACTCCTCTTTGGGACGCCAGCGCCCCCTTCAACGGGGGCATTTGTTTTATTTGTCCGCTTTTTACAAACGAATCTCAGCGCTTTTAAGCTGAATGAACGCTTTTCGGGGAAGTGATATTATGGAAAAAAGGGAAAAAGGACTAAAACTGATCGTTTCTTCAGCAGCACTGCTCATAACGATCATCTGCACTGTCATCACGTTCAACACAAAGCTTTCTACAGGCAAATACAAGCTTTTAGGCTCATATGCGTCAGTTTTTGTTCTGACGGCTCTCCTTTGGGGATTCCCGCTTAAATTCTATGTTATCGCTATGATCTTCGATGTTTTTGCGACGGCGTTCGGCTCGATAATCAATCTTTACAGATACACTGAATTCTTCGACAGAGGGCTGCACTTTTTCAGCGGACTTCTCCTTGCGGAATGCGGCATGATAATCATTGGCTATGTCCTGAAAAAGCGCGGACTTCCGGACGATTTCCCGGTAAAGCTTCTCTTTTCCGCTTTCTTCGCAATAGCCTGTGCGGGACTTTGGGAGATATACGAATTCCTGTGTGATATCGTACTGAAGATCCATATGCAGGGTGCAGGCAACGATACGATGTTCGATGTGATCTGCGGCACTATGGGAACGCTGACCTACTGTGCGCTGATGCTTATTGAAAGACGTTTCAAAAAGAATAATAAAGACAAGAATAAACCGGAACGCAGCTGATGCGTTCCTTTTTTTGTGCCGCTGTACCATTATTGTGCGGAAACTCTTGCTCTATGCCGTGCAGCCGCCTTTGAGGACGGTGCTGCGAAAAAATCAGTGAAAACAGAGCGAAAAGAGTTGACTTTTTCCCGGACAAGTGTTATAATTAGATGTACTAAGCCTCCGAACGGATATAGCTATGCCTATTTACGTTGAGAGGATCAGTATAAGGCAGACCCCATGCGGTCAGCTCTATACCAGAAAGGAGTATTTATAATGATTTATTCGCACGAAGTTGAAACAATGTGCCCTATCGCTCAGGGCGTAGCTCACGGCGCAGCTCCCATTCCCGAAGAAGCAAAGTGGGTCAAGGCTAAGGAGATCACTGATATTTCCGGCTTTACACACGGCATCGGTTGGTGCGCTCCTCAGCAGGGTACCTGCAAGCTCACCCTCAACGTTAAGGAAGGTGTTATCCAGGAGGCTCTCGTTGAAACTATCGGCTGTTCAGGTATGACTCACTCCGCAGCTATGGCAGCAGAGATACTCCCCGGCAGAACTATCCTCGAGGCTCTTAATACAGACCTCGTCTGTGATGCTATCAATACTGCTATGAGAGAGCTCTTCCTCCAGATCGTTTACGGTCGTTCACAGTCCGCTTTCTCTGAGGGCGGTCTCGTTATCGGTGCCGGTCTCGAGGACCTCGGTAAGGGTCTCCGTTCACAGATCGGTACTACATACGGTACTCTCGCAAAGGGTCCCCGTTACCTTGAACTCACTGACGGCTATATCACTAAGATCGCTCTCAATGAGGACAATGAGATCATCGGCTATAAGTTCGTTAATTTCGGTAAGATGATGGACTTCATCAAGGCCGGCGATGACGCTAATACTGCTTTTGAGAAGGCTCAGGGTCAGTACGGCAGAGTTGCTGACGCTGTTAAGCTCGTTGATCCCAGAAAGGAATAAGGAGGAACTTATAAAATGGCTTTATTTGAATCATATGAAAGACGTGAGAAGCAGATTCTCGCTGTTATAAAGGAATATGGCATCAACTCCATCGAGGAGTGTGCTGATGTCTGCAAGGCTAAGGGCCTTGACATCTACAAGCTCGTTGAGGGCATTCAGCCTATCTGCTTCGAGAACGCTAAGTGGGCTTACACTGTAGGCTGCGCTATCGCTATCAAGAAGGGCTGCACAAGAGCTGCTGACGCTGCTGCTGCTATCGGTGAGGGCCTCCAGGCTTTCTGTATCCCCGGCTCCGTTGCTGACCAGCGTAAGGTAGGTCTCGGTCACGGCAACCTCGGCAAGATGCTCCTCGAAGAGGACACTGAGTGCTTCGCTTTCCTCGCAGGTCACGAGTCTTTCGCTGCTGCTGAAGGCGCTATCGGTATCGCTGAGAAGGCTAACAAGGTTCGTCAGAAGCCCCTCCGCGTTATCCTCAATGGTCTCGGCAAGGACGCTGCTCAGATCATCGCCCGTATCAACGGCTTCACCTACATCGAGACTGAAATGGACTACGCTACAGGCGAGGTCAAGGAAGTTTTCCGCAAGCCCTATTCTACAGGTCTCCGCGCTAAGGTAAACTGCTACGGCGCTAACGACGTTAGAGAAGGCGTTGCTATCATGTGGAAGGAGAACGTTGACGTTTCTATCACAGGTAACTCAACTAACCCCACTCGTTTCCAGCACCCCGTTGCAGGTACTTACAAGAAGGAGCGCGTTGACGCGGGCAAGAAGTACTTCTCCGTTGCTTCCGGCGGCGGTACAGGACGTACTCTCCACCCCGATAATATGGCTGCCGGTCCTGCTTCCTACGGTATGACTGATACTCTCGGCCGTATGCACTCTGACGCTCAGTTCGCAGGTTCTTCTTCTGTTCCTGCTCACGTTGAGATGATGGGTCTTATCGGTATGGGCAACAACCCGATGGTTGGTGCTACTGTTGCTTGCGCAGTTGCTGTTGAAGAGGCTATGAAGTAATAGCTAAATGGCTATAAATCGCATAAAAATGAAATCCTGACAGGTTTTATGACTTGTCAGGATTTTACTATTATTTGAAACGTCAACGTGATTTGTCACCCATTTGTCACCCTAAGTTTATTGTGGGTGACGGTTCCACTTGCTGCTCAGGCTGCAATAAGCGAAAAGAAGTAATTCGGAAATATACTCAGATTGGCTATTTTACGCTGGATCTGGACGATGCTAAAGAATACCTTTATGCGAAGTCCACAAAGCGTAGGATACTAAGCCGTAGTGATATTCACGTTAATGTGTTTATCTGAATAAAACAACAGAGTCCTCACAGTTTCGGCTGTGAGGACTTTTTTGTCTTGCGATATTCTTTTGCGTAAGAATAGTAATGCTTAGGGAAAAACGAATGGCCGCCGAATGGCGGTCATCATATTATAACTTTGATTTTGTATGCTCCACGGTCTTCGGGATTACAATACGAAATTGCTGAGATCACGGCATAATCGAGAAGCTCCGTCAAGCTCCGGAAACGGCTTCCATTCACAGAATATTCATTATTATTTTGAATTATCTCAAAAGAAAATATAAGAGTTTATTAGGAAGATATTAGGAAAATACCATTCGGCAATAATGATCGATACTTCATTTTTCACTTTTAACTTGTATGCTTTGAAATTAGTATCAGTATATCACATTTGCATATTGATTACAAGACAGATGAAGCGGCAGCTCCTTATTGTTTCGCCGCTTCAGAAACTCCTTTGCGACTTCTGAGTACCTGCTCTGCGGCAGAGGATATATCCACGGAAGCACTGATTCCCGGAAGCTTTCGTCCATAAAACTATCGTCCTCAAAATCAACTATACCGCCAAGCTGATGTATCTTTTCCTTTATCTCCATATCGAGAAAAGTCGCTTCGGTAAAGTCACAATTCTTAAAGCTCATGGTATTGTCCTCACTATCCGCAACACGATAAACTCTGCTTTTATAGAAGTCACAGGGATACTCACCGTCAAGGCTGAACGACACATCTCCGGGAAGCAGCAGCGGCAGGTTCAGATAGCGGAAATCAACGTGATACAGCCGGTTATTATGTATCATCTTCTTCACGATAATTACATTTTCCGCACTGTACCCACCATCTATGCCACGGCAGATATCCAGAAATCTGTCAAGTGCATTCTTATCATAAAACTCGTCATTATCCGGGACTTTCAGACGCTCCCTGCATATCTCTCCAAGCATTTTGTAGGCGTCATACTTCTCAGGGAATCGCTCAGGTTCATCAAACCAAATGCCGGACAAGCCGATATCGCAAAGATACTGTTCCTTGTCCTCAGTAATATTGCTGCCGGTCTCAAAGATCTCAACAGCGTTGACTATATGTTTAGCTGCGAAGTAATCACAGTAATAACGCTCGGTGAAACGGAGCATTGAAGGCTCGTCTGCTGATGTGATAAGTCCCGTATTCTTTATCAACAACTCTATCCAGTCATCATTCCGCCTGCTTTCAAGCAGGCATTTTTTGTCTATATTTCTCACTTTAACGTGATCCTGATACACCTGATCGTCAAGCACATAAATATTCAGCGAGCGGTCAATAAGCTGCATCACTTCCGCTCTTGAAAGGTCATGCGTCTCCCAGTCATCGAGCATTTTCTTTCCGACAAGCGGCAGCGCAAAATGAATAAGGAATCGGATAACGTCATTTCCCTGCCACTGAGAAAAATACAGATCAAGCAGCTCTCCGGCGGTTTGGACATTTCCGTTTCCGGCAGCATATATCCTGAAAATGGTCGGATATTTCAATAGTTCATACAGTTCCTCATCGGCTGTGACTGTGTGAATATAATCATCACAAATACCGGATAAGCTCACTTGTTCAAATACGCTGAATGACTTGGTTCCGGGTAAAACTCTGCCGGCAATAATGATGCGGACGTTTTTCCAGATATTGCGAATATGCTCTGTCTCCTGTGCAAATGAATCGAACAGATCAATTGGAAGTTGGTCCATACCGTCAAGAAGCAGCGTCCAGTTTTGGTTATATACCGGCTCAGTTTCCAAGGCTTCATTGAGCAGCGAAAGCTGCCTTAAAACCGCGTCCTCGCCGACATTTGCGGAAAGAGTTTCGTATGTTGTGTACTCATAATGATAGTGGTATTTCAGCAGAATACTGAGGATTATCCAGCATGGAACAGAACTGAATCCGCTGTGGATCTCACACCTGTATGAATCAAGTGAAAAATACAGAAATGCCGAATCATCTGAATTAATCAGGCTTTTCAAAAGTGCAGTCTTGCCGGAGCTCCGAATGCCCTGAATGAACAGCTGATCGTTTTGCGGAAGCTCCGATGCTTTTTCACCGTTATAGATAAACTCAAGAGGATATTCAAATTTTTCTGGAATTTGTTTCCTTGCAGATGATCTGATGTGCTCAATAATATCTATATCACGGTCAAGCTCAAACGGCTCATCATCGCTGTTTCTGACAACGAGAAATGTGCTGCGGTCATCACATTTCAGCAGTTCAATGCCCTCAGACTGACACGGCGTTTTGTGACACTGATATAGCAATCCGAACAGCAGTGCCTCCACACATATGCGCTTCTGATGCGCATATCTTCCGAACAATTCCTCCTTGTCGATGTAACCACCGCCGTACAGTATCTTCTTCGTACCGCTGTCCTGCCTTATGAGTTTCAGCAGTGTAAATATCAGATCATCGAGCTTCTGCACATCAAGGAACTTATCAAGTGCAGCTTCAAGTTTTTGCAGATATACCGCCATTTTCTCCGAATCAAAGCTGTTCTCCAAGCCGTTGAAGCTCATAAGCTCGTAGGGATAGCCCTTGCCGTCTCTCAGAAATCTGCTGAGAAACCTGTCCGTTTTTCTGAGCGCTTCTTTAGGAACAGCCTCGTTATTAAAGCAATTCAACAGGTCACTTTCAGACCTGTGATCAGAAATGCAGAGCATTAGCGATGAGTATATCTTTCCGTTTGAAAGTATTCCCTTTCCTTTGCGCTTTGACTGTATTATCAGCGATAAGACTGCGTTCAGAGCTATCATCCTGCACCTCCTGATTTTTGCGGCAAATCCTGCTGTTTTTGCGGCAAATATTTCCGAATCCTGTGTTACCATTATTTTAGCACACTATGGCGTTTATGTCAAAAAAATGCGCCGCAAATTTCAGCAATTTACGGCGCACTCAAACTGTGGTTTATATGTATGATTTTACCACAATTGCAGGCAAATATCAAGTCAATATGATAAATCTTAACAAATCTCATGCTAAAATCAGCAGTTTGCATAAGATTAAAAGATCGTTTTTGTAGGTGTATACAGTTTGTTTAACGTCATTATTATGGTCAAGGAGGAGGGAGAAAATGGCTCGTAGAGGCGAAAACATTTACAAGAGGAAGGATGGTCGCTGGGAGGGACGCTATAAATCGGGTTTCAATGGCTGTGGAAAGGCTAAATACAGCTCTGTATACGGTCATTCCTATGCAGAGGTTCGCTCAAAACTTGTTCCTTTGAAAGCAAGAGATCCTGTTGTTCAGGTAACCTGCCGGATGACGGTGAAGGAGCTTTTCAGCGAATGGCTACCGGCTGCAAAGCTTCGTGTGAAATCTTCAACATATGCCAATTATAAGATGAAGGTCGAGAAGCATATTCTCCCGGAATTCGGCGGTATGAGGTATGATACGCTGACAGTGCAGATGCTTAATAACTTCATTCAGGAAAAGCTTTACTCCGGGTTATCAGCAAAGTACGTTTCCGACATTATCATCGTTTTCAAGACTATGGTCAAGTATTCCGCCAAAGTTCATGGATTCCGCAATATACTGGCAGATGTGGAACTTCCAAAAGTGCATAGAAAAGATATGTCTTTGCTATCGCCTCCACAGCAGCGGATGCTTAGTAATTATTTGCTGCACAATTTGAATCCTACTTCACTTTGTGTGCTACTGAGCCTGTATACCGGACTTCGTGTCGGTGAGGTGTGTGGTCTGATGTGGAGAGATATAGACTTTGACAAAAGTATTCTTACCGTCAGGAGAACTGTTCAGCGCATACAAAACGGCACTCACAGCACAAGTCTTATCGCTGATACGCCGAAAAGCCGCACTTCTCAGCGCTCTATCCCTGTACCGGCATTTATTATGAAATTGCTGTGGGAATCCCGCAGCAATGACAATTGTTATATTCTTTCCGGCTCTGACCATATCATCGAACCTCGAACCTTACAGCGGCGCTTCAAGTCCATTCTGAAAAAAGTGGATTTGCCGTCAGTAAACTATCACAGCCTCCGCCACGCTTTTGCGACAAATTGCCTGCAAGCCGGATTTGATGTGAAAACGCTCTCCGAGATACTCGGTCATGCAAGTGTTGAAACTACGCTTAACCGCTATGTTCATACTTCTATGGAGCGAAAAATAGCGTGTATGGCATTGCTTGAGCCTGCAATGAGTAAAGTACATTCGCCGTCGAAATTATCGTCACACACTCTCCGGAATATGCCTATAAAACGTAATTCAGAACGCCTTTGACAGTAATTGCTGAAATTTGCGGCAGATATTCCACAGCTTATACTATAATAATATTACCAAAACAAGGAGGATATTTCAATGAAAAATCTAAAGGAAATAATTAACGAATATAATCATGATGTAGAATTCCCATTTTTAGGAAACACTTTAACTATTTCTAAAGAACGCAATATATATAATCAGATCCGAATGAAGTATAATGAGATTGCTCACCGTTCAAGTGTTGATTTTGCTGAAAGGCTAAATAAATACGATAGTCCAGGATTACTATATAAGGGATTACCGGAAGACTTTTTATACGCTATGAAAGAAGGTCTGGAAGAAGTAGCAAAAGACGCAGTATCAGTAGATTGTTATACTCTTGATGTGGACGCTATAACAAAGCTTTGTGTTGAAAAGAAATATTTTGATATCTTTGATAAGGCAATGTTAGAATATAAAGAGAAATTACGCGAAATTCTTGAGAATTATAATAATGCAGAAGCCGAAATCAAAAACAACGCTCAAAACCAACCTTACTTTCAGACAGCTACAATAGGCGGTTCTCTTGTTGATGTTGCTGCTAATCAGATGAAAGCCGATATGGTAAACGCAGTAATTGGTGGAATCTATGAGTCAAGCGCTGCTTCAAAAGTATCGGATTTGGATGCTAAAACTGAAAAAGTTATTCGAGATTTTCTCAATAATCCAACTTATAAAAACAAATTAATCAATGCCCAATGGGAGTGTTCGCTTAGACTGCAATTAGTCATATATAACGATCTTAACAAAGAATGCAAACTTGGTCTTGGCGATTGGCTCACAGATAAGGACATCACCCAAGCTGAGTCTATGTATAATAATATGGTAAATATGCAGCTTCCAGAAGAAAAAGAAAAAGAAATCGCATTATCTATTCTTAAGCTTAATCCTATGAAGAATGAATATTACGAGACTTTACTTGCAAAGTATATTGACAACGCCAAAGAGATACTTGACATTGCTAAATTCTTCTATATAGACCTATCCGGATCAGTAAAAACAGTAATGAAAGAATTTGCTTCAAACAATCTAGGCAAATCGTTTGAAGGCGTAAAAGACTGCCGTGAACTTGTGAAATCAAAAATCATTCAGTTAGGATTTCCAAGCGACAGCGACGAAGAGGCTGAAAAAGTATTGCAAATGCGCAGCGCTATTCTTCTCAGAAGTTACATGATACAAAATATGGGCGAAACAAGAGAAGAAGCCTTAGCATGCTTTGATAAAGCTCGCGAGATTGCCGCAGATATAGGTTTTGGCGATGAGAATTATGACAAAGCGTATCAGCCGTTTACAGAAAGAATGGAGGTGCTTGACGCCGCACTGGTAGAAGAATTAAACGGTTGGATCGACGACAATATCGGCACGACCGAAGATGAAGCCCATAATCTTCGTAACGAGCTCGATAAACGTATAGACGCTGAATCACTTGACAAAGAAAAAGCTACCTGTCTGTACAAAAAGATCGATGACAGACTAGTCAAGCTCGACGAAGAATATCGCACAATTGAAGGTTTCATTTTCCCGACAAGAGAATCTGCTGATGAGTCTAAGGCGATAATAAATGATAATAAAGATACTCTCTACAAGTCGGCTTCCGAGTTTATATACAGGAGCGATTACATAGCGCATATAGATAAGATAAAAAGCATTCCTCTTATCGAGAAACTTTTAATTTACTTTATAGGTGTTTATGAAAAGAGTCTCAAAGAATTCGATAAAAAATGCAAAAACGCAAAGCTTTACGATGATAAAATAAAAGGACAAAAGAAAGGCTTAAAAGGACTTGCCAGATCTATGTTCGTTTCAGACGAAAAGCAGCAGCAGGATTGGAATGAAGTAACTCACAACGGACAATATCCGCTTAACGCAATAATGGGCATTACTGCCGAAGAAGCAGGTGGAACTACCGGGGGCGGATTCAAAGGACTATTCGGAAAAAATTAAAAAGTAGAATAATTATGGAAGACTTTTTAGTTGCTGTTCTTACGGCAATAATGGCGCTTGGAGGCACTGCACTTCTAAATTCATTCGTACTTGGTTTATTTGTCAAGGATGAAGATATAAGGATAGGAACTATTATCATATTTAGTATAATTATACTTCTGGTCATGCTGTTTGGTATGGATGATCTCAATAAGCTCGGCGTTATAGTCGGAACGGTAATAACCGTTATTCTGGCTTCTTTGATTAACGGCGGAGGCTCTGGAGGAGATAACGGCAATAGTAGCTCCGGAGGAAACAGCAATTAACTGTACTTTGACTATTACTAACTAATATAATATTTTCAACAAGGAGGTATGGTATGCTTAATGTATTTGTAACAATTTTCCTTTCACTCGGAATGTCGATAGGAATGTTCGTAATATATCTTATTATCGGTGGTATAATACTTGCAATTACTAAAAAGGAAACCTTGTCACCGATTTTAGCTGGATTTTTTACAACGTGCTTAGCTGTGAAAATGGCAATTGATGATACCTGTGCTCCTACTGTATTGACAGCAATTATTACCGCTTTATTTGTCATTGTACTTGTAATTGGCGGAATAGCTGAGAAAAAAGAAGAAAATAAAAAGAGCAACTCGATAATTACTGAAGACGATCTGAATAAAGGTAACTCATCCGGAAACGTCTCAGCGAAAGAATCTTCTTTTTTCAAAAAAACCATAGGAACATTTTATTCTGGAATTGTTGAAAAGGCTACTGTCTTGACTGGCAAGATCAAGAAATCCGATATTGGCACAAATAAGAAATCTCCTATACTGTATGTTTTGGCTGTTCTGCTCATTGGTGCATTAATTATCGGAGGACTTGTAATATTTAAGCATAAGAACAATAAAAGCTCTGATAATTCCTGCAGCAATGCAGTTATATCTTCTACTTCTAATGCTGAAACAACGGCAGAACCAAGTTCCGAACCGCAGAGCAGTTCTTCCGAAGCTGCAACCACTGTATCTGAAAAAACTACGGAAGCGGCAACTACAACTTCTTCCGAAACTACGACTGCTGAAACAACAACTGAGGTACCTACAGAAACAGCATCACCTGAAAACGGACTTAAAGCTTTCCCGTCATCTGATATCAACAATTATCCGCAATACATACAAGTCATAAAAAACGGTATGAACAGCGGCTATTATACTGAATCAAGTGCTTCATACGGTTTATATGATCTCAATGCAGACGGTATACCAGAATTGATAATAAATACCGCTCCATATGGAATATACGCAATGGACGGAAACAACTGTGTTGAGCTTCAATCATCGTTTACTGCAACTCGTTCGCCTTCGCTCGCCCTGACTGATAAAGGTTTTATCAAGCTGACATATGTAACGCCTCAGGGAGAAGTATCTGTTTCATATTGGAAATACTTCGGCGGTTCGCAGCTTGCTATGCAGGATGACGGCGGCGATGTAAGTCATTTCGGAAACGATATTACCTTAGAACTTACTCCTGTTTCAGGTATTGCTGGTATTACAGACAATAGTGGTAGTCAAGCATCATCTAAGATAACTCCTGTTGAAAAATATGGTACTATCTATTCTCCCGGCGGCTACAAGGTCAGTGGGTACGCTAAATCATACATAATCGATGGCGGTGCAGAATCATATGTCAGAAAGGATCTTACAGATGGCTGGCATATCAAAGCGGTCAATGAATATTATGATGGCTACTACTGGTATGAACTTTACGATGCTGATGATGGTGATTATTACGGTTGGGTAAGTGCTGAAGTGATAAATTTCTATTGAAGAAACCTTAACAGTTACCTTGATAAACACAGTTTGTCTTTCAACGATGTCGGTAATTCTCAACAAATTATAACTGTTGATTCAAGCGGCAGTTCCTGTAAAGTCGGCTTTTATGAAAAGTCCAGAGAAAACTGGTGCTGCCTGCTTGAAACAAATGGGATAGTCGGTAAAAATGGTGTATCCAATCAAAGCTGCGAAGGAGATTATCGCACTCCGTCAGGCATATATAGTCTCGGATTTGCTTTCGGTACGAAATCGTTAAACGATATTGATTATGAGTATCGCTTGATAAACAGCAATTGTTACTGGGTGGATGATCCACATTCTCCTATGTATAATCAGTGGGTAGAAAGCAGTAATATTACATGGAACAGCGCCGAACATCTTATAGACTATCCGCAGGCTTACAAGTATGCAGTAGTAATAAACTACAATATGTCTCCTGTTGTTTCAGGTAAGGGCTCAGCTATATTCCTACACTGTATGACAGGGAGCTATACTGCTGGTTGTGTTGCAATACCAGAAAGCACCATGAAGTTTATTATAAAGCAGCTTGATTCAACTAAAAATCCTATAATTATAATCGAATAACAATATCCCGCCCTTCAATTAAGAAGGGCGTTTTTTTATCTCCTTGCAGATGATCGGAGAAGCGCCTAAGATGCGGATGTTTGCAACTCAGACCGATCCCAGAACACTAG
The DNA here is from genome assembly GCA_902777125.1 of Ruminococcus flavefaciens. Lineage (GTDB taxonomy): Bacteria > Bacillota > Clostridia > Oscillospirales > Ruminococcaceae > Ruminococcus. The sequence goes on from CACYSQ010000002.1 coordinate 161,791, forward strand.
AAACAGCCGGTCTCCCCATGACGGGGAGACACTTTAAGTGTAAATACAGCTGTTTGTTATTATAAGTCATATTGGTAGAATAGTGCCTATATAAGCTTATTTCTCGTCAGGTTTCTTGATGATCGGTTTGCAGTAGTTTCCCGTGATCTCATGTATATACATCGCCAGGTCACCAAGCTCCTTCCAGCCACTGTGATAGAGCTTTCCATTCTTATAGTTCACAGTGTTCACAATAATATGACCGTGATACTTTGAACCGTCCTGATCTTCTTTATGCACAGCGTATATGACCTGATAGTCCTCTGCAAAACTTAATGCAATCCTGTACAGATAACCGCAGGCGGTATCAGCGTCCTGAACACTGTTGTCAAATGAAACAACAAAATGCATCACAGGATTATCGCCGGTCTTACCAAAATACTTCTTGACCGCCAACATCTGATCGTATGTATGCTTTGGATGATAACAAGAAACCCCGAAGCTCCTTATCAGAACAAGTTCTTCTCCGGGTTCGGGTTTCTCTTTGTATAAATAATCTACACAATTGCGGAAATAGCCCTTTCCGTCGCCGTTATCCGTTATTCGTTTCTGTGTTAAAATGTCCATAATTTGTTAGCCCTGGTCTCAAGGTATTTTGCCTCATCCGGTGAATGTTGCGCCAATAAATGGACGGCTTCATTGGCAAAGTTTTGAAACTCCACCATTTTTGCAGGAGTATTGTCTCTCTCAGGGTGGTCCAGCCTCTCATTCATAACAGAATTAGCTTTGATACCACGCTCTTCAGCTTCTCTGTCTATGTCGTCAGCTGTACTCTGTGTCATCAGAACCGTTCTACGAACAGTTTTAAGATCCTCTTTGTTTCTCATTGTAATTAGTCCTTTCGTTATTGGTTTATCCGGTGCGTAAGTATCTACATATAGCAGTATCATGTATATAAGATTCATCATATCCATATGTATCTTCTCAGTATTACCCATTAATTATATAGAGATCCATTAGTTGTATCTCCATATTAAATTAATATAATTAATTGGATATATACAGGTCGCTTCGCTCCAGATTAACATATAGTAATACTTTTTTCAAAATAATAATATATATCTGCATTTTTTCTTTTCTTGAAATATATATCATTATATTGATACCATTACCGGTAATCTTACAAAGGAAGGAGAAACGCCAATGTTCGACAACAACCGATACCTCACCTGTGGCGTTGACAACGCCATACCGATTGAATTACAGCTGTTTCTGTGGAACTGCGTCGATGGACTGCCTGAGCCGAGGGACTACCTTCAGGTGTTTGAGCTTAGTGCGTCGGGACCTATGCAGTCTATTGTACACAGCTCGGAGGAACCCGAATATCGAAAGGTGTATATGATACCGTCAGATGCACCTATCACAGAAAAGCTGTACATCATTGATGACGGTGACCACAGCACTATGCTCTTAGCAAACGAATATTAAACACGATAGCCAGCCCCTTCGGGGGCTGGTTCTTTCTATTTATGGAGGTAAAAATGGAAAAGGAAAAGAACGAAAACGCGCTGTATTGCTCACATTGCGGTGCGCTCATAAGAGAAGACGACGACTATGAGGAAGTCAACGGAGAGATAGTCTGCACTGACTGCTTTGAACATCACACGACTACCTGTGACAGATGCGGTGAAACTATCTGGACTGACGATAGCTACGGAGACGAGTACACTACTCTCTGCCGTCACTGTTACGAAAATCACTATACACGCTGCTCTTGTTGCGACGCCCTTCTTCATGAGGATGACGCCTACCACCTGGACGGCTATGACTACTGTTCGGAATGTTATCACGATGAAGTGGATAAAAATCGTTCAATACACGATTACGGATACAAGCCTGAGCCTATATTCTATGGAGATTCTAAGCGATATTTCGGCGTTGAGTTGGAGATTGACGGCGCAGGAAAAGACAGCGATAATGCTGATGAAATACTCTCTATCGCCAATAAGGATAATGAGCATATCTACATCAAGGGAGACGGTTCTCTTGATGATGGTATGGAGATAGTAACTCACCCTATGAGCCTTGACTGGCATAAGGACTTCTGTTGGGAAGACATAATGAAGAAGGCTGTGTCTATGGGATATCGTTCACATCAGACATCTACCTGTGGACTTCACATCCATGTCAACAGAAATTCTCTTGGCGATACTCACGACGAACAGGAGCTTGTAATAAGCCATATCCTGTTCTTTGTAGAGACGCACTGGGCTGAACTATTAAGGTTCAGCAGACGTTCCGAGTATAGCATGAACAGATGGGCTGCTCGTTACGGTTATGAGAAAACAGGACGAGAGATACTGGATAAAGCTAAGAAGGGCAACAACGGCAGGTACGCTGCCGTAAACCTTATGAACTACTCAACTATTGAGTTCAGGCTGTTCAGAGGCACCTTGAAGCACAATACTCTTATCGCTGCTCTTGAACTTGTAAACGAGATATGCGGCCTGGCTATGCATCTGACCGAAGACGAAATTGCTAAAATGTCATGGAGCGAATTTGTGGAAACAATCGAAGCTCCGGAACTCATACAGTATCTCAAAGAGCGTAGGCTCTATATCAATGAAGAAACAAATACCGAGGAGGACTTATAAAATGAAAAAGCTTGAAATACTTACAAAAATACCGAAGGTAAAACTGCCGAGCATCATGTCGAGCGATGCTCAGGTTATCCTCAGACTCGTTACTATCCTTGCTGCTACCCACCTTGCAAATAAGGTAGATAAGGTCATCAAGGACTTCGAGGCTCTTGATAATCCCGATGATATCATCCATATTTTCAGATAAGGAGGGCTGCCTATGTGTTCATTATTCGGCTGGCTTGACTACCAAGGCGTTATACCTCATCGTATGTTGAAGAAGCTTACTCAGTCTCTGGCTAACGCTGCTGAGGAGAGAGGAACTGACGCAGCAGGTATAAGCTACATTCATAACGGCGAGGTCGTTATCTACAAGAGACCGAAGCCAGCTCACAAGCTTCACTTTGATCCGCCGGAAGGAACAAGTGCGGTCATGGGACATACCCGTATGACTACTCAGGGCGACGGTAAGAACAACTACAACAATCATCCTTTCCCCGGTCTTGCCGGGGATACTTCATTTGCCTTTGCTCACAACGGAGTTCTGTGGAATGATAAGGAACTGAGGAAGGACAAGCTTATCCCTGATACTCACATCGAGACAGACTCCTACGCAGCTTGTCAGCTTATAGAGGCACAGCAGAAGCTTGACTTTGACAGTCTCAAGTATATGGCTGAGACTGTTGAGGGCAACTTCACTTTCACTGTACTCGATCAAGAGAACAGCTTATACATCATAAAGGGCAGCAATCCAATGTGTCTACTGCACTTTCCTGTACTGGGACTGTATGTATACGCCAGCACAGAGAGCATCATGAAGAAGGCTCTGCAAAAGGTCGGACTTCACAAGTTCGCTATGGAGCGTGTTGAGACTGACGAGGGTAACATTCTCTGTATCGACAGGAACGGCGAGATCGCACGGTCTGAGTTTCAGCCTAAGGTATATCGTTCCAAATATGGAAGCTGGTACGATTATGACGACTCTTCTTATTATACTATCCACGAAGAAATGCTCCTTACATACTGCAACTGCTATGGAGTCGATAGTTCCGACGTTGAACTGCTGCTTGAATACGGATACAGTTGCGATGAGATCGAGGAGATGCTCTCGGATCATGATCTGCTGTATCAGGCACTCAGAGATATTAAGTGCGTATACGGTGAAGAAGTCTATGAGAGCTACTGTGGGGTGTTCTAATGGGAAAGATCGGATATATCCGTGTATCGACAGAACATCAGGAGACAGCTCGTCAGGAAGCTCTGATGCAGCAGTATCAGGTAGAGCGCGTATTTGCAGAGAAGATGTCCGGTAAGAATGCTGACCGCCCTGAACTGAAAGCTATGCTTGAGTATGTCCGGGATGGTGATACCCTGTACATAGAGAGCATAAGCAGGCTCGGAAGATCAACAAGAGACCTGCTGAACATCATCGATATTCTTCAACGCAAGGGAGTGACACTTGTAAGCTCCAAAGAGAACATCGATACCAACACTCCGCAGGGACGCTTCGTCTTGTCAATATTCGCTGCGCTCTCCGAGCTTGAACGTGAGCAGACCTTACAGCGTCAGCGTGAGGGTATAGCCATAGCTAAGTCTCAGGGCAAGTACAAAGGAAGACAGCCTATCGCTATCGACTGGGACAAGTTTAGTCAACTGTATGAACTATGGAAAGCTGAGGAGATCACAGCTGTCGAGTTCCGGCAGCGTATGGGGATACGTTCCAATACATTTTACCGTCGTCTCAGGGAATATGAGAGTAAAATATAGCGAGGGAGTCGGTGCGGGCAAACTGCACCGACTACTTCTTTTTTCAATAGGGTGCCCGCTATTTCTGAAACATTTCAAAAGCCGAAATCCGACTTATGTGAAACGGTTTCTGAGCATTGCAATAGACTAAGGGCTATTGAAACAATGAGATGAGCCTCCACACGGAGGCTCACTTTATCACACATAATACTTTCTTACATCGTCAGAAGATATCCAGCCTTCCTGTTCACCGGATTTTCTGCCCTCGTCAAGCTTGCACATTAATTTGAGAGCTGCTTTGATACGCTCATATTCCTCTTGTTCTGCTATATCGACAATAGCATAGCAGCCTCTGCCATTTTTAGTCAGGTACACAGGAGAGCCGACCGCAACGTCCTGTAACACAGAGGAATAATTTCTGAGATCTGAAATCGGAACTATATTCGGCATAAGAACATCTTCATTCAATTCTATTACTTATATTATACAGCGAACAAAAGCGATTGTCAAGTTTTATGATAAATCTATCGTAACATTCGTCAACAAAAAAGTGGGAGGAGCAGAAGAATTAATCAAGTATTATCAGATGTGCGTATACCAGTTTATTTTAAAACTCCAAAAGTTATGTTTATAACCCTTGCTGCAATTGAGCGATAAGATCGGATAGCCTGTGAATATTGTAATTCTTTACTGATTCTATCATAAATTCATACGTTGTCAGAATGAAATTACTTTCTTCAAGGCGTGTAGCTGAATCAAGTATTTCTTCAATTATTTGAGAATTCTCAGCTTTTTGAGAATCTGCCAACAATTCTGAAAGAGAAATCAACTGTTCAAAGTCGTCGTGGAGCTTTGTTCTTAATCGTCTATATTTTATGTCATCACCTGTTCCGGTCTTCTTAAACTCAGCTATTTTGCGCCCTGTAATAATAAGCTCTCTCAATAGCGAATTTATCTGTGCTTCCACAGAATTATTGTTAGAATTGTGAGAAGCAAGCTTTTCTGTTGAGACAGGCTCTTTCAATCTATTATCAGGCTCTGCCGCAGCTTTTTCAAGTATTGATACGAACGCATCTGTTATGTCTTCAAAAAGAGTTGAATAAGAAGTAGAAGGAATATATCGTTTGAAATCCTTTAGAAGCTTTTCTTTGGGATAGTTATTACAATACTCTTCGAGGAAAAACATGAACTTGCTTTTATCAAGGCTTTTTCTGTTTAAGATACTTTCAGCAATCGGATGCAATGAACGGCGGTCATTATTACGATAGAAAGCTTGAAAAGCTGACTCGCTACGTTCGTGCTTTTTGTCTTGTATCCTGTCAATATATATAACATTATTAATATCTGTAGTAATACTACAAAGCAGATATCTACAGAATAATGGCTTGCTCAATGCTTTATTAGTATCAGGATCAATTAATTTTCTGTATCCAGCACCAAAAGCAGCAATGAATCTTCCAAAATCCATAAAAGTATCCTCCATTTTATACATTTACAATGTATCGAAGTGTATATTCTTGTTGAATCGACATTTGGCTGAGTATGCGATATAATAACTATAAGGACGGAGAAGTCCAAAAAAACATCAGCTGCTGCTACAAGCAGGTGAAAAGGATTGGAGCTCATTTCAAGCGCCTCAAATCGGCTTGAAAAAGACGATTTTTGTGTGGAATAAAAATCCCACCTGCTTTTAAGGCTCCTGAAATAAAAAACGAAAGGGGCAATTCAATATGCCAGTAGAAAAACTACTGCCACAACAGCAAGCACATCCACCAGATTTACAGCAAGCGGATGCACATCACAACGCTCAGGTCTTCGGTATCACAAGGCTCGGCTTCACAAGCTTCGACGAGCTAATCCAAAGGTCAGCTCAAGATTATGGAGTTGAGTACGAAATATTCTTCTCCAATTCGCTCGGGACCCAGCACGGATACATGAAAGTCGTGGGCGGAAAGATTATTAAAACACTTCCGCTTATTGAATTCAGTGTGATAAGCTCAGTAGTGGTCATTCGTGATGGAACAAAGTTAGGTTATGTTGTTAAACATTTTAAAAATGTAATGACAGCAAACCAAGAAGATTTTATTCCAATTGACGTTCTTGAAAAAAGGATGGTCTGCAAATATCTCAAGCTTCCTCCTCAAGCTAACAAGCGTAAGGACGACCTTTGTGAGCGACTGGTTCAGACACTTATTGTTGAGAAATCGGATACCAAAAAAACGATATTTGCAAGTTCGAAGCAAGGCTGGGAATTTCTTTCGGCTCATCTCGGGCATTGGCAATCGAGAGGCAGATATCCTCCTATTTTACATGAGAGAATGTCGGAGAGCATAAATAGCCGCGAGCTTCCAAGGATTCGTACAAGGATCTATACTGACGAAAAAAGTCAGAGTTGGAAGTTTAACGATATTTTCAACTCCTATCCTAACTTGAAAATCCCGTTCCTTATTCGCACAGCGAGCTATATGCAGACCTTTGCGAGTAAATTCGGTGTATACTGCGACGAGATAATAGTCACCAAGCCAACCGACAGAGCTGATATTTCTCTGTTGACGGCGTTATATGATAACGTAACCTACGGACGAGGCAGGATGTTGACGCTAAGCAATGGTAAAGCTATCGAACAAGCAGGAGATATCGTAAATGACGCTGTTCTTCTTATCACCGATGATACCAAGGCGGATGAAGAGGGGAAGCGTGAAAAGGGCATTGATGCTCTCCACAAACGTGTTCTTAATGCCGGCGGAGAGTTTCTTCAGATTCCTGTGGTATTATCAGGCTATGCTTCATCGCAACTAAAACAGGAACTCTACTGTGAGGTTTCCGAGTTGAATGGCGCTTATGATATCAGTCCCACTGTACTAACCGAGCTGTTGGAACACCACGATGCCGTGATGCTCTCGGGGATAGAAAAACGCTTCAGCGATTTTCTTGAGGTTTTCAACCGCCACATGAGAGATATATCGTGTCAGACCCCTTACTATATTCCTCCTCAAAGACGCAACCTCTATTATTTACTTCTCTCAACACTTAGAACCTATGATGAATATTTTGGAGTTTTCTTCGACGAAGAAACAGAATTAAGTCTGATAGATATCCTTAGTTCATATAACGAGGTCGGTTCGAGTAACGACGAGCTGCTGCTCACTCTCTTCGGCAACTGTCTGAACAAGGAGATAGGCAGTGGGTGCTTTAATTACATAAAACGGACGAAGTTCATTGTCATCGACCAAGGAAACAACTCGGTCATTGTTGATGAAGATTATGTCTACTTCGAGCCTGACATCATTGGAGAACTTTCTCGAAGTAAGATGAAGCTCCACAGTGTTAACTCGCTGACAGATGCGTTAAAGGCTAACGAATGCCTGAATATCAACGATCACAATAGCAAGTGTTACCGGTTTCATGTTCAGAATTCCAATGGTGAGCCTTATATGCTGTATACCTACGGCATCAGCAAGCAGCTCATAAATGCTGAGAACCGCAAAAGGCTGGAACTTGCCGATTATCAGAAGTACCTTCTTGAGTACGGCGAGCTGTCACAAAACGAGCTTCTTCCGTTGGGTATAACCGCAGACGGCAGGTATGTTGGTAAAGATATCTCCTTCGGCAACAAGTCGAATGACCATATCTTGATAACAGGTCAGAGCGGCAAAGGCAAGTCATTCTGTGCAACAAATCTGCTACCATTGTTAGCAATGCTGGGAAGCAGGATGCTTGTTTGTGACGTAAGTGACTCATTCACTCGCGATGAAGTCATCAGGGCACTCCCCACAGAGGTCGTCGATGCTCTATTCGAGTTCATTGATGTTGCAGATGAAAAACAGAAGCTACCGGTAAACCTTTTATTTGTCGGCGATTGCTCCGGACTTCCGGCTAAGAAACGCCGCATAGTTGGATTTATTAAAGCTATCGCGGGTAAACTCGACAAAGACGAGACTCGAACGCTTACAGGGATTATTTCGGAAATGCTGAAGCGGCAGTCAACTGTTACTTCAGTTACTACCGAGATGCTCCGCACCGCCCTAAAAAGAGGCGGTAAGGTCGGTAATCATGTGTTTAGTCTCGTTAGTTCTACGCTTGACGACATCGACACTATCGGGTTCGAGGAGCGTGGGTGGGCAGAATTCTTTGAGAAATCAAAGAAAATCGCTGTTATATCCTTCGGGAACGAGTCGGGCGATAATGTTCACTCTCTGCTCGACGCAATAGTATCGTCGGCTTTCGAATGGCAACGTGACCATGACTCAGCTCCGCTGAGCATCGTAATCGACGAAATCAAAGACCAGAACTTCGCTGAGGGAAGTCCTCTGCACACGATACTCACTCAAGGTAGAAAATTCAATACGAAGTTCATAGGTATGACACAGCAATACATATCCAATAGTAGTCACGCTATCGACGTAGTTAAGGAGGCAAGTATCCAGATATTTTTCAAGCCTGCTAAATCCCTCGATCGAATAGCTGCTGAGCTTGGATATAGGAACCCAGCTGACGCTGGATTCGGATCCATGGGTATCGGAGATATCATACTCTGCGCTGAACTCTTCAACAAAGTGGATGTGGTGAACGAGCCTGTGGTGCTACATGCAAAGGCTATCAAGTTCGTCGAAACACCGCTCTACAAAGAATTCCAGAAGGAGTATGGTGAAAAATAAGTTAATACTGGTTGCGCCCTTCGTGGGCGCACCGTATACAATAATTATATGCTAAATGGCCGTAAAGGTCAAGCGAAAGGAGAATTTTTATGAATACCAATTCAAACACAACTACCCCTAATACGATCACTCAGAACGTAAATGAGCGCAGCACGGAAGGTGTAGTACCAGAGAAAATCCTTTACACCGTAAAGGAAGTCTCAACGATCATGCACACTAACACCGGTTATGTTTATCAGCTCATAAGCTCGGGCTTGCTGCCTGCACTTAAGCTGGGCTCATTAAAGATCAGACACGCAACTCTGATGAAGTTCCTCAACGAGTACGACGGATATGATCTTACTGATCCAGGCAACATTGAGAAACTCTCAGTATCAGCGTAACATTCAATCAAACGAGGATAGCGCCCCAGAGGTGCTATCCTCATACTTATAGGAGGGATAGTATGGCAGAAATAAATGCCCGAAAGCGAGGCAGACGCTGGGAATACTATTTTGAAGTAGCTAGAGTTAAGGGTAAACGTAAGCGTTTCAGTAAGGGCGGATTTACCACAAAGGCAGATGCTCTTAGTGCAGGAACAAAGGCTATGAACGAATATCTGAACGCAGGAACAGTCTTTGTACCTAAGGAATTATCTGTGAGCGACTATATGGATTATTGGATAGAAATGTACTGCCGACCGAACTTGAAGCCTTCAACCATTGCTAGTTATAAGAAGTATATAAGACTTCATATTTCGCCTAAAATCGGACATTATCTTTTGACAAGAATATCTGCTGAGCAGCTGCAGTCGCTTATAAACGATCTGGTCTCAGAAGGTTTCAGCAAGAATACTATAATAAGTATAAAGGGGATTCTCTCGAGCAGTCTGAATTACGCAGTTCAACCGCTTCATTACATACAGACCTCACCGATGGTTTATGTGAAGATACCTAAAGGATCACGCAGCAGCTTCAAGGCTTCACTGTATGTGCGAGATGTTATTGAGGAAGATGTTATAAACAAGATATTTGACCGTTTTCCTAAAGGCACTTCACCGTATCTGCCTATGATGCTTGCATATCATTGTGGACTGAGGTTAGGTGAGGCTTTTGCAGTAACATGGGATAATGTTGATTTTGATAATAAGACTATCACTATTGACAAGCAGCTTCAATGGCATGATGAGAAGAAGGTGTGGTATCTGACACCGCCTAAGTACAACTCTTCAAGAATCATCGATATAGATCAGTTTATTCTGAATCTTCTAAATGAATTGAAGGCGGAGCAGGCAGCGAATAAGGAGTTTTATGATGAGTTCTATACCACCTTGCACTATAATGAGCAAGACGGTATCAACACCAGCAGTGGGGAAGTGATCGACTTCATTAATGTATATGAGAACGGAGGCTTTATCCAGCCACGGACCATGCAGCATACCAGTACGGTGATACATGAGTTTTGTCCTACTTTTAATTTTCACTCCCTGAGACATACTCACTGTACCCGTTTATTAGAAGCCGGCCTGCCGCTGAAATATGTTCAGGAGAGGCTTGGACATAAAAACATAAATGTTACAATAAACATTTATAATCACCTAACACGAAATCAGGCTGAACAGGGCAAAAAGGCTCTGGAGGATGTTTTCAAATAATCTGACCGTCGTTCAGGACCACACCTGAGCGACGTTTTTTATATAAAGAATGCTGCCTGCTACTTGCAAAACAGTCCGTTATAGGTTATAATAGTAACATAATAAACTCTCGGAAGAGGTGCGTTTATGCTGAAAATAGTTTTCGGAGATGTCGAGAATTCGATATATCATCCTCCGACATACTTTGATAATACCTATGAGGATGAATGGATAACTGATCCGCTCTCTGTAAAAATGATAAAGGATATCGACAAGTCAGATGTTATCAGTGCAAGAGCTATTGACAGCCCTGTACTGGGTTCGATTTCTGTCAAGGAACTGTCCGGCGGTGTGAAAACTCTCATCCTTATGCAGTTCGATGAATCAGGTAAGATATTCAATGCTTCTGCCTGCGGCGATAACTGCGCAAAGTGGATATATGAGATAAGCAAACATAAAGATCTTACCATTGCCCTTCATCATATAATGGACTTCAGTGCCTGCGAAGATTTCAGTGCATTTATCGTAAATTCAGGCAAGCAGGTCGGCAGCTATAAAGAGTACCTTGACGAAGCGCTCAGGATAGAGGAAAGATAACTATGAAGGGAAAATATCATATTATCGTTCAAAACAGCCGGGTGAAGTTTGAGTTTGATATAAAGCGCAATATAACTATTGTCCGCGGCGATAGTGCTACAGGAAAGACCACGCTAGTATCTCTGATAGACACATACGACAGACTTGGCGCCGACTCAGGTGTTGAGCTATCATGTGCAAGAAGATGCCTGACGGTCAATAATTCAAACTGGGAATCCATTCTGAACAGCGTCAGCGAGTGCATTGTCTTCATAGACGAGGAGAACACCATTATCAAGTCTGACGACTTTGCACGAAAGATCAAGGGCACTAATAATTACTATGTTATCATAACAAGGGAAAATCTGCCGAATCTTCCTTATTCGGTTGAGGAGATATACGGGATCCACACTTCCGGCAAGTACGCAGATATGCGCAGGACGTATAACTCGTTCTATCAGCTTTATACTGTCAATGAACGAAGTGACGCTGAGAAGGTGGAAACTGTTATCGTTGAGGATTCCAACTCAGGATATGATTTCTTCAAAGACGTTGCAGCCGACGATATAAACTGCATCAGCGCAGGCGGAAAGACTAAGATAAAACGTACCGTTATGGATAATGAGGGAAAACATCTGCTTGTTATCGCTGACGGAGCAGCTTTCGGTTCTGAAATGGGAGAGCTGTTTCTTTATATGCAGAAGCATCCGGAAGTCAGCCTGTATTTACCGGAATCCTTTGAGTGGCTGATCTTGAAGTCAGGTCTTATAGACGGCAACAGGATAGCTGATATCTTGCAGCATACCGAGGACTTCCTTGAAAGCTCAGAGTATTTCAGCTGGGAGCGCTTTTACACAAAGCTGCTCATATCCGAGACGGAAGGAACATATTTGCAGTATTCCAAACAGAAGCTGAATGATGTCTATCTGAATCCGAATGAAAAAGAAGCAGTCCTCACAGTTGCCGATATTATCAGGGAAAACATAACCTGAAACCGGAGCGATTTTGTCACCCGTTTGTCACCCTAAATTGAAAAATGCTAAGTTCTGACACATATTTCAAAAGGTCAATAAGAATTTGTATTTGCGAAAATACGGCTATTTTTCGGCAAGTATACGCAACACAACGCAATGCTGTGGAATCCGCAGATCGGGTATACATGAATGGGCAACAACCCCATGGTCGGTGCAACAGTTGCTTGTGCAGTTGCTGTTGAAGAGGCTATGAAGTAATAGCATAAAGCTCAATGATAAAAGGGACGGTCAGACCGTCCCTTTTTTTGATACAAAAAACTTTACATTCACGCAGGATTGTGCTATAATTTTTATATCAATTCTGAAAGGATAATCTTATGAAAAAAGCATTTGCCATATCAGCTGCCGCTGTTCTCACAATGACCTGCGGCTGCGGAAAAATAAAGGATAACGACTCTTCTTCAAAGACTGAGCCGATGTCTGTGAGCACTTCCGCTTCAACATCGCCGGTGACGACTGCCGCGGAGACCACTTCCGTTACTACTACAACAACTACCAAGCCCAAGCCGAAGCAGCAACTTCTCATGGAAAGCAGGCAGAAGCTCGGAGTATACGAAAAAGTCAAGCTTTCCGATTTCATAACGGAGACCAATGCTGTCCTCAGTGAACCGGATACGCTCGTTGACACCTCACAGACCGGCGCTCTAGACATAACCGTGAAGTATGAGCTTGACGGCGTTCAGGCGGAAAAGAAGCTCGCCTACACAGTAGAAGATACAACAGCACCTATTCTTCTCAATTCCGGTTACAGTGCCACTCATGTCAGGGGAACAGCCTTTGACCTCAAAAATTATGTCGGCTATGCAGATGACTATGACCGCTCCCCTGTTCTGACCTATACCGGAACGGTCGATACTATGACGAACGGAAAATATCCCATTACGGCTACCGTCACTGACAGCTCCGGAAACGCTACAACGTGGGATCTCACGATAACTGTTGCGGACAGTATTCCTCAGCAGCAGTACGGTACAAGCTCGACTCCGTTTGCAAGCTTTGTCGCAGCAAACAGGAGCACCGATCCTGATGTGAGGTACGGTATCGACGTTTCGGAATGGCAGGGAAACATTGATTTTGACGCTGTCAAGTCGGCGGGATGCTCCTTTGTTTTCATGAGAGCCGGCTACGGTTACAGGAATATAACCGAGGACAAGTGGTTCAGGGAAAATCTCAGGAAAGCCAAGGCTGCCGGTATCGACACCGGTATATATTTCTACTCAGGCGCTTCAAACGTGGAGGCTGCGCGTGAACAGGCTCGCTGGGTATGCGAGCAGCTCGGGGGCACTCCGATCGAGCTTCCGATAGCCTTTGACTTCGAGGATTTCGGCACTTTTCAGGAATTCGGCATGAGCCTTCACGACCTGAACGAGCTCTACTTTGCATTTGCCGATGAGGTTGAAAAGCACGGTCATACCTCTATCCTCTACAGCAGCAAAAACTTCCTGGAATCCACATGGACTGAAGATGCCAAAAGCGCTCACGGAGTATGGCTCGCACACTATATCGACAAGACAAATTATACGGGTGATTACGCTGTATGGCAGGGTGCAAGCGACGGTCAGATCTCCGGTATCGACGGCTATGTTGACCTCAACGTTATGTACAAGAAGTTCCCGCTTTGAACCCGCCTGAAAGGAGACGGAGAATGGACGATCAGTTTGAAACGTTCGACCCTTTCCTGAACGATGATGCGTCCGCTGAAAAGGTCTACCGCAATTTGCCGCTGAAAAAAATACGCCGTTCCGTTCCGCGGACAGACGTCCCCGATAAGATAAGGGCAATGAAGGAGCTCGCGTTCACGCCGGAGGCTTACTGGAAGACCTCGCCGTGGCTTTTCCGTCAGCAGGGTCTCTTTATGAAGGATTATTCGGACGATCAGCCTTTCGGGGAGGACTTCGCGGCGTATTATCCGACCTACCGCGACCTTTCTACAGAACAGCTCCGCGGCTATTTTTCGTGGAGAACTGTGGTAAGGCACGGCGAATTTCCCGATGCTCCGCAGCCGTTCATAATAATGTACGCCTATGAGCTCATCAACCTCATCGGCATCGAAAAGCCGGAGGAAGCCTTCCGGCTGCTGCGGCTCCATATCGGGAATTACGGCGAGAGATGTCCCGAGCTTCAGAAGAATTCCGCAAAGTGGCTGACTGACCTTGCGGCTTATCATCAGCTTCCTCCGGAGATGCTCAGCGGTACTCCGGACTATGATTTCGACAGCAATGTCCTTACGCTCTGCAACTGGGAAACTCAGGACGAGGACGGCCTATTTGCGGCTGTATCAAGGCTTTCCGCCTATCAGCCGGAACGTTCCGCAGCGTATGAGAAAGAGCCCGAAATTTTCAGGAGGGCTCTTTGCCGGTCGTATGAAAATGTTGCCATATACTTCCTCAAAAACCGCAAATGTACGCTTCACGAAAAGCTCTTCGGGAAGCCCGTCGAGATAAAGCACAGGCTGTTTGAGGGAGCGGTATTTTTCGATACTGAACCGCGCCGGAGCTTCCTCTATGAGGTCAGCGGCATTCACAAGCTCGAATGCCGTAACGGTGAGTGGTTCTGCAAAAAACTCTACGGGAACCGCGGCAGGAACAAGCCTCTCGGCGAGATAGTGCGTACCGTTGACAGTACCATCCGCGAATGCCTCGGGGATATGCACAAGCTTGCGCCGGGAAGCATTTCCTCCGTATACATAAAGCTGATATCAAAGACGGTCAGTTCGGTGGCTGCGGAGATGCGGCGTCCGCCTGAAAGACATATCGACATCGACCTCTCGGCACTCGACAGTATACGTTCGGCTGCCGATATCACGCGGGAAAGGCTTATCGTTGAGGTGGAAGAAGATGCACCTTTAACTGCCGCGGAGGTCACTGACGTCCCGGTGAATGATGCGGACACGCCTCTGGACGAGGGCGAACGGGAGTTCCTGAAAGCTCTGCTCGACGGCGGCGACTGGTCCGGAACCGCCCGGAAGTTCGGCATTTCACCCTCGATGCTCGCCGATTCCGTAAACGAAAAGCTGTTCGATGTTTTCAGCGATACCGTGATAGATTTTGACGGCGATACGCCTTATATCATCGAGGACTACGCCGGCGATATCCCCCAATATATCTGAGAAAGGCAGGATATTATGATTATTCCAAAAAGGCTCGCTTCTGCGGTGATAAATTCGCTGAAGGGCGGAGTTGTGCCGCGGACCGGTCTCCCCTACATCACGGTCGGACGCGAAAAGGAAATTGATGCGCTTCTCCGTGACGTCGATATCATCTCGGAGGGCGGTGCTTCGTTCCGGTTCATCGTCGGAAAATACGGCAGCGGTAAAAGCTTCCTCCTGCAAACGATCAGAAATCATGTCATGGACAGGAACTTCGTGGTCGTGGACGCCGATCTTTCGCCGGAGAGAAGACTTCACGGCAACAAGGGTCAGGGGCTCGCTACCTACAAGGAGCTCATTTCAAATATGTCCACCAAGACCCGTCCGGACGGTGGTGCTCTCACTCTTGTGCTTGACCGCTGGATAAGCAGCATACAGTCCGAGGTCGCAGCCGGAGGTATCAGCTCCCCCGGTTCACCGGACTTTGAAAAGGCTGTGGAGAGCCGTATCTTCGAGGTCATAAACTCGCTGAACGAAATGGTCCACGGCTTCGATTTCGCAAGGCTTCTCGTCATGTACTACCGTGCCGGAATCGACGGCGACGATATGCTGAAAGCCCGCGTTGCGAGGTGGTTCCGCGGTGAATACTCGACCAAGACTGAGGCAAAGAATGACCTCGGAGTGAATATCATCATAACCGATGACGACTGGTACGACTATATCAAGCTCTTTGCAGCTTTTCTGAAACGTGCCGGCTACAACGGCCTGCTCGTGCTTGTGGACGAGCTTGTGAACATCTACAAGATACCGAACAGCATCACCCGTCAGTACAACTACGAAAAGATACTGACGATGTACAACGATACCTTGCAGGGTAAAGCGCATCATCTCGGCATTATCATGGGCGGAACTCCCCAGTGCATCGAGGACACCCGCCGCGGTGTTTTCAGCTATGAGGCGCTCCGGTCAAGGCTTGCGGACAGCCGTTTCAGCAGCGGAGAACTTACCGATATGATGTCCCCGATAATCAGG
The DNA here is from genome assembly GCA_902777125.1 of Ruminococcus flavefaciens. Classification (GTDB taxonomy): domain Bacteria; phylum Bacillota; class Clostridia; order Oscillospirales; family Ruminococcaceae; genus Ruminococcus. Next base: position 178,155 of record CACYSQ010000002.1, read on the forward strand.
CTCGTTCCGCTGACCTATGAGGAAATGCTCGTCCTTACCGAGAAGCTTGCGGACATTCATTCCCAGCTCTACGGCTACACGCAGAGGATAACTCAGGACGAGATGATAGGCTTTATCCGTGCAGAATACGGCAGGGTCGGTGCTGACACTCACATCACTCCGCGTGAGGTGATACGCGATTTCATAAGCGTTCTCGATATAGCCTTCCAGAACCCTGCAAAGGCGATAGCTGATATCATCGGTACAGTCAGCGCACCTCCGGCTGTCCCTGATAAGGCGGCTGAGGAGGAAGAATTCGCTGAATTTGAAATATAGGAGTGAATTATTATGATGAAAAAGATCGCATCAATAGTTCTCAGCTTTGGACTTGTGTTTGCAATGACCGGCTGTAATAATAATAAGAATAAAGAAGATCCGCATAAGTACACTAAATTTACAAAAGAAGAATTGGATGCCCTCCCAGATGTCTATGTTGAGGTATACTACTATAACTGGGGAGAAGAGATACAAGAGAAAGAAAAAATATTCTTCACCTATGATGAAACAATGTATAATGCTTGCAATATACCAATAGATGGTCTATATAGAACAGAAATAAAGAATACTCCCGGATATATTATGTCATCATATCTTAAAGACGAAATATCTATCCCTCATATAAAAGACGGCGAAAAGCTCATAGTTGAAGTTGACTATGAGAAACATACACTCACTGCCCATGCTGAGCCTGTCGGGGAGACAACGCCAGAGCTTCAGACTGAGGCAAATACACAATAATAATCAAGAAAGGCTGATAATATGATCTTTATATGCTACCAAAAATGTACTACCTGCAAAAAGGCTCAGAAGTGGCTCGATGACAACGGCTTCACCTATGAGCTGCGCGATATCAAGGAGAATAATCCCACCCGTGACGAGATCAAAAAATGGCAGGGTATCAACGGAATGCCGCTGAAAAAATTCTTCAACACAAGCGGACTTCTCTACCGCTCGCTCGGGCTCAAGGACAAGCTCGGCTCTATGTCCGAGGACAAGCAGCTCGATCTGCTTGCAAGCGACGGTATGCTCGTCAAGCGTCCGATACTCGTTGACGGCAATATAGTCCTTGTCGGCTTCCGTGAGAGCGATTGGGAAGCTCACCTGAAATAATGGATATCTTCAACAGGTACGCGCCGTTCATACAGGACTTCATCTACCGCAGCGGCTGGGAGGAGCTCCGTGCTATACAGGCTGCCGCTGCCGATGCAATATTCAACACAGACCAGAACGTTCTGCTTTCAGCTTCAACAGCCTCCGGCAAGACCGAGGCTGCGTTTTTCCCGATACTGACCCTGCTTTCCGAAGCTCCGCCGTCCTCGGTCGGTGCGATCTATATCGGTCCGCTGAAAGCCCTCATAAACGACCAGTTTTCCCGGCTGAATGAGCTCTGCGAGGAGGCGGACATACCGGTCTGGCACTGGCACGGGGACGTTGCACAGTCGCACAAGAGCAAGCTCCTGAAAAAGCCCTCCGGCATATTGCAGATTACTCCGGAATCCCTCGAAGCCATGCTACTGAGAAAGCATTCGCTCATACCCAGGCTTTTCGGCGACCTGCGGTTCATCGTAATCGACGAGGTCCACTCCCTCATGCGCGGCGACCGCGGCGGACAGACGCTCTGCCTTATCGAAAGGCTCTCGCGGCTGTCGGGAACTTCTCCGCGAAGGATAGGTCTTTCCGCAACTATCGGCGACCCGAAGGCTGCCGGAGAATTTCTCGCTGCCGGTACCGGAAAGGGCACTATCATTCCCAAAATCGAGGCAAAAGGCGTTAAATGGCGGCTTTCAATGGAGCATTTCTACATCTCGCAGAAGGACACCGAGGCAGAGGAAAATGCTGATGCTCTGCCGGTTCTTGATTCCCCTACCGATACCGCTCCCGAAAACGCCGATGCCGGAATGGGATACATCTTCGAGCACACCCGCGGCAAAAAATGCCTTGTTTTCGTCAATTCACGCGAGGAGTGCGAGGCTGTAACAACTACCCTCCGCTCTTACTGCGAGGCTAATAATGAGCCGGACAGGTTCCTTATCCACCACGGCAACCTCTCCGCGGCTTACCGTGAAACTGCCGAGGCTGCCATGAAGGACGATGATATCTTCATGACCACCTGCACGACCGCTACCCTCGAGCTTGGCATCGACATCGGCAGGCTCGAACGCGCTTTTCAGATTGATGCGCCGTTCACCGTCTCGTCCTTCCTGCAAAGAATGGGACGCACTGGACGCCGTGGACTTCCGCCGGAAATGTGGTTCGTAATTCGCGAGGAGCTTCCCGAACCGCGGTCGCTTCTCCCGGAGACAATACCGTGGAAATTATTGCAGGGCATCGCGCTTGTGCAGGTCTACGTTGAGGAAAAATGGGTCGAGCCGCCGAAGCTTGACCGTCTACCCTACTCGCTGCTCTACCACCAGACCATGAGCACGCTTGCCTCAAACGGAGAGCTTTCCCCTGCCGAGCTTGCACGAAAGGTCCTCACGCTCAAAGTCTTTGAGCGCATTTCTCAGGACGACTACAAGCTCCTGCTGCGGCATCTTCTCGAAAACGAGCATATCCAGCGTACCGAGGAGGGCGGTATCATCGTCGGTCTTGCCGGCGAACGCATCATCAACAGCTTCAAGTTCTACGCCGTTTTTCAGGAAAACGAGGAGTATACAGTCCGCTGGGAATCGCAGGAGCTCGGCACTGTCGTCATGCCGCCTCCGGTCGGCGAAAAGCTTGCGATAGCAGGTCATGTCTGGGTCGTCGATGAGCTCGACCACAAGCGCCGACTGGTCTATGTCGAGAAGATCAAGGGCAAGGTACCGGCGTATTTCGGCGACTGTCCCGGCGATATCAACACGAAGATACTCGAACGCATGAGAAAGGTTCTCATCGAGGATAAGTCCTATCCTTACCTCATGAAGAACGCCTCCGCAAGACTTGCTCAGGCTCGCAGCACTGCGAGAAATTCCGGCTTTACGGACGACCCGCTGATCTGTCTCGGCGGAACGATGTGGTGTCTCCTGCCGTGGCTCGGAAGCTACGCATTCCTCGCAATGGAACGCTTCCTGAAGATAAAATGTGCGGAACGTCTCAGCTTGAAGGGCATGGACAGCTCGCGTCCGTACTTCATACAGTTCACGATGAAGTCATCGCCGGAGGATTTCTTCCGCATAGTTTATGAGGAGGCTCAGAAGGATTTTCCGCCGACCGATCTGGTCTATCCCGGCGAAGTGCCGCTCTTTGAGAAGTATGACGAGTTCGTGCCGCCGGAGCTTGTCCGCAAGGGCTTTGCTTACGGCATACTTGATATAAACGGCATGAAGCAGCGGATATTTGAGTGGGCGGACAGATTTCTTGATAAGGCATAAAAACAGCGGCATTAAGCCGCTGTTTCTGCTTTTATTCGGTTATTGTCCTTGCTTCCATATAGAAGCGCTTGTCCTCGGCGTGACCCATTGAGAAGGTCTTTCTCGGGAGGGCGCCGTCCTTGATGACGGTCGGGAAAAGCTGGGATTTGTCCATATCAGGGAGGATAAAGCCGATCCCGTTGTGCTTCTGAGCGAGAGCCTTGACCGTATCAGCACCGTGGATATAATCTATCTTTCCACCCTTATTTTTAATGTAGCTGTCAAGGAAATTCTGGAGCGAGCCAACTGACAGATTCGAGGTCTGCTTGTGAATATACTCCTTAACTTCAGTACCGTCGCAGCAGGTTATTACATACTGGCTGCTCTCTGCATCATTAAGCTCCAGAGCGTGTGAAAGCTCATAAAGCAGGTCATCACAGTCAACGTCGTACACAAGGCGGTGGATAGCCTCAAACTTTAGAGCATCGCTGTGGAGGTTCACTATCTCGGCGAGAGCATAACGTGCCGGGTGGTTGGAGAAGTCCTTGCCGGGATTTGCCTTTTTGAGCTGCTCATAGAACTCCTTTGCGGTAGCAAGGGAATGGTTGCCGTCGCCCATAGCATAGAGGAGGACCGGCGAATTGTCAAGGCTGTACTTCTTGTTGAAGGTATCAGGGTCAGCGAGTGCAACAAGTGCCGCGTCGATCTTTTCCTGCATAGCCTCGTCAACGAGCCAGCCCTTGATGCTTCCGCCGTTCTGCATGAGCTCAGTATCGTAGAGCTTCTTCATAGCGGAGGTCTTATCGGCTATCGGCTCGATAACGGTATTGTCCGGGTCGTCAATGAGTATCATGATGTGGGGAAGCTCCAGCTTTGCGCCCTGACGAACCTTTATACGCGGAGGTATACGCTCGATAACTGTAGCCTCGGTAGCGCGTACCTCAGAGCTGCTTCCCTTTGAAAAATCGTACTTTTCAAGGTCGATAGCGCCGACTATCCCCTGACGGAGAATGCCGTTGCTCTGAACACGCTCAACGTAGACCATAGCGTTCCTGTATTCATCGAAAATGCCGTCCGAAACGTACTTGTCCATAGCCTTGTGAATGCCGTCGATGCGTCCGGAAACGCCGTCCTCCTCGAGGTAGAGTTCCGGGAGGATAAGGTTGAGAGTTGAGGGTGCATCACCGACATTGCTGCTCACCTGTTCCCAGTATTCAGGCTCACTGGTGTACTGGTCGCAGGCGATAACAGACCATTTGTACATATCTGTTCCCTGCTTGGGAAGAAGGATATCGGCGTTGTGAAAAGCTGTTGAATTCATATTTATTCTCCTTTGATATTTCTTAAGAAGTTTTTCAGTTCATTGAAAAGCTGGGCGACCGGAAGTCCGACTACGTTGAAGAAATCACCGTCGATAGAGTCGATGAAGTCCCCTGCTATCCCCTGTATACCGTAGCCTCCGGCTTTGTCGTAGGGCTCGTCCGTGTCGGCGTAAGCCTCTGTCTCAGCCTGTGAGAGCTTGCGGAAGGTAACGTCCGTGACCGAGGAAAAGCACTCCTTTCTGCCCTTGTAGAAAAGGCAGCAGCTTGTGACGACATAGTGGGTGTTGCCGGAGAGCATCTCCATGAATTTCAGGCATTCAGCCCTGTCATGCGGCTTGCCGAGGATATCTCCGCCGGCAATGACAGTGGTATCGCAGCCGATGACAACGCAGTCCGGGTACCTTTCCGCTGCCGCAGCAGCCTTGCGTTCGGCAAGCACGGACGAGGCTTCCATAGGGAGAGTGTCCTTCGGCAGAGTCTCGTCGCAGTCCAGCGAAACAGCCTCGAAATCGCTTGTGATGAACTTCATCAGCTCACGCCTCCGCGGTGAAGCCGATGCAAGTATGATCTTCATATTATCAGTCCTTTGTTTTAGTCTTCAAAAGTGTGAACAGCGAAACGATGAACATTGCTGTTACAAGCACAGGTGCTATTTTGTCAGAGGTGCGGTCTCTGACCCAGTCGTTCGTAAACGCGATAGTTCCGAGAAAAAGTATTGCCTCGATGATGAAAACGACAAGTTTTGTACGCTTTTTCATTATAATTCCTCCTTTGGTTATGAATACGGATATGTAATTTTTAGATATTCTTTGAGCATTTCCGGAATGTACTGGTAGTGCCGCGAATCATATATCTTGTATGTAATGTCTGCATCATGCTCTTCAAGACGTGATTTAAGCTTTTTCAGTCCTTCAAGTGTAGTGTCGTGACCGTTATATCTCTCGGCGTAGTCAGGATCTTCAAGTAGAACTCTCCGGCTGTCATTTTATTTATAAGGCGGGCAGGTTCAACTGTCTTAGATTCTTCCGTTGTCTGGATATTATCAGTTGTTTTTGTGCTGCCTGAAGTGGAACTGCTGCATGATGCCACTGAAAGCATCAGCGTCAGTGCAATTATCATTGAGAATGATCTTTTCATATCTATTCCTTCCGTTCATTTACATGACTGTTCAATAGATTTACAGATAATATTTTACCACAACGGCTTTCTAAAGTCAAGGAAAATGCTCACGCGGAGGGCTTTCACTGAAATTTTACCAAAATTTCATGAAAAAAATTGCCAAGGTACTTGAAAAATCTCTCGGAATAGTGTAAAATAGTATTGTGGGTTGTTATGGAATTAACAACTACCCCAAAAGTATCTTAAAACGAAAGGATGTCATACCAATGGCAGGATTAAACAAGGTCACAGTTGAAGACATTAACGTTAAGGGCAGAAAGGTACTCGTAAGAGTAGATTTCAACGTTCCTATGAAGGACGGCGTTATCACTAACGATAACCGTATCCAGGCAGCCCTCCCCACTATAAACAAGCTCGTAGAAAACGGCGCAAAGGTCGTTCTCTGCTCACACCTCGGCAAGCCGAAGAACGGTCCGGAGGCTAAGTTCTCACTCGCTCCCGCTGCTGCAAGACTCGGCGAGCTCGTAAACACTAAGGTTACTTTCGCTGCTGACGATACAGTTGTCGGCGAGAACGCAAAGAAGGCTGTTGCTGCTATGAACGACGGCGAGATCGTTGTTCTCGAGAATACTCGTTTCCGCGGCAATGAGGAGACCAAGAACGGCGAGGAGTTCTCCAAAGAGCTCGCAGACCTCGTTGACGACGAAGTTTTCGTTATGGACGCTTTCGGCTCTGCTCACCGTGCTCACGCTTCTACAGCAGGCGTTACCAAGTTCGTCAAGGAGACAGCCGTAGGCTACCTCATGCAGAAGGAGATCCAGTACCTCGGAAACGCTGTTGAGGTTCCTGAGCACCCGTTCGTTGCTATCCTCGGCGGCGCTAAGGTTGCAGACAAGCTCAACGTTATCTCAAACCTCCTCGAGAAGTGCGACACTCTCATCATCGGCGGCGGTATGGCTTACACCTTCATCAAGGCGCAGGGCGGTTCTATCGGTAAGTCACTCGTTGACGACGAGAAGCTCGACTACTGCAAGGAAATGCTCGAAAAGGCTCAGAAGCTCGGCAAGAAGATCCTTCTCCCTGTAGATACAGCTATCGCTTCTTCATTCCCTGATCCGATCGACGCTCCTATCGACGTTGAGTTCGTTGATTCCGACAAGATCCCTGCTGATATGATGGGTCTCGACATCGGTCCCAAGACTGCTGCTATCTTCGCTGAGGCTGCAAAGTTCGCAAAGACAGTCGTTTGGAACGGACCTATGGGCGTTTTCGAAAACCCCACTCTCAAGAAGGGTACTGTAGCAGTTTGCGAGGCTCTCGCTGAGGCTGACGCTACTACTATCATCGGCGGCGGTGACTCCGCTACAGCTGCTATCCAGCTCGGCTTCGCTGACAAGATGAGCCACATCTCAACAGGCGGCGGTGCTTCTCTCGAATACCTCGAGGGCAAGGTTCTCCCCGGTGTTGCAGCTATCGCTGATAAGTAATCGTATATGCAATAGGGCGGATAGAGATATTCGCCCTTATTGTGATAAATGAGGCATTATTATGGGATTCATGAAAAAGGTGATGTACAAGCTCGCGGGGATAAATGAGGAGCTGTACAATTTGTATGTTGAAAAAGGTCCGTGCGAGGAGTACGCCGAGGGCTACAAGGCTCTGCACAGCAAAAAAATGAAGCCTATGGACTATACCACGCTTGCTGACATTTACACAACTCTTGAAAAATATGACGAAGCCGAGGAAATGCTCGGTCACGTCAAAGTCGGCATCATGACCGATGATACGATAAAGGGAGTATATCTGCTTTCAAAGCTGAATCTTCTGCTAGGTCAGGATAAGGGCGAGGAAGCATATGAGCTTTTCAAAAAGGAACAGAAATACCTCGACATCTTCTTTTCTGCTCCCGCTTACCGGAGATCAGGTATGGCATATTATGACACCGCTGCCGTTATCCTTGCAATGAACGGTCAGCTGCAGGCTGCCGGATATTACTACAAGCTCGAACAGGAATCCTCCGCTACCTACGACAATACCGGCGTTTATCCGATGCTCACCAATGTTCATATGCTGAAAGTCATGGGAAATGACATTACTGCTGAAGAAGCTGCCGCCAAGGCAAGAGAATACATCAGCAACTATAACGAATTCAAGTTCAAGTGGCAGAAGGAGCAGTTTCTCGGTATGCTTGACAGGTATATGAGCTATAGCAAGGAAGCTGACAGTGATTGAAACGCTCATCAGCTGTCGGAATGAAAAAGATGCAGAAGTTCTGCTTTACCCGCTGTCGCTTTCCGTATCTGCAAGAACTATCGGCAGCGCGGTATTCTTTCTGATGCACGGCAAAATATAATTAATATTAATTTTAAGGAGTAAAAACCAATGAACAAGAATCTTAGAAAGGCAATTATTGCCGGAAACTGGAAAATGAACAAGACCCGTCCCGAGGCAAAGGCTCTCCTCGAGGCTATCAAGCCCCTCGTTGCTAACGCTGAGGGCAAGATCGAGGTAATCGCCTGCGTTCCTTTCACAAACCTCGAGACTGCTATCAACACTACTGCCGGCAGCAATGTAAAGATCGGCGCTGAGAACGTTCACTTCGAGAAGAGCGGCGCTTTCACAGGCGAGATCTCTGCTGATATGCTCACTGAGCTCGGCGTTGAGTACGTTGTTATCGGTCACAGCGAGAGAAGACAGTACTTCGGCGAGACTGACGAGACCGTAAACAAGAGAACTATCGCTGCTCTCAATGCAGGTCTCAAGCCTATCGTCTGCGTTGGCGAGCTCAAGTGGGAGCGCGAGTGCAACATCACTGAGGAAGTTATCGCTCGTCAGATCAAGCTCGACCTCTGGTCTCTCACAGCAGAGCAGGTAAAGAACGTTGTTATCGCTTATGAGCCTGTTTGGGCTATCGGTACAGGTCTTACAGCTACTCCCGATCAGGCTGAGGAGGTTTGCGGCTTTATCCGTGCTCAGCTCGCTAAGCTCTTCGATCAGGCTACTGCTGACGCTGTTACTATCCAGTACGGCGGCTCCATGAACGCTAAGAACGCTGCTGAGCTTCTTGCTAAGCCCAACATCGACGGCGGTCTCATCGGCGGTGCTTCACTCAAGGCTGAGGACTTCAACGTTATCGTTCAGGCTGCTGTAAACGGCTGAGAATTACCAGTGAGGGCGGAGGATATCCGCCCTTAAATATGAAAGGAAAATCAATATGTCAAAGAAACCCGTAGCACTTATTATCATGGACGGCTTCGGTTACAATCCCGATACCTACGGCAACGCTATCGCTGCTGCAAAGAAGCCCAACATCGACAAGTACATGGCTGAGTGTCCGCACACTATCATCGGCGCAAGCGGTCTCGACGTAGGTCTCCCGGACGGTCAGATGGGCAACTCCGAGGTAGGTCACACAAATATCGGTGCAGGACGCATCGTTTACCAGATGCTCGTCAAGATCTCCAAGGACATCAAGGACGGCACATTCTTCAATAACAAGGCTATTCTCGGTGCAATGAACAACTGCAAGGAAAAGGGCAGCGCACTCCACCTCATGGGACTTCTCTCCCCCGGCGGCGTTCACAGCCACATGGAGCACCTCTACGGCATCGTGGAAATGGCTAAGAAGAACGGTCTCGACAAGGTATATATCCACGCATTCCTCGACGGACGTGACGTTCCGCCCTCGTCCGCAGCCGAGTACATGGAGGAGGCTGTTGCCGAGCTCAACAAGATAGGTCTCGGCAAGGTAGCTACTATTTCCGGACGTTTCTACGCTATGGACAGAGACAACGCTTGGGACAGAGTTGAAAAGGCTTACGCTGCACTCGTTTACGGCGAGGGCGTTCAGGAGACCGATCCCGTTCAGGCTATAAAGAACTCCTACGCCAACGAGGTAACGGACGAGTTCATGCTCCCGACTGTTATTGCAGGCGGCGCTCAGATAAAGGCTGACGACAGCGTTATCTTCTTCAATTTCCGTCCTGACCGTGCAAGACAGATCACACGTTCATTCGTTGATCCCGAGTTCAGCGGCTTCGAGAGAAGAAACGGCTTCTTCCCTGTCAATTTCGTATGTATGGCTCAGTACGATGCTACGATGCCCAACGTTTCCGTTGCATATCCTCCGGAACAGCTCACCATGACTATGGGCGAGTACCTCGCAAAGCTCGGCAAGACTCAGCTCCGTATCGCTGAGACTCAGAAGTACGCTCACGTTACGTTCTTCTTCAACGGCGGTGAGGAGAAGCAGTTCGAGGGCGAGGACAGAATACTCATAAAGTCACCGGACGTTCCCACCTTCGACCTCAAGCCTGAGATGAGCGCTTACGAGGTCTGTGACGCTGTTGTTGAGGCTATCAACTCCGACAAGTATGACGTTATCATACTCAACTACGCTAACTGCGATATGGTCGGCCATACAGGCATCTTTGACGCTGCTGTAAAGGCTGTTGAGGCTACTGATACCTGCGTCGGACGCATGGTCGATGCTATCCTTGCAAAGGGCGGTGCAGCTCTTATCACTGCCGATCACGGCAACGCTGACAAGATGATGGAGCCCGACGGCAGTCCTTTCACTGCACACACAACAAATCCTGTTCCGCTCATTGCTGTAGGCGTTGAGGGTAAGCTCGCAGAGGGCGGCGTCCTTGCCGACCTTGCCCCCACAATGCTCGATATCATGGGCGTTCCCCAGCCCGAGGAAATGACAGGTCATTCCCTTCTTAAAAAGTAAGACAAAGAGGCTGCTGCTCCGGCGGCAGCCTTATTCTTGATATGAGGTGAAAACATGAATCCAGTTCACGCTATAAAGTACCTTACCCTCGTCAACCGCTTCAAGGCCAATCACCCGAAGCTCCCGCAGTTCATAAAGTCTGCCGGCTCTGTTGCCGACGTCGGAACAGTTGCCGAGATAACCGTAAAGACTACTACCGGCAAAACTCTCCGTGCAAATATCCTTATCAACGAAGAGGATATGAAGATAATCAACGAGTTCAAGGCTCTGCGCTCTGAGCAGAACCGCAAATAAAAGCAGCCCTGTTTTGTATATTATGTTGAGCTTTACCGGGAAAATTTCAATATAATTGTCCGGACTATTGACATTCATGCAGAAATATGCTACAATTTAGTTACAAATTGGAAAACAAGGAGTTACTGCTCATGAGGGACATTTTCAATAAAGCTGCTGCATTTATACTTGCACTCGCTGTTTTTTTGCTTCCGGGAGGTCTTTCCCTGCCGGCATCTGAAGCTTCTGCCGCTGACCTTACCGCTACATGGCCTGTTCCCGAAAGCTATAAGAATATCACTACCTACTTCGACCCGATGAGAAATCAGATCAACTCGGGCTATCACAACGGCATTGACATCGAGGCACCATATGCGACACCTATCTATGCCGTGAGAGCCGGAAATGTCGTATCTGCCGGCTGGATGGACGCATACGGCTATATGGTCATACTTTACCATTCCGATCTCGGTCTGTATACCTTCTATGCCCACTGCTCCTCAATGGAGGTCACAGCCGGTGCAGAGATCGCACAGGGTCAGCAGATCGCAAGTGTCGGAAGCACCGGACAGTCCTCCGGCAATCACCTGCATTACGGTATCTGCGACACTCTCCTGAGCGGCTGGCCGGATATCACTTACTACGACCCGCTCACATATTTCACCTATAACGGCGAGATCGCACCGAAAAATCCTGACCCGGAATGCGATTGCTCCGAAAGCTACGCCGGTATCTACAAGACCAAGGGCGTGACCTCGAACCTCTACATAAGAAGCGGTCACGGCTCGAATTACCCTGCGGTAGGACAGATCCCCGCAGGCTCGCAGGTCACTGTCACTAAGGGCAACGGCAAGTGGGCTCATGTCGAGTTCAACGGCATAAGCGGATACAGCTCTATGGACTACCTCGAAAAAATCTCCGACCTCGAAAAGCCTGAACCCGAAATGACGGTATACGGTGCTGTTTCTCCCGAGGGCAAGCTCATCTGCGGCGAAAAGTTCCGTATCCGCGGCGTTATAACCTCGACCCTTACCATAAAGAAGGTCTGGGGCGGAGTTTATTCCGCTGACGGCACCGAGACCAAGCTGTACTGTGAGGCTTCCCCGTCCGCACTGACCTATGACCTGTCAGTAGATTTCGATAACAAGCTGATCTTCGGCGATCTCCCCGAGGGAAGCTACATTTATAAAATAGAGGCTGAGGATACTGAGGGCAACAAATTTACCGTCATCGAAACACAGTTCGAGGAGGTCTCATCGTCCGTCTCATACAAAAAAGGCGATGTCAATCTCGACGGTGATGTCTCGATCGCGGACACTGTCGTCCTCCAGAATTTTCTCCTCGGAAGAGGCAGTCTCAGCGAGACTCAGGGCGAATGCGCTGACTATAACTCCGACGGCAGGATAACTGTCCTCGACCTTATGCAGATCAAACGCTTTATCATCAAGGCTGATAAATAATTATACAGGGGTAACAGATGAGTAATTTCAGGACACAACACATGACGCTTCAATGGCACGACATTATCGACGAGGAGAATACTGCTCCCGCTGCCGAGGCTGAGCTCAGGGAAAAAGCTATGCTCGTCGGCAGAGTTGGACTTATGATGCTCTCCGTCGGGACCGGTGCATGGCGCGTCCGTGCCTCCATGAACAAGATAGCCCGTGCGCTCGGTATCGTCTGCGTCGCGGATATCGGTCTGCTCTCGATAGAGTATACCTGCGCTGAGAACGGCGAGACCTTCACGAACGCCCTTTCCCTCAGCAATACCGGTGTGAATACCGATAAGCTCACGGAGCTCGAACTGTTCGCGGACGGCTTCGCGGAACGTGCCGGAAAGTATTCGATAGTTCAATTCCACCGCATTCTTGATAAGTTTCAGGATATGCCTGCAAACTACAAGGCGGTACAGCTCGCGCTCGCTTCGGCACTCGCCTGCTGCGGATTTACCTTTCTCCTCGGAGGCGGCGCTGCCGAAATGATACTCGCCTTTTTTGGTGCAGGCATCGGTCAGTTTGTCCGGAAGAAGCTCCTCGAAAGACATATCACCCTCCTTGCAAACGTTGCAGCGGCAGTTGCAGCTGCTTGCACCGCATATGTGCTTCTCATGAAGGCAGGTCAGGAGCTTTTCGGCATCTCCGAGGCTCATCAGGCTGGCTATATTTGCTCTATGCTGTTCGTGATACCGGGATTTCCCCTGATAACAGGCGGTATCGACCTTGCAAAGCTCGATCTCCGGTCTGGACTTGAACGTGTCACCTATGCGCTGCTGATTATTATTATGGCAACGCTTACCGGTGCGCTCATGGCGGCAGTTTTCCAGTACCACCCTGCCGATTTTAAGGAGCAGAGCATGGACGACGGCTTGAAGATCATTCTCAGGCTCGTCACAAGCTTCTGCGGAGTTTACGGCTTCTCTTTCCTGTTCAACAGCAAGCGGAAAATGGCTTGCACAGCAGGTGTTATCGGTATGATAGCCAATACTCTGAGGCTCGAACTCATCGACTTTACGCCGATACCGGTCCCGGCAGCAGCATTTATCGGTGCGCTTTCGGCAGGCCTCATGGCTTCGGCTATCAAGCGCTTCATCGGCTACCCGAGGATAACCCTGACGGTTCCCTCTATCGTTATCATGGTGCCGGGAATGTTCATGTACAAGGGCATCTACTACCTCGGCATGAACGATATACAGTCCGGTGCGATGTGGCTTAGCAAGGCGGTCCTCATCGTCATGGCACTCCCCCTCGGACTGGTCTTCGCAAGGATCTTCACAGACAAGAATTTCAGAAAAAGCAGCTGAAAGGCTGCTTTCTCTTTATTATGAGGTTATTATGGAGCTTGACACTATTTTCAGAAAATGCGGACTGTGTCCGCGAAAATGCGGCGCTGACCGTACTGCCGGACGCGGCTTCTGCGGTATGCCCGACAAGGTCTATGCCGCGAGGGCTTCCCTGCACAAGTGGGAGGAGCCGTGCATTGCCTATAAAAACGGCGCCGGGACCGTATTCTTTTCCGGCTGCAATCTCCATTGCATTTACTGTCAGAACAATATCATCAGCAACGAGCTTCGCGGAAAAGCGCTGACCGTTCCGGAGCTTGCAGATGTGTTCCTCCGCTTGCAGGACGACGGCGCTGACAATATCGAGCTCGTCACGCCGACGCATTTCGTACCGCTGATAATAAACGCGCTTGACACTGTTCGTCACAGGCTGAGTATACCGGTCGTTTACAATTCCGGCGGCTACGAGCTCCCGGAAACGATAGCGATGCTGAACGGCTACATTGACGTTTACCTCCCGGATATCAAGTATTTTTCGCCGGATATCGCCGCAAAGTATTCCTCCGCTCCGGACTATTTCGACTATGCCTCAAGGGCTGTTACGGCAATGATATCTCAGGTCGGGAAGCTCCGGTACAACAGCGAGGGCGGTCTCGTCAAGGGAACGGTCATACGTCATCTTGTCCTCCCCTCACACAGGCATGATTCCATAAGCATCATGGACTGGATCGCCGAGAATACCTCGCCCGAGGACGTTCTCGTCAGCATAATGGGACAGTATACGCCGTTTGATTTTATCCCGGACGAGTGCCGTGAACTGCGCCGCCGTGTCACTAAATTGGAGTACAACAGCGTCATAGACCACGCCGCAGAGCTCGGTCTTAACGGCTTCTCTCAGGACCGCTCGTCCGCCTCTGAAAAGTACGTCCCCGACTTCTCTTTTCAAGGTCTGTGAATAAGTGTTGTTCTCGTACGGAAGTATTATAAGAACTTACTGGGGAAAACCTTTCTGAGGAAAGGTTCCCGCTCATGGCGGCGGTCCCCTCTGTCAGCTACGCTGACATCTCCCCGCACTGCGGGGAGTCACCCCAGACCCCTTTCCAAAGACTTTATTATGGTTTTTTCCACAATGGTATAATCATCTTTCAAGGAAAACAAATCCGGAAGCAGCAATGCTTCCGGACA
>CACYSQ010000003.1 GCA_902777125.1 Ruminococcus flavefaciens
CAAAAGCTCTCCGTTCGACTTGCATGTGTTAAGCGTGCCGCCAGCGTTCGTCCTGAGCCAGGATCAAACTCTTTAGTAAATTGTATAGTTAAGACTATCATCCTAAATATCTAATCCTGTTCAATAACGCTTGCGTTATTACTGCGTTTTTAAGTCTTCTTACTTGACTTTCCTTTTTCAAGGAATCTCAAGGGTCGTTACTTTTTTTCTTAGCATTGTTCAATTTTCAAGTTACCGTTTTTTCACTGTCTCTCGTGAGACAGCTTTAATATTATATCACTGTTTCAAACGTTTGTCAAGTACTTTTTTGAAATTTTTCAAAAAACTTTTCCCAAAGTCAATCTCTCGTATTATTATAGCATCGCTTACAGCGTTTGTCAACTAAAAAATTCCTTGCGAAATTATGTATATTTTAGCGTTTTTGCACATAAGCCTCTTTCATTCAGCTAACATTCAGCTTAGAACAGCGGGTTTGTGGTATAATATCAATGGGAGTGATAACATGAATTTCAAACGGCTCGAAAAAAATCTCATCGACAACATCGGTGAAGCTCACCTGAAGCTCGGCTACGACCGACGCGCGATCAGCTTCAATTATATGTATTCCTCGCTCAGCCACCTTCTCGGCTGTGAGGTCTCCGCTGAAAACTCAGCCCGGATAACTGCCGATTTTGCGGCATATACCGCGTCCCGTCTCGGTGAGCTCACATTCCGCAGCATAAAAAGCGGCATCTTCATCACTGTTCCGCCTGTTGGTTCGGAGTACGTCCGTGATAACTGCCCTTGCAGTCCGTTTTTCACCGAATTTATCAAGCTTATCAGCACTCACGGTGCATCGCTCGATGATGTGACCGCTCTTTTCCACCGTTACTCCGACAACGTCCAAACCGAAGACAAGTCCTTGACCGGCGAATTCGATATGCTAATCTATTTCGCGGACGGCATCCCCGATGATTACCGCTACTGTATCGCGGTCGACGATGATTTCGGCTGCTCGCATCTATCCTACCACCGCTTTATCCCCGAGGACTACCTCGACCTCGGATTCTGATTCAGGTTCAAAGCCCAGTCCGCGGAAGAACTCTTCCGCCGCCTCAGCACCGGCTTCAATACCTCTGCCAATTCCCCGGACAAAGCCGATACTCCCCTGTATACCGGAAAATATCTCGCTTCCGTGTTCCAGCAGGATCACCAGTATCAGCAATCTCAAAAGTCTTCTCACCTCACACCTCCGGCACGTTTTCATTGATATTATTCTCATACCGGTACGATTTATACTAATACAACAAAGACCTCCGCTATCAAACGGAGGTCTTTTCGATCTTATCGCTCTTTATAATAATAATGTCACTTTCAATTATCTTCAACTCAGCCACCGGAACAACTGTCAGCTCGCCGCGAAGCACCACAAGCACTCTCATTCCGAGGCACTCCTCAGCCTCCGCAACTGTAAGTCCGCAGATAGGGCTGTCCGCCGAGATAAGCACTTCACCGACCTCGGAGATATCGCTGAGCTTCTCCGCGGAATGCTGCTTTTTGGTGTACTGCTCAACAAATCCGGCGCTGATGATACCGGTCGGTATCGCGACAACTCCGACGCCGAGAAATGCAATGATTATCGCCATGATCTTGCCGACCGTCGTTATCGGGTAGATATCGCCGTAGCCCACCGTCAGGAGGGTCGAAACGCTCCACCATATGCCGGAAAAGGCGTTCTGGAAGGCTTCCGGCTGTGCCGAATGTTCTGCGCTGTACATTCCGAGGGACGATGCAAGCATCAGCACGATTATTATAAATACGGACGATACTATCTGATTGCGCTTTTCAACGAGAACTGTTGTTATGACATTGAAGGAGTCATACTGCGAATTTATGCGGAAAAGCCGCAGTATCCGGACCACTCTGAGCATTCTGAACACGATGAAGCCCGAGAGGAAAAAGAACGGCAGTATCGTCAGGAGATCGACTATGCCGTCGAACGAACACAGAAACCTCAGTCTCGAAGCGACCCGTCCCTTCTTCGGGTAAAGAATGTCCGCAGTCCATATACGCAGGGCGTACTCCACGCAGAATATGCAGACCGTTACGGCTTCGACCGCCGTGAACATCACGAAATAGTCCGAGAGCTCATCGAAGGTCTCAAGGAAAGCCGCCGCTATATTTGAAATTATGACCGTTACTATGAAATAATCGAAAAACCTGCTCCAGAAATCGTACTTGTTCCCTATCTGTATTATGTCATGAATGCGGCGTTTTCTCTGATCATACGCCGACTTGTTGTTGTTATCCATTTTTTCAGACCTTCCTGTGAGGGTGATCGCCGATGTTGCGGTACTCCGTAGGTGTCATGCCGGTGCAGCTCCGGAAAAAGCGGCTGAAGTAGTTCTGATCGTCAAAGCCGCACGCCCACGATACCTCCGCAATGGAGGTACTGCCCGAGGCGAGCATTTCCTTTGCTCTTTTCAGGCGGAGGTGCGCGATATAAGCGGTCGGCGTCATGCCGTAGATCCGCTTGAAGAGCCTGACGGTCTGGCGCTGGGAATAGCCGGATATCTCCGCAAGCTTTCCGATGCTTATCTGTGATGTGAAATTATTTTCGATATAGGCAGCAGCCTCTGCGAGCATCAGCGGAGTGTTTCCTCGTTCAGCGGTCTGCTCGGGATAGAGCCGCGAGAGCATAACGCAGAGCTGTACAAAGCCCGAAATGACGATATCACGCCAACCGCTGCGCTTGCTGGTGTATTCCTCCATTATCCCGTCCATAAGGGAGACCGCAGAGGTGAAGTCCTTGCCCTCCAGTTTGAGGCGGCTGTGGAACTGCTCATTGCCGGCTATGCTCGGTTCAAGCACGAAGAGAAGCTGAAATCCCGGGATCTGCCGCAGGTCATAAATTCTGCGGAAAGCCTCCTCCGGGCGGAACATCACATTGCAAATCCTCAGCCTGTCAGGGTCGAGGAAGCCGTGTCCGGTGCCGCTGCTTATGACAAAAACATCGCCCTTCGAGATGCTGTAGCAGCTGTTGTTCACGATGTGCTCGGCACTTCCGTCAAGGACGATCACGAGCTCGCAAAAGTCCTCATGCGAATGGACATACAGCGATCTGTCATGATAGCCGTACTGAAGATGCACCGGAAAGTGCTCTGCTCCGGCGAAAAGCTCATATTTGAAGCTTATCACTGTTATCTCTCCCCTCACCTGATAATTATGCTGTTCTTACAATATATTATAACACAGCAGACTGCAAATAGCAACAGTAAATGTCCGCATTGTGCTAAAAAAATGTCGGTTCTTTTCTAACTGTTTTTGAGATACTATGCTAAAATAAGGGTATAAACGTATTTATTGCGTTCTGTCGGGGGACATTGAACGCAGTCCGGTTTTTCCGGATAACCGAAACCTTTACAGGAGGTCAGAAAATGAAAACGATAAGCATTATTGCCGGGCTGACCTGTGCCGCCCTCTTGGCACAGTCGTTCACTATCCCGGAGGCGACCGCACTTCCCGCTAAAAACGGCGAAATGCGCGACATCACAACTATGGAGCTCGTCCGCGACATGGGCATAGGCATCAACCTCGGAAACACTATGGAAGCCTGCGGCGACTGGATAGCCGACGTGGACGCACAATGGGGCGACGGCGTTCTCACAGTTGAGGATTACGAAAAAGCTTGGGGAAGTCCCATAATAACGCAGGCTATGATCCAGGGCATGGCTGACGAGGGCTTCGGAGTAGTCCGCGTTCCCGTAGCATGGTCGAACCTCATGGGCGACAACTACCAGATAAGTCCCGAGCTCGATTCCCGTATCCACGAGATAGTTGACTGGGTCATCGACGCAGATATGTACTGCATCATCAATATCCACTGGGACAACGGCTGGGTGAACACCTTCCCCGATAACAAGGACGAGTGCATGAAGCGCTATGAGACCATGTGGACTCAGATTGCCGACAGCTTCAAGGATTACGGCGACAAGCTCATGTTCGAGTCACAGAACGAGGAGCTCGGCTGGGAGTCCGTATGGAACCCGTGGGGCAGCACTGCCGGAAAGGCTGAGTCCTACGCCCTCGTAAACGAGATCAATCAGAAGTTCGTGGACGTTATCCGCAGCTCCGGCAGCAATAACCCTCAGCGTCACCTTCTCATCTCAGGCTACAACACAGGCTTCGACCGTACCTGCGACCCTCTCTTCAAAATGCCGAACGATCCCGCTGGACGCATGGCTGTTTCCGTTCACTATTATACCCCTGCCGGCTTCGCTATCCTCGAGGACAAGGACGAATCATGGGCTAAGGCTCGCAGCACTTGGGGTACCGCAGAGGATTTCAACGAGCTCGCGCAGCAGATGGATATGATGAAAACAGGCTTCATCGACAAGGGCATTCCCGTTATCGTAGGCGAATACGGCTGTCCCACAAAGGGCAAGGAAGCCGCTTCCGTAAGACTTTTCCTCAGCTCTGTCTGCAAGGCTGCCTATGAGCGCCAGCTCTGTCCGATACTGTGGTCCACGCCCGATTCGACTTCGGACGACGGCGTGGTCACAAAGGGACACTATGACCGTGCCACCTGCAAGCTTGCCGATCAGGAGCTCAAGGTCCTCTTCAACGAGATATGCGACAGCTCACAGAAGCATTCCGGTCAGACCACGACAACTACCACAACAACTACTACGACCACCACTACTACCGTCACCACAACCGACACGGAATCTTCCACCACTTCAACAACTACCGTCACCGAGACCGCTGCTGAGGTCAAACTTGCAGGCGACGCAAACTGTGACGACGAGCTGAATATGGCTGACGCGGTCTTCATCATGCAGTCCATTTCCAACCCGGACAAGTATGCCCTCACAAAGCAGGGCGAAGCAAACGCCGATGTTGACAAGAGCGGCGACATCACCAACATGGACGCCCTCCGTATACAGAAATTCAAGCTCAATATCATTACTGAGCTCTGAGCAGAGGGCGTGTGCCTTGCACCCTCTGTACCCTCCTTACCTTAAATAAAGCGCCGGAAGCCACCGGCGCTTTATTGTTTTATTGAAGTATATCCTTCTCCCATTCGGACCGCCAAGCTGAGAGATTATCACCTTAGCAAGCTTGGCGTTCGGCGTTTTTATTTTTACAGGGTATTGAAGTTTTTTCTCATATATCCACATAGTGTCAGCTCCTTTCCCACGGCCAAGGGTCATTTACCCAGTCCCAGTGCTGCGGATCGGTATTCCTGTCAGGGGTAAGAGGTCCGAATTTCTCAGTGTATTCACAGACCGCTTCCTTCAGGAGCTTGGTATAGTTTGAATACATTGCCAGACCGCGGCGGCAGTTCGGGTGAGTATCGAGATAGAGGTTGAGCTCCTTTATCGCGAAATCGTACTTCTTTATCTTCTCCAGGAGCATTTGTCTCTCGTTCATTCTTTGCCGCCTCCTCTGCCGAAGGGAAGATCGAGCTCGGGGAAGAGAGTGCCGCTTTTCAGGGCATCGTCCTCACCGTAAACATCTCCCCACTGCTGAAACGGCACATAAGCCATTGCAAGCGGAGTATTCTTAGGGAAACGCGGCATAGGCGTTCCCGCTGCATTATCCTGAGCGCTTCCGGAAAGCTGACTTTCCATTTCACGCATAATAAATCCGTTCATATTATCAAACAGATCGAGGTTCATAAGCCTCCTCCTTTCATATTGTGCATCTTCTGCACAGTACATGATATTCCGCAGCGGGAAAGCTTGTTACATAAATGCTCCTGTGCGGACGCTTTTCGGTTCAGGCGGAACTCGGGACGATATCGAGTCCTTTGAGCCCGCTTTCAGGAAACGCCTTGAAACGCTCAACAGGATAGATGCGAGCATAGGCTCCATTGTTACGACTGTTGATTCAGATGCAAAGCTGTCCGCGCTGATATCGCAAGCGGATCAGCTCATGTATGAGCGCAAAAAGAGCAAGAAGACCTCGCGGTATCTCAGAAAAAAATGTCAGCTCCCGGCAGTCATTCGCCGGGAGTTTTTTTTGCAGAATGATAAAAAAACACTGTTGATATTGATTTAATGAAAAGCTTGGAGTATAATTTAAGTTGGTATTCAAAAGCTGACAATTCTTTTATGACATGATACAGGAGGAATTATTATGAAAAATATTTTTATCATTGCTCGCTGCGGGTGTTATGCTCTCCGCAAGCACTGCTATGACGGTAAATGCCGCAGAGCTTTCCGAAACAGCTAAGGCAAATGCTGCTAAAGCTGATCTCAATGGAGACCAAAAGATCACAATGGAGGATACGCTTATACTTATGGGGGATGTATCCGGCAAACAGGTCTCTGATGATGTGGACGAGATCATCGAAGAGTACGGTGATATAAACGGTGATGGAAATATTACTGTTGCAGATGCGGTCCAGCTCATAGTTTATATCAAGTCCAAAAACGTTCCCGGCGATATCAACGAGGACGGTCTTGTTAATGACAAGGACGCTTCCTACCTTCTTAAATATGTGGCTGATTCTGCCAATGAGGATTTCGATGACCAGCTCATGAAATCAAGATGTACGGAATTCGGCGATATAAGCGGAGATAAATGCTGCTGATGCTTCGCTTATTCTCGCTTATACCGCTGCACTTGCAGACGATCCGAGCATATCTCTCAGCTATTTCCTTTCAACCGTAAGATAATGTCCGTGACGGTGAAAAAGCGCTGCTAAAAAGCAGCGCTTTTTATAATGTTCCTTGTACCGATGCGTTCGGGCAGTATTTCGGAGCTCCAGATTTTCCTGCAAATCGCACAAAAAATGTTAAAATTATATTAAATCTATTGAATTCTTAAGCGCATTATGTTATAATAATACAAAGATATCACTGCGGTAAGAAGGAGGAAGGGAATATGGATTTTCAGTCTTTTGTTGACAGCATACCTACCGCTGCCTGCGTTATTTCCATAGAAAAGCTCGATGACGGAAAATACGGAAAGGTCCGCATAGTGACCGGCAACCGTCTGTATATAGATACTATCGAGAATCCGGCATCCAATCTCGCGATGCTTTCGAGGACCTTTGTCCCGAACAGCGAGTATACCAACTACCTCAACCGTGATCTCAATTTCGAGAACGCCTGCTACAATGCTGCCGTCATGAAGAAATGTCTGCATTCGTATGCACACCCGGACAGGTTCGATGTATGGTTCAACATGACCTTTCTGCCTCTGTACCCTGATAAAGGGAATATCTGCTATTGTATGTACATAATGGAGATCAGCTTCAAGCCGGACGCAAAGCGTATGTCCACCATTTCTGCGGATATCGCTTCCGCCGTTCTGGAGACCTGTATCAAGCTGAGAAGCCCGGAGAATTTCAAGGAGACCATGACTTCGATATGCAAGGATATCCGCGATCTCTGCGATTCCGAGCACTGCTGTATCCTCATGATGGATACCGAAAAACGGAAATGCTCCGTTCTCTGCGAGGCTTTCTCTAAGGACACGAAGCTGCTTCCCATGGAGCACTACGTTGACGATGCTTTTTACGATATCGCTGATTCGTGGAAGGCTACCATTGCCGGAAGCAACTGCCTCATCGTCAAGAACGAGCATGATATGGAGGTCGTGAAGGAACGCAATCCCATTTGGTACGAATCTATTACAAGCGCCGGCGGAAAGTCTATCGTACTGTTCCCGCTGCTGTTCAAGAACGAACTTCTCGGCTATATATGGGCGATAAATTTCAGTGCCGATGCAGCTGATACTATCAAGGAAACTCTTTCGCTCACGACCTTTATCCTTGCATCTGAGCTTTACAGCTTCCGAATGATGGAAAAGCTGCACATACTCAGCTCTACAGATATGCTCACCTCAGTCATGAACCGCAACGAGATGAACAATTTCGTCGATGCGCTGTCTCAGAGCAATTCCGGAAAGTCCGTCGGCGTTATCTTTGCCGACCTGAATGGTCTCAAGACTGTCAACGACTCAATGGGTCACAATGCCGGAGACCAGCTCCTGAAGGACGCCGCGAACGCTCTGCGTGAGGTCTTTGCGGTGCATGAGATATTCCGTGCCGGCGGAGACGAATTCGTTGTGATGCTCACCGCTGTGACCGAGGGCGAGCTCCGCGAAAAGGTCAGCCGTCTGAAAGAAGCCGAAAAGCATTACCCCAACCTTTCCTTTGCGTTAGGTGCGGTCTATGAAGGCGATGTCAGAAATATCCGCCTTGCACTTCACTGTGCTGACGAGAAGATGTATGCTGACAAGAAGCATTATTACGAGCTGCACCCTGAACGCAAACGTTCACCTGCACAGAAATGATATGATATTTACAGTCCCGGTCGCCGGGGAAAGACTTAACAGAGGGGAGTTGAACTTGTCTTGCTGGAAACGTTGAAGGAATACCAGCTCAACATCATGCTGGCGTTCAGCATGATCTGCGGTATGCTGGCGTTCTTCGTTGCTATAACAAAGCCCCTTTCGCCATCGCGAAAAAGGATACTGCTTTCTTTGGAACTTTGCTCGATGTTCCTGCTCTCATTCGACCGTTTTGCCTATTTCTTCCGTGGGAAAGAAGACAATACCGCTTTCTGGATGGTCCGGATAAGCAATTTCATGGTGTATCTGCTGATATTGGCAGTTATACTTATCTTCACTTTCTATATCATTGATTTTTACTGTCATGAGGGAGGCGCTGAGAGTCCGCCTTTCCGGCTGAAGCTTGCGTGTATAATGTGCGTGATAGGCGCAGTGCTGCTTATCATTTCGCAGTTTACGGGCTTCTACTATACATTTGACGACCAGAACTGCTATCAGAGGTCGGACGGCTTCATAATATGCTATATCTTCCCGATGATAGTTCTTGCGCTCGACCTCTCAGTTATCCTCCAGAATTTCAGGCGCTTCCGGAAGCTGATATACATATCGCTGCTCATGTTTTCGATAGCACCGATCGTTTCCTCGATAGCACAGATATTCCTCTACGGCTTGTCTCTCACGAACGTTACCCTCGTTGGACTCGCTATCCTGCTCTATATTTTCTCGCTCATCGACATGAACGATATGGTCGAACGTGCGAACCGGCGTGAGGTCGAAGTTATCCGTGAAGAGCAGCATAATATCCGTGTCATGTTCGAGCAGACCGCTGCTGCTCTCGCAAACGCTATTGATGCCAAGGACAAGTACACTCACGGCCATTCACGCCGTGTTGCGGAGTATTCCGTTAAGATCGCGAAATACGTCGGAAAGTCCGAGAAGGAGATAAATGAGCTCTACTTTGCTGCTCTCCTCCACGACG
Organism: Ruminococcus flavefaciens; assembly: GCA_902777125.1. Taxonomy (GTDB): domain Bacteria; phylum Bacillota; class Clostridia; order Oscillospirales; family Ruminococcaceae; genus Ruminococcus. The sequence goes on from CACYSQ010000003.1 coordinate 9,263, forward strand.
TCGGAAAAATAGGAATAAGCGACAGCATCATCAACAAGGAGGGCAAGCTCACTGACGAGGAGTTCGCTGCTATAAAAACACACCCTGTCATCGGAATGCAGATACTCTCCGGCATAAGCCAGTCGCCCTACCTCAGCATCGGCGCTCACTATCACCACGAACGCTATGACGGCAGAGGCTATCCTGAAGGACTGAAGGGCGAGGATATCCCCGATATCGCGCGTATCATCGCCGTTGCGGACGCCTATGATGCTATGACCTCCAAGAGAAGCTACCGTGACCCTATCCCTCAGCAGCTCGTCCGCGAGGAGTTCGTAAAGGGTACCGGAACACAGTTCGATCCCTATTACGCGAAGATAATGCTCCACCTTATCGACCTCGATTCCGAGTATACGATGAAGGAACGCGAAGAGATAAAGGACAGTGAGAGCATAAAGTCACTCGTCTGCGGCGCTTACCGTGCAGTAAGGTCAGACGGCATTCTCCTTACCAATACCATCACGCGTATACGTCTCAGCAGCTACATGGACGACAGCCGCGATGATATCAATATCCCTTCATTCATTCTCTTCGATTCACTCGACGGACATATCCATGACGATGAACGCAAACAGCGCGATCTCGTTTACTTTGAGTATGCCTCCGTCCGTGCCGACGGTATGGTTCAGATTACAGGTGCTCGAAACGTCCAGACCACCGTTAATGAGACCATAGGTGCGGCAGCAGAGGCAAAGGCTGTTCTGTATGAGAAGGTCAGCTATGCTGTTGAAGCGGTCCGCTGCAAGGACCATGTCCGCATAAAGCTCGCAAACCAGTTCCGTTCGCATGAGATAATCATTGCGCTTCCGGACAGCACAAGGTTCTGCTATCTCGCTATTACCGGCGAGCAATGCACGATAGCTCCTATCGACATAACCAAGACTAATGTCAAGGTAAGTGCGGACGAAATACCGCGTATCGCCGAGGAGATAAGCTATATCAAAAACGAACCTGTCGGCGATATCCCGAATGTTCAGGTCGATGGCTGGCGCTCGGATTCGACCGAGGGCATCGAGGTCACGGACGACATGACTATCCGGTTCCACGCGATGAGCCTTCCGACAGCCCGCCTTGTATGGCACTGTCCGTTTGCACTGCTCTATTCGTCAGACGACGGGGAAACGGACGGAAAGAACTACCGTGAGCTCACCGTTATCCGTCTCGACGGCGAGGGCTGGGAGGAGGACGACGATGCCGACAACAAGGTCTACGTCAATAAGCTCGAGGACTTCACGGACTGGAACAGCTTCAAGGAAAGGAACAAGGAAGGTCAGGAATGTGAGCTGCATTACCACCTCGGCGAGAACAGTATCACTATCGAGACTGAATACTGCGGCTTGTATATACGTTCCGTGACGACGGTAACGGACAGCATCGGCAAGGTTTTCACCGCCCTGACCGGCGATCAGTGCGCGATAACCGACATTCACATCTTGCGTTAGACCCATGTTCAGAACCGTTTTATTATGTTTTGATATTCAAGCACAAAAAATCCGGAAGCTTTTTTGCTTCCGGACATTTTTATACCATTTTGAAAAGCTGAGAGCTCTGCGGTCACACTGCTGGTGTCATTTTTTTCTGAGATACCGAGAGGTCTTCTTGCGCTTTTTGCGCTCATACATGAGCTGATCCGCCTGCGAAATAAGTGAGAACAGCTTTGTGTCAGGTTCGACCGTGGTTACGAGAGTACCGATGCTTGCATCTATCCTGTAGGGCTTATCAATAACACTGTTCAGCGTCTCAAGGCGCTTTCTGAATGCGAGCTCGAAAGGCTCGATATCGTCGGAAGTTCCGCCTTTTCCGAAGATAATGAATTCATCGCCGCCGAAACGCGCACATATCCTTCCGCCGCGGCTGCAATCGCTGATAACGGAGGCAAGCCTTTGCAGGGCAAAATCGCCCTCCTTATGACCGTAGCAGTCATTAATGTCCTTCAGACCGTCCATATCAATGAAGGATATCATGATCTGAGAACCCTCATCTGCACACCTCTGGAACACTGAATTGGCATTGCGTATAAAGCCGTTTCTGTTGTATATCGAGCACAGCGGATCAATGACATAGAGCTTATCGAGCTCGTCAATAACGCTGTTGAGGTGGAGAAGCTTGCGGATATTCTCGATAGAGTTGCTGACATTCATCATGACGGAGTGGCACACAAGGCTCTTCATCGGGAAATCTCCGTTTGAGAGTATGTAGTAGCCGAGGCAGCGCTCACGGAAGTGAAGCGGCAGGAAGAAGCTTATGTTGCCGCCTGTTGTGAATGGCTTCGGGAAGATATCCTCCGAATTGAACGAGGATACCGAGCTGACCTCATTGCCGTCCCATATGAATGGGGCGCTCATTTTCTTAGTGTAGCCGTGTACCTGATAATCGCGGTCCTTGCATCTCGACCACTTGTCCGCATATGCACCCTCCCAGTCTGAGCAGAGGCAAATGCTGCCCTGACGGCAGTCGGTCCTTGACATGAACTTGCCGATAATATTGATATTTTCATCAGCGCTCTCGGTCTCAGCGACCTCGGAGGTCATCTTATTGAGCAGGAAAATATCGTTCTTGCACTGCTCGATGAACTTGTACGCGCTCTTCTTGTAGATCTTTATCCCCTCAAAGGAATCGGCAGTTTTTACACAGCCGCAGCTCTCTGAGAAGACCGGCTCTGATCTCAGGACTATCTCCTTATCGAATTTCTCGCCCTCGGAAAGCCTTATGATAAGCTCACAGGCCTTGTATCCAGCCTCCCTGAGAGGACGCGATACCGTTGTAAGTGCGGGACAGTAATGGCTTGCATTGTAGGTATTGTCGAACCCGGTCACTATAACATCATCGGGAACGGTATATCCGTATTTTTCGAGTGTGGTAACGGCAGCAAGCGCCATTGCATCATTTGCACATATTATCGCATCAGGGAGAGACAGACCTGACGCTATGAGCTCCTCAACGGCTAAGGCGCCGTCCTTTGAGCGGAATTCGCCGAAAAAGGTCCTCCGCTCATCGACCTCGACCTCATGCTCCCTCATGACATCAAGAAACGCCCTGTAACGCTCGGCAGCCTCCTGATTGGCAAGCGGACCCGATATAAAGTTCACTGTCTTCGCATTGTGGACCTCGAGGACATGACGTACTATCTCGCGCATAGCCTCGGAATTGTCTATCCTGATATTGTAGAAATCCGGATAGTCATCGCAGTCGAGCACAGCAACTGGTATACCGGAAGACTTCACCTTAGCGATGATCCTCTCCCTCTCGACAGGATCGCAGATCGTATTTGTAAGAAGTACAACGCCGTCAAATTTGCTGTAATTCACAAGCTCGTATATATTGTATTCGCCGACATCGAAGAGGCTGTCTCTCATGACACCGCCGAACGAAGAAAAACAGGAAACATTGGCATTCTCCGTGCGGGCACACTCTGCAACTCCCCCTATGACCTCGCTCTGGTATTCTTCATCGAGACCGGCTACGATAACTGCTATCTCTTTTATCTTTTTTTCAGTCACTATATCACATCCAGTCATAAAGTCCAGATATTAACCCGTTCCCCCGGACAAATTTACTCACAATAGATATTATACCACATATTCTTGTGAAAATCAACTAAAATTTTATAGTTTTTTAGTTTTTTCGCAGTCCGGCACATTCACCTCCGGAGAAGCGTTACCCTCTCGGCTATTTCACGGAAAACCGGAGCTGCTGCCTTGTTGCCGTAGCCGCCGTCCTCGACCAAGACCGTCACTGCATATTCCGGTTCATCGGCAGGGAAAAATCCGGTTATCCATGCGTGGCAGAGCTCCTCGCCGTCCTTGCCGAATCTCCCGGTCTGTGCGGTGGAGGTCTTTGCGCCAACGGAGACTATCTCAGAACGTGCATTTGATTCGCGGTTATCACGGACCGCTGCGGTCATCATCTGCCTGAGCAGACCGGCAGTCCTCGCGTCCATTACCCTTTCGGTCTGCGGTTTTTTCTCGCCGGAGACCTCACTTCCGTCAGCGGTCAACCCCTTTATGAGCCGCAGAGAAGGCATTATGCCGCCGTTTGCAATGGTACAGGTGAAGCGGTTTATCTGCAAGGGCGTCGCTGTGAGCCTTCCCTGACCGAAAGAGAAATTCGCAAGCTCTGCCGGAACTCTTAGCTCCCTGACTGTCGGAAGCACTCCGGCTGAACCAATGATGCCGGAACAGAGATAGTTCTCCCGCCCGAAGCCGAGCTCATGAGCCCTGCTGCGGAAACGTGCCGTGTCGAGCATCTGGCTGAGACTGATGAAGTAGGTGTTGCAGGAATTCGTCATCGCCCGGGACATTGTCTGTTTACCGTGGCCGTCGAGCCTGTGGCAGTTGAAATTCTGTCCGCTGACGTTGATGCTTCCCTTGCAGTCGTAGACGATATCGCCCTTGTCCTCCTCGATGGCCTCGCAGGCAGTCACGAGCTTGAAAACCGAGCCGACGCCGTAGGAATAGAGACACCTGTTGATGAGAGGACTTGCCGGGTCGTCAAGCGCCTCTCCGATGCCTTCCGCGGTAAACTGCGGAAAGCTCGCCATTGCGAGGATATCCCCCGTTTTGACCTCCGAGACCACTACCGCCCCCTTTGGGATAGCACTTCCGGCTTTTTCGCAGATGAGCTGGATATCCCTGTCGAGCGTGGTGACCACTCCCCTGTCCGCAGCAGAGCTCCGGGTGACGCTTTTACCGTCGCCTATCATGACCCTCCCGAAGCCGTCAACCGAGTATACAACGCTGTTCTCTCCGCCCTCGCCGCGGAGTATCCTCTCGTAGGCACACTCTATCCCGGAAGCACCTGTTCCGTCCGAAATATAGCCGAGAACGTGCTGTGCAGACTGGCTTTCCCCATAGCGTACCGGAACTGAAAATACGGTCAGCGCGTCCGACTGCGGAGTATCGCTGCGGCACTCGAAAACAAAGGGCTCTCCCCTGTCGAAGGCTTCGTTGAAGACTTCCCTGTCCACGGCATAAGGCTCTGTTTTACTGCGGTCGAGAGCCCTCGGAACGGCGATCGCTTCGTACCTGACACCGGCATTGCAGAGGGGCTTCATGTTCCGGTCGAAGATAGTCCCCTGACTGTCATCAGCCCTCACCGTGAGGAGGGAGCGTTCAGCCGCCGTGCTGACGTAAGCCTGCTTATAAGCTATCATGTAGTAGTTTGAAGCCACCACTGTGAACATGAGCAGGAAGCCGAAAGCAAGCATGAGCACGCCGTATTCGCCGCGTTTACGCATAAAAATCACCTCCGGAGTATTGTTCCCTCCGGAGGTGTACTTATTCATTGGCGTCCCTTTCAATTCGGAATGGTTCTTGTTAACTGTACGGTAACCCGTGGGGCGATGTGGGCATCGCCCCCTACTTTCTGAACTCTCATATTTCCCGGCTGTCAAGGATAATGGTGAACGGTCCGTCATTCAGCAGCGAGACCTTCATGTCCGCACCGAATATCCCGGTCTCAGCCTGACCGTATTTCTCACGGCAATAAGCCACGAAATACTCGTACAGCCGATTGGCTTCATCAGGCTTTGCCGCCTGTATGAAATTGGGTCTCTTTCCCTTGCGGCAGTCGGCATACAGCGTGAACTGCGGCACTATGAGAAGTCCTCCGCCGACATCGCCGAGCGAGAGATTTATCTTGTCCTCACTGTCCGGGAATATCCTCAGTCCTATCATCTTGTCCGCGAGCCTGCGGCATTCGTCCTCGGTATCGCCCTCGCCTGCACCGAAAAGTACAAGGTAGCCCCTGCCTATCTCACCGGTAACGTTCCCGTCAACACGGACGCTTGCGGACGTCACCCTCTGCAAAACAAGTCTCATGCTTACTTCCTCACGATGTCCATTTCAAAGGGCTTGAGGTCGATAGTGTCCTTGCCTGCGGAGTCGATGATGCTGAACATAGCCTTCGGGAGGGTTATCTTGGCGTTCTCCTCGGAGTTGTTGAAGAAGAAGATGTAGTCATCGAGACCGTTCGTCCTCGTTGTGACCTCAACTCCCTTGGGAAGTCCCTTGAGACGCGGCATACCGGTCTGGCGCATGATATTTCCGGCAAAGCTCTCGTAGAAATCCGACTTGCAGACAGTTCCGACATAGTAAACAACGCCGCTGCAATACCTGTTCATGGTAACTGCCGGACAGCAGCGGTAGTAATTATCGCTGTACTCCGCATAAGCCTTTGCAGTCGTGAGTCTGAGGATATCGCACCACTGACGGCAGACGTACTCGTTTCCGGCGAAGTCCTTGATCTTCTGCTCCTTGGCACCGATCGGGTCGTACTCAGTGACCTCCGCACCGACAAGCTCCTTGAACACTGTCGGGAGGCTCTCCATGATGCAGTTGTTGTTGTTGTCCTTGACGCCGCTGCGGTTGGTCAGGACGAGCGTACCTCCGCCTATGACATAGCGGTAGAGGTTCTCGGCAGCAGCCTTTTTGTAGACGAACATCTCCGGTGCAACCACGACCTTGTACGATGAGAGGTCGGCTTCCGGCGAAACAACGTCCACATTAGCACCGAACCTCGCAAATGCAGCGTGGAAGTACCTGAGCTGGTCAAGGTAGTTGTAGCCCTCGGTCTGTGGCTGTATCTTCAGTGCATGGGCATTCTCAGGGGAATATAGTATCGCGGCATCGGAGACGAGCTCGGTCGTGTCGATGACACTGAGCTTCGAGGCAGTCTTGCAGAGCTCTGCGAACTCGAAAAATCTTCTTCCGGGGATATTGCTGTGGTCGATAAGACCGTGCCAGAACATCTCAGCGCCGGTCCTCGCGGTCCTCCAGCGGAAGTGCAGAACGGTATCGGCACCGTGTGCGAGAGCCTGCAGGGAATAGCCCATTATCATGCCGGGACGCGGTGTTGAGGACATGGGAGCCCAGCTTCCTGTGGGACCGCTGAGCTGTTCCATTACCCAGAAATTGCTGCCCTTGATGCCTCGCATGAGGTCGAGGAAGAATGCGTGGGAGTAGAATTCCTCCGGGTCCTCGGGTATCTGCACCGGCGGGTAGTTGTCATACGAAACGAAGTCGAGCGGCTCGAACATCTTGTATAAGTCCGGCGCATTCCCGCTTATCCATGTATTCGTGGTTATCTTTATCTTGGGCATCTCACGGCGCATAACGGTCGCGAGCTCCCTGACGTAGCCGTTCACGCTGTCGCAGCAGAACCTGTACCAGTCAAGGCAGAGCGCAGGGTTCTGCCATTCCGTGGGGTAAGCCGAGGGCGGCTGTATCTGTGTCATGCTGGAATATTCGCCGCTCCACACGCTCGTTCCGAAAACCTCATTTATCGCTTCAAGGCTGTCGTACTTATCGAGCAGCCAGTTCCGGAACCTCGCCTTGCACTCGTCGCAGCAGCAGGGATAAGCCTCGAGCTCGTTGTCTATCTGCCACGCCTTTACAGCAGGGTGATTGCCGTAGCGCAGGACGAGCTGTGTAGCGATACGCTTGGCATAGGTGAAGAACACCGGCGAATTGACGCATCTGTGTCCCCTTATGCCGGTCTGTATCTGCTTCTCGTCGGAACCCACCCTGATTATCTCGGGGTGAGCCTCATACAGCCACATCGGCGGACAGCAGGTCGGTATGCTCAGCACTATCTCCATGCCGAAACGCTGCAATACCGCGATAACATCATCGAGCCATTCAAACTCGAAAACGCCGTCACGCGGTTCGAGCCTTGACCATGCGAACTCCGCGATGCGGACGACCTTTACACCTGTCTGTGCCATGAGAGCCGCGTCCTTCTCCCAAAGCGATTTGTCCCACTGTTCGGGGTAATAATCAACTCCTATTTTCATAATTTCCTCCGGTTATATCATAGGCGATGAGCTGACAGTTGCCCATGAACCAGTTTGAGAAGCTCTCCGTCGTCATGTCGTTGAAGTAGGTCTCGATGACGCGGCAGACTCCGCCGTGGCTCACGATAAGGACTGTCTTATCGCCGTATTTTTCTACAATATCGTCAAGTGCGGAATAGACTCTGTGTGCGAGCATGAGCAGCGATTCACCGCTTCCGCCCATTCTCACGCCGAAGTTCTCCTTGCCCTCGGCAAAGCCCTCCGCATATCTTGTTTTTCCCTCATAGCTGCCGTAGTCCCATTCGCGCAGCCTTTCGTCCGTAACTATGTCCAGACCGCTTTTTCCGGCAACCGCAAGCGCAGTCGCCACTGCCCTTTTCATCGGCGAGGAGATGATGATATCAACATCCCCGAGGGCAGCCACCTCGTCCGCAAGAGCTTTTGCCTGAGCTGTGCCGACCGCATTCAGCGGAATGTCAGTCGTTCCGAGGACGATATCGCGGCTGTTGTAGTCAGTCTGACCGTGTCGTGTTGAATATATCCTCATATCAGCTCTCCATAGCCCTTTCTATCTCGGCACGGGCATTTTCAAGCATGAGCTCACTGGGAGCTTCACCGCCCATGATACGCGCTATTTCGGCAACTCTGCCGTCCATATCGAGCTCAGTGACATGGGTCTCGGTGCGGTCACCGACAATGCCCTTCTCGATCATGAGGTGGTGGTCAGCCATGACCGCTATCTGTGAAAGGTGGGTAACGCAGATGACCTGACGCACCTTGCCTATCTCGCGGAGCTTTATGCCTATTTTCTGGGCAGCCTTGCCGCTTACGCCGGTGTCAATCTCGTCGAATATCATCGTGGGGATACTGTCCTTGTCCGCGATGACGCTTTTGAGTGCGAGCATTATCCTTGAAAGCTCACCGCCCGACGCTATCTTTGAGATCGGCTTGGGCTCCTCGCCTCTGTTTGCGGAAATGAGGAACTCCACGGTGTCCATGCCGTTGACCGTGAGCTTGCCCTTTTCGTGGCGGACTGCAATGATAACTCCCGACATATTGAGGAATTCCAACTCTGCTGTGACCCTCTCGGCAAACCTCTCCGCGGCAGCCTCACGGTAGTCGTAAAGTGCCTTTGCACGTTCAGTTACGATGTGAAGGAGCTGCTCCCTTTCAGCGGCAAGCTCCTCTATTTCTCCGCGTGAGCTCTCATGGTTGGCGAGCTCACCGCAGGCTTCCTCGTAAAGCTTCGCGAGGCCGGCACAATCCTCGGTATATTTGCGTTTCAGCTTATTTATTGTATTCAGTCTCTCGGTCAGATATTCAAGCCGCTGACCGTCAAGCTCGACCCGGTCCGCAAGCTCCTCAAGTCCGGAAGCGATGTCCGCAAGCTCTATCTCAGCAGCGGAGAGCCTTTCGCAGAGCTGTGCGAGCTCGGGGATATCCTCGGTATAGGCGGATATCTCCTGTTCAGCCGAGACTATCATGTCATTTGCGGCGTCCTCGCCGGTTATAGCCTGAACAGCGTTCTTTGCGGCAATTATGGTACGCTCGGCATTCTTAGCGGCACTGTACTCGCGCTCGAGGGTATCGTCCTCGTCCTCACGGAGGTCAAGACCGCCGATATCTTCCAATATCTCCTTGAGATAGCGGCTGCGTTCGATACGCGACTGCTCCTGCTTTTTCAGCTCACCGAGCCTCCGGGCAGTATGCTGGAGCTTCCGGAAAGCCTCCCTGTAGCTTGTTAGGAATGAGTCGTCCCCGGCGAAGCTGTCGAGTATCTCGAGGTGCCTTTCGCTGTCGAGGAGTATCTGGTTGTCGTGCTGACCGTGGATATTTATGAGCAGCGAGCCTATCTCCTTGAGGAGAGAAGCAGAAGCCGTCCTGCGGTTGATGCGGGAGGTGCTTCCTCCGTCGGCGCTTATCTCACGGGTAACGGTTATCTCTCCGCCGTCATGGTCAATGTCAAGCTCATCGAGCTTCGCGCATATCTCGGGCGAAAGCTCCGTGAACAGGGCGGTTATCTCAGCCTTGTCGCAGCCGGAACGCACAATGTCCTTTGTGCAGCGCTGTCCGAGTACGGCATTGATGCCGTTGATGAGTATGGACTTTCCTGCTCCGGTCTCACCGGTGAAGATATTTAGTCCCGGAGTAAGGGGAATGACGGCTTCCCTGATAACAGCGAGATTTCTGATGTATATTTCCTTCAGCATTGGTCAGTTATTACCTCCCGGAGGGGAAAAGCTCGCTTCGGAACTGCTTTGAGAGGTTCTTCGCGTCAGCCTCGCTCCTGACAAGTATGAAGATCGTGTCATCGCCGGCAATGGTCCCGACGACTCCCTGATGCTCGACAGAGTCGATAGCGGCACAGGTACCCTGAGCCATACCCGCCTTGCATTTCAGGACGATAGTATTCAGTGCGTAATCGACCGAAAGCACAGCCTCCTCGAAAATGGTCTTTTCGGCTGCCGAGGTCGGCGGGAGGATATAGCGGTATTCCCCTGCTGCGTCCCTGTGCTTGACGAGGGAGAGCTGCTGGATATCGCGGGAAAGCGTTGCCTGAGTGGTCCTTATCCCACGCTCCGCAAGAAGCTCCATGAGAGCCTCCTGAGTGGAGACCGGCTGCTCAGAGATTATTTCAAGTATAGCTTCATGTCTCTTGTTTTTCATATCCGGCTCCTGTTATTTTATAGGTCTGCAAAGTTTGCGGCAGAGCGATTCATGGAAGGAATTTCCGATGACGTTCACAAAGCTGATGTTGTTCCTGCCGCGGCAGATGTCTATTGACTCGTTTTCGCTGAGGCTTATCGGGTGCTCGCCGTCAACGTTTATGACGATGCTGTCACCGCCGGAGGTCTTATCCGTAAGGCGGAGGTGTCTTTCCGACGAAAACAGCGTTGCCCTTGAAAAGAGCGAATGCGGACAGATAAGCGTCATCTCGATACATTCGAGGTCGGGCTCTATGACGGGACCGCCTGCCGAAAGCGCGTAGGCTGTCGAGCCGGAGGGCGTACTGAAAAGCACACCGTCCGCACGGTATCTTCCGATGAGATAGCCCTCGGAGTAGACCTCAAAATCGCATATCCTGAAGCTTCCGGAACGTGCCGAGACCTCGTTGAGAGCAGTGTAGACCTCATCACCGTTCTCACCGTGATAGGTGATATCGAGGGTCATTCTCTGCGAGACCTCGTAATCCCCGGTTATAAGGAGCTTCAGCTTGTCGAGCTGGTCAGCCTCGAGACCTGCCATGAAGCCGAGCGTACCGGTATTTATGCCGAGCAGCTTGGTATCCGTACCCATGAGGAACTTTGCACAGCGGAGTATAGTACCGTCACCGCCTATAGCAATGACGAAATCCGCACCTGCAACGGAGTCTTCAATATTCTCGAACACAACGAAATCCTTGTCCGCGAAATCACTGCGGAAATCCTCGCTGACCGACAGGACCGCACCGTAGGAATGGAGGACGTCACAGACCTCCCTCGCACATCTCAGCGCATTGGGCTTCTGAAAATTCGGATACAATACTGCTTTCATACTAACTCCTTAAAGGCATTCTCAACAAGCCTGCGGAAATCGTGTGAGACCGGTAAAACGCCGGTCTTCCGCAGCTTGACGAGATACTCTATATTGCCGCTCCCGCCCTTTACCGGGGAGGGAACGTATTTCTCACATACAAAGCCGAGGCTTCGTGCAAAGCTGTCTATATCGCTGAGAACGCGGATATGCACCTTCCTGTCGCGGACGATGCCGTTCTTGCCGATACCGCTCCTGCCAGCCTCGAACTGCGGTTTTATGAGAACTGCCGCAGTGCCGCTCTCATCGAGCAGCTCATATATTTTCGGGAGGATAAGTGTGAGGGAGATGAACGAAACATCAGCCGTAACGATATCAGCCCTGCCGCCGATGGTATCCGGCGATACCCCTCGAATGTCCGTACCCTCCATGTTCACTACCCTGCTGTCGTCCCTGAGAGACTGAGCGAGCTGACCTGTTCCCACATCGACAGCGTAGACCTTAGCGGCGCCCTTCATCAGCATGAGCTCCGTGAAGCCGCCTGTTGATGCGCCGATGTCGATGCAGACCTTTCCTGCAAGGTCAAGGGCAAATTCCTCAACAGCCCTTTCGAGCTTGAGGGCACCTCTGCCGACGTATTTTTCCTCCTCATGGGAGACTATGACGTCCTCCGGAGAGACCTCCTGGGAGGCTTTTTTTGCCCTCACGGAATTGACCTCGACATTGCCTGCCTCGACCATTTCCTTTGCTCTCTGACGGCTCCGGGCAATGCCTCTCGCGACCATTTCAGCGTCAAGCCTTGCCATTTTTCCCGAACCTTCCGCGGATATAGTCAGCCATTTTCTCTGCCGAGAGACCGAGCCCGTCAAGGCATTCCGCAATGGTAGCCTGCTTCACAAAGCCGGAGGCTGCAACGCGGCTGTAATCGCCGGAGTAGCCGGCCTCCGCGAGCCTGTCGCCTATCATCTCGGAAATACTTCCCTCGCCGCATGACTCCTCAAAGAATACGATGCGCTTATACTTGGCTATCTCACCGATGATGTCGTGGCAAAGGGGGTATATCTTCGTGAGCTTGAGCAGGTCACATTTCAGCCCGTCACCGAGCAGAGCCTTCTGTGCGAGGAAAGCCTCGTTGTATATCCTGCCGTAGGTTATAACGAGGATATCGCCCTTGTTCTGACGGAGGAAAAGATAGTCCGTATTGAGATAATTCGTGTTAAAGGAGGCATTCTCGGGACCACGCGGATAGCGTATCGCGGCAAGTCCCTTACAGACATATATCGCCTTCTGCATACACATTTTCAGCTCCTCGTAGCACGAGGGGGAATAGATCACGGTATCGGGTATGGTCGTGAGCATGGGAACATCGTACATACCCTGATGAGTTTCGCCGTCCTCACCGACAACTCCTGCGCGGTCGATGCCGAGGACAACGTGCAGACCTCCTATCGCTATGTCATGGATAAGCTGGTCGTATGCTCTCTGCAAAAAGGTCGAATATACCGCAAAAACCGGTATCTGTCCCATTGAGGCAAGACCTCCGGCAAAAGTCACGGCGTGCTGCTCAGCGATGCCGACATCGAAGAACCTCTCAGGGAAGCGGTGGTAGAAGAACTGCAAGCCCGTGCCGTACTTCATCGCGGCAGTGATAGCGCAGATGCGGTCGTCCTTCTCGGCAATGGAGACGAGCTCCCTGCCGAAAACAGTGGAATAGCTGTCGCTCTGACAGACCTCCGGGTTGCCTGACTCAATATCGAATTTGGAGATGCCGTGGTACTCGCCGGGATTTTCCTCCGCGGGAGCATAACCGCTGCCCTTCTGCGTCTTGACATGGATAAAAACGGGACGGCGGTAGGACTTTGCAACGTGAATGACCTCCTCGAGCTCCTCGAGACTGTGACCGTTGACGGGTCCGAGGTAGATGAAGCCCATGTCCTCGAACATCGTACTCTGTTCGAGGAGCTTGTATTTCACGGAGTCCTTGACGTACTTCACGCCCTTGGATACGCCCTTTCCGACAAGCGGGACCTTTCCGAGGCCCTTTTCGACGGTACGCTTTGTGCGGACGTATTTTTCGGTATTCCTGAGCGATGTGAGGTATCTTGCGACTGCTCCGACGCTCTTGGAAATAGACATATTATTGTCGTTGAGAATGACGATGAGGTTGAGGTCTTTTTCCTTGCCTGCATTGTTCATCGCCTCGTAGAACATACCTCCGGTCATAGCACCGTCGCCGATTACGGCAACGGAATAATTATCGCTGCCCTGCATCTTCATCGCCTCCGCGATACCGCAGGCGACTGACACGGACGTACTGCTGTGACCGCTTATGAAGCTGTCGTGCTCGGACTCCTCCGGCTTTGGGAAGCCCGAAATACCGCCCTTCTGACGGAGAGTAGCAAACTGCTGGTATCTTCCGGTAAGTATCTTGTGGGTATAGCACTGGTGACCGACGTCCCAGACGATCTTGTCGTCCGGCGAGCTGAAATTGCGGTGTATAGCCATAGTCAGCTCAACAGCGCCGAGGTTTGAGGCAAGATGTCCGCCGTTTTTCGATACGGTGGTTATAAGGGTCTTCCTTATCTCACTGCAAAGTCCCCTGCATTGTTTCAGGGAGAGGCTTTTGAGGTCACCGGGAAGGTCAAGCTCCGCGAGAGTGACCCTTTCCTCCTGAATTAGATCGTTCTTCATTTTTTCACGATGCGGAATTATCTCCGCACTCCTTATCCTCAGTTATTTTTATCCGCGCTTCATCGAGCTGCTTGCGGCATTCCGCGGCAGTCTTAACGCCCTCACCGTAGAGCTGTACTGCCTTATCGAGCGGAATATCGCCCTTTTCGAGCTCTGCCGTTATCGCAGCGAGCCGCGCGAGATTATCCTCGAATGTTATTTTTTCTTCCATTTTCTCACCATTTATCAATTATCTCAGCGGAAGCTCCGCCGCTGCCGAAACGCAGCTCAACGCGGTCGCCTTTGCTGATATTTTCCGAACTGTTAAGAAGCTCACCGTCCCTGTATACGAGGGAATATCCGCGAGAAAGCACCTTCAGCGGACTGAGGCTGTCAAGCGCGGCGGCATTCCGGGCAAGCTCCGCGGACTTCCTTTCCATGAGTCTTTCAATAGCGGCATCATTTCTCCTGCCGAGGGCATCGAGCCTTTCCGCAGCGAGTTTAAGACGGTTCTCCGGGGAACGCGCAGCGAGCCTTGCAGCGAGGAGGCTAACCCTTTCCTCCGCAGAGTTAAGCTTCCTCCGGAAGACACTGTCCGCCTGCGCTGCGAGCCTTTCCACGCGCTCATACAGGCTCTCTATGGTCGGAGAGGCAAGCTCCGCAGCCGCCGAGGGAGTAGGTGCTCTCATGTCGGCAGCCATGTCCGTGAGCGTGAAGTCAGTTTCGTGTCCGACAGCCGATATCACCGGGACCTTCGCCCCGTAGACCGCACGGGTCACTTTCTCGGTGTTGAAAGCGCTGAGGTCTTCTGACGAGCCTCCGCCGCGTCCGATGATGATGACGTCGCAGCCGGCATTTTCAGCCTTTATGATACCGCGGCAGACAGAATCCGGAGCCTCCTCGCCCTGGACGAGAGCGTTCACAGCATAGACCTCGCAGAGAGGATATCGCCTTGTCAGAACGTTGATGATATCCCTGACGGCAGCGCCGCTGAGTGACGTAACTACGCCTATTTTCCGCGGCATAGCAGGCAGCGGACGCTTATGTGCCTGATCGAAGATGCCCTCCTTTGCGAGCTTCTTTTTGAGCTGTTCGAGGGCAGCATTGGCAGCGCCGGCGCCCTCCGGCATGATGTCGTTGACGTATATCTGGTAAACTCCGTCGCGCTCGTAGACGTTCACGCTTCCGCTGACAATGACGGACATACCGTCCTCCGGCTCAAATTTTAGCCTTGCGGCAGCCGATGCGAACATCACCGCTTTGACTGAGCTTTCCGCGTCCTTGAGCGTGAAATAGATGTGACCGCTGCGGTAATGGCGCACGAAGTTCGATATTTCGCCCTTTATCATTATCCCCTGCAAGTTCCTGTCGCCCTTGAGGATAAATCCGATGTACTTGTTTATCTGCGAGACCGTTATCACAGGCATCTTCTCACCCCTGTATGCTTCAAACAGCCGAATATAGCCACTCCTGCCGCATTGTCGCAGGAAAACGCCGGTTCAGCGAAGGCAGCCTCCGGGAAAGCCGAGAGAAGCCTTTCGCGAATGATGAGGTCGGACATGACACCTCCGGCGAAAACGAGGGGAAGTCCTCCGCATTTTTCGATCGCAGCCGAGGTCATCGCGGAAACGGTCTCCCCTATGAAGTCAAGGCAGTATTTCGCGATATTTGCGGGACTTTCGCCCTGAGCGAGCATCGTCCGGCACTTGTTCTCCACTCCGGAAAGGCAGCAGCTACCGTCCCTTATGACGGGCTTGACCTTGTGTACCTTGTCCGCACCTGCCGCGAGCTTTTCGAGCTCTGCACCGCAGGGAAAACGCAGTCCGAGCATGACACCGCACCTGTCAACAGCCTGTCCGGCTTTCAGGTCGAGGGAGGTTCCAAGCTCAGTCACCTTGACGATGAGGTCGTCGTCCGGCTCACAGAGGAGACAGTCGGTAGTACCTCCGCTGACATGGAAGGCAATGAATCTCTCGCGGACGAGGTGGAGCCTTTCCGCGGAATACAGCGCCGCGAGGATATGTCCCACCTGATGCGAGGTCTGATAGAACGGCAGACTGTTCACAGCCGCAAGTGACCTTGCGAAGCCCTCTCCGCAAAGAAAGCACGGCATATACGAGCCTTCGAGGTTACGGGGACGCACTGAAGCCGAGACTGCCTCCGGAACGCTCAGACTGTTCCCGTAGAAAAGCTGCTCTATCATATCGGGAAGCTGCTTCGTGTGGTGGAAAACGGCATCGCTCTGACGCAGACCGAGCTCGCCCTCCCGGACAGGAAGGAGGCGTTTGGCTTGATATATGCTGTTCTCCGAGCTGTCATAAACAGCTGCGGAGGTAGTATAGTTGCTTGTATCAACTCCGAGGAACTCAGGCATCTGCTTCCCCGTTCTTCTTCTGCTGGTCGCGTGAGAATGCGCCGAGAACGCCGTTGATAAAGGAGGTATCCTCCTGATATGTATAGGTCATCGAGAGCTTTATAGCCTCGCTTATAGCCGCATTCATGGGGGTATTGTCGTCGTAGAGGCACTCATACAGGGCTATCCTGAGAATAGCGAGGTTGAGCTTTGATATACGCGAAACTGCTCTGGACTTGCTGTAGCCGGAAATAATCGCATCGAGCTCGTCCGCATGGGCAAGAGTACCCTCGACTATCTCCTTTACCTCGTCATTTACGGTTATCTCGTCTATCTCCTCAGCGATATCGTAAAGCTCCTGAATATCGTCATCGCGCAGGAGCTGCTCGAAAACGAGCTTGAAAGCGCTGTCTCTAATATCTCTTCTTGACATCTGAACTCTCCTTAATCAAAAACTACGCCGCAGACATTCACGTTCACTCTTGCTACAGCGATACCGGTCATATTCTGGACATTCTCCTTGACGGCTGACTGTACCTCCTGAGCGACATTACAGGCTTTCTCGCTGCTTTTTATGACGATGCTGATGTCGATAGCGGCAACATCGCCCATCATGGTTATCCTGATCGGGCCGTTCTTTCTGACCTTGCTCATTTTTCCGACCTCGCCGCCGAGACCTGCAACACCCTTGACGTCAAGCGCCGCGAGCCTTGCAACAGTGATGATAACATCGTCCGATATTTTAAGTCTGCTTTTAACAGCTTCTCTTGTAACCTCCATATTAAAACCTCCCGCTTTTTTAATTGAGAATTGGGAATGAAGGTGTCTGCCTTCCGACAGGCGGGGCAAAAATAACCGTATACACATTTGAATTTACCGGCAAAGCCGGTACCATAATTCTCCATTCTCCATTTTCAATTCTCAGTTCATATTTAATCACTGTATATTATACCATAAAAATTTATAAAAATCAACCTGCCGGACATATTTTTTTTGACATTATCCGTAATGCAAGATGCAAATACAAAAACACCGCAGGGGACGATGTGAACATCCTCCCCTGCCATGCACTATTCACTTTTAACCCCAAACTGCTCCCTACTTCACCTCGAAGATACGGATATTCTCCGCTGAGACCTTAGTCTCGCCGAGGATAATGTCCTTGATAGAAGCCGCCTGAGCCTTATCCAGTCCGTTGGTCTTGACCACGACCTTCGCGGTCTCACCGTCAAGGTACGCAACGCAGTCCTCAAAGCCCTGCGCCCGGACAAGCGACTCTATCTTCCCCTCGCTCTCGATGAGCTTGGAAACGTTTACCGCGTCGATCGCACTGACGACCATTTCGTTCTCGGTAAGATCGCCGCCGCCGATAATGGTCTGCATGGTCTGAACCGCCTCGTCCCTGCCGTTCATCTTGTCGAGCCTTGCCTGAGCGAAGTAATCGGAAGCCGCTGCTGCATCGGCATTGACGAACTCGGTCTCCCCGTAATTGGCGATATCTCCGCTTTCCGAGGCTGTAACGCTCTTGCCCTTGTCCTTTTTCATCGAAGGTGCAGTCGCGTAGTTTATGTAGACTGCGACCGCAAGCATAAGCGTAAGGCAGGTCATGATGATCTGTTTCTTTCCTATGATGACTGTTGGTTTTTTCATTGTGATACTCCCTTTCCGTTTGATACGGCAACGTAAATTCTTGCCGTTGATATTCCAAGAGCCGCCGAAGCCGCTCTGTATATCCTCTCCTGAACGGCAGGATCTCTGCCGCCGCTGCACAGTATCACTGCGCCCTCTATGACGGGTGTCTGCACAGTCTCGACAAGCGCCGATTTACCGTTGTTTCCACCTATCAGTACATACTTTTCCTCCTCCTCGCACCTGTTGTCCGAACGGCTCTGCTTTCCCTCGGTCGCATAGACGTACCTCTGCTCGCTGCCGACCTTGAGGAAGACCCTGACCTCCCCTGCACCCTCTACATTCCCGAGAAAGGCTTCGAGCCGCCGCTGCATACCCTCACAGTATTCCTCGCCGCTCATCGAAGTGAGCTCCGGGGACTTTGTCCCGGTATCAGCACGCTTTCCCCCTGAGAAGACCGATGAGAGCATTATGAGGATAAGTCCGGCTGTCCCGAGAAGAACAACTGCCGTCAGCATACGTTTATCCTTTTTCATGCCCATGAACCTTTCAGCCGCTTCCATCAATGACCTCCGTTCCGCTGCCGAGACTGTTCCGAATAATGTCCCTTGCCGCCTCAAAATCGTCCGCGTTTACCGTTACCCTACTAATAGATATGCTGCCCTCCGCCAAAATATTAACGTCAATGTCAAGCTTTCCGCAGCTTATCCCGGCAGCCCCGAGCTGCTCATACAGCACAGCTCCGATGTTTTCCGCAGCAGTCCGGCTCAGGCTCTCGTTGTATATTTCAAGTGCATGATTGCTCTCAGGCTGCGGTATATCGCTTATTTCCGGCATTTCAAAGGCTATGCTCCCATTGGCGAAGGGTATGAGAATGACTATCGCAAGGACGGCATCAAGCAGGAGCTTCATCTGTTTCCGGAGGCGTGTGCCTGAGACGAGGCTTTCCACAAGGCAGACCGCCGCCGATGCTACCGCGACCGCCGTTACCGATGCTCTGAATGTGTCCATGAAACCACCGCCTTTTTTAGCTATTAGCCATTAGCTAAAATTAAATCCGTCCGCGTCAGCGAACACCACAATTATTCATTATTCGTTATTCACTTTTCATCATTCATTAATTCTGTAGGGCGAACATCGTTCGCCCGCGCCGTTCGTATTTATTCCCGGCATGGTATTCGGTAATCCCTCGGGCGCACACTGTGCGCCCCTACGGATATTTGCAGCGTAAGGCACGGGTGCCGGGACGGCGTCCCTACTAAGCACTAACAACTCTGAAATAAGAACTACTATATACTTTCTACTCACTACTTTCTGATTTCTCAAAATCACTGTATCAGTATCGCCGTGGAGATAATGAACATCACCGCGTAGCATATGAGAACGCTCTGCGCTATTGCGAGACCGCTGTCAAGCCCTTTCAGCAGCTTTGCGACAGGTGCTGCCGAGAACATTTCCGCTGCCGCCGTTCCTATCCACATGACGAGCCGGAACAGAACTATCTCCGCGACGGGTTCGAGCATTATCAGCAGAACAGCGAGTATGCCTGCCGTTCCGACAGCTCCCCCGATAACATCGAAGCTTCCCCTGACAGTGGAATATGCGTCCGAAACAGCGTTCCCTACAACCGGAACAAATCCCGATATCATGAACTTTGCGGTCTTGGTGACAGCGCCGTCCGTTTTAGCGGCAAGGCTGCATTTCAGTGTTACAAAGCCTGTGAACAGCGTCATCACAACGGTCATTCCCCATACCGTCACCCGCTTTATAAGTCCGAGAAAGGCATCGACCGAGGCGTTCGGGAAAACGCTTCCCGATACCGCAAGAACTGCCGTCAGCCCTAAGACCGGCACAAGATAGCTCCGCGAAAGGCTCACCGTGACCTCCGAGGCTGTCAGAGCCGCAATGTTGTAGAAGCCACCGGAGGTTATCCCTCCCGAGGCTATCATCAGTCCCGCAAGAACTGGCACAAACAGCGTGATAAAGCCTCCTACGCGCTCTATCGCCCCGAGAGAATGGCTGTAGACCGAGGTGAGCTGCGGAGCTATGACCGTTACCGCAGTTATAACGCAGACCATGTCGTACATCTGAGCCGCCCCCTCGCCCGGGATAAGGCTTTCCCCCGTGCTTCTCACCACGGAGGTGAACACTATGACGATGAGCAGAGCACCGAGCATTTTCAGCGGTGCGGAGGCTCTTTCCTTGGCAGCCCGCCGGAACTCCGCGATTATGTCGCCGAAGCCCATTCCGCTGAGATCAGCCATATCAAGCCCGAGGTCGTACTCATTGAGCAGCTCGTTGACCTGACCGCTTATCTCGGCTTCCTCGTCCTCATACGCCGCAGAAACGTCCACACCGCCCGCAAATCCCAGCAACAGCAGAAACACCGCAGCTATCATGATTATCCTTTTCATTTGAACTCCCATATCAGTGTAGGGGACGGCGTCCTCGACGTCCCTTCAGCTACGGTACATTGCCAATAACCGTGGAACGGCGAGGGCGCCGTTCCCTACACATCATTGCCGATTGTTTATCCGCTGCCTGCGGGCGGATAATATTTCCCCTACACTATGAACTAACAAATCCTAAACTATATTCGTGATGAGGTCTACCAATACCCGGACGACCGGCAGGCTCAGGAACGTCATCGCTCCTCTCCCCCACAGCTCAGCCGCCGAGGCGATCGCGTTTTCGCCGCTGTCACGGCATATCTCACAGGTGAGCTGAGTTACGAAGCAGATAGCTGCCGCCTTGAAAATGAGCGCAATATAGCCCTCCGAGATGCCTGCCTGTTCAAAGATATCACCGATATCCGCTATCATAGGCTCTGCCATGACCGCAAATGCACACAGAACAGCTCCGCATGAGCCGAGAGCGGTCAGCATTGCCTGTTCACGGCTGTACTGACGCAGCAGAACCGCTAAAAGTGCCGAAGCTACGCAGAATACCGCCACCGAAAAGCAATTGTCTACCATAGTCCGAACACCGTTTTTACCGTTTCAAACAGGTCGCCTATCTCCTGAACTATCACCACAAGCACCACGATAAGTCCCGCAAGAGTGGTCATCATTGCCTGTTCTTCGCGCTCTGCACGTTTCAGCACAAGGTTGAGCACCGCAACGATTATGCCGGTCCCGGCTATCCTGAAAATAAGATCAATGTCCATTCCGACCTCCGCTATACAACAAGTATGCCTGCCATGACGCCGAAAAGCACTCCCACGCTGCGGTACATACGTCCCTTCTGCGAATAAGCCTCCTCGCGGCTGACCGTGATACGCCTCAGCCTTTCCTTCAAGCCTTCTATCACGGAAAGCTGTCCCTCCGCATCGCTTTTTCCAAGACTATCGCCAAATTCCGCGAGAAGCTGCCTCTCCTCATCGGGAAGCTCCTGCTGGGTGAGTGCCTCCTGCCACTGTCCGCGGAAATCCTGCCCCGGCTCGAAACATTCCGGCAGTCCGTTAAGGAAGGTCAGTCCCGAAAGCCCTGTATCACGCCGGAATATCCGCGAGAGCTCGTAGACGTCAGCTCCCCTGCATCTTATCCCGACCGCCGCCTCATCGAGCAGCAGGCCTATGCTCCGGCATAACTCCCGCCTCTCCCGAAGCCGGAACGAGAATGCTCCGCCTGCAAATGCGCCTGCAAATGTGAACATGAGCGCTGCAATTATCCTAAGCATCGTCCCCAAGCCTCCTGATCTCCGCGACCGCTGAGGGCTCGCCGCTTCCACGGAGGATTACGGCATGGGTGAAAACTCCCGCCCCGATCAGCCGCTTTGCAATGTTCCTCGACATCAGCTCGTCAAAATTTCCAGCGTGTATAGTCGCCGCGAACCTCACACCGCTGCCGTGAGCCGAAAGAATTGCCTCCGCGTCCTCAGATGCAGCAATCTCGTCGCAGAAGATCATCTCCGGAGACATCGTCCGGACCGCCGAAACAATGCCCTTGCTCCTCGAACAGCCCGTCAGCACATCGGTGAGAGCTCCCACATCGTTGGTGGGAAGTCCGCCGGAACACGCAGCAATCTCGTTCCTCTCGTCTATGAGTGCGGTCTTGCAGACGGAGCCGTACAGGCGACAAAGATCGCGCAGCACCGTGGTTTTTCCTGAATTAACACCGCCGCATATCAGTATGCTTGCTTCCCTGCCGCACCTTCGGAATATGTCCTCTGCACACCCGTGGACCTCCCGGGCAATGCGGAAATTCAGCGAGCTGTAGTCCCTGAGCGTTCCCTCAGCAGTCTCGGAGGTCGTACCGGTAACGCCAACTCTTACGCCTCCCGGCAGCACGAACCAGCCTTCCCGGAGCTCACGCGACCGGCTGTGGACAGAATAGCTGCACAATGCATCGACTGCCGCGGTTAGAGTTTCCGGTCTGACGGTTATACACTCTGTATTTCCAGCACACATGGTCAGACGTCCGCTGTGCGTCAGATAACGGCTGCCGTCCGGATATGTAAAAGCTGCCGGTCTTCCGCAGCGCAGCCTCACCTCCGAGAGCATTGCACGGTCGGACTGTGCGACCGCTCCCATTGCGCTGCTTATCTCTGGTGGAAGATACCTCCGTATCACTTCATAGCTTGTACTTCTTTGCAAGTTCATCACTCCTCCCACTCAATACTATGTCCGTACAAGCCCGAATATGACAAAAAAATGGACGCCGAAGCGTCCACATAAAAAAACAGCACACCGAAGTGTGCTGTAATTTTTGGATTATTCCTTTACACCGCCGAGTGCAACACCGGCAATGATGAACCTAGAAAGTGCGATATAAGCGATGATGATCGGGATAATTGAGAATGCGATACAAGTGTAGTTAACACCGTAATCGTAAACCTTATCGGAGGCGTTAACCGCCTGGATCATCATAGGAAGTGTCTGCTTGTGCTTATCACCGCCGAGGAGGATCATAGAAGGTGTATAGTAGTTGTTCCATGTTGCAACGAAAGCGAAGATAGCCTGAACTGCGATAGCAGGCTTCATCATCGGAATAGCAATCGTTACGAATGTTCTGAACTCATTGGAACCGTCGATACGTGCAGCCTCAACAATTTCAAGCGGGAACGACGACTTCATATACGATCGCATGAAGAATACGACCGCTGGCGCCGCTATGGCAGGTATAATCAAAGGCCAGTATGTATCGTGGAGCTTCATCTTTATCATGAACTGTACGAAACCGGCAGAAGTAACCTGAGTCGGAACCATCATGATAAGGAGAATGAAGGTGTAGGAAATTTCCTTGAGTTTAAAGTCGTAAACGTGGATACCGTAAGCAGTCATAGCCGAGAAAAATACAGTAAGGAAAGCAGCCGAGCAGGTAATGATCAAGCTGTTTCTGTAACCGTAAAAGGGCTTGAAGGCTGACTTATAGGGCTTTTCGTCATCGAAAAGCATCGTCTTGACGTTCTTGATGAAAGAATTACCAGGGGTAAGTGAGAAGCCAAGAGCGATATCATCAGAGCTTCTTGTTGCATTGATAACAAGAATGTAGATAGGGAGAAGACAGATAATGGTAAGAATGATGAACCATATTACAAGGATCGTAGACTTGAGTCTGATCTTGAACATATAGTTGTCCTTACCCTGTCCGTAAACAGAATTCATTTTACTCATATGCTCAGACCTCCAAACTGCTTGCTCTGCATTTTAGCCTGCTTCTGAAGCTTTTTGCGCTGCTTCTTCTTAGCAATAGCATCCTGATCTCTGTTGAGATAGAATGTGATGCAGCCAAGTGATGCAGTAATAAAGAACAGGATAACAGAAGCCGCACCTGAATAACCATACATATAGTCTTCACTCGGTCTGTTCTTAAAGTTCTCATAGATGTATACAGCAACAGTTCTCAGATGCTTGTTCGGGTACTGTCCTGTGTGGAACATGAACGGGATATCGAACATCTGGAGACCACCGATCATAGATGTTACAAGAGTGTAAACCATGATAGGGCTGAGAAGAGGGAGAGTGATCTTTCTGAATACCTGTCCGCTGCTTGCACCGTCGATGCTTGCAGCCTCGAAGAGAGACGGATTGATACCCATGATACCAGACATGAGCATGATCATAGTATTACCGAACCAGAGCCAGGTCTGGATAAACATAACAACAAAACGCGGCGGCCATGTACCGGTTATATACATTGCTGATGCCTTTTCGGTCTTTACATCATCAATAACGCCCAGACCGTGCATGATCTGTCTTAACGCACCGAATTCATTTTCCTGACAGAGTGACATGAAAAGAACGGCAACTGAGGCAGCCGTAATGATATTCGGCATGTACATTACGACCTTGAAGAAGCCCTTGCCGGGAATTTTCAGCTTAGCGTCCGTAAACCATACTGCAAGCGAAAGCGAGAGCAGGATCTGCGGGATAAAGTTACCTATCCAGAGGATAAGAGTATTCTTGAGTGACTGAATGAAGGTCTCATGCTGCTCATCGAAGCCGATATTCTTAGAATTCTGCTTGATGATCTCGATCTGCTGATCCTTATACTCAGCCGGGATATCCTTGAGGGGACACTCAACCTTATTACCGTCAGAATCCGTATAGGTTACAACGGTAGCGGATTTCTTCTTATTTGTAGCAATGTCCTCATCATAATCAGTATTTTGAAGGATTATCTTATAGTTATCAAGACCTACATACTTGCTTGTTTCTGCATCGTTACCGTAGAAAGAGAGCTTGAAGGTGTTGATAAGGGGCCAGAGCTGGAAAAAGAAATAAACAAGAAAAAACGGCAATATGAACATATAGCCGTATTTAGCATAGCTAATGGACTTTATACGTCTCTGTGCAGCCGATGCCATAGCACACACCCTTTCGTAAAGAGTTTAGAGATTATAAATAGCTGCCCATGGAGCGTTAGCTCCACAGGCAACCATTCAGTTTCAGTTATTTAGTAAGACTAAATTAGTCAAGAGTCGGGTTATCCTTCTGAACCTTCTTCTCGAATGCGAGCTTAACATCGTCCCAGCTCTTGCCGCCCTTGCAGTAATCTTCTGTTACTACATCGAGGAAGCTGGACTTGATGGAAGCATCGTAAGGTGTGATGAGACCCTTGAGGTTGATCTCCTTAGCGTTCTCGTGGAGAGGCTCGAAGTAGTTCTGACCGCCGAAGTTAGCAGAAACCTTTTCGTTAACGTCCTTGTTGCGAACAACTTCGTCCATAACGGAGATGCTGTTAACATACTCAGGCTTGCTCTTAGCGTAGCTCTTCATGGTCTCAGGATTTACAACAGCTGTGTAGATGAACTTCTGAGCTTCCTCAGCGTTGTCTGTGCCGGGGTTAACAACCATCCATGTACCGCCCCAGAAATACGGATCGGGTCCCTGGATGAGCTTCCACTTACCAGAGGAATTTACAGAAGCTTCCCTAACGAAGCCGCCGAGGCCCCATGTAGAAGCGAAGTAACCCATGCAAGAGCCAGAAGCACCAGCAGGTATCCAAGACTCAGTCCACTGAGCGTTGTGTGTAACACCGCCGTTGTCCCAGAGAGTCTTAGCATAGTCAGCAAAAGTCTTGCAGCTATCGTCGATCTCAAGGATACCGTCCTCAACCCAAGGAGTTGTTCTGTTAGCAGCGAATACCTGCCACATACCACCGAGTGAGTCAGCGAGAGCAACCTTCTTAGAAGACTTCTCAGCAACCTGAGTTGCAGCAGCTACGAACTTATCCCAGTCAGCAACCTTTTCCTGCATCTGCTCAGGTGTGTCTACATCGAGGTACTGCTTAGCGAGGTCAGCTCTGTAAGCGAAGCCGCCGGGGCAGGACTGCCATGAAGCACCAACCATCTTGCCAGCGTTAGCACCCTTTGTAGCTCTACCGATCTCATTTGTGTAAGCGAATGTATCTGTGAAGTTGTCCTCAGAGAAGCCGAGGTCCTCGAGAGCAGCAGCTCTCTTGTCATCGTTGATGAACTTGAGTGCCCAGTCAGCCTCTGCGAAGTAGATGTCGATGTCCTTGCCAGCGAGGAAGAGGTTGTCGAGGTTACCAGCAGCGTCACCGCCCTTACAATCCATGTTGTGGAAGTTGGACTTAGAAGCGTCGCCGCCGTTCTCTTCCCAGAGCTTGAGAAGGTACGGAGCATCGTCACCGTTCCAAGCAACTACTGTGAACTTGTCGCCGCCTGTCTTGAGCTTAACGTCGCCGAGGTCAAGGGAGTTAGCCTTGCCAGCAGGAGCCTGTGTAGGCTCCTGAGTGTCAGCCTGAGTGTCAGCCTGTGTGTCGCCCTGTGTAGCTGCATCTGTAGCAGCCTTGGTTGTAGCCTTCTCGCTGTCGCTGGAGTCGCTGCTTCCGCAAGATGCGAGAGCTGTTGCAGACATAGCAAGAGTTGCAACGAGTGCTAATGTTCTCTTAAGTGTGTTCATTGGTATTTTCCTCCTTAAATATGTATATTATGCTTCACTGGCAGCATAATATGAATGAATAAAGGTTTCGGCGCATCGGGCCCAGAGTTTCTCCGCGGAATGTACTCAGCGGCATAGTTCCGCGCTTTCCGCACCGTCGCTGACCATGTAGGGCAGCTATTACCAAGACGTTTGAGTCTGTGTAATCTTTCCACATCAGCCGCCTGTACATTGCACAGGTATGGCTTCTGCTTTTGTACTTCAAATATACAGCATTTTTTTTCTAAAGTCAATGCTTTATATTATTCTTTAATATTTTTTGTGCGTCTTGTACACTTTCAACAGCGTTTTATCAGTAACAATAACATAATTCAAAACCGCAAAATTAAAAAGTTACAAAACGGTAAAGAGCATTTTCAATCTTTATTACTCTTATTTCACAAATAAACTGACCGGAATTTATTGCTATTCACCAACGGTTACAAATTCTATAAGCTCGGCGACCTGTTTTTGTGTCAGTTCGTCAACATATAACAGCTCATAGACATTACTGAAACCGTGAATGCCCTCCCGAAGGCTTAAAATAGCCTCTGCCGTCTTCTCGTCAACGTCCGGGAGAAGCATCAGTTCCTCCTTGGTCGCCTTGTTCAGGTCAATGGGCGCAATGTCCTCCAGCGTCAGCTCATTCTCCGTGAAAGGCTCTGTTTCGGGAAATACTGGAGTTTCAGGCTCGGCAGTTCCCTCCGCCGTGACCGCAGCTCTCGTCATTTTCACCATACTCACAGTTATATGCGGCTCAATCGCCTCATATGTCTTCTCGCCGATGCCGTTCACGTTCAGGAGATCCTCCTTGCCCGTAAAGCCGCCGTTTTCCTCGCGGTAGGCTATTATCGCGGCAGCCTTTACCGTGCTTATCCCGTCAAGCTGACAAAGCTCCTCCGCAGTTGCCGTGCTGATGTCCACAATGAGCTCAGAGGACGTATTTCCGGTACTTTCCGGAATTGCCGCCGACGGCGCAGGCTGAGTCGCCTGAGCCTTGCCCTGCTTTATAACTGCCGGCTTGGTAACAGAGGTCTCCGGTTCGTTTTCAAGCCGGGATATGACTATCTCCTCGCTGCTGTAGTGCCTCTGCGAGGTCACACAGAGCGTTATGAGCGCCACTGTCAGCGCCGCTATCCCAAGTGACAGATACCGCTGAAAATTACCTTTCATAATACGTCCTCATAATTTCACGAAGCGTCCGCGTAGGCTTTCAGTATCGCGCTCGCATCAGCCGCCGTTATAATACCGTTGCCGTCCATATCGGCAGTATACCGCCACATTGCGTTGATCGCCGAGGGATCGCCGTCGTTGAGACCTGCATAGTACCTCAGCACAAGCGAAGCGTCCCTTGCATCGACCTTGCCGCTTCCGTCCGCATCGCCTATCTCATGCCAAACATATCTCGAAGCATCAGATGCGAAGCTCTGGAGGGTCGCCGGCTCGCGCACAAGGAAGGTCTTCCCTATCTCCGGCTGGACCTTAATCTCCCATTCGGATTTGCAGAAAACTGCGATGAGATCTTCGTTGTCCGTGCCGAGACGCCTGCCCATTATCGTCTTGAAGACGTCCGCGTCCTTGTAGCCCCACTTTTCCGGCAGATAGGTGAATGTCTCATATTCTTCGAGTTCGAGCTCAAGATTGACCATAAGCTCGGCATTTATCTTGTTTTCGTAGACGTATTCGCCGTCCACACGTTTCAGCCTCGGAACGTATGAAGTTGCCTCCGGTGCGCTCTCGATGCTGAATTCGACCGGTTCGCCCATAAAGAAGCCGTTTCCGGCTCTGAGTCTGAGCTGTATCTTCTCGCCGGGTATGACCCTGAACGCCTTTTCGAGAATAGCGCCGGACGTCACCTTATAGCCCGGGATAAGCCTTGTTACCGCGTCGGCGAAGTCCTCGTCACCGCCCTCCGAAACGACCCTGTATTCGAGCAGAGAAGCCGTAGCATTCGGGATAAGCCCGAGCGTTTCCGAGAAATAGTCCAGCGATATCGGCGGAAGAACCGCCCTTTCGGGGACAGTTATCTCCTCCTTGGCGCCGTCGGTATCGAGGGTGAGCGTCATTCCGGCATACTGTCCTATCTCGCTGCCGTCCTTGATGTAGGTGCCGTCCGGTGCGTAGAGCCTGCTTCGGTAGGAATAGCTAACCGTTTCGCTTTCGAGGTCGATATCAACGCTCTTGCGGTCGAGGATTATCTTCAGGCTGCCCGGAAGCTTCCCCTCCTCGGTAAGCTTGAGCTCTATCTCGGTGATACCGTATGCAGGTCTGAGGTTTTCGCTGAACTGTGACGCCTTTATGCCGTAGCTGTTCTCCGATATTTCAGCCGATGTGACCGGGTAAAGCAGCAGCTCATAGCTCATTGCAGGCACCTCGATGCGGTAATTGCCGTTCTCGTCCTGCTCAGCCTCGGCAAAGCCGAACCAACCGTTGTCCGAGTACATCAGACCGTTGAGCTGTGCTCTCTCGGGAGTGTATTCCCTGTCAGTAAAATGGAGCCTGTCGGTAGTCGCTGATACCTTCATGTCCTCAGTTACCGCGAACGGACCTGTGTAGGGCTCGAACGTGCCGCCGTTGACGGAGACGAGTATCTCCGCGGCGTCCTCCGCCGTTATGCTGACGAGCTCGTTCGCTGCGACCTGACCCGAGATGTGTGAGAACTCGACTGCACCCGGCTCATCGGCGTAGACCTTTATAGGAAGATTTCCCAGTATAAGACCGATATTGCTCTCCGCAAACAGCTTTTCATACTCGGCATAGCTCTTATCGGCAGCCTCAAGCTCCTCAACGTCCTCCGGGAGAAGGTCCATATAAAGGCTCTCCTTGATGTTTTCAAGGAAGATGTCCTTCATGTCATTGCTGAACGTCTCGTCGAAGAGCTTGGTATCACGCCAGTCGTCGTCGCTGAAATTGATGTAGCTCTCGTATAAATCCGAGCATGAGGCGTATGAGCTGTAGGAAATGTCGCTGAAAAGCGCCGTCCTCTCACCGGTTTCAAGGTTCTCCGCGTAGTAGCAGCCCTCGACCGGGAAGATAGGCGTGATCTCATCTGTGAAAAGCCTTACCTCAACGCTGAAATCCTCGTCCTTTTCAACGAAAACGCTGCTGCTGAGGTCAAATGTCAGGTATCCGGTCATCTGTGCCGTACCCGAAGTCACACAGCAGGGTTCGAGATTTGCAGAGGGATAGGGTAGTTTTCTGCCCTTGTATATTTTTATCTCATAGTTGGTTCCCGGCTCAAGGATATACGTTCCTATCGCCTCGATATCCATGTCCTGCGGCGCTTTGTAGAAGTTCAGCAGGCTGAGGTCGTTCTCGTTGAGGTTCTGTGTAGGCGTATAGTCATCGAGACTCAGCTCATAGGCGTGTTTATCGTTCTCGTCAAGCTCATACGCCACGAAGTCGTTGATAGACCTGTCATAGTAGGATATCCATATATATCCGTCGTCGTTGTTGTTCATTCCCCAGCTGTTCTTGACGAGCCATGCACCGTTGCCCTCCGGGGAATTCTTGAACAGTCCGGCAGACATATTGTCGTCCCAGCCGACTATCGTCACGGCATGGTTGGCAAACCTCGCAGCACGTTTTGTGTTGGAGGTATGGTCTATATAGTTGGTGTTGTCCTCATCGGAGAAGAATGCGACCTCAACGCCGTGACCGCTGTAGACGAGCTGCTTTATCTGCTCGTTCACAGCCTCAAAGTCCGAACGCTCCCTGTCATGGTCGAGCCTGTAGGCGTTACGCATGGTGTAGTCCGGCTTTGTGTAAAGGC
Organism: Ruminococcus flavefaciens; assembly: GCA_902777125.1. GTDB lineage: Bacteria > Bacillota > Clostridia > Oscillospirales > Ruminococcaceae > Ruminococcus. The sequence goes on from CACYSQ010000003.1 coordinate 39,417, forward strand.
TTTCGTCAACGTGCAGCCTGTCCTCGAAGTCGCCGCTCATATAGGGCAGCCTTTCCTCCAGCACGGGACCGTGCCTGTTCGACCATATATTTATGACCCTAGATGATGTGCCGCCCTGGTCTATGACCTCCCACGGCTTGTCGGCTTCTTTGCTGTGCGGGTCGTACCAGGCATAGTAAGCCGTGTGCATCTCGGAGAGGTCAATGTCCGGAACAGAGCTGATAATGCTCGATTCCGCACTCGATGCCGATGAATGTGCCCAGCAGGTGTTATAGTTGCCCTGATTTTTCACAGGCGAGACCATTCCGGTCTCACGCATATCGAAATGCTCAGGCAAAGCCTCCTCATTAAGAGAAACGGGCGCATTGACAGCGCCGTAAGCCGGTTCGAGCCGCAGCTCGCCGGTAAAGTCTCCGTCCTTGTCGTTGACCGTCCTGAATACAGGTGCCGCAACAAAATTCGGAGTAATAGCATCGCTCACCACGGAAGCCGCCGGAACTGCCGGACAGCCTGTGCTGCCGACTGCTGCTGCCGCTGTGACCGTGATAATGCGTTGAAGGAGTTTTTTCATGCTGACCTCCATTATAATCTGACGCGGAAGTCCTCATAGCCGAATTCCGCAAGCGTTTCTGTTGTTCCGTCCTCTTTGAGAAGGATTATCGAGGGCAGAGGCATACCGTTGAAGGTATTGTTCTTGACCATTGAATATATCGCCATATCGCCGAAAACGAGCCTGTCTCCGATGTGAAGCGGCTCGTCGAAGGAGTATTCGCCTATGACGTCGCCTGCAAGACAGGTCTGCGAGCCGAGACGGTAGCTGTAGGGCTTCTCCCCTGCCTCTCCCGAGCCTATGAGAGGCGGACGGTAGGGCATTTCGAGGACGTCCGGCATATGACAGGCGGCAGAGGTATCGAGTATCGCTATCGGCATATCGTTCTCCGTGAGGTCAAGGACCTCCGTTACGAGATAGCCTGCGTTGAGTGCAACAGCCTCGCCGGGTTCAAGCCAGACCTCCAGCCCGTACTGCTCCTGCATACGCCTTATGCAGCGTTCAAGCCGCGGTATATCGTAGTCCGCACGGGTGATGTGATGTCCGCCGCCGAAGTTTATCCACTCCATAGACGGCAGTATATCGCCGAATTTCTCCTCAACTGCATCGAGGGTGCGTTCAAGGTCGTCGGAGTTCTGCTCGCAGAGTGTATGGAAATGCAGTCCGCTCACGCCTCTGAGGTTGTCCGGACGGAAATTCCTCCGGGTTATGCCGAGCCTTGACTTAGGCGAACAGGGATCGTATATCTCATGCCCCTCCTGCGTGGAAAGCTCCGGATTTATACGCAGACCTATCTTCTTCCCGGCAGCAAGTACGCGGTCACGGTACCTGTCGAGCTGAGAGAAGGAATTGAAGATGATGTGTCCGCAGCAGCCGATGATCTCATCTATCTCGCTTATACGGTAGGCGGCTGAGAACACATGGTTCTCGCCGCCCATTTCCTCAAAGCCAAGCCTTGCTTCATATAGTCCGCTGCAGGCAGTGCCTGCGAGATATTCCCCTATCATCGGGTAGAGATGATAGCAGGAAAAAGCCTTCTGCGCCAAAAGTATCTTAGCGCCTGTACGTTCCTGAACGCCGCGCAGCACCTCCAGATTTTTCCGGAGAGCTGCCTCGTCTATGACGTAGCACGGTGTCGGCAGGGAGGCAATAGCTTCAAGCCTTCCGTTCATCAGACAAACTTTACAGCAGTGCCGTAAGCAACGACCTCAGCAGCGCCCTGTGCAACCTCTGAGGACATATACTCGAAGCCGACGATAGCGTCTGCGCCGAGCTGATTAGCCTGATCTATCATTCTCTGTCTTGCGATGGAACGAGCCTCGTTCATCATTTCGGTGTAGCCCTTGAGCTCGCCGCCTACGAGGTTCTTGAGTCCTGCCATGAAGTCTCTGCCGACGTGCTTTGTCTGTACAGTAGCGCCTTCAACGATGCCGATGATAGAGATGTTCTGTCCGTTGATCTGGTTTGTGGTTGTGATAATCATAGTCTTACACCTGTCCTTTATTATTTTTTGCGGCTGACAGCGACGTAATGAGTTTTAATTGTCATAAGGCGCGGTCAGTCGCTTTTTAACATATTTTTCAGTCTACGAGTACCGGATCGAAGTCCTCCTCCCACGGAAGTCCCCACTTGTTGAGAGCCTCCATGAACGGATCGGGATCGAATTCCTCGATGTTGTAAACGCCGGCTTTCTTCCATGTACCGGTCATTATCATCATAGCGCCTATCATTGCGGGAACGCCGGTGGTATAGGAGATAGCCTGCGAGCCGACCTCCCTGTAGCACTCCTGATGGTCGCATATATTATATAGGTAGTAGTTCTTGTCCTTGCCGTCCTTTTTGCCGCGGAAGATGCAGCCGATGTTGGTCTTGCCGACCGTTCTCGGACCCAGTGATGCAGGGTCGGGAAGCACAGCCTTCAGGAACTGGAGAGGTACTATCTCCTTGCCCTCGTACATGATAGGCTCGATAGAGGTCATGCCGACGTTCTCGAGGCACTTGAGGTGTGTGAGGTAGCTCTGACCGAAGGTCATGAAGAAGCGTATGCGCTTGATGCCCTTGATGTTGAGCGCAAGGGACTCCAGCTCCTCATGGTGGAGGAGGTACATATCCTTCTCGCCCACTCCCTTGAAGTTGTAGACGCGCTTTATCTCCATGGGCTCAGTCTCGATCCACTTGCCGTTCTCGATGTAGCTGCCCTTTGCGGACACCTCACGGATATTTATCTCGGGGTTGAAGTTGGTAGCGAACGGATAGCCGTGGTCGCCGCCGTTGCAGTCGAGAATGTCGATGTAGTTTATCTCGTCGAACTGGTGCTTCATTGCGTATGCCGAGAAAACTCCGGTAACGCCGGGGTCGAAGCCGCTTCCGAGGAGGGCTGTTATGCCAGCCTTTTCAAACCTCTCGCGGTAAGCCCACTGCCACTTGTACTCGAACTTTGCGGTATCAAGAGGCTCATAGTTCGCTGTGTCAACGTAATGGGTCTTGGTAGCGAGACAAGCGTCCATGATAGTGAGGTCCTGATAAGGAAGCGCAAGGTTCAGCACAACGTCCGGCTTGTAGCTGTTGATGAGAGCGATGAGCTCGTCAACGTTGTCGGCATTCACCTGAGCGGTCTCGATGACCGTCTTTGTGGTGGGCTGGAGCTTCTCTTTCAGCGCATCGCACTTAGACTTTGTACGGCTCGCGATCATGATGCCCTCAAATACCTCGCTGTTCTGGCAGCACTTGTGAATAGCAACGGAAGCAACGCCTCCGCAGCCGATTATCATACATTTTCCCATTTATAAAAACCTCCTTAAAGATTATAAGCGTCTTTTTTCTTATAGCATATGAACAGGACTGCACCTGCAAACAATGCCGAGACTACCGCAAGGATAGTGAAAAGCTTTGCGTACATACCGTCGGTGACCTCCTCTGCACGGGCAGTTTCGAGGATATCGCCCGGTTCAACGTCCGAGCTCTTCATGACCCTGTCGTAATCGGTGTCCCATTTTTTCTCATAGGCTACATTTATCATGTCGCCCTTTTTGTCGTCCGAACTGCGCGGAACATAGAAAGACATTGTCTGACCGCCCGCAAGTGTGACGTCCACCTTGCATACGCGGTAAAGATCAAGCACCGTGAGCGACTTGCAGTTCGTACCGTTGAGAGTCTTGAAGCCCTTTATCGGTACCGAAGCTACCGTATACCTATCCGGTTCTTTCATGTAGTCCTCATAGTCTCGGTTGACCCAGTCCTTGCCGAGCGAATTGTTCGCATAAGCAAACACCCCGGTTATGGCAGTTATAATGAGTGCCCCGATGAACAGGAGCTTCTGGAGCTTTGTCTGTAAAATTTTTCCCATATAATCTCTCACATATCACATTTGTCGTTTTCATCGTCATACCTGTTGTATTCCTCAACAGTGCTGATGTAATCTTCATCAGAATATCCGTCGTACCGTTTCTCCTCAGGCTTCCGGGAGCTTACACGCACCGGCGCACGGCTGGTTTCATTCCTGCCTCTCAAGATCGCAATGGCAAGCGGTATGAGCAGACCGAGAGAAGCTATCACCGCACCAACGATACTGAATACATGCGAAATGGTCTTTGTTGTGGTGTCGGCGGGAACAAAGAATACCTCGGGTGAATCAGGGTCGATGTACATTTCGACCTCCTCACCGACTTTGAACTGCGGCGGATATGAGCCGGAGCTGCTTTCCATCTTGTAACTCTTTCCATTATAATAGTATAGGAACACCGGAAAGACCGAATTGCTGTCACTACTGCTGCTCCGGACATTCTCGCACACTGTAGCAGTAAGCTTGTAGGTGCAGCGCTTTTCCATGTTTTTTCTCGTCTTACCTATTTTACTGCCTGTCGTGAAAAAGACAGCACCGAAGAGTATGACCGCTGCCGAAATTATGACGAGAACCTTATTATACCTTATCCTCATGACATTGCAAGGAGCATTTCCCTGATGACCTTGCAGGCAACTGCTGTTGATACTCCGCTCTGGTCATAGACCGGGCTCAGCTCGTTGACGTCGCAGCCTACTATATTTAGTGTGCTGCAAACGAGGGTGAGTGCTTTTCTGAGCTGTTCAAAGGTAACGCCTCCGGCTTCGGGAGTGCCTGTTCCGGGGAATACCGACGGGTCAAGAACGTCAAGGTCAATGGTGAAGTAGACATTCTTCCCCTTCAGCCTCTCGACAACATCTTCCAGCCCGTCAAAGCTGAACTTGTGCATCTCGGTGTGCTCGCCTGCGAAACGGAACTCGTCCCTGTCGCCGCTTCTTATGCCGAACTGGAAAATGTGACCGTCCCCGACGAGCTCCCAGCATCTTCTGAGCACACAGGCGTGTGAAAGCTTCTGTCCGAGGTAGTCGTCACGCAGGTCAGCGTGAGCGTCAAAGTGAACGATATAGAGGTCGTCGAACTTCTCCTTGACCGCCATTACCGAGCCGAGGGTGACGAGGTGCTCGCCGCCTATCATGAACGGCAGCTTGCCGTCTGTCAGTATCATGTCCGAACGCATCGCGATATCCGCGACCGCACGGTTCGTGCTTCCGAAAGGCAGCTCGATGTCTCCGCTGTCGAAGTAGCTGTAGTCCAGCATATCCCTGTCCTGATAGGGACTGTAGGTCTCGATGCCGAAGCTCTCGCTCCTTATCGCGGAGGGACCAAACCTCGTTCCGGGACGGAAGCTCGTGGTGCCGTCAAAGCCTGCGCCGAAAAGCACTATCTTAGCGTCAGCGTACTCACTGTCGCAGGCGATAAAGGTCTGTATATTCTTATTCAACATCTTTCAGCAGCTCCTCCACATAGTTCGGCAGTGCGAACGCTCCGACATGGAGCCTTGAATTGTAATACTTCGTCTTGATGCCGAGCATATTCCACCTTGCGGCGTTGTAGTCGTTGGTAGGGTGGTACTTCTTCGAGGCGAAGCCGAAAAGCCAGTGTCCCGAGGGGTAGGTCGGGATATGCGCCTGATAGACCTTGCTTATCGGGAAGCTCTGGACTATCCTCTTGTGTGAGCGCTGCATAGCCGCAGCGTCCTCCGCATAGAACGGGCTTTCGTGCTGGTTGACCATGATTCCGTCCGCACGGAGGGCATTGAAGCAGCTTCCGTAGAACTCCTTTGTGAAGAGTCCCTCTCCGGGACCAAACGGATCGGTGGAATCGACTATGATAACATCGTATTTGTCTGTACAGCGGCGTATGAACTTCACGCCGTCCTCGTAGTAAACGTGTACCCTCGGATCATCGAACCGGCAGGCTGTTGTCGGGAGATACTGCTTGCTGACCTCAACGACCAGCTCGTCTATCTCCACAAGGTCGATGCTCTCGACCGAGCTGTAGCGTGTCAGCTCGCGGACAACGCCGCCGTCGCCTGCACCGATAACGAGGATATTCCTCGGGTCAGGGTGAACCGCCATAGGCACATGAGTTATCATCTCATGGTAGATGAATTCGTCCTTTTCGGTCAGCATCATGTACCCGTCAAGAGTGAGGAAGCGTCCGAATTCCTTGGAATCGAAAACGTCGATACGCTGGAATTCGCTGTTTCCGCTGTAGAGCTGATGATCGACCTTTATTGAGAATTTAACATTGGGAGTATGACGCTCCGTAAACCAAAGTTCCATATTATCCTCCGTTCCTTATTCTCCGTCCTTTTTGACGCCCTGCGGAGGAGGTCCGCCGGGAATATTGCCCTTCATGGCTATTTTGAGGTAAATGGGCGTGAAGATGAATGCGAGTATGAAGCATACCACAAGACCTATCAGCAGTGAGCTGAGGAATGCGGGCAGAAATTTCATATCAACGTCGTGCTTCTTCGACATAATGTAGGCATAGGATATCATCGCAAGGGTCATGATCGGAGTGAAGAAAACGTCCGTGATAAGGCTCTCAAGGCATCTTGCCCCGAGGCTTCCCCTTTCAAGCCCGCGCTTCTCGCAGGTATTGTGGGCGATCTGTCCTATCGGTACGAAATAGCCTATGATAAGGCAGATGACCGTGCTGATGATGAAGCTGATGATAAAACCGGGTATGGTAAAATGTCCTGACATGAGCGTTCCTATGAGAGACATACAGAAGCTCATCGTAACTCCCATCATAATGCTCATTTTTCTTCCTATTTTTTTCATATCCATAGCAATACCTCCTTGTTAAATAAGAACATTCAGTCTCTCTATGTTTATGTCCTCGGTGCCTGTCATCTGACAGCCTTTTTCCTTGGCATACTTTATATACTCTATTATCTCCGGAGTTATCAGCTCGCCGGGTGCGAGTATCGGTATTCCCGGAGGATAGCACATAACGAACTCAGTGCAGACATTTCCGGCAGCCTCGTCGAGCGGAAGCGAACGCTTCTCGGCGTAGAAAGCCTTTCTCGGCGTTTCAGCGACAATGGGGTTGATGTACTCCTGCGTGAGCATACCGGCGCCGGACTTTCCGAATCTGCGCTTTATCTCAGCCATTGCACTGATGAGACGCTCGATATCGCGTTTGCGGTCGCCGACCGACACATACGCGAGGATATTGCCGATATCGCCGAATTCTATCTGTATGTCGTACTCGTCCCTGAGAAGGTCATAGACCTCGATGCCGGCAAGTCCGAGCGGCAGCGTATGCACCGAGAGCTTCGACACATCGAAATCGTAGATGCTGTCGCCGTTTATGAGTTCCCTTGAGAATGCGTAATATCCGCCGATCGAGTTTATCTCCTCGCGGGCGTACTCAGCCATTTCGACGGTCTTCTCGAATATCTCCCTGCCGCAGAGTGCAAGCCTTTTTCGCGAAATATCGAGGCTCGAAAGCAGCAGGTACGATGCACTTGTGGTCTGGGTGAGGTTGACTATCTGCCGCATATAATCGGAGTTTATGCCCTTTCCCATGAGGAGGAAGGAGCTCTGCGTGAGACTTCCGCCGGATTTGTGCATACTCGCGGAAGCTATATCAGCTCCGGCAGCCATTGCCGATACCGGAAAGCCCTCGCCGAAATAGAAGTGCGTACCGTGAGCCTCGTCCACAAGGACGAGCATACCGTGGGCATGGGCAAGCCCGGTTATGCGTCTGAGGTCGGAACAAATGCCGTAATATGTGGGATTATTGACCATTATCGCCTTGGCGTCGGGATTATCCCTTATCGCCTGCTCGACCTGTTCAACGGACATTCCGAGAGCAATGCCGAGCTGATGATTTACGTCCGGATTGACATAGACCGGAACGGCTCCCGTGAGGATAATGGCATTTATCGCGCTCCTGTGGACGTTTCGCGGCATGATAATCTTGTCGTCCTCCTTGCAGGCGTACATTATCATGCTCTGTACCGCGGAGGTAGTTCCGCCGACCATGAAGAAAGCGTTTGCAGCACCGAAAGCCTGTGCTGCAAGCTCCTCGGCGTCCTTGATGACGGAAACGGGGTGGCAGAGGTTGTCCAGAGGCTTCATGGAGTTGACGTCAACGTTCATGCAGTCCTCGCCCAGAAACTCCGTAAGCTCCATATTACCCCTTCCGCGCTTGTGACCGGGGACGTCAAAGGGGACTATCCTCATTCTCCGGAAGCGCCGCAAAGCCTCATATATCGGGGCATCGACCTGTGAAAGCTCAGTCATTTCCGTAAACATTCCTTCCGCTGAATATTTCTATCATCTCTCTCCTGAGAGCGTTAGTGATGTCGAGCCTGCTCCTCGGGGGAAGCTCGTGGACATCGGTATTGAACAGGTAATTCTGAAGGACAATGTCCTTTATCAGCATCTTTGTGTGGAACATATTTGCCTGATATACGTTGATATCGACCGCATCGTACTTATCGAGAATGGAATCGTGGATATAGTTCTGTATCGAGGTGATATCGTGGTCGATGAAGAGCTTTTCGCCGTTGATATCCCTTGTGAAGCCGCGTACACGGTAGTCCATAGTGATTATATCGGAATCGAAGCTGCCGATGAGGTAATCAAGAGCGGTCAGAGGGGTTATCTTGCCGCAGGTAGCAACGTCGATGTCAACGCGGAAGGTCGCGATGCTCGTATCCGGGTGGTACTCCGGGTAGGTATGAACGGTAACGTGGCTCTTGTCGAGGTGAGCAACGGTCTCAGTACCTCCGGCAGGTATCATAGTATCGTCAGCGATAAGGAAGGTCGCGGAGGCTCCCTGCGGGTCGTAGTCCTGCCGGGAAACGCTGAGCACCTGTGCTCCTATCATCTCCGTAAGGTGCGTCATAATGTCAGTTATACGCTCTGAATTGTACTGCTCGTCAACATAGGCGATATACTCCTGCTGAGCCTTCGGAGTCTTGGCATAACAGACATCGTATATATTGAAGCTCAGGGACTTTGTCAGGTTATTGAAGCCGTAAAGCTTTAGCTTATTTTCCATACACACACCTCATAATTACACATACCTTGAAATATAAAAAGCGCACAGGCTTTTTCAGCCTATGCGCGTAGTAAAATCTATGCGATCCGCACGGATATACTTTGGTTTCAGAGTCTATATAAGCAAGAAATTTCACCTTTTACTACTCTTATTGACCTTTCACAAGCTGATGAAAACTTATAAAAACGTATCGGACTCAGCCGAATCAATAAGGCAACAGAAGTTGCCAGCCGGCTCTGGATTGCGCTCTCTGATGAACGGCAGCCGGCGGTCTTGCTTTGAAACCGAAGCTTCTTTTGCAACTTGTCTTATTTTATCATATTTTGCCGTCAATGTCAAGGGTTTTATTCAAATCCTTCACATTTTCTTTTCCGCGTCCGGTAATGCCGAACACGATGAGCAGCAGTACGGCAGCGATAACGCCTCCGAGCGAGATATAGGCGCCCTCCTTGTGCATGGGAGCGATATATTCGAGCTCGACCCTGTGCTCACCGGCGGATATCGGGAAGCCTATGAACGCAAGGTCAGTCCTGTAGTAATCGACCTCCTCGCCGTCCACCTTTATGCGGAAGCCCTTGTCGTAGGGTATCGTGAAGCAGAACCAGCCGTCCCTGCTGACGTTGATATTGCCGGAAATGCTGTCCCCTACCGGGTCGCCGCTGTCGATGATGAGGGCGTCCTTGTTGGAGGCTGCACCGGTTATCACGGATCCTTCCATAGTGTATGCCTCAAAGCCGGAAATATTATAGTAGCCGGGAGAAAATTCCATGTCAAGTCCCGTTACAGGCTCATCGGACGAGATGATATAGGAGAAAACATAGTTGCTATTGTTGTACTTCCACTTGGGGTCCGTGAGCTTGTTGCTGACGCCGTTTATTTTGAGTATGACGTCGGACTGATAAGCAATGTCGCCGATGCGGTTGTCCGCAAAAGCCGTAACTATCAGCACCTTGTCCACGACCGGCTCATCGAGCTCGACCCTCGCCTTCACCTTCTTCTTGCTGTTGATTGTGAAAAGGCGGTTTTTCAGTGTGATACCGTCATAGTCCGTGAGGTCGTTGAAGTCGATATCGAGCCTCTTGGTCCTGTCGGGCTTGACGCCCTCAGAATCGAATTTACGCGGCACGATGATGTTCGTGAGCAGCGCCTCCTGCTGGAGCTCATACTGCAAACGCATGAACCTGTCCTTCGACATTACGTCCCCGCAGGCAAAGCCTATCGGCAGAGCGTTCGGGTTTTTCATGACCCTGTAGTCACCGTCGGAGGCGACCAGCGTTTCGCCGTAGAGGTCGGGGTCGTTCTTCGTGAGCCTGTACCGGCAGCCCATGAACGTGTTGAAAACTATATTGAGCGGCTGGAGGTGTACCGCATTGTTGCGCGTACCTATCTCGCTGCCCGAAGAATAGAAGCGGAAATCGCGGAAATACGGGTTCGATAGCGAGGAGTAGATGTTGGTCGTAAGGTAATCCGTCCTGTAGACCATGTTCACGGTGTTCTCACTGGTGCTGCCCTCCGCAAATCGGTATATACCCTCATCGCCGTCGAGAACGTCCTCCGCAAGCTCACGCGGAACGCTGCTGTACATCTCGTCGAGGTCCTTTTTCTTCATCAGCGGGTCCATGAAACACAGCGATATGCTCACCGCAAACGAAATAACCGCCGTCAGAACAAGCAATATCTGCCTTTTGTTCTTCTTCGTGCATATCCTTATCGCTGTGAATATCAGGACAGTATCGGCTGCCGCAAAAGCGGTCTGCATACGGTTGTAGCCGCCGTCCGCGAACGAAAGCGCCATAACAGCAATAAACACCCACAAGACCGGTCTGACATTGACCTTGCCCTCGAGGTACCGTGCGAAGAACCTGCCGCAGACTATCAGCATCAGCGGTATGAACGGTATGAAAGCCTTTCCGTCAACGTACATCGTGCCGTTGAAGATGTAGGCAACTCCCGGGAAAAGTACGCTTACCGCAAGAACTCCCGAAAGGAAGCGCTCGGAACGCGTTCCCCTTCTAACAAGTGCGATGACTGACACAACCACTATGCTGGTCAGACCTGCCGAGTAGGCACCGTAGAGTATCGTGCCGAGGTTGAGCGTGGGAACTATCAGCTCCTTTATCGAAACGCTCACGGAGGTCGAAGCTCTGCCGTGAACTATCGCCGCAAGCGACGGCAGCCATATACGCGCTGCACATACGCAGCCTATGAAGGCGAAAAGTATCTTCTTCCAGATCCTCGAAACGATGCCCTTGAAGCCGATCTCCGGTTCTTCCTCGAGGCACAGGAATATCATGTACAGTCCAACTGCGGCAAACGAGCCCACGCTGTAGTAGTAGCTCGTACACATTATGCAATAGGTCAGCAGCGAGACCAGTGCGAGCCTGACAACGCTGTCGCGTCCCCTGACGGTGAAGAAAAGTCCGAGCAGGAACGGGTAGTAGTTCACGAACATTATGTGCCTGTGGCTGTGGAGTATCACGGGTCCCGCAAACAGGAACATCAGCGCGAGCACAAGCGGTATCCCGCCGCTGAGATGCTTCCTGAACAGGAAGAATATCATTATTGACGAGACAAGGACCTCCGCGATGCTGAGGAGCTGTATGTACAGAGCCATGCTCATTCCCGGCATGAAATAAGCCGGAATGTACAGTGGATTTGCTATGCCGTAGTAGGCGAAATTGTAGATATTCTGTCCTCCACCGAGCTGAAAGGCGAAGTCCGGATACTTGTCTTTTGTCTCGAAGAACCTCATTCTGAGGTATTCGGGTATCGCAAAATGCTGACAGTCCCAGTCTAAGGTCGAGCCCCAGACGCCCCCGCGGTTCACTATCAGCAGGTCAAATGCGATGATAAAGACAAAAGCTCCGGTCAGAAGCAATATAGCCGTAAGACCGGGTCTTCTGCCGTAAGCCTCCCTTATTTTCCTTATCATTATCTGCCCCTTATAATCATGATGTAATAAACAGAAACAAACGAAATTCAGTAACGGCGCTTATGAATGGGATTCTCAAGGGAGGTCCTCCCTTGAGCGGAGTCCAGAGGCAGCGCCTCTTGTCGCTTTCCACAGCTTTTAAAGGAAAGCGAAACTAAACAAAGCGCCTCGCAAGGGGTGAATGCGAAAACAGTCCGGTGGACTGTTTTCGCAGAGGGGACGCCTTGCAAGAGAAGGCGTCCCCTTGCAGCCGTACTTTATCACAAAGCCTCCGAACTAAGTTCGGACGGGATTTATCCTCCCCTTTATTTCAGCTCCGCAACCGTAACGCCGTCCTCGCCCTCGCCGTATACTCCGAGACGGAAGCTCTTTATGGACGGGTGCGTCTTCAATCGCTGCTGGACTGCCTTTCTGAGCAGTCCGGTACCCTTGCCGTGGATAATGTATATCGTGGAGATATTCGACATCACCGCCTGATCTATGAACTGGTCGAGCTGGTAAACGCCGTCGTCACAGGCACAGCCGCGGATATCGAGCTCCATTTTGCCCCTGCGTTCAGCCTTTACACCGACCTTGTTCATTTTTCGTGCCGGTTTTGCGGGCTTGCCGGAGTATGTCACCTTATCGGGCTCCTCCAGTCTCAGCCGGGAAATATTCATCTTCGTCTTCATGACGCCCATCTGAACGTAAACGAACTCGCTGCCGTCCGGGTCGCCGGAGATTATGCCCTTCCGCTGGAGGTCAACGACGTAGACCGTGTCTCCCCTGCGGAGCTTTCTCGGCAGCTTGTAGTCAGCGTTGGGATCCTGCTTGGCAACGGGATTTGCGGTGTCGTACATCTTGTTGAAGCTCTGCTTTGTACGCGATTTCATGCCGGAAACGTTCTCGCTGAAGTCCTTTTTGTCCTTCTCCTTACGCAGCCTGTCGAGCTCGTCAAGCAGCTCGTTGGACTCCGCCTTTGTCTGCTCGATGATAGTCATTGCACGCTGTCTCGCCTTTTCGAGCTCGTCAGCCTTGAAGCGTTCAAGCTCCTCCTTTTCCCTGCGGACAGCCTCCTCATGAGCGGCAGCCTCAGCACGGAGCCTCGAAATATCTTCCTTCTGACGTTCAAGCTCAATGCGGGCAGCATCAAGCTTACCGATAACATCTTCGAGCCGGATATTGGCATCGCTGACCCTCGCCTTAGCGTCCTCGATGATGTCCTTTGGCATACCAAGGCTCTCGGAAATGGCGAAAGCATTGGATATTCCGGGCGAACCCACGATGAGCCTGTAGGTAGGTCTCAGAGTTTCTATGTCAAATTCGCAGGAGGCGTTCTCCACGCCCTCGCTGTCGATAGCGAAGACCTTGAGCTCCTGATAGTGGGTCGTCACCATTATTTTTGCGCCGCTCGACATGAGCCTTCTTATTATGGATACGGCAAGTGCTGCGCCCTCGACCGGGTCTGTTCCCGAGCCGAGCTCGTCAAGGAGGACGAGCGAATTCTCGTCGGCGGTATCGAGTATCTCAATTACCTTGTTCGTGTGCGACGAGAATGTGGAAAGGTTCTGCTCGATGCTCTGACTGTCACCGATATCCGCGAGAATATGGCGGAATACCGAGATACGGCTGCCGTCCGCGACCGGTATGAGCAGTCCGCACATCGTCATGGCACTCAGCAGACCGGCAGTTTTCAGCGCAACGGTCTTGCCGCCGGTGTTAGGACCGGTTATTATGAGCGTCTGGTAGTCCTCACCGAGCGAGAGCTCCACCGGAACAGCTTTTTTCCTGTCGATCAGAGGGTGGCGCGCCTTTTTGAGGTGCATACTGCCGTCGTCGGTTATCTCCGGGAGCGAGCAGTTGAGCTTTGCCGCAAGGTTGGACTTCGCAAAGTAGAGGTTCAGCTCAGTGCAGATGCGGTAGTTCTCACAGAGGATATCCGCGTATTCGCCGCAGTTTCCGCAGAGCTCACGGATTATGCGCTCTATCTCCTCCTGCTCCTTGCCCTCGAGGAGACGGATATCGTTATTCGCCTCAACTATCGCCATAGGCTCGATGAAAATGGTCTGACCTGTGGCTGAGGTGTCATGTATGAGGCCCGCGACCTGTCCCCTGTACTCCGATTTTACGGGCAGAACGAACCTTCCGTCGCGTATGGTGACGGTGCTCTCCTGTAGGTACTGCTGCGTGGTCTTATTGCGTATCATCTTGTCGAGAGTCTCGCGGAGCTGCATACCGGCACGGTTTATCTTGCGCCGTATAGCCGCAAGCTCAGGACTTGCCGCATCGGATATCTCGGTCTCAGAGATTATTGAGCGCTCCAGCTTTTCGAGGAGCCAGTCATTCGGCATGAGCCTCGAAAAGAGGTAGTCCAGTTCAGTCTCAACGCCCTCGCAGTGGTCGTACCAGTCCGCGAGGCTCTTTATCTGACGCAGCATTGCGGCAATGTCCATGAGGTCGCGTAGGGATATCACCGCTCCGGACTTTGCACGGGCTGCCGATGAGCATATGTCCTTGAAATTGCTGAACGGCGGCGTTCCGAACTGCACCGACAGGCTGAAAGCCTGCGAGGTCTTGAGACATTCGCGCCTCACCGCAGCGAGGTCGGTGTCCGGACGTATCGCCAGTGCCATGCGCCGGGTCTCCTCATTCGAGGTCAGCTCAGCGAGCATTTCAAGTATCTTGTCGAGTTCAAGTGTTTTAAGGTATTTATCCATATATTCCTTTCGTCAGCGGAATTTCTCCATTTTGTAGTGACCCTCATCGTCCTGAGCGGCAAGACCGTCCTTGTGGTCATAGCCCATTTTCTTGTAGAAGCCGACAGCGGTCGCGGAGGCAGGTATCTCTATGCGCCTTGCACGGAGAAAGAACTCGTCCGCTTCGAGCGTTTCGATAATGCTCCTGCCGATGCCCCTGCCCTGTTCGGACGGGTCAACGAATATAGTAAAAAGGCAGCTCTCATCGGTCTTGCCCCAGTAGGGTCCGACAGAGCCGCAGCCTATGATCCTTTCGCCCTCGCAGACCACATAGCTGTGCATCCACGATGAGCGTTCAATGAGCCTTTCGGGTGAGAGGAAAGCGATCGCCTGTTCGAGCATTTCAAGCGGATAGTCCTTCACATTGGTAGTCCTCATCGTAAGCGCGATAAGTGCGGAAACGGCTTCCGCGTCCTCATTCTGAAATCTGCGTATCTGCATTGTCCTCCTCCTTTGCACCTGCTATGCTCTTGTAGAAATCGAGCGTCCTGTAGCCTCTTTCAAGGCGGCAGAGCATATACCTCTCCGCAAGCTCCGACAGCACGGACATAGTCTCGTCGGAAATGCGGAAGTTGAACGTTCTTCTCAGCTCGGTCAGGACGATGTGGCGGACAGCCAGCAGTACCGGCTTTTTCACCTTCATGGCGAGATCGTCCTCCTCGTCCTCATAGCAGTCCGAACAGTAAAAACCTCCGCCGTCAATGCAGAAAAAAAGCTCCTCCGGCTCAAAAGCTCCGCAGCCGCGGCACATGATGATATCCGGCATGAAGCCTATCTCCGACATCAGGCGCAGTTCAAAAACAGCCTTCAGCATAGCCTCGCTGCGCTTACCGTTTTCGAGGAAGTGCAGACAGTTGAGGAAAAGCCTCAGAACGTCGGCACTCTGAGCCTCGGGGTGAATGCAGTCCCCGACCACCTCGGCGAAATACGAGGCGAGCGAGAGCTTTGTCAGCGAGCTGCGAAGGTCATAGAAAATATGTATGGGCTCGGCGCTGTTATAGTAGAGTCTTCCGCCGCGCATATCGAGGCAGAACCGCGAATACGCGAAAAGCTGGGTAGCGCTGCCTGATTTTGAGGCAGACTTCCTCGCCCCCTTGACGGAGACCTCAACAACGCCGCTTTCCTTTGTGAGTATATCAATGAATTTATCCTGTTCGCCCACAGGACGTTCCCGGATAACAATCCCTTCCGATATCAGCATCTTTTTCGTCCCTAACTGCCGAATACCGCAGATAATCGTCAATTCTGCCGCTTTCGGCGAATATATCCCAGAGCATATCCTCAGTCATGTCACACCTCCGCAGTTCAAGAGCTATGACTCTTGAAGTCCTGTATGTATTATCTGCGGAAATGTCCGAATTATTTGTCTGAAAGTCCGAAATTGCGGATAATGCCCTCGCGGTTGCGCCAGTCCTCCTTGACCTTGACCCAGCATTTGAGGTTGACCTTGATCTGGAAGAAGTCCTCCAGCTCCAGCCTTGCCGCGGTCGAAGCCTTTTTCAGCATAGCGCCGCCCTTTCCGATGACAATGCCCTTGTGCGATTCCTTTTCGCAGTAGATGACCGCCGAAATATCGAGGATATCCTTGTCCTCGCGCTCGGACATCTCCTCAACGCCAACCGCGATGCCGTGAGGCACCTCGTCGCTGAGCAGCATGAGCAGCTTTTCGCGTATCATCTCTGCCGCAAGGACCTTTTCCGGCTGGTCGGTTATCATGTCGTCCGGGAAGAAATGCGGTGATTCCTCCGAGAGCTTGATTATCTCGTCAATAACGATGTCGATGCCGTTGTTCTCGGTGACGCTCACGGGGATTATCGCCTGAAATTCAGCCTTTGAGCTGAGGCCGGCGATAACGGGAGCAAGGTCGTTCATGCTTTTCAGGAGGTCTATCTTGTTCAGGACGAGTATCACGGGCATTTTCGCATCGTTCATCGACCTGAGAAGTGCAAGCTCCTGATCGTTGATCTTTTTTGTGCAGTCCTGCATGAAAACTACCGCATCAATGTCGCTGACGGACTCCTTGACCGTATTGAGCATATGCTCGCTGAGCTTGTTCACAGGCTTGTGAAGTCCCGGAGTATCGAAGAAAACGAGCTGGACATCGTCGATATTGCGTATACCGGTTATGCGTGTACGGGTAGTCTGCGGCTTATTGCTCACGGAAGCTATCTTCTCACCGATTATCGCGTTGAGCAGCGAAGATTTTCCGGCATTTGTGCGTCCGGCAATGGTAACGAAGGCAGTTCTTGACATCAGTTGTTATCTCCGTTCACAACAAAGGTAACATCGCGGGAGATACCGAGCTTTTCGAGCACGGACTCCTCCTTTTCGCGCATTATCCTCTGGTCGAGCTGGCTGGTCTCATGGTCGTAGCCGAGGAGGTGGAGCATCGAGTGAACTGTGAGGAAGCCTATCTCGCGCTCGAGGGAGTGACCGTAGTTCTGAGCCTGCTTTACGGCAGTTTCAAGCGAAATAACGACGTCTCCGAGCTGTACCGCACCTGTCTCCGGGTTGAGCTCGACAGTACCGTCCTCGCTTGTGAGCGGGAACGAGAGAACGTCAGTAACGCTGTCCTTGTTCCTGTAAGTTTTGTTGAGCTTTCTTATCTCGTTATTGCTTACGAACGAAACGCTGACCTCGGCGTCCTTTCCGAATTTCTCAGTGGTGAGAACAGCCTGGCAGCATCTTCTGATGAGCAGCCTGATACCTACCGGGACCTTTACCTCAGTCTGATTGTTCTTAACGTAAACCTTTAACTTAGCCATTGTGTTTTATTCTCCCTTCGCTGAATTTTTCATAAGCTTTGATTATATCCTGTACTAATCTGTGTCTCACGACGTCCTTTTCCGAGAAGCGGTGGATAGCGATATCGTCGATGCCCTTGAGCACCTTTATCGCTTCAACGAGACCTGACTTCCGGATATCCGGAAGGTCGATCTGCGTGATATCGCCTGTTATGACCATTCTGCTGTCATTTCCGAGACGGGTGAGGAACATCTTGATCTGTTCCGAGGTAGTGTTCTGTGCCTCATCGAGGATAATGAACGCCTCGTCGAGAGTACGGCCTCTCATGTAGGCGAGAGGTGCGACCTCGATAATGCCCTTTTCCATGTACCTTGCGAAGCTCTCAGCGCCGAACATATCGAACAGCGCATCGTAGAGCGGACGAAGGTAGGGGTCCACCTTGTCCTGCATATCACCGGGCAGGAAGCCGAGCTTTTCGCCTGCTTCAACAGCCGGACGGGTAAGGATTATCTTCTTGACCTTGTGTCCGCGGAAGGCTCTTACTGCCATCGCAACCGCAAGATAGGTCTTTCCCGTGCCGGCAGGACCTATGCCGAGGACTATCGTATTGTCCCTTATCATGTCGGTATACCGCTGCTGACCGACTGTTCTTGCACGGACTATCTTTCCGGAGGCAGTAACACAAATGCCGTCGCCTCCGAGCTCCTCGAGCTCCTGTTCGACGCCGTCAGCCACCATAGATGTGACATAGCGGACGGTCTGCTCGCTTAGGGTCTGACCCTTTCTGCTGATATTGAGCATAGCGCGAACCGCCCTTGAAGCGTCCTCAACGTTTTTTTCGCCGCCGATGAGCTTGATGCCGCCGTCACGGCAGACCATATCGACGCCGTATTCCTTTTTTATACGTCCGACGTTGTCGTCGAGACTGCCGAACACAGCGGAGAGCTGTTCCGGCGAATCAGAAGCAAGAAATTTTTCTGCCATCTGGTCACTCCGTTCGTGAATAGAGTTCTGATATTTCAATTCCAAGCCTTATCATGGTATCCGGAAGCTGCGCCTTCAGGCTGTGAGCTCCGGGAAAGCGCCTGCCGTAGCAAGAGCGGCATTTGAATACCTCTTGTCAGCGGAAACGTCCCTGAGAACGTGGACATTCTCCGGGAAGTCTATCACCTGCTCAGGAGTACGCAGCTCCAGCTCCATTATCGCAAGGCTGTGCGAAAACGGGTAGGTGTCGAGCTCAAAGAGCTGACCGTGGTAATCGAAGCAGTAGCGTACCTTTTCAACGGGCGCGAGCTTGCGGTCGGTCTGACCGAGGAGCTTTCTGTACTCCTTCTCGCTTATCTCGAATTCGTTTTCCTCGCGTGTCACCGCGGAAATGAACACCTTTTCGGTATAGGTGTATCTTACCGCGCCGTTTTCGTTGATGCGGCGGACCCTGCGCTGGGAATCGTTTTCACCGCGCGTCAGGTAGGTCTGTGTGATACCGATAGTCCTTCTTACGTCAAGCTCGTGGATATCCGGAAGCTCAACGAGAAATTTTCTTTCGATCTCAAGTCCTTTTGGCATTATCAAGTCTCCCCATATAAAAACTTCTGCAACTATATTATATAACGATTTTTGATTATTGTCAACAAAAATTTCAAATTTTTCTGTTTAAGTTGCTTAAAAAGTTTTTTGCTGTTGAAAACTGCCGTTCTTCGCTGTTAATTTGTCATCGTCGAGCATGATATCACAGGTAAATCCGCAGCCAGATGTGTCGTAAACCACCGGGCTCCTGAGCTCGGTATTGGTATCGTCTTCCGGCATGAGCCGCGGCAGTTCGAGGGTATAAAGACCGTTGCCATAGCCTCCGGCAGCACCGATAAGCTCGGCTATAATGGAGTTAGCTTCACTGAAGAAGCGGTCGAAGAACTCCTCTCCGGCAGGCGGAGTATCTTTTTCCGCATCGTAAACGGTATCTTCGTCGTTCCTGTCCACAATGTAGATACGCACGTTCCTGCCCACAACGTCAGCTCCGATGAAGAATTCGGGTTCATCAGCGGAAGTCCGCAGAGCCATTTTCCTGACAGCACCGAGGATAAGCTCAGTGATGATACGCCTGTCGCTCAGCACCATGGCACGAGACACCGACCTCAGCCTGAATTTGATGCGTTCACCGAGCTTGCGTTCAAACTGCTCGCACAGAAAGCCTATGAGCGCATCGACCTCTATAAGCTCCTTCGCAGGCTTTGTGTCCGAAAGGGTGCGTGAAACAGCGGCAACTCTCATAAGCTGCAAGGTCTGCTTCGCTGCGGCACCCATTATCTCCTCCATTCCCTTGCGCCTGGAGGGCGGTATCATATCCGCAGCATATTCCATTACTGCATTCATCTGAGCGACTGTAGCTATAACGGTCTCGCTGAAATACCTTGAGTATTCGTTTGAAAACGGGTCCCTGAAAAAGCGCCTTATGTTCTTTTCGGTTATTATATCGTTATTCATTCGATCCTGCCTTTCTGCCGCAACGATCAGGTCGGCAACCCTGTTACACATTATTATACTACTATTATACAACATTATTACTCAAAATGGAATAGCTCCGGGCCCATATATTCCGTTGTAATTATAAACAAAAATTTATATTCATTGTCTATCGTTTTTGTATTTATGCACGTTTCGTGAACATTCTGTTATTTTTTTATCGAACCACTTGAAAAATTCTGCCAATTGAGTTATAATAGATATATAAATTATTTAGGAGGTAATTTCCAATGTCAGTTAAAGTTGCTATTAATGGTTTTGGCCGTATCGGCCGTCTTGCATTCAGACAGATGTTTGATGCTCCCGGTTATGAGGTAGTTGCTATCAACGACCTTACTAAGCCCTCTATGCTCGCTCATCTTCTGAAGTACGATACAGCTCAGAAGGGCTACTGCGGTATCATCGGTGAGAATCTTCACACTGTTTCCGCTGACGATGAGGCTGGTACTATCACTGTTGACGGCAAGACCCTCAAGATCTATGCTGAGAAGGACGCTGTAAACTGCCCTTGGGGCCAGCTCGGCGTTGACGTTGTTCTCGAGTGCACAGGTTTCTACTGCTCTAAGGACAAGTCTCAGGCTCATATCGATGCAGGCGCTAAGAAGGTCGTTATCTCTGCTCCCGCAGGCAACGATCTCCCCACTATCGTTTACAGCGTAAATGAGAAGACTCTCACACCCGACGACAAGATCATCTCTGCTGCTTCATGCACAACAAACTGCCTCGCTCCTATGGCTAAGGCTCTCAATGACTATGCTCCTATCCAGAGCGGTATCATGAGCACTATCCACGCTTACACAGGCGACCAGATGATCCTCGACGGTCCTCACAGAAAGGGCGACCTCAGAAGAGCTCGTGCCGGCGCTGCTAACATCGTTCCTAACAGCACTGGTGCTGCTAAGGCTATCGGTCTTGTTATCCCTGAGCTCAACGGCAAGCTCATCGGCTCTGCTCAGAGAGTTCCGGTTCCGACAGGTTCCACAACTATCCTTACAGCTGTTGTTAAGGGCGCAAACGTTACTAAGGACGGCATCAACGCTGCTATGAAGGCTGCTGCTTCCGAGTCCTTCGGCTACAACGAGGATCAGATCGTTTCTTCCGACGTTATCGGTATGAGATACGGCTCACTCTTCGATGCTACTCAGACAATGGTTGCTGAGATCGGCGACGGCCTCTACGAGGTTCAGGTAGTTTCTTGGTACGACAACGAGAATTCTTACACATCTCAGATGGTAAGAACTATCAAGTACTTCGCAGAGCTTGGCTAATTCCATTAGACGGACAAAATCAAGGACGTTCCTTCGGGAACGTCCTTTTTTTGTAAGTCCATGACCTGAAATGAGAACCGGCGTCCCTGTATCGGAACGCCGGCGGTTTAATTCAATAATTATAATTTGCGGTCTTCTTTTTCCGGAAAGCTATAACAAAGCCGGTCACGGTTATCAGCAGCACTGTGACAAGCGCAAGGATAATCCCGATGCCGAGGTGAACATCTGAACCGAGGGAGTAATAAAAAACTGAATTTTCACCGTCATTCATTGCCTTTTGCGTCTCGGAGCAAAAGCTGTTCCCACCGATGACTGCGACAACGAAAGCCGCTGACGAAAAGGCAGCAGTGAATGCCATTGCCTTTTTGCTGAAGAAAAAGGCTATCGCAGCAATTATCAGAAGGATATAGCCTGCGAGTCCGGCGTATTTCATTACATGGGACATATTGTTCATTTTTTTCGTTCCCTTATCCTTGACCGTTATATCCTTATCGCCAGAGAGCTCTGAAATATCAACGAACTTTCCGTCTGTCGTTTTATACTCGCCCTCGTGGAAGAGAACATCGGAATAACTATACTTCCACTCATTTGTCTTTGTTGAGGCGGAGGCATTGTACAATTTATAATCGACCGTTATCGCACTGCTCTCGACCTTGTACCACGGCAGCCAAATGCTGACTATCGCGGTCACGAAGAAAACTGCGAGCACGATCAAAGGGATCAGTCCCTTTCTGCTTTTCCGATAAGCCGCAGGCTGTCCGAAGCCATACTGAGGGAGACCGTTCTGAGGCTGATAGGCTCCGTTCGGGATCGGCTGAGGCTGCGGCGAGACCGGAGCATAAGCCTCCGGCTGCGGTGAAGGCGGAACAGGGAGCTCCGGCTGTACAGCCTGCCGCTGAACGTTCTCCTTGCCGCATTTCTTGCAAAATCTTGCTTTTTCGGTGTTTTCGGCGCCGCAGTATTTACAATAAGGCATAAAATCACTCCATATCCATAATAATGAGCAACTTCTAAACAAATCCGGTATCCCACCGAGGGACACCGGATAATTCTTTGTTCTGCTGTCAGTTTTCCGAAACGCTCCGCGTCCTGTTGAGAGTGACCTCAGTGCAGGTTTTACCGTCCTCAGAGACAAGGGATACCTTCGCGTTCACAAGGCTGTTCACAGCCTCGGAAAGTCCCGCGATAACATCGCTGAGGATATCAGCCCTGTTCTGTGCATAGACTCTCGCCAAAGGCTGTACAGCGTCCTTTGCGAGGAACCTGAACAGCAGGCTGAGGACCTGCTCAGCATCAGCCGGAGGCTCGGCTTCGATATCAGTCCGGAAGCTCAGCCTTGTAACGCCGTCAACGCCGACTATACCTGCCATTACGGAATTATCCGCATAGCGGCTGAAAATATCGGTGAGCACCGGGGCGATGAAGCTGAACTCCGCAGCAGAATATTTTACCTTCATTTTATGCAAGGGCTGCCTTGAGAGCCTCTGTGCGGTCGGTCTTCTCCCACGCAACACCGAGGTTTTCCCTGCCCATGTGACCGTAAGCAGCAAGCTGTCTGTACTGCGGCTTTCTGAGCTTGAGCATCTCGATGATAGCTGTCGGACGGAGGTCGAATACCTTGCCGACTGCCTCGGAGAGCTTGTCCTCGTCCACCTTTCCTGTGCCAAATGTGTCAACGAGTATGGAGATAGGCTTAGCTACGCCTATAGCGTAAGAAAGCTGTACCTCGCACTTGTCAGCGAGACCTGCTGCAACGATGTTCTTGGCGATGTATCTTGCGGCATATGCAGCGCTGCGGTCAACCTTCGTCGGGTCCTTGCCGGAGAAAGCTCCGCCGCCGTGACGGGAATATCCGCCGTATGTATCAACGATGATCTTGCGTCCTGTGAGACCGCTGTCGCCCTGAGGACCGCCGACAACAAAGCGTCCGGTGGGGTTGATGAAGATCTTGGTGTTCTCGTCCATGAGCTCAGCCGGGATAACCTCTCTGATAACGAATTCCTCGATGTCCTTGCGAACCTGTTCGAGGGAGATATCAGCGGAATGCTGGGAGGAAACGACTACTGCGTCAACTCTTACGGGCTTGCCGTTGTCGTACTCAACTGTTACCTGAGACTTGCCGTCGGGACGGAGATAACGGAGAGTGCCGTCCTTTCTGACCTCAGTGAGCCTGAGAGCGAGCTTGTGAGCAAGGGATATCGGAAGCGGCATGAGCTCAGGAGTCTCATTGCAGGCAAAGCCGAACATGATACCCTGATCGCCTGCACCGTTTGATAGTCCGTCGTTCTCGCTGTTCTCCTCGCGGTACTCGAAAGCCTCGTTTACGCCCATTGCGATATCAGGCGACTGACCATCGATAGATGTGAGAACGGCACAGGTATGTGCATCGAAGCCGTACTTAGCGCGGTCGTAGCCGATATCGGTAACGACCTGACGGGCTATCTTGGGGATATCAACGCTCGCAGTGGTCGAAATTTCGCCCATAACGAGTATCATACCTGTTGTGACGCAGGTCTCGCAGGCAACTCGCCCCATTTTGTCCTGCTCGAGGATAGCGTCGAGTACAGCGTCCGAGATCTGGTCGCATATCTTATCGGGGTGACCTTCTGTGACCGACTCCGAAGTGAAAAAACATCTGCTCATAAAAAAACCTCCTGAAAATAAAAAAGACGCACTCGCAGAAGTGCGCTGTTTTTTTGAAAAACTCCTCATCTTCCGGATAAACCGCAGGATTTAGCACCTTGTCTGGTATACAGTCAGGTTGCCGGGCTTCACAGGACCTGTTTCCTCCGCCGCTCTTGATAAGGTTTATATTGACATTATACTACAAAAAACTTACCTTGTCAATAGGCAATTGCCCTTGTGCAACAATTTTTTCAGGAAGCCTCTGTTTCTGCGTCCGCAAAACAAACGAGCCTCCGGTTAGGGAAGCTCATCTGCCATGATATAGGGATTATTGGGGATTTAATAATTTAATGTTGGGGTAAACATTAAACTACCATGAAAAACGGCTTCCGGATTTCTCCTTCAGCATTTTTATTATAACCTATTTATGTGTAGATTGTGTGATATTCAGGCGAAATAGGTATTACCAATCTGTAAAATTTTTGTTAATAAGGTTGCAAGAATTTTCAACGTCTGTCCCCGTTGAGATCGGCGTACTCAGAAGAGCCATCGGCAAACTCACGTCCCATTTTTCAAGGGGACATTTTTATTTCACGTCGCTTATCCTGAACCAGAAGGTCGAGCCCTTGCCGAGTGTGCTGCGGACGCCGTAATCGTAGTTGTGCAGCTTCAGCACCGCCTTGACTATCGAAAGTCCCAGACCTGTGCCGACCACCTCACGCTTGTGGTTCTCGGAACGGTAATACTTGTCGAAAATGAGCTTTATCTTGTCCTCCTCGATACCGTCGCCGGTATCCTCGACCTCGATGAGAACGCCCTCGGGAGTATTGATCTGCCGCACGAAAACCTGCTTGTCCTCGCCGGTATAGTTTATGGCGTTGTTGATGAGGTTGTAGATGACCTGCTCGATCTTCACGACATCGCAGCAAACCGTTCTTTCGCTGTCGGGTGTGAAGTTGATGGTATAACCCATTTTCTCGGAAATGCCCTTGAAACGGTCGATGATCTCGCTGAGCTTGCCGCTTATCTCGAATTCGGAGGGATTGAGCTTCTGCTTGCCGCTTTCGAGCTTGGAGAGATCGAGGATATCGTTCACCATGAGGGACAGACGGTCTGTCTCGTTGATGATGATCTCGAGGTGCTCATTGCGCTTCTTGGGATTATCACCGGAGAGATCGCGTATCATCTCGGCGTAGGCCTTCAGCATGGTAAGAGGCGTCCGGAGATCATGGGAGACGTTCGCGATAAGGTCGCGCTGCATATTGTCCACGCGGGAGAGCTCAGTTTCCGCATAGGTCAGCGTATCGGCAAGCTTTTTCGCTTCGAGGTAGCCTCTGCCGTCGAATTCGGTGCTGAAATCGCCCTTCGCGAGCTGTTCTGCGGACTTGGTTATCTCCGCGATAGGACGCGCGATGCGTCTTGAAAGGAACAGCGATATCACAAAGGCGAAGATTATGAGCAGAACGGTTATCAGCATGAGCTGACGCTTGATGATGTAGACCGTTGAGCCGACCGGAACGAGCACTGAATTTATCAGGAGATAGCCGCTCGGATTGTTCTTATTGCCGAGCGTCCGTCCGTAGAGCAGCATATTGTAGCCGCTGCGAGGATTTTTCATGGTATAGCGTATCGTCCTGTCCTCGCTTTCGAGGATACTGAAAATGTAGATGCTGGTCTTGTTCACTCTGCCGTGGATAAGGCAGTCGCCGAGCGTTTCGACCGAATATATCGACCTTTCGTACCTGTCGAGTATCTCGACGCAGAGGTCATTGTCGTGGGCAATGGTCTCCACCTTCGACTGGAACTCCGACCGCGTCATTTCGCCTGCCGCGAGCCTGTCGTAGCAGCTCGAGATCTTGTCCGCACTGCTTGCCGCAGCACGGGTCTTCATGTTCTCGTAGAAGTTTTCGAGGAAGAAAATCTGAAACACCCAAAGCAGCACGAATACCATTATGGTGAAGGTTATAAAGTAGAGCCAGACCTTGAATTTAAGCGGTATACGGCTGTTTGCACTGCGGAGCTTACTGATCGCACTCAAACTTGTATCCCATTCCTCTCAGTGTAACGATGAACTTTCTGTACTCGCCGAGGCTGTTGCGGAGCATTTTAATATGTGTATCGACCGTTCTGTCATCGCCGAAGAAATCGTAGCCCCAGACCTCCTCGAGGAGCTTGTCACGGGTGAGGGCGATGTTGCGGTTCTTGACGAGGTAGAAGAGGAGGTCGTACTCCTTGGGGGTCATGGAAACCTTTTCGCCGTTGACGTAGACCTCTCTGCCGGGGATATCGACATCGAGCCCCTCGAACGTGAATTTCTCCTGAACAGGGGCTTCCGGAGTCTGAGCAGCGCGTTTCAGCACAACCTTGACCCTCGCCATGAGCTCCTTGGGTGAAAAAGGCTTTACAACGTAATCATCAACGCCTATCTCGAAGCCGAAGAGCTTGTCGTACTCCTCGCCTCTCGCGGAGAGCATGATTACCGGTATCTTCTTGGTCTTGTGTATCTCCTTGCAGGCGGAATAGCCGTCAAGGCGGGGCATCATGACGTCCATGATTATGAGGTCGTAGTCGTTTTCGAGGCAGAGCTTTACCGCAGCCATGCCGTTTTCAGCCTCAGTGACCTCATGTCCCTCAAATTCCGCATATTCGCGGACTACCTTTCTAATATTGACTTCGTCGTCAACAACCAGTATATGTGCCATAAACTTCCTCCCTGTTGTAAAGTGAGCTTCCGGAAGCGAGCTTCCGTTTCTTCATTTATTATACCATTATAACCTACAAAAGTGTATATTCTGTGAAAAAATAATTAAAATTTGCTGTGTTTTTATAATTTTTGTATCAGTTCTCAATTTTACGATTGACTTTTTCTGTAATATTTGCTATAATGTATTAGGTTAAAAAGAATGAAGGAGGTGGTTGAAATGAAATTCAATAATCCGCTGGCAGCAGCTTTCGTCATAACTACTGCTACGGTAATGATACTCGCTTACTGCTATCTTTATCCCGAATATGCGCTGACAGCCTCGATAGTCTACATTTCGACCATGTTCTTCCTTACGGTGATCCTCTCCCTCGTAGGGTGGCTCTATAAAAAGCACAAGAATTCAGTCGATGATACCGATATCGCCAATATCACCGAAAATCTCAACACGGAAATGATCCTCTGGAGAGACGACTGTTCCGATATATATATCAACAACAAGCTCAAAAAGCTCATCGGCACTGAACAGAATCACCATAAGGGACAAAAGCTCCTGTGCAAGACCTTCGGGCTCGAAAAGCTCAGCCCCGAGGCTATCACCATGATAACAGGCAATGCCTCCCATGAGGCAAAATTCACCAATAACAAGGGCGGCGTAATCACTATCGCTTGGAGCACCTCCCTCGTAAAAAAGCGC
The DNA here is from genome assembly GCA_902777125.1 of Ruminococcus flavefaciens. Lineage (GTDB taxonomy): Bacteria > Bacillota > Clostridia > Oscillospirales > Ruminococcaceae > Ruminococcus. The sequence continues at coordinate 66,552 of CACYSQ010000003.1, forward strand.
AAGAAATACTCGCTCTTCCTCAGCACAGGCTTCAATCTCACCGATATCAAGAAGATGAAGCTCAGTCTCGCAAGCGCCAACGACTTCTTCAATTCCTCTATGGAGCTCGCCGAGATCGGCGTTATCATGAGCACTGACCGCAAAAACTTCCGTGCATCGCCCGAAATGGTGCGTATGCTCGGTCTCAGGTCAGGAAGCATCACTCTCTCGGAATTCCGCGCCCTCGTCCACCCCAATGACAGGATACAGTTCGATACCGCTCAGAGTGCCAAGAATTCCAGCGATGTCAGAAGCACAGACATGAGAATGAAGTCCGCTGACGGCACCTACCGCTGGTATTCCTACCGCTACAAGTACATTCAGGGCACCGATAATACCCTCCCCCTCCTCGGAGGAGCTATCCTCGATGTCACTCAGGAGCATGAGAAGGACCTCCTCATTGAGCGTCTCGCCTACATCGACGAAGTTACGGAGATCGCAAACCGCATCAAGCTCATGGACGTTGGTCAGGAGACCTACGAAACCGCAAAGCTTCTCGAATACTCCTACTGGATAGTCGTTCTTGATATCGACCGCTTCCACATTATCAACGACACCTGCGGCTATACCAACGGCAACTACATACTCAAGAATTTCGCCCATATCCTCTATAAATTCGTTACTCCCGGCGGCCTCGCAGCGCGTATGAGCGGCGATAACTTCGCGCTTGTGCTGAGAGACTACGGCGACGACGAGCTTCCCGTCCGCACAGCCCGCGATATACAGGAGGAATTCGCAAAGCTCGCCGTGGACGAGTTCTCGGCGATAAGCCTTACCTGCTCTGCCGGATATTCAAAGCTCCCGGAGGACGGCGATTCCTTCCTCGAGGTGCTCGAACACGCTGAATTCGCCCTCAAGACGGGCAGCGGCACTCAGGGCAGCATTTGTGGCTATGAGCCGAGTATGCACGATTCAATCATCGGCAACACTGAGCTCGAAAAGGCTCTCGCAGTTGCGATAGAAAACAACGAGCTCCAGCTCTTCTACCAGCCCAAGATCAACCTCGAAACCGGTCTTATCATGGGCGTTGAGGCTCTGATACGCTGGATAAAGCCCGACGGAACTATCGTCAAGCCCGACCAGTTCGTGCCTATCGCGGAAAGCTCTCACCTCATCGGCAAGATAAGCGAATTCGTCCTCACAGAGGGCTGCCGTCAGAACGTTCTGTGGCAGAAAATGGGCTATCCGCCGATAGTTATGTCCATAAACTTTGCCTCGTCCGACTTCTACCAGAAGGATCTCCGCGACAAGGTCTTTGAGGCTCTCGCAAGATCAGGACTTGAGTCAAAATGGCTCGAGGTCGAGCTTACCGAGACACTTGCACTCAGCGATATCGACTTCGCGGTCGATCAGATGAACAAGCTCCGTGACCTCGGAGTGAAGCTCGCAATGGACGACTTCGGCACAGGCTACTCGTCACTGAGCTATTTGCAGATACTCCCGATAACGCTCCTGAAACTCGACCGCTCGTTCATTACCGATATCGAGCACGACAATATCGCTTTTGAGATCGTTTCAGCCGTTATCAGGATCGCAAAATCCAAGAAGATAGAAACTATCGCGGAGGGCATCGAGAACCCCAATCAGGAGGAGATCCTCCGCAAGGCAGGCTGCGATTACGGTCAGGGCTACCTCTACGGCAAGCCCATGCCTGCAAATGAACTCGAGCGTTTTTTTGAGGAAAATATAAAATCTTCCAGCAACAGATCAAATAACGAACGGAGGTAAATCACATGAAAAGACGAATCGGCATTCTTACGAGCGGCGGCGACTGTCCCGGTCTCAACGCTACCATCAGAGGCGTGGCTAAAGCCTGCTATGAGCGCTTCGGCGAGGACAACGTCGAGATCGTAGGAATTTCCAACGGCTATTACGGTCTCATCAACAATCTCTGCAAGGACATGGCACCCTCTGCATTCTCAGGCATTCTCACACAGGGCGGCACTATCTTCGGCACCAAGCGTCAGCCGTTCAAGATGATGCAGGTCATCGGCGACGACAACGTTGACAAGGTCAAGAACATGAAGGAGACCTACAAGAAGCAGAAGCTCGATTGTCTCCTCACTCTCGGCGGAAACGGTACCCACAAGACCTCAAAGCTACTCTCGGACGAGGGCCTGAACGTTATCGGTCTCCCCAAGACTATCGACAACGATATCTACGGCACTGACGTTACCTTCGGCTTCCACACCGCAGTTGACATCGCCACCGACGTTATCGACCGCCTCCACACTACCGCTGCAAGCCATTCGCGTATACTCGTCTGCGAGATAATGGGCAACAAGGCTGGCTGGCTCACCCTCAATGCAGGTATCGCCGGCGGTGCTGATATCATCATTATCCCTGAGATTCCCTACGATATAGATAAGGTGTGCGATGCCGTTATGGCAAGAAGCGCATCCGGAAAGACCTTCTCGATACTCGCTGTTGCCGAGGGCGCATACGACGTTGCCGAGGCTCAGATGAAGAAGAAGGACCGTGCTAGGAAACGTGCCGAGGCTGGCATAATCACTGCCACGAGCCGTATCGCTGCCCAGATACAGGCAAATACCGGCATGGAGGCAAGAGTTTGCGTTCCCGGACATATGCTCCGCGGCGGTGCTCCGAGCGCTTACGACCGCGTTCTCTCGACACAGTTCGGCGTTCATGCGGCTTACCTCATCGCTCAGGAGAAGTACGGCAGGACCGTCGCCAAGATCGGCAACAAGATAACCTCCAACAAGCTCGAGGATATTGCCGGAAAGACCAAGTTCGTCGATACGGACAACCACCTCGTTATCGCTGCCCGCGATATCGGAGTATCCTTCGGCGACTGATACAGCTTTTTTCAGGGGGACGCCTTGCAGAAACGGCGTCCCCTTACTAACGCGCCCGAGTTAGCAGAGACTTACATAGTACTTTTGCACTAAATTCATGACTTTTTTCTGTGAAATACATTCAAATTATAGTAAAAACGAAAAATCCGTTGTTTTTTTCTGAAAACCCTTTTCATTCACGGAAAAATGTGGTATAATATTATATATTTCTAATCAGGAGGTTATCTAAATGACAGAAATGGAACTCTACAGTCTCTGGCGCAGCAATGTTGCAGGCGAGCCCGACCTTCTCAGCGAGCTCGAAAGCATCGAGGGCGACAAAGAGGCTATAAACGATAGATTTTACCGCGATCTCGAATTCGGCACAGGCGGTCTCAGAGGCGTTATCGGCGCCGGCACGAACCGCATGAACGTTTTCACCGTTAGACGCGCTACACAGGGCTTTGCCGATTACCTCAACCAGGAGTACAAGAACCCCAGCGTTGCTATCTCCTTCGACAGCCGCATCAAGTCCGATGTTTTCTCAAAGGCTGCCGCTGAGGTACTCGCTGCAAACGGTATAAAGGTACATATCTACCCCGAACTCATGCCTACTCCCTGCCTCTCGTTCGCTGTTCGTCAGCTCGGCTGCCAGGGTGGTATCATGGTAACTGCGAGCCACAACCCTGCCAAGTATAACGGCTACAAGGTCTACGGCGAGGACGGCTGCCAGATCACTCTCAGAGGCGCTGAGATAATCCTCGAAAAGATCAACTCACTCGATATGTTCAGGGACGTAAAGACCTCCTCCTTCGACGAGGAGCTCGCAAAGGGCAGCATCTCCTATATCGGAAATGACGTTATAGAGGCATTCTACGAGAAGGTTCTCGCTGAGGGCATCAACACGAGCCTCTGCGCCGACAGCGGTCTCAAGGTCGTTTACACTCCCCTCAACGGCACCGGCAACAAGCCCGTCCGTGAGATACTCAGACGCATCGGCATCAGCAACGTTACCGTTGTAAAGGAACAGGAGCTTCCCGACGGAAACTTCCCGACCTGTCCCTACCCGAACCCCGAGATACGCGAGGCTCTTGAGGTAGGTCTCGGCTACTGCAAGGAAGTTCAGGCCGATCTTCTCCTTGCTACCGACCCTGACTGCGACCGTGTAGGCATCGCTGTTCCCGACGGAAAGGGAGGCTTCGCCCTCTTCTCCGGCAACGAGGTCGGCGCTATGCTCCTCGAATACATCTGCGAGCAGCGTATCAAGAAGGGAACAATGCCCAAGAACCCTGTCGCTGTCAAGACTATCGTTACTACTGATATCGTCAACCTCATCGGCAAGGAGTACGGCGTTCAGATACTCGACGTCCTCACAGGCTTCAAGTTCATCGGCGAGCAGATCGGTCTCCTTGAAGCAAAGGGCGAGGAAAATCGCTATATCTTCGGATTTGAGGAGAGCTACGGCTACCTCTCCGGCAGCTACGTCCGCGATAAGGACGCTGTAAACGCCTCCATGCTCATATGCGAAATGGCTGCATATTACCGTTCTAAGGGCATCACTCTCCTTGAAGCCCGCGAGAATATGTACAAGAAGTACGGCGTGTTCTATCAGACACTCTACAGCTTCACCTTCGACGGCGAAAGCGGTATGAAGCGCATGAACGAGATCATGAACGACCTCCGCGAAAATCCGCTCACAACTGTCGGCGGCCTGAAGGTCGAGCGCTTTGAGGACTACAAGAAGAGCACTGCCCTCGATATCGCTACCGGCAAGGTAACTGAGCTCACGCTGCCCAAGTCGAACGTCCTCGCTTTCTACCTCGAGAACGGCTGCAAGGCTATAATCCGTCCCTCCGGCACTGAGCCCAAGATCAAGACCTATATCACAGCAAAGGCTCCCACCCACAAGGAGGCCGAGGTCATCGAGCAGCGCATCTACGCTGACTTCACTCAGAGCATGAAGTAAAACTGTCCGGGCTCAGCTCAGAGGAATAATTATTCACAGCTTCTACAAGGAGACGCCTTCGCTTACAAGGCGTCCCCTATTAAAAACAGTCCACCGGACTGTTTTTTAATTCACCCTCGCGGACGCTGTCTCCGGACTCCGCGCGATCTCATTATTATGTATTATTCCGCTTTGGAGGACGCCATGCAGAATAACAGAAAAAGTCTGCTATCCTTTGCCATAGGCGCTGTTTTGGGCGCTGTGGTCTTTATTATGATATTCGGTGCATCGGTCATCGTTCCCACGAACACGAACTGGCTTTTCGCTTACGTTGGTGACGCCACGCAGCATCAGCTCGGCTGGGAATTCTACCGCAGCTCCGGCTTTTCTTTCCCACTCGGTCTCACAGAGGGCCTTTCAAGCGAGGGCAAGGTCTCCTGTCTCTACTCGGACTCGCTCCCGCTTTTCGCAATGATATTCAAGCCGCTCTCCCCTGTTCTGCCGGACAATTTCCAGTATTTCGGCTTATGGGGAGTGCTCTGCTTCGCCCTCAACGGCGGCTGCGGCGCGGCACTTCTTTACCGCATAAAGCCGGACGTTCTGTTCGCATCGGTCGGTTCACTGTTCTATTCACTGTTCCCGCCGACCGTTGACAGGATAATGCACCACAACTCTCTCGGCGCTGTCTGGCTCATAATCCTGCCGCTGATACTCGTTCTCGACCGCAATAAAGAGCATCGCCACAGGTTCACCTACACGCTTTACTGGTGCGCGGTCTGTATGCTTGCGGCTTCGATACACCCTTACTTCCTGCCGATGATATTCACGGTAATGGCAGGCTACATGATACTTGCGATATTCCGCGACAAAACGCCGAAAACAGCCTTTATCACGGCAGGTGCCTCCGCTTTTTCATCGGTACTCGCCCTGTTCCTGATAGGCGCTTTCCACGGCAGCGGAAAGTACAACGACGGCGGCTTCGGCTTCTACTCCTCGAACCTCAACACCTTCTTCAACAGCATGGGAAGGTCGGTCTATCTGGACGGTCTCGATGCTCTCGAGGGTCAGACCGAGGGCTTCGGCTATCTTGGTCTTGGCGCACTGATATGCTGTCTTGCCGCAATTGCAGCCGTTATCATCATACTTGTACGGAAAGAGGGAACTTTCCGGCACAACGCCGCTGTCCTGATAAAGCAGCATTCAGTCGAGGTCATTGCATTTGCTTCGGTATTCTTCGTGAGCTTTTTCTGGGCGGTCAGCACGACCGTCACCCTCGGCAGCAGAACGGTCGCTAACATACCGCTGCCGTGGCTGATACGCGGCTGTCTCGGAGTTTTCAGAGCCTCCGGGAGGTTCATATGGCTGCCGGGAATACTCCTCACTACCGCTGCACTTGCCGGCATTTCAAGGCTCGGAAAACGTGCTGCGGTCGTCACAGCGGTCCTCTGCGTGGCAGTACAGGTGCTCGACATGAGGGACTGGCACAGCGATCAGCGAAAAATGTTCGCAAAGCAGCCGGACTACACATTTGCCCTCCGGGACGAAAAATGGGACGAGCTCACCGAAAACACGGACGAGATCGTATTTCTGCCGATGAAAACGCAGTACGGCCTGTACATGGATATGTACTTCGATTTCGCACAGCTTGCAGTAAAGAAGGATATGCGCCTCAACAGCTTCTACCTCGCAAGGCTCGATTTCAACGCTGTTTCGGAGTATTCAATAAGGGAGTACAACGCCCTGAAAAGCGGCTCCGGACGCAAAAACGTCCTCTACGTTTTCTTTGACGAGGCGGACGCAGTACCGGAAACCGACACTCTCGGAGTGTACCATATCGACGGGTACACTGTTGCAAAAGTTAAATAAAAATAATATATCGGAATTTGCTTGACAAAATCGAGCGTATGCGGTATAATTAATTACTGTAATGTATAACGGCACTACTGTCTAAGGCAACTGATGGGCTGCACGGATACAAAATCTGTGAAAGAGGTGAAAACCATGAAAGAGGGAATCCATCCTAACTTTGTAAAGACTACTATTACCTGCCACTGCGGCAATGTAATGGAGACTATGTCCACAAAGGAAAACATCAAGGTTGAAATCTGTTCTAAGTGCCATCCGTTCTACACAGGCAAGCAGAAGCTCGTTGATACAGGCGGACGCGTTGACAGATTCAAGAAGCGTTTCAATATGGACAAGTAAGTCATTCAGCCGGTCTAAGACCGGCTTTTTGCGTATAGATTGCTATGGATTATTTAACTGTTTCTGCTCCGGCACAAGCCTCCTTCATCGAGAAGCGCTCGGAGTTCATCGGCTATATTTCGCCGGTCACGACCAATGACGAGGCTGTCGCCTTCATCAATTCCATAAAGGCTCAGCATAGAAAGGCTAAACACAACGTCTATGCCTATATCCTCCGGAAGGACAATATTTCCCGGTATTCCGACGACGGTGAACCGCAGGGAACTGCCGGTACGCCAGTCCTCGAGGTGCTGTCAAAACGCGGTCTTACGGACGTCTGTGTCGTCGTGACGCGGTACTTCGGAGGCATTCTCCTCGGCGGAGGCGGTCTCGTTCGGGCTTACTCCCACGCTGCCTCTATCGCCTGCGACGCCGCAAAGATAATGGATATGCGCCTCTGTCACAGGCTCCGTATCACTACGGACTACGGCCTCTACGGAAAGGTCTCCTACCTTCTCCCGAATTACCGCACTATCACGCTCGATTCCGACTTCGGCAGCGACGTCACGCTCGAGATACTAGTTACCTCGGACCGGCTCGCTCCCCTCATGAAAGACCTTACCGAAGCCACGAACGGTGCCGCTTCTGTAGAGGACTGCGGCGAGATGTACGGCGATTTCTCCGACCTCAACGACAGTCCCGAAAAAAATTAAAGGGTTTTTCACTTTTTGAGAGTATAAGTTTACAGAGACTTTCTAAGGAGGGATATTATGACAGTACGCGAACAGATAGAGCAGACCGAGGCTGGCATTCTCAGTCAATACGCCTGCACGAGCACTGACGAAAAGGGTACGCACCGCGAACTCCCGGAGGAAAAATGTCCCTACCGCACTGAATTCCAGCGCGACAGAGACCGCATTCTCCACTGCAACTCATTCCGGCGTCTGAAGCGTAAAACTCAGGTGTTCCTCTCACCCGTCGGCGACCACTACCGCACCCGTCTGACGCATACCCTTGAGGTGGCTCAGATAGCGCGTACTATAGCGCGTGGTATGCGAATGAACGAGGATCTGACGGAGGCTATCGCTCTCGGTCACGATCTCGGACACTCCCCATTCGGTCACTGCGGCGAAAGGGTCCTCAACGAGATATGTCCCCACGGCTTCAAACACTACCTCCAGAGCGTGAGAGTTGTCGAGAAGCTCGAAAAAAAGGGCGAGGGTCTCAATCTAACATACGCGGTACGCAACGGCATCGAGTGCCACACCAATTTGTCCGCTGACACAAAGGAGGGCAATATCGTCCGCCTTGCCGACACTATCGCCTACATAAACCACGACATCGAGGACTCGATCCGCGCCGGTATCCTCCGCAATGAGGAGCTCCCGGACGACTGCGTTTCCGTTCTCGGCGATACCAAGACCAAACGCATTACCACGCTCATCGCCTCGGTCATCGAGCACGGTCCGGAGGTAATAGACTTTGCCCCTGATATCCGCAAGGCTCACGATGACCTCAAAAAGTTCATGTTCGCACACGTTTACACCAACCCTGCCGCAAAACAGGAGGAGGAAAAAGCGGTCCTGCTCGTTAGGAAGCTCTACGCCTACTTCATCGAGAATACCGCTAAGCTCCCCGAGGAATACCGCTCCATTATGGAGGAGGCTGACGCTGACAGGGCTGTATGCGATTATATTTCCGGTATGAGCGACGAATACGCCGTTGACCTCTATACCGAGCTTTTCGTCCCGAAATTCTGGAAATAACGGTGATAATATGCCCCGCAACGATGAATTTCTCTACCGTCTGAGAAGCGCAAATCCCATTGAAACGGTAATGGGCGGCTACGTCCACATGATAAGACGAGGCAGGAACTACGTCTGCTCCTGTCCGTTCCACTCGGAAAAAACGCCCTCCTGCACCGTTTTCACCGATACCCAGAGCTTTTACTGCTTCGGCTGCGGCTCGGGCGGAGATGTCATAACATTTATTATGAAGATCGAGAACCTCGACTTCACTGAGGCTGTGAAGCTCCTCGCACAGCGTTCCGGACTTGAAGTCCCGCAGAACGGCTCGAAGGATTCCCGACTCGCACAGCAGAAAACGCGGATCTACGAAATGAACCGCATCGCTGCGAATTACTTCTACACTAACCTCGTCAAGGGTCAGGACAAGTCCGGTCTGAAGTATTTCTACGACCGCAAGCTCACTCCCGCAACGATAAAAAAGTACGGTCTCGGCTACGCCTCCGCTTCATGGCACGAGCTCAGCGGAGTTCTCCGCTCAAAGGGCTATTCCGACGATGAGATAATCACCGCATGGCTCGGAGGACGCTCCCAGAAGACCGGCAAAAGCTACGATATCTTCCGCGGCAGGGTCATGTTCCCTATCGTTGACCTTCGCGGCAATATAATCGGCTTCGGAGGAAGAGTCCTCGACAATTCCCAGCCGAAATACCTCAATACCGGCGCTACTCCGGTTTTCGACAAGGGCTCGAACCTCTTCTCGATGAACTTCGCAAAGAATGCCGAGACCAAACGCATTATCCTCTGCGAGGGCTATATGGACGTTATCGCCGTCAATCAGGCTGGCTTCGAGAATGTCGTTGCGACCCTCGGCACTGCCATTACCCCTAATCAGGCCCGGCTCATCAGCCACTACGCTGAGGAGGTCGTGATCGCCTACGACAGCGACGGTGCCGGACAAGCTGCCACCCAAAAGGCTATCAACCACTTCTCGGACGTGGGTCTCCGCACGAGAGTTCTCCGCATGGAGGGCGCCAAAGATCCTGACGAATACATAAAAAAATTCGGTGCCGAGAGCTTCCGGCTGCTCATAGACGGCTCGTCTGACGCAAACGATTTCATGCTCGACAAGTGCGAGCTCGGTCTCGATATTTCGACCGAAGCCGGAAAGGTCGAGCTCCTCAACCGCGCATCGAAGGTACTTGCGGGGATCGAGTCCCCTCTCGAAAGGGAGGTGTATATTTCCCGCACCGCCAAGAAATGCGATATACCGGTCCAGGTGCTGAAAACGCACATCGACGGTATACTGCAAAAAAACGTCCGCACAGAAAAAAAGAAGCAGTGGACGGACATCAAGGCTTCGACCTACAGGAACGATCAGTTAAACCCCGAAGCTGCGAGATTTCCAAAGGAATCTAAGGCTGAGGAAAGCATCATAAGCTACCTTATCCGCAATCCCGAGGAGCATGAGGAAATATCACAAACAGCTCCGCCGGACATCTTCGTGACGCCCTTCAACAAGCGCGTTTATAACGCCGTTCTTGCCGCCGTCAGGGAGCACGAGAACTTTACAGTGTCACTCCTCTCCGATGAATTCACTATGGAGGAAACCGGCAGGATAACCGGTATGACCGCTAAAACCAAAGACACGCCTGTGACCCGCGAGGTCTTCAACGACTGTGCAAGGGTGCTCAGGGAGCATACTTCAAAAAGCCCGGACGATCTCTCATACGACGATCTGAAAAAGCTCTTTGATTCAAAGAAAAAATAGGAGGATGTAGTATGGAAAACAGGAAAAATACTATCGACGCACTCATGGAACAGGGTAAGGCTAACGGTAAGCTCACCACTAAGGAGATCACCGATGCCCTCGAACAGCTCGATTTTGACGTAGATCAGATAGATACCTTCTATAATGACTGCGAAAACCTCAACATTGAGATCGTCGAGGACATGAACGTTGACGCCGATCTCAAGATCGGTATGGACTCCAACCTCACCGATGACCTCGAAATGGCTCTTTCCACTGAGGGTATCGCTATCGACGACCCTGTCAAGATATACCTCAAGGAAATAGGCAGAGTTCCGCTTCTCTCCACCGAGGAGGAGATCGAGCTCGCTCAGAGAATGGCTAAGGGCGATCCCTACGCTAAGAAGCGTCTCTCCGAGGCTAACCTCCGTCTCGTCGTGTCCATCGCCAAGAAGTACGTCGGCAGAGGTATGCAGTTCCTCGACCTCATTCAGGAGGGCAACCTCGGTCTTATCAAGGCTGTCGAAAAGTTCGACTACACCAAGGGCTTCAAGTTCTCAACCTACGCTACATGGTGGATTAGACAGGCTATAACCCGTGCTATCGCCGATCAGGCAAGAACTATCCGCATACCCGTCCACATGGTCGAGACTATCACTAAGGTCAAGAAGGTCTCCAGCCAGCTCCTCCACGAAAACGGCCACGATCCAAGTCCCGAGGAGATCGCTGAAAAGCTCGGTATGCCCGAGGATAAGGTCCGCGAGATAATGCGTGTGGCTCAGGACCCCGTTTCCCTCGAAACTCCTATCGGTGAGGAGGAGGACAGCCACCTCGGTGACTTTATCCCCGATGATGACGCTCCTGCACCTGCCGAAGCTGCCTCCCATACTCTCCTCAAGGAACAGCTCAACGAGGTGCTTGCTACACTCACAGAGCGTGAGGCTAAGGTCCTGAAGCTCCGCTTCGGTCTCGAGGACGGCAAGTCCCGTACCCTCGAGGAGGTCGGTCAGCGCTTTGACGTTACCCGTGAGCGTATCCGTCAGATAGAGGCAAAGGCACTCAGAAAGCTCCGCCACCCCAGCAGAAGCAAGAAGGTCAAGGACTTCCTCGACTGATAAACGATAAAGCCATATGGAATAGCTCCCTATGGCTTTTTTTGCGCTCCTTCGCTATTTTCTGCAAAAATATTGATTTTTCACGCATAATAAGCTATAATTATATTATCATTATATTTATGGAGGGTGGGAATGAAGTTCAATATTCTCAGAGCAGCAGCAGTGTGCTGCGCCTTTACCCTCTCTGCCTGCGGAAGTACACGAAAGACCTCCGCTACTCCCCCGGACGGCAGGCTCGACAAATGCACCATTCGCTTCTCATGGTGGGGCGGCGATGACCGACATGAGGCTACGCTGAAAGCCATTGACCTTTGGAACACCCTGCACCCCGATATCACGATAAAGCCCGAATACGGCGGCTGGGACGGCTGGCAGGAAAAGACAGCCTCCCAGATAAGCGGCGGCACTGAGCCGGACGTAATGCAGATAAACTACGACTGGCTCGTTACTATGTCCCCCGACGGCGAGGGCTTCTACGACCTCGGTCAGCTTACGGAACAGCTCGATCTCTCCGGTCTCAGCGAGGATATCCTCTCCTTCGGCATGGTGAACGGCAGGCTCAATGCCGTTACGGTCTCGGTCACGGGCAGGGGACTTTTCTACAATTCCGGTATCTATGAGAGGCTCGGAGCTTCCTACCCGACGAGCTGGGAGGAGCTTATCGCGCTGGGGGACGTTTTCAGCAAAAACGGTCTCTACCCTCTCGACCTCGATATCCAGTCCGGAGGAACGGCATGGTACCTTGCGGCGGTGTACGTTCAGCAGAAGACCGGCAGAGAATTCATCACTATGGACGGTGAGCTCGGCTTCACCCGTGAGGACATCGCGGAAGCCCTGCGCTTCTACAAAAGGCTCGAGGACAGCCATGTTATCCGCACTATAAGGACCCGTACCGATGAAGACGGCAATGCTGCACTGTATCAGTCCCCGGAGTTCATCGGCGGCAGGATAGCAGGCGTTCTCGAATGGGGCAGCTCGGTCGGCAAGTACGAATCCGTGCTCGCGGACGGCGTTTTGCAGGCAGGACCGTTCCTCAGCGACGGCAGCGGCAATACGTCCGGCTGGATGATAAAGCCCTCGATGCTCTACGCGGTATCACGGAACACCGAGCACCCGGACGAAGCTGCGGCTTTCGTTGATTTCCTGCTGAATAACGGCGAATGTGCGGAGATACTCGGTACTACACGCGGCATACCTGCCTCCCGTTACGCGGAGGAACGCCTTGAGGCGAGCGGCAAGCTGAAAGGTCCCGCACAGGAAAGCGATGAGCTTCTCGAAAGGCTCGATACGCTGACGATAAGCCCGTACATGGAGCTTGCAAGGGTAAAGGAATACTGCAATACTGCTCTCGAAAACGTATCATACGGCACTCAGGACGCTGACGCCGCCGCAGACGAGCTATATGCGTCCGTGACCGGATATCTGGAGAAGATCAGGAAATGAAAAAACGTGTTTACAGCAACCCGGTCGGTGTGAGCCGATACACGGGACTGCTGCTGATACTGCCGTTTATAGCGGGATTTCTGCTGTTCACGCTGTATCCGTTCGTATGCTCCTTTGCAGTCGGAATGACTGAATACGACAATATCCGTCCGGCGAGGTTCGTCGGACTGGGAAACTACCGCACCATGCTCCGGGACGATAATTTCCGGAAGGCACTGACGGTAACGCTGAAATATGCCGCGATACTCGTTCCGATGAAGCTCGCGGTATCGCTCATGACTGCCCTGCTGCTCAACGCCGAGATACGCGGGATAGGCATTTACCGGACGGCGCTGTACATACCCTCGATACTCGGCGCTAACCTTGCCGTGGTGATAATGTGGAACTACCTTTTCACCTCCGGCGGACTTGTAAATCAGGTCCTGAGCCTCGCGGGAGCCTCGCCTGTCGGCTGGTACGGCGACCCGGACAAGGCTTTGTTTGTGGTGATACTCCTGCGTCTGTGGGAATTCGGCTCGACCATGATAATTTTCCTCGCGGCTCTCAGGGACATACCGTGTGAGCTCTACGATGCCGCAAGAGTTGACGGCTGCGGCAGTATACGGGCGTTTTTCGCGATAACACTTCCGCAGCTCAGGGGCGTTATCTTCGTGAACCTCGTCCTTCAGAGCATCGCGGCTTTGCAGGAATTCAACGCGCCCTATATGCTCACTGGAGGCGGTCCGCTGAAAAGCACCTATACCGTTGGAATGCTGATATACGATGAGATGTTCCGCTACGACATGAACGCAGGCTATGCAAACGCCGTATCATGGGTACTTTTCGTGCTCATTTCAGCCGTTGTGGGAATAATGTTCGCCGTGACGCGCGGCAGACGGAGGGACGAGAAATGACCAGAAAGCTTCCCCTCTACGTTATCCTAACGCTCATGGCAGCCGTGACGCTCTACCCTATGCTGTGGCTCATCGGCGCCTCATTCAAGTCCAACAGCGAGATATTCAGCTCGGCGTGGTTCATGCCCAAGAGCTTCGACCTCAGCGTCTACCGAAGCGCATGGCGGACGGTAACGCCCTACACTATGGGTCACTATTTCGCGAACACGTTCATGATAATACTGCCTAAGACCTTTCTCGCAGTGCTGTCGTCCGTGCTTGTCGCCTACGGCTTCGCGAGGTTTGACTTCCCGCTGAAAAGGCTGTTTTTCGCCATGCTCATGGCAGGTATGTTCATGCCGGCTATCGTTACGGTCATGTCTTTGTACCTCCTCTGGAGCAAGCTCGAACTCCTCGACACCTACGTCCCCCTCATAGCGCCGGCAGCCTTTGCAGGCGAGGGAATGTTCGTGTTCATACTCATACAGTTTTTCAGACGCGTTCCGAGAGAACTCGACGAGGCTGCCCGCATAGACGGCTGCGGCACTCTCAGAACGCTCGTATATGTGCTCCTCCCCTGCATCAGACCGGCTGTGGCATCGGTCGCCGTGTTCACATTCCTGTGGACCATGAACGACTTCCTACAGCCTCTCATAATGATACAGTCAGTGGAGAAATACCCCCTGTCGCTCGCACTGAGGCTCTCGGTGGACAGCACAGGTCAGGGCTATGAGCAATGCAAGATAATCGCAATGTCGGTGATAGGACTTATCCCCTCAGTCACCGTATTCGCACTCGCACAGAAGCAATTCGTAAGCGGTATTACTGCCGGAGGTATCACAGGATGAAGACAGAAGCAAATTGGAAAATGACCGCAGATGCCTATACCGAGCGGCTGATACTCCCCTCCGACCCTCTTTCGCCGCTCTGGAACCGGGAGAACATCATCTTCCGCAAAGCCCCGAAGTGGAACTACATCGACGCCTGCATGATGACTGCCGCAGCAATGCTGTATGACCTCAGCGGCGATGAACGGCTGCTCAGCTTCATCGTCCGTTTCACCGACGCCTATGTCACTGAGGAAGGTACTATCCCCACGCTATGCTTCGGGGACTTCAATCTCGACAATGTGAACGGCGGCAGAACACTCCTGTGGCTGTATAAGCACACCGGCATGGAAAAATACCTCGCCGCGGCTGAGAGCATCGTCCGCGGACAGCTCGAACGTCAGCCGAGAACGCCCTGCGGCGGCTTCTGGCACAAGGCGGTATACCCCGGTCAGATATGGCTCGACGGCGTGTACATGGCGCTGCCGTTCATGGCTGAGTACGGCCTGCTGAAAGGCGACCGCGATATGCTCGCGGACGTTTCCGCACAGCTTGAAAATATCCGCAGACGTATGCGTGACAGCTCGACCGGGCTTTACTTTCACGGTCTGGACGAATCACGCCGCGAGAAATGGGCTGACCATGTGACGGGTCTTTCGGACGAATTCTGGCTGCGGTCAATGGGCTGGCTGAGTGCCGGACTTGCCGATATATGCGGTATCCTCCCCGATAACACTGCCGCAGCGGAAATGCTCGCCGGACTTCTCGGAGCACTTTCCCGGTGCATGACGGACGAGGGTATGCTCTTGCAGCTCCCGGCAAGGTCGGAGCTTCCCGGGAACTACCCCGAGACAAGCGGAACGCTGCTTTTCGCCTATTCCGCGGTCAAGGCGGCAAGGCTCGGCATCGCAGGCGAGGACATAAAAACCGCAGGCCTACGCGCTTTCCGGGCGGTATCGGAAGACTATATCAGCATGGGAACGGACGGCGTTCCCGTACTGCGGAACATCTGCCTCATGGCAGGTCTCGGCGGTTCGCCCTACAGAGACGGTTCTGCCGCCTACTACCTCGGCGAGACCGTCACAGAAAACGACGCAAAAGGCATTGCGCCCTATCTTATGGCATATTCAGAGATAATCAGAGCTTGAAACGGAGGCGTACAAATGACAGTCAGTATAAAAGGCGGGGAGATCCTCGCGGCTCTCGAAAAAGCCGGCTTTGAGGCTTACTATGTCGGCGGCTGTGTGCGCGACCTCATCATGGGCAGGGAAATTCACGATACCGACATCACAACGAGTGCCCTCCCGGAGGAAACTACTGCCGTTTTCAGCGGATATAAGGTCATACCGACCGGCATAAAGCACGGCACGGTAACTGTCATCTGTGACAGTGAGTCCTACGAGATAACGACCTTCCGGCATGACGGCAGCTATTCCGATTCCCGGCGTCCGGACAGCGTGACCTTTTCCCGGAGCATCGAGGAGGATCTCGCACGGCGTGACCTTTCGATAAACGCAATCGCTATGGATATACGCGGAAATATCGTTGATCCGTTCGGCGGCAGGGACGATATCGCAAACCGGGTCATACGCTGCGTCGGCGACCCCGAAAAGCGCTTTACAGAGGACGCTCTCCGCATTCTCAGGGCGGCAAGGTTCGCTGCACAGCTCGGCTTCAGGATCGAACCGGAAACTGCTGCGGCAATGCACTCCCTCCGCGGCAGGCTCGACCTGATATCCCGCGAAAGAGTACGCGATGAGCTCGATAAGCTCGTCTGCGGAAGATACTGCACGGACGTACTGCTCGAATTCCGCGATATCATCGGCGAAATAATCCCGGAAATGATACCCTGCTTCGACTTTGAACAGCACTCAAAATACCATAAATACGACGTTTACGGACATATCGTCCGCACCGTTTCAGCGGCTCCGGAGGATAACCTGCTTCTGCGGCGGGCAATGCTTTTCCACGACATCGGAAAGCCGCCGATGTTTACCGTTGACGAAAAGGGTGAGGGCCATTTCAAGGGTCATGCACCGCTTAGTGCCGAGATAGCCCGCGATGTCATGAAGCGTCTGCACTACGATTCGCACACCATTGACCTTACCTGCACTCTCATTTCCCTCCACAGCGACAGGATAAGCTCCGAAAGACATCTCCGGAGGCTCGTTTCAAGGCTTGGTGCGGACAATTTTGCGCTTCTCATGGAGTTCATGAAGGCTGACAATCTCGGCAAGAACGAGTTCGTCGCGGAGGAAAATCCCGGCTACGATGCCCTCGTCGTGAAAGCGCAGGAGCTTGCGGCAAAAAACGCTTGTCCACAGCTTTCCGGACTTGCTGTGAACGGCAATGATATGCTCGCACTCGGGCTTGAGGGCAGGGCTGTCGGCGATGCTCTGCGGACACTTCACCAGCTCGTCACCGACGGTGACCTCCCCAACGAAAAAGACGTACTTATCGACCACGCAAGGAGGCTTGTCAGATGATACGCGGACGCATTCACTCGACCGAAAGCTTCGGGACGGTTGACGGTCCCGGAGTGCGCTTCGTCGTGTTCTTTCAGGGCTGTCCCATGCGCTGCCTGTACTGCCATAACCCCGATACATGGGACTTTTCCGGCGGTCGGGAGGTCACTGCGGAGGAGCTCATGGCGGAGTACGACTCATACAGGGAGTTCCTGAAAAGCGGCGGCATCACTGCGACCGGCGGCGAACCTCTCGCACAGCCCGAATTCCTCGCGGAGCTTTTCGCACTCGCTAAATCAAAGGGCGTTCACACCTGCCTTGATACGTCCGCAGGCGTTTTCGACCCGCAGTCTCCCTGCAGGATCACTGAGGCGCTGAAATATACAGACCTCGTTATGCTCGATATCAAGCACATAGACGACGAAGCTCACAGAAAGCTCACAGGTCACACGAACAGGAATATCCTCGATTTCGCGGAATATCTGCGCGAACTGAATATCCCCGTGTGGATAAGGCACGTTGTCGTGCCCGGTATGACCGACGACCCGGACGCACTTTTCCGGCTCGGAGAATACCTCTCCACACTCACGAACCTTAAAGCTCTCGACGTCCTCCCCTACCATGATATGGCAAAGCCGAAGTATGCCGAGCTCGGACTGGATTACCCACTCGGCGATACCCCCCCCCTCCCGAAAGAAAAAGCCATCGAGGCACGGAACAGGATAATGGAGGGCATAAAATACGGTCTGAAGCATAATTCTCAATGACCGCAAGTAAAAAACGTCCCCGGAGACTGTCCTGTGACAGTTCCGGGGATTTCTGTTAATCTTTACTCTTTCTGAGCAGCATACTGAATACCACGCATACTGTAACTCCTGCAACTCCGAGGACTGCAAAAAGCATTGCTGTCCCCGAGCCCTTTCCGCTGCCAAAAAGAGTGGTCAGCGGACTATCCGCGGCTTGTCCGGACATATAAGGCTCAAAGACCTTGTCTATGAGGACGCCTCCCAAAAGGTAGCCCAGCGGTATAGTGAAGAACTGCAAGGTGTTCCGGCAGGAGTACACTCTCCCCTGCATATCGGGAGGGATAGCGCTCCTGAGAATGACGTCCAGATTTGCGCCCATATACGGTATAAAGAGCCAGCCGCAGACGGCTCCGGCACACCATACCGCAGGCGAATCGCTGAATGCGAGCATGAAATTTTCCGTGCTCATCGAAAAGAAAAGCGAAAGGCATATCGCACGGACGCGGTTTTTCGGTGCAGGTGCGAACGAAGCTATAAGGCTTCCGGCGAGAGCTGCTGCTCCCGCGAAGAAGTTGACAGTTCCGAGCGTATTCTCGCCGTTTGCAGCCTTTGACAGTATCATTGCCGGAAGCGCTGCATTGTAGGCGGAGGCTATGAGGTTTATCCCTGCGAGGAAGCATATGAGCTTCAGCACGACCGGACAGTCTCTCAGCCATTTCAGTCCCGACCTCACCGATGAAAGCAGTGATTCCCTGCTCTCTGACGTTTTATCCGGCTCCGGCACAGGTATGAACAGCAGCAGCGTTATGAATGCTGCCGCGAACGTTATCAGGTCGGTGGCAATGACCGCTGTCACTCCGCCGAGCGTGAAAAGTACCGTTGCGATAACAGGTGTCAGCAGCGAATTGAGCGACCTCGAAAGCGACCGCAGACCGCTTGTTTTCTGGTAGTATTCCTTTGGTATGAGCTGTGTTGAGGCGACCTCGCTCGCAGGCTGCTGAACGGTGTTCATGAGCCCGTTGAGAGCGTTTATCGCGTACAGGTGCCAAAGCTCGAGCGCCTCTGTTTTTATGAGGACGAACGCCGCAACGGTCGTCATTGCCGCGAAAAGGTCGCACAGCAGCATGGTACGCTTTTTGTTCCATTTATCGCTGAGTGCGCCTGCGAAAATGCTCATCAGGACGTAAGGTGCATACGAGCAGACCGTCAGCAGGGCGGTTTTAAGTGCCGAGCCGCTGTTATTGTACAGCCACAGCACCAGCGCATAGCTTGTCATGCTGCTTCCGAGCTCGGAAAGCGACTGTGTGCTCCACAACAGGAGATAATTTTTGAGTTGTTTCAGTGGATTTTTCATTTGACTTTGCTCCTTTTGATCTTGGAATATCGTCGGAATGCAAAGTCAGAGGGAGATTTCTACCCTCCATGCAGCTCCCTCAGACTCTGCACGGAGCTTTTACAACGCATCTTCTCATTATCATCACTTCCTTATTCGTCAAGCTCTATCAGCATTTCGAGATCCTCGTCTATTTTCTGCTTCAGACGGTCGATCTCGGTGCATTTTTCGTTCATCAGCTCATAGTCGGAATAGACCTCTTCCCTGCCTATTTCCTCCGTAAGAGCATCTATCTGCGCCTGCAATTCGTCTATCTCCTTTTCAAGACGGCGCATCTCGTTTTTCCGGGCAGCGTCAGCGCTTCTCTGCTGCTTGCTGCGGTAGGTCTTAACGGACTTCTCCTTTGCAGCTTCGTAGGCAAGCTGCTGCTTTTCGGCGTCAGCTGCACGTTTTTCGGCAGCCTGCTCCTCACGGAGAACGTCAAGGTACTTCTCGAAGCCGTAGTTATGGCAGCGGTAGCCATCCGCGGTAAGCTCAATTAGACGGTCAGCTATCTTGCTGAGAAGATAGCGGTCGTGCGAAACGAAAATGACCGTTCCGGTGTATTCCTCCAGCGCCTCCTCGATAGCCTCTTTTGACGCGAGGTCGAGGTGGTTTGTGGGCTCATCGAGAATGAGGACGTTGCCGTGTTCCTGCATCATAATGGCAAAGCAGAGCTTCGCGCGTTCGCCGCCGCTGATGACGCCGGTCTCCTTGAAAACGTTCTCACCGACAAGTCTGACCTGTGCGAGCAGACTGCGGACCTCGAGGTCGGACAGTGACGGGTACCTGCTATGGAGCTCCTCCATAACGGTCAGCTCACGGTTTAGCTGAGTGCTCTCCTGCTCGAAATAGGATATCCTGATATTGGTGTTCCAGCGGACCGTTCCCCTGTGCGGGAGCTGTTCCTGAATTATGCGGAGAAGCGTGGATTTTCCGATGCCGTTGTCGCCGATTATGCCGACCTTTTCGCCTCGTCTCACCTCAAAGCTGACATTGTCGATGAGAGTTTTCCGCTTCGTACCCTCGCCGACCGAGATGTCGATGTCCTTGACCTTCAATACGTCGAGCGGAGGTTCGGCTGCATATGTAAAGCGTATTTTCGCGGACTTCGTATCGTGTACCGGACGCTCGATGCGTTCTATCTTATCGAGCTGTTTCCGACGGCTCTGAGCCATTTTCGTGGTGGAGGCACGGACGAGGTTGCGGGCAACGTAATCCTCCATTTTCGCTATCTGCTTCTGCTGGAGCTCGTACTCCTTCTCACGGCGGGCATCATTTTCCTCACGCTGTCTCACAAAGGCGGAGTAATTGCCGCGGTAGCGCGTGAGGATCCCGCGTTCTATCTCGCATATCGAGGTACACAGACGGTCGAGGAAATAGCGGTCATGCGAGACTATCAGGACCGCTCCCCTGTAGATGCGGAGGTAGTCCTCAAGCCACATGATAGTCTTGAAGTCGAGGTGGTTTGTAGGCTCGTCGAGAATGAGCAGATTAGGCTCCTCAAGCAGGAGCTTGGAAATGCACAGACGGGTCTTTTCGCCGCCGCTGAACCCGGAAACGGTACGGTTCAGCTCATTTTCCGTGAAGCCCATGCCGTTGAGGATAGTGCGTATCTTCACATCGGTGTTGTAGCCGTCGTTAGCCTCTACCCACGATGAGAGCTGCTGGTATTCGTCAGCGGAGGAATCGTCCCCGGCTTCTATCTCCCTCTCTATCTCGCGGAGGCGTTCGATAGCACGGCGCATAGGCTCAAAGACCTTCCGCATCTCGTCTATGACGGTGCTATCCGAATCAAGGCCGCCCATCTGTTCGAGGTAGCCTATCGTGGTCTTGGCGGCAAGGGAAATAATGCCGTCCTTCTCGGTGAAGCGGTCGGGCTCGACCGAGCCTGTGAGTATTTTCAGCAGGGTGGACTTTCCGCAGCCGTTGTTTCCCACAAGACCTATCTTGTCGGTCTCGTCAATGGTCAGGGAAATATTGCTGAGCACCTGGTTTCCGTTGTAGAATTTGTTTATATTCGTAAGACTTGCAAGCATATGATCTTCCTTTGCATCAAACTTTCCTGTAAAGGCTCACATAAGCGTCAAGCTCATTGAAGCCGTTCTTCCTGTAGAACCTGTAAGCAGGCTTGTCACTGTCGGTCTGGAGGAATATCCCAGCCAGTCCGCGTTTTTTTACCTCAGCCTCTATCATGCCCATGAACCTTCCGCCTACGCCCTGATGCTGCATATCCGGGGCAACGCAAAGCTCCTCGATGTTGTAGTTCGTGCCCTCCCACCAGTGGCGCACCATGCCGACCGAGAGCGCAATGAGCCTGCCATTGGCGATGAGCCCGAAATTCAGCGAATTGTAGGAGTGTGATATCTCCTTCATGTACTCCGTGAGCTGTGCATCATCGCTCCAGTCGTCATTCCACGGTTCGCCCCTGAAAGCGCTCCTGTAAAGCTCCGCCATCTGCGGAAGGTATGTATCGTCAAGCTCTGTGAATACTTCTGTGTAGTCCATAGAAAAACTCCCCTTAGTTTTTACGCTTCGTTTTCCTCTGCGGCAGCAGCCGGGAGCTTCTCCCGGCTGAAAAAGAGCCATACGCCCAGTGCAAGGCAGACCGCAGAGGTCAGCAGCTCGGCAGCCGGACATGAATAGAATACTCCGACCGTATCATTTCCGCCGTGTGACCTGTTATGCTCCTGCATCAGATAGTGATACATTCCGCCTGCCGAATAGAGGAATTCCACCAAAACGACAAATGCAAGCGGCAGCACCATAAGTGTGTATACAGCCGTTTTTCCGCTGTCCCTCGACCTTGCCGCAAAATATGCCCATACACCGGAGGCTGTTCCGATCAACGTCCACTTTATGAAATCCCTTATCTCCGCCTTGGTCTCCTGGAAATAAAAGCTCCATTCGTATTCGTGCTCCGAAAGCTTTTGGTATGCTATCAGCTCGCCTGCAAAGACGTAAAGGTAATAGAACATGTCAAGTCCGAGGAAAAAGAGGAAAAGGTCACGGAATTGCTCCACAGGCGGCTTTTTCCGCTGCATTACGAAGAAAATGATAAAGGCGTAGAGTGATAATCCGCCCATTATCGCGGAAAAACTGAAAACATCGCGTCCCTTGTAGAGGGAGTAATCGAGCCTTCCGAGATACTGCTGGACTATGCCCATAATTCCGCCTATGATGAAATATTTGTACTTTTTGACGATAGCGATCAAAGCCTTCCTCCTTTATGCTTGTATGCGTTCAGATCCAGACGCAGATATACCATATCAACGAGCTGAACTCCCGCTTCACATATCGGGTGGTCGTAATTGTCAGTGAAGAAGTCCCGGACGGTATGATGTCTCCGGAAGCCGCAGCGCTCATAGAAAGGCACGGTCAGCGGACTGTCGCCCGTTCCGACCTGCAATACATCAAAAACCTCCGAATATCTCTCCGCTATGAAGTCAATGAACGTTTTGCCGTAGCCTCTGCCCTGATATTCCGGATATACCGCGATATTCTTTATCTCAAGAACGCCCTCGCCTTCGTCGGTGACGACGCACTCAGCCTTAACGCCCTTATCATCGAGGACGAACATCGTTCCCCTTTCAAGGTAGCGGTCTATCATATCCTCCTGCTCGTCAGCAAGCAGAAGCAGCTCCAAATACTGCTTCTTATCGGCAGTTACCTCTCTTATTTCCACGCATTTCACCTGCATTAAAACTCAATTGATTACATTATATCACAAAAAAAGCCGTCAATCAAGACCGGAATCGTCATCGTCCGATTTTTTCTCCCTGAAATACTGCTTCACCGCTATTACTGCCGCAAGAAGAAAGAGCAGTCCGCCTGTTGCCGCAAGAGCCGGCGGGAGCTTCACCGGTGCGTTCTCGGAATGTGCAGGGTCGAACGCCTGAACGGTCTCCGGTGAGGCTGAAAAAACAGCACCGTTTTCGTCCGCATAGTCCTCCGCAGCAGAACCCTCCTCCCCGATAATGGTGATACCGGTCGTTTTCCCACCCGTGGTATAGCCGAAAGCCTCCGCACCTATATCGGTGACAGACGGCGGTATATAGACCGTATCAAGGCTCTCGCACTGGTAGAACGTGCCCGTTCCGATGCTTTTCAGCCTTCCTCCGAGCGAGATGTACCGCAGTGACGAGCAGCCGCAGAAGCAGAATTTCTCCACCTCGGTTATGCTCTGCGGAAGGACTAAGTCCGTGAGCGAGCTGCACCGCCGGAAGCACGAATCCGGCAGGACCGCAAGTCCGTCCGGGAGCGTAAGCGTTTTCAGCGAAACACAGCCCTCGAAGCAGCCCATGCCGACAGAGTTCAGCTCTCGCGGAAGAACTGCCTCCTCAAGGGCGGAACAGCCGTAAAAGCAATGGTGTCCCATGGTTTTAACGCTGTCGGGAAGCGTTATCCGGCGCAGGGAGGTGCAGCAGTAAAAGGCATTGTCGCGCACCTCCGTAACGGGCAGTCCCCCGATTTCCGCCGGTATTTCGATACATTCGGGCTCGCCTTTGAAGCCGGTGACCGTGACCTCCTGACCTATGACGGTGTATGTGAAGTCCTCCGCCTCGTCCGCACGGGCGTTCAGCGGAACGGCAAATCTTAGCAAGATCAGCACGATCGGCAGTAAAAATATCCTTTTCATCGCAGCCTCCTGAGAAAAATATACTTCATTCTATCTCAGTCCGGCTAAAAAATAAACAGCAGGATATCACGGTATATCGGCATTTCCGGTCACAGCCTGACAGCTTTTGCGGAAAAGCCCTCTGAAAAGAGAACTTATTTTCGGGTAAACGGAGTGGAAATGTCGCTATATTTCTGCGATTTATACAGAAAAAGGCAGCCCGTGCGGACTGCCTTGTTTGCTGTTAGAATGCGCCCATACCGTAGGCGTTTGTGGTTGTCTTCGGCTTCTTCTTGATAAATGTGCCGATAGTTGTCATGACTGTTGCGGCAACAGAGCAGGCAAAAGAAATGATAAGACCAATTCCGATTTTAACCGAACCCTGTACTTCCGGATTAAATCGTTTGTACTGTTTCACTAAGGAATCAACAATATCATTTAATACATCATCAAGTATCGAAGCTCCCGAAATACCTGCTATAAAGGCTACTGTGAAGCAGGCTGTTGATAAAGCTGATATACAGAGCAAAAGTTTCGGGTTTACGAAAGCAAGACCTATAGCTGCAACAGCTGTTATGAAGCCGAAAAGTCCGAACCATTTCGTAAGTTTCTTACGCGTCTGAAACTTATCTTTTTCACTTGAATAATCTTTTCCGTTGAATGTATCATCGTCGTCATCATTATCGCTATCAAAAAGGTCAAAGAAGGACTTGTTTTCCTTTTTAGATTCGTTGTGTGTTTCGCTTTGATATGACATTTTTACCTTTTCTTTAATGGTGTACCACGGAGTGAACATACCGATAAAGGTAAGCAGCAGAAGAACCATAGCTATCCAGTGGCAGATATTGAGCCTTGCGAGAGGTGAGGTGCCGCGACCGTAGCCGCCCGTTGCAGGGGCGAAATTCTGCGGAGGAGCGTAGATGTTCTGAGCCGGCTGACCGAAATTCTGCGGCTGTCCGAAGTTTTGCTGAGGCTGACCGAAGCCTGTCTGCGGAGGCTGTGCCGGATTAGGCTGAGCGGACTGTGCGAGTCCCTGCGGAGGTGCATAAGGGTCGGGCTGGGACTGCATAGGTGCTGCCGGCTGGGCAGGTGCAGATGGCTGTCTCAGAGGAGTGCCGCAGCTCTTGCAGAAGCCGGCGCCGTCCTGATTTTCTGTGCCGCATTTTTTACAATACATATAAATTCCACCTTTCGGTATTATTGAGACCTGCCGAAGTGAGCAGGTCATTTCTCTGAATTATGCCTGATGCCGCAGTTATCAATGCGTGAAGATCTCAGCAGGAGGTCCATTATCGGCTAAACGGCCTGAAACGCCTCCATTCAACATTTTATGATAATTAATTCTAACACTTGCCGCCGGATTTGTCAAGCACTTTTTTCTCCGTGCATCTTGCTATTTCCGGAAATCTGTGCTATAATAATTGTAACTAAATTTCCGCACAGGAGGAAAATTATGTACACACAGAATAAATTCCGTATAGTTTCAAAAAGGGCTATCGGCAGGGATATCTACAGCTTCGAGATATACTGTCCCGATGTGGCTCAGGCTGCTGTGCCCGGTCAGTTCGTACACATAAGGGCGAACGGCTTCACGCTGCGCCGTCCTATCTCAATTGCCGGCATCAGTGAGACTACCCTCCGCATAGTATTCGAGATACGCGGTGAGGGTACTGCTGAAATTGCAAAGCTTAACGAGGGTGACCTCATTGATATGCTCGCGCCTCTCGGTCACGGCTTCACGATCAGCGATAAATTCAAAAAGGTCGTTCTCATAGGCGGTGGCATCGGTACACCTCCTATGCTGCCACTTGCGAAATACTACGGTGAAAAGGCAGCGGCAATATGCGGTTTCAGGAACGCCTCCGCAGTGATATTGCAGGAGGACTTCAAAAAGACCGGTGCCGAGACTATCCTCTGTACGGACGACGGTTCTATGGGCATTCACGGCTTCGTTACCGAACCGCTCAGGGAGCTTGCGGCTAAGTGCGGCATTGATGCTGTTTACGCCTGCGGTCCCATGCCCATGCTGAAAAACATTGCCGCTATCTGCAAGGAAAACGGCATATACTGCGAGATTTCACTTGAGGAGAGAATGGCTTGCGGAATCGGTGCGTGTCTCGGCTGTGCCTGCCGCACTGTAAGGAACGACGAGGAATACTTCGCCCACGTCTGCAAGGACGGTCCTGTTTTCAAGGCTGAGGAGGTGCTTTTCTAATGGCTGATATGTCTGTAAAGGTCTGCGGTGTGGACTTCAAGAACCCCATAATACCGGCTTCCGGCGTTTTCGGCTACGGACGCGAGTACGAGAAGCTGTTCCCGCTGAACAAGCTCGGAGGTATCGCTACAAAGGGCACTACCCTCCACCTCCGCACGGGCAACCTTGCCCCTCGAATTGCCGAAACTCCGGCAGGTATGCTCAATTCGGTCGGTCTCCAGAATCCCGGCATCGACCACTTCATCGAAACTGAGCTGCCCTATCTTCTCGAAAGAGACCTTGTGGTCCTTGCGAACATCGCCGGCTCAACTCCCGAGGAATGTGCTCAGGTCGCGGAAAAGCTCGAAGCTACCGATGTTCACATGATAGAGCTGAACATATCATGTCCCAACGTAAAGCAGGGCGGTGCTGCATTCGGAACAAGCTGCGAAATGGCTGCCGAGGTCACAAGGCAGGTACGCAAGGTCACAACAAAGCCGCTTGTAGTCAAGCTCTCCCCCAACGTCACCAGCATTGCCGAGATAGCAAAGTCGGTCGAGGCTGCCGGAGCTGACGCGGTATCGCTGATAAACACTCTCCTCGGCATGAGGATAGACATAAACACCGGACGTCCCATTCTCCGCAACAACGTGGGCGGAATGAGCGGTCCGGCAGTATTCCCGATAGCCGTCCGCATGGTATGGCAGGTCGCTAATGCGGTCAAGATACCTGTTATCGGCATGGGAGGAGTTTCCTCCGGACGCGACGCTATCGAGCTCATGATGGCAGGCGCAAGCGCTGTTCAGGTTGGTGCTGCTATCTTCACCGATCCCTATGCGCCGGTACGCATAATCGACGAAATGAACGAATGGCTCGACAGCAAGGGCATTGCCTCCGTCCGCGACATCATCGGCACTGTTAAGCCGTGGCAGTAATGAGTTGAAAGTCAGCTTGTATGGAACGCCGAGTCTCGGTTGTCACCTCGGTCGGTGCTTCTGCTTCGCAGAGGTGTCCACCTGACACCCGCACCCCCCCGGCGTTCCGTTATGAACGATCTGAAATATGCAATGGGACGCCGGGTAAGCCGTCCCCTGCAATAAAAGGGAAAAAATATGATAATAATGTCCGTTGACTTCGGCGATTCACGCACAGGCATTGCCGTTTGCGGAAAGAGCGAGATGATCGCATCGCCGGTTACAGTCATAAACGAAAAAGACTTT
Organism: Ruminococcus flavefaciens; assembly: GCA_902777125.1. GTDB lineage: Bacteria > Bacillota > Clostridia > Oscillospirales > Ruminococcaceae > Ruminococcus. Next base: position 93,882 of record CACYSQ010000003.1, read on the forward strand.
GACGAATGTATAAAAAAGACCGCTGCCCTTGCTAAAGAACAGCGAGCCGAGGAGGTAGTCGTAGGCTACCCCAAAAATATGAACGGAACAGTCGGCGAACGAGCTGAGAAATGTCAGCTGTTCGCAGACGAGCTCGCAAAGCTCATCGACTGTCCCGTAAAGCTCTGGGACGAGCGCTGCACGACAGTTTCGGCGCATAACTACCTGAATGTGACCAACACAAGGGGCAAGAAACGCAAAGCCGTTGTGGACGCGGTCGCAGCAACGATAATCCTCGAGAGCTATCTCGATTTCAGACGCAACACTGGTGCATCTGCTACATAACTACCGATTTCAGGTCATTGAGCAGATGACCTGCAGCCTTCAGCGTCTTGTTCGCATCACGCTTGATGCTCATTTTCTGCAAGGGTCCGGCTGATGATACTGCATAGCAGGCAAAGCCGACAGCTGCACCTGCCGCCGCGCTCTTTGCAAGTGACAACATATTCATTTTCATAACTCCATATCATTATTGTCCTGCACGGACGATAATATTATCTGAAAAAATTATCATACTATTCACAGGTATGAAAGGAAGAAAAATGAAAAAATACCTTTGGACATCGCTTCTGTCGGCAAGTCTCATGGCATTATCAGGCTGTTCGTCATCTTCCGGCAGCTCCTCCGTGAGCACTCTCGAGACCGTTACTGGGGAGACCTCCGAGGCTTCCTCTGCCGAAGCCTCTGCCGAAAGCACAACAGCGGAAACCGTCGTTTATGATTACGTTCACGGCAAGGACGGCTATTACAATATCGCTGATGAAATGACTGAGTTTGAGATGATGCCTCAGCAGTACGGCGACTGCTGGCTCCATGCAGCCGCAGCGAGCATGGAGACCAACATATTCAAGAAAATCGGCAGCTATACGCCGATAGACCCTTTGCACCTTCTGGATATAGTTTACATCAACGATAAGGACGAGGGCTTCATCGTAAAGGAAAACATCGACCCTAAAGACAACGGCGGCTGGCAGTGGATGGTGACGGAAACGCTTTCACGCGGCTTTGACGATCTCACACTGGACAGCTCTGTGATACTCGATACGGCCGACCGTGAAGCTATCAAGGAAAATATCCGCACAAGAGGCGCTGTTGCTATCGGAGTGTACGACGTCACCAGCGACAAAAAAGGCTGGTTCGGTCCTTACCGCACACTGAACTACACTATAGATGATATGTTTGACCACGATGTTACTATCATCGGATACGACGATCATTTCCCGAAGGAATACTTCAAGGAGCCTGCTGCCGAGGACGGTGCATGGATAACCTATAACAGCAATGAATGCTCTGGAGGAAACTATTTCTATGTCTCCTACTGTGCCCCGCTGCAATATGCTATCAGCCACTCCGTAACGGACAAATACAGCGAAGTGCTCAGCTACGATGCCGGAAACGAGCAGGACAGGTACATCAGAACCGGCGATAAGACCACAACTGCCAATGTTTTCCACAAGGCAGGAAAACTCGCTGCTGTCGGAACATACAACGATTTCGACACGCAGAACATCACGATAGAGGTATACAGTGCCGATCTCAGAGAGCTTCTGTATAAGCAGGACGCTGTTCTCGGTCATCACGGCTATCATACGATAGAGCTTGATGCTCCGCTTGAAGTGTCCGACTTCGCCGTTGCGATAACCTACGAAAAAGGCGCTCCCGTTGAGGGCGAGGATATCGACTACGTCAACACCGATTACAAAACCGTCTCCGAAAGCGGACAGTCCTTCGTCCGCACGGACAATCCGGACGGTACTGCCGGTGAATGGCAGGACCTCACGGACAGCGGTATCCGGGAAGCTCTGAACATAGACTTCGAGCCGGGCAACTGCTGTATAAAGGCACTTTTAGCAAAATAAAAATATATAAAGGAGAGCTATGCAAAACCTTAATATCGTACTCGTCGAACCTCAGATACCGCAGAATACAGGGAATATTTCCCGTACCTGCGCTGTTACCGGGGCAAGACTGCACCTCGTCAGACCGCTCGGCTTCGAGGTCTCCGACAAGCACCTGAAACGTGCCGGTCTCGACTACTGGGATAAGCTCGACATCACCTACTACGACGGACTGGAGGACTTTTTCGCAAAAAATCCCGGCGGAAACTTCTTCTACTTCACCACCAAGGGCAGAAAGGTCCACAGTGATGTGAGCTATCCGGACAACGCCTATCTCGTTTTCGGACGCGAGGACAAGGGACTCCCCGAGGAGCTGCTGTACGCAAATCCAGGGAGCTGTGTCCGCATACCGATGAGGAACGAGCTGAGAAGCCTCAACCTCTCCAATTCCGCTGCCATAGCGGTATACGAGGTGCTGAGGCAGTGGGATTACCCTGATCTTTCCCGCGAGGGCAAGCTTACAAAATATGAATGGTAAAGGAGAAATTACTATGTCCAAAATCATGATACTTACTGACACCTGCTGTGATCTTCCGAAGGAGACTATCGAGGAGCTCGGGATAAAGGTGCTCCCCTTTGAGCTCAGCATCAACGGCGAGACCTTCCGCGAGACCTTTGACAAGTCCACACAGGAGGTCTACGAGCTCATGGCTCAGACCGACGAGATACCCAAGCATTCGCAGATATCTCCCCTCACTTTCGAGGAGACCTACAAGGAGCTCTATGAGCAGGGCTACACCGATATCATCAGCGTTTCCATAAACTCTCAGGGCTCTGGTACATACAACAACTCCATTCTGGGCAAGGAGGATTTCTTCGAGAACAATCCCGATGCCAAGGACAAGATACGCATTTTCAACCTCGATTCCAAGTGCTATACCGTTTTCTACGGCTACCCTATCATGGAGGCTGTGAAGATGATAAAGAAGGGCGCTTCTCCCGAGGAGATCATCGCTTACCTCGAGGACTGCTTCAATGTCTGCGCGGTGTACGCGGTACCCTACAACCTCAAATATGCCCGTAAGTCCGGACGCATCTCCGCTGCAAAGGCTTTCGCCGGCGAGCTTCTCGGTCTCAAGCCTGTTATCCGCTTCTCAGACGGCTGCACTGAGACCGTCGAAAAGATAAGGGGCGAAAAGAATATCGTTCCCAAGCTCGTTGACATTGTCGAGAAGAATATGACTCCTCAGACACCATACATCATGATCCACGGCAGAGACAATACTCTCGCCAAGGAGGTCGAGAAGGAGCTCACAAAGCGTACCGGCAGAAAGGCTGAAATGTACGCCAATATCGGCGCAGTTGTCTCCGCGAATATCGGACCGGATATCGTCGCCGTACTCGTAAGGCGCAAGAATAAGTAAGGGGAACGCCTGAGCGCTCCCCCTGAATGCAGCTGTTACTGCATCTTATAGGAATTGATCATCTTCTGGACCATGCGTCCGCCGATAGAACCAGCCTCACGCGAAGTAAGATCGCCGTTGTAGCCGTTCTTGAGGTTTACGCCAAGCTCAGAGGCTGACTCCATCTTGAATCTGTCAAGAGCTTCTCTGCCCTTCTGGGTCATTGTACCGCTGTTATTTCCATTACTGTTTGCCATTGTTATTATCTCCTTTGAATTGATTTTGATGCCGTGATAGTATTATATCGCTGCGGATAAATAATATTTAAGGAAAAAAATGAAAAACAGTCCCGTCCGTTTGTTACATCTGAGCAATGACATTTTCCAAAAGCTTCAGCAACATACATTCTTACTATTACTAAGGAGTGATATCCATGAATTGTAAATTCTGCGGAAGAAACAACAGCAGCAGCATGAAATACTGCTACGGCTGCGGCCATCTTCTCGAAAGTGATCCTGCATCTCCCGGCAGCCTCGACCCTTACGCGAACCGTCCCGGCGGAAAAGCTTCGCCATACTATGCACCGCCCATGGGCTATTCAGCTCCCGGCGGACCTCATTACAGGAGCCTTTCGTCCGTTCCCCTCACGGGAGCATTCTGGCTCGCGGTATTCCTCATCGTCATATCCTTCACAAGTATGTTCATGCCGTGGATCACGGTCAAAATCAGCATATCCGGCTATTCCGTAAAAGAAAGCGCTGACTATACTGATATCTTTGATAATTACGACCCGGATTATATAAGCAAGCTGAGGTCTGCCGGTCTGAAAGACAGCAGGCTCGAAAGAATGAACAACTGCGTCAAGGTCATGAAATGGGCCGGCGCTGCCGGATATCTCTGCCTTATCCTAACAGTCGTTGTCGGTGTTGTGGCTAAGAACCATATGGTGTCTGCGGCAGCTCTTTCTGCACTCCTGTTCATAATTTCAGCCGGGGCAGCCGTCCTCTACTGCTTCACCTGCAAGGACTACATAGAGAGCTTCTCAAAGGATTACTCGAAGTTTTTAAAGGTCTTTCCGAACGCCGGCATATGGGTCTCTTTCGGCTGTACTCTGCTCGCAGCTGTACTCGCAGGAAGCGACCTGAGATCACGCCGCCGTTTGCTTGCATCAGACAGCAGCTTGTAAACGGAGGATAATACATTATGGATAGCAATGAAAACAATATCCGGTCCGGCGCAGATGCTTTACCGGAAGCTGACGAGCTCACCTCCCCCCTCAAAGGGAAATTCAACCTCTTTCAGGGCTTGGCAATATTCCTGCTCTTTGTTTCGTTAGCCGGACTTTTCACCCCGTGGTACGGCTATAGCATGGAGATAAACATGAGCAATCCATTCAACAGGGACGATGCCTTTAAAAGCTCTCAGCACCATAACGAGGCGTTCATCGACTTCTTCGGCAGCGAACCAGAAGCCTCCGAGATGAAATACAAAAACGAAAAAGAAAAAGAATATATCGAAAAGATCAACACTACCGCTGAAAAATCGCAGGGAAAAAACAAGACCGGCAAGGCTCTCATGAAGTGGTTCGGACTTATCGGCTTCATTGCTGCATTTGCCGCTATCGTTCTTGCATTTGCAAGCCCAAGGATAATGACGTTCGTCTCACTTTTCGCAGCGATATGCTTCGTAACCGCTTTCATCGGAGCTCTGATGTGGGCTTCTGCGGCAAATGAGGTATGGAAAGACTGGGAGGACTATTCAAGGGCTTACATTGCCGAAAACGAGATATGGACCGACATCTCCGAGCTTTACGCAAATGCGAGAGTCTGCTTCGGACTTATCATATCACTCGTCTGCTCATCTGCGGCAGCAGTTCTGGCAGCTGTCGGAACATTCATCGTAAAAAAGCAGAAGGAAATGCCTGCGGCATGACCTAAGGGAAATACAGACACGAAAGGTGGAATTGACATGATCTGTAAAAATTGCGGCGCTCAGAATCAGGACTTCGCAAGGTTCTGCAAGAGCTGCGGAAAGGCTATGGACGCACAGCCGGAACAGAAGCCTGCAAGCGAATACAGGCAGTATAAGGAGATCTCAAGTCCTTTGCTGAACGAGCAGCAAACCATTAAACCGGACATTTTTGCTTCTCCGAACAACTACGGTGTCCCCTCCCGTGAGGACGTCTATGCTCCTCCGAAAGGCTACGGTGTCTCCTCTCATGAGGACGTCTATGCTCCTCCGAAAGGATACGGTGTGCCCTCCCGTGAAAGCGCATACACTCCCCCGATGGGTTACAGTGAGCCGCCTCACGAAAGCGCATACACTCCCCCTATGGGCTACAGTGCGCCTCCGCCGAACCTCTACGCGCCGCCCTATTCGGCTCCTCCGGTCGTTAACAATTATATGTACTCTCCCGGCTCGGGCGGACGCTACAGAAGCATCGAGGAAGTACCGGTAACACCGGCATTCTGGTTCGCCGTTATACTCATTGTAGTTTCCTTTGTCAGCCTGTTCACTCCGTGGATGACCGTAAAGGCCAAATACCGCGGAGAAACTATAGCAACCAAAAATCTCAAATACTTTGACCTGTATGATGATGATGACGACGACGAATACGATATTAGCGATACCTATTTTAAGGACGAGGATAAAACCGACGAGATATGCAGCAATGTGATGAAGTGGGGCGGACTTATCGGCTTTGTGTCGCTTCTCCTTGCACTTGTTTTTGCCGCTGCACTGAGGGAACGGTTCATTATTGCCGTTGCCGATTCCTTCGTCTGCTTCCTTGCAGTTGCGATAGCCGGTCTTGTTGATTGCCCAAATCTGAAAAAATACCTGAGAAAAATAGTAAGGTCAAGTGTTGATTTCAGTGTATTCAACAATGTCGGAATATGGCTTCCGCTCGGCTGCACCTTCCTCGCACTGATACTTGCAGCAGCAGACAAGAGCCAGCGAAGAAATATTCTCGCAATGAGCAGATAAAACGAAAGGTGATATTATATGTATTGTAAGCATTGTGGTTCTGAGAATCTCGAATTCGCTAAATTCTGCAAAATCTGCGGAACTCCCCTGAGACAGCGCTCTGAAGTCTCACAAAACTCAGTCTATGTCCCGGAATCCCAAGAAAAGCCCAAGCCTTCAGCCTCTGTTCCGGCATCTCAAAAGGAGCCAGCGCCTGCCGAGAGTAAGCCGCTGTCAGCGGAGACTCCGAAGCCCAAGCATGAGGAGTACAAGCCCTCGTACAGCAGCTATACCACGTCTCACAGGAGCTATTCCTACTCATCGCACAGCCGCTCGCTGAGCATCGGAACGGACAAGCTTTTCTGGGCTGTTCCCGTACTCCTGCTCCTCTCATTTATCGGTATGTTCATACCGTGGCAGAAAACAGATTTTTCGGCAAGTCCGCTGACATCTGTGGTTTCTGAAAGCAAGGACTATTCCTTCTTTAAGCTCTTTGACAAAGAAATAAAGGAAGATGAAGATGAGATAAGCGACGCTGTCAAAGGCTCCGAATTTGAAAGCAAATGGGACAAATACGTCAACGGTAAAAAAGCAATGAAATTCGCCGGACTGATTGGATTTATAGCAGCAGGTGCAGCTATTATCCTTGCATTTTCCGATCCGAAGAAAATGACCATTGCCGCAGTTGTATCGGCTATATGCTTCGTAATAGCTATAATAGGCGGTTCAACTTCTGTTTCAGCCATGAATGATATTCTTGACGAATTATCAAGCTATCAGACCGGTTCAGCCAAAATAGAGCTTGGCAGCGGAGTTATAGTCTCACTTGTATGTTCAGCCGCCGCCTCTGGAATAGCTGTCTTCAACTCAAAAAACTAAAAGTATCAAGATACTGTCAACTTACACAACAATTATCTGCTCTCAGTGAGCAGATAAATATAACCGAAAGGTGGAATTTATATGTATTGTAAAAAATGCGGCACTCAAAATCAGGACGGTGCCGGTTTCTGCAAGAGCTGCGGTACTCCCCTGAGACAGCCCTCTGCACCGTCTCGACCGGCAGCACCTACGCATTCCCAGCCCGACCCTTATGCACCTCCGCAGGGACTCGCACAGTCCTCTCAGCCAAATCCGGCGCAGCCTCCGCAGACAGGCTTCGGACAGCCTCAGCAGAACTTCGGTCAGCCGGCTCAGAACATCTACGCTCCCCCGCAGAATTTCGCCACTGCAACGGGCGGCTACGGTCGTGGCTCCTCACCTCTCGCAAGGCTCAACCTCTTTCACTGGATAGCAATGGCTCTACTTCTCCTCACATTTATCGGAATGTTCACTCCGTGGCTCGGAGTAAAATATTCATACAATGTAAAAGCCAACGGACGTTCGCAAAGTGATACAGAGAGGGATAATTCCTCTTTCTTTGACCTTTTTGATGACGACGACGACGATGACTCTACCACTTTAATGGGCAAGGATTATTCAGAGGAAAAAGACAAGATCGAGACCCGCAAAAACCTCATGAAATGGTTCGGACTTGCCGGATTTATCGTTGCCGCAGCAGCTATCGGACTTGCTTTTGTAAACCCGAAGCTCCTGCTCTGTATATCCGCTGTTAGTGCTGCCTGCTTCACCGTTGCCTTTATAGCGACTATTCTTGAAGCCTCACTCCTGAATGACACGATCGAGGACGCCTTTGATCTCTTAAAGAAACAGTATTCGGGCTCGGGCATTGATTTCGGCACATCTATAAAGTGCAGCCCTCACTTCGGTGTAATATTCGCCTTCATCTGCTCAGTTGCAGCAACAGTTATGGCAACTATCGGCACATTTATCAAGAAAAAGCCAAAGGCAAACGCTTACGGCATGGGCTCATTCTAAAAAGCAAAGGACGGACTTGTTTCCGTCCTTTTTTCTGCACTTTTACAGCTTTATGAACTTTTGTGTGCAGATACAGTACGCAAAAGTGCAAAATATCAGTTAATGAGTATTATTTATCATTGCATTATAACGCCAGCCGGGCTATAATAGAAGCATAAGATGTGAACAGAGCGTGATTTAGCACGTTCCGGACGGGATATTGAATTTTTTTGGAGGGAAACATTATGAATGATCGTCTTATGAAGCGGAGGATAGCCTCCGTTACAGCCGCCGCTGTTATGTCATTGACCTGCATCGCTGGTACACCGGGCAGCCGCGGCTTTATCCTCAATACAGGCAGTCCCATCGCTGCAAATGCTGCTGTTGAGGCAAGCGTCAAGTACCTTTCCACAGTAGGCTACGGCGAGGGTATGTACGCAACATGGTCGTCTGTTGCCGGTGCATCGGACTACAATGTCTATGTTGACGGCACCAAGATCGACAAAATGCTCGTTAGACAGTACCCCGGCTACATGAGGGCTGACGCGGTCGGTCTCAAGGCAGGCAGCCACACAATGAGGGTCGTTCCCGTTATCAACGGCAATGAGGACGGCTCCAAAGCTGCCGAAACGACCGCTGCTGTTAAGGCTCACGACCGCTCTGGCTTCGGCTTCGTGAACGGTTCAGCCTCCGGTGCTTACAATGAGGATGGCACTCTCAAAAGCAATGCGGCTGTTATCTACGTCACCAATGCCACAAAGGACAGCGTAAGCGTTTCCATGCCCGATAAAAAGGGCAATGTTACCTCGCTCACCGGCATTCAGAATATCATCACTAACCTCAAGAGCAATTCCAAGTGCGGACCTGTCTGCATAAGAATTATTGGCAATATCACAGACCCTGCCACCCTTAACAAGGGCGACCTCTATGTTGACGCAGCGACCTGCGGTCTGACTATCGAGGGTATCGGCAGCGATGCTACGCTCAACGGCTTCGGTCTTGTCATGAAGAACAGCTCCAACGTTGAGGTCAGGAACCTCGGCTTCATGAACTGCAACAGCAGTGAGGGAGACAACTGCGGTCTCCAGCAGGGAAACGACCATATATGGGTACATAACTGCGATTTCTTCTACGGTGACGCCGGCTCTGACGCCGATCAGGCTAAGGGCGACGGTGCTCTCGATACCAAGACCTCCACATATGTCACACACTCCTACAACCACTTCTTCGACAACGGAAAGTGCAATCTTCAGGGCATGAAGTCGGAATCCACCGAGAACTATATCACCTACCACCACAACTGGTACGATCATTCCGATTCCCGTCACCCGAGAATACGCACCTGCTCGGTACACTGCTACAACAACTACTTCGACGGCAATGCAAAGTACGGCGTCGGCGTTACTCTCGGAGCCTCCTGCTTCGTCGAGAACAACTACTACCGCAACTGCAAATATCCCATGCTCAGCTCAATGCAGGGCTCTGATGTGGGTGCAGGCGGCATCTTCTCCGGCGAGGACGGCGGTATCATCAAGTCCTACGGCAACATCATGAGCGGTCAGAAGGGCTATGTGACCTATCAGCAGAACAGCTCTGACTTCGACGCATATGAGGCTTCCTCAAGGAGCGAGGCTGTTCCCTCCTCCGTGAAGACCAAGCAGGGCGGTACCTCCTACAACAACTTCGATACATCATCTGTGATGTATCGCTACACTCCGGACAGCGCTTCTGACGTTCCGGCTATAGTCACCGCAAACGCCGGACGCGTTGACGGCGGCGACTTCAAATGGCAGTTCAACAATTCCGTTGACGATGAGAGCTACGCCGTGAATACTGCCCTCAAATCGGCGCTTGTAAGCTACAAGGACAGCATCACCCACATCGGCAGCGGCTTCACTGAGGACGGTTCCTCCCCCATTATCGTGACACAGCCGGTCGTAACCGATATCACCACGACTACTACCGTTTCTCAGCAGACCACCACTACTACCACGGTCACCACGACCTCTCAGGGAACTGTTACTCCCATAAGCGGCGCAAACGTTATCTTCGCTTCACCCAACGGCGGCGGAGACGGCAAGTCCATGAGCTCGCCCACCGACGTTCTGACGGCTATAAAGTCCGTTCCCGCAGGCGGTTATATCTACCTCCTTGAGGGCACCTACAGGTACACCGACACTATCATGATCGAGGAGGCAAATTCAGGCTCGGCAGGCAAGTACAAGACCCTTGCCGCATATCCCGGCGCTAAGGTGACCTTCGACTTCACCGGACAGAAGGTCGATGCATCGGCAAGAGGCTTCGTCCTCGACGGAAGCTACTGGCACTTCTACGGCTTCGAGATCGCCAATGCGGGCGATAACGGTATGCTCCTTTCAGGGGATAACAACATCATCGAGATGATGATCTTCAGCAGAAATCAGGACACGGGTCTACAGGTATCACGCTATAACGGCTCATATACCTCCGTTGACCAGTGGCCGTCCAATAACCTCATCAAGAACTGCACCTCCAGAAACAACTGCGATGACGCCACAATGGAGAACGCCGACGGCTTCGCGGCAAAGCTCACCTGCGGCAACGGCAACGTTTTTGACGGCTGCATCTCATACTGCAATTCCGACGACGGCTGGGACCTCTACGCTAAGGAGGCAACAGGTCCTATCGGCGTTGTAACTATCAAAAACTGCATCGCGTTCCGCAACGGCTTCACCGAGGACGGCAAGGGCTACGGAGACTGCGACGGAAACGGCTTCAAGCTCGGCGGCGGCGGCGTAGGCACCCGTCACATCGTCGAGAACTGCCTTGCCTGCGAGAACCTCAACTGCGGCTTCACCGATAACAATAACCCCAAATTCGGCGATATGAAGAACTGCACCGCCTACAATAACGGCATCGGCGGCAAGAGCAAGGGCAACTACTTTGTTTACAGGAACGACACTTCTTCCACCCTCACAAACCTTATGTCATACTACAATACCGGCAAGGTATCCAGGACCAATGCGCCCGGTATCAATCTTGCAAGCGACAAATTCGTAGGTCAGATGACAAATTCCATTCACTTCAACAACAACGGAAACTACTACTTCATAAAGAGCATGACCTCTATCACAAGCGGTGCAAAAATAGGCGATGTAATCAAGCCTGCTGACTCGGACTTCATCTCCCTCAGCGTTGCTCCCATGGGAACGGATTTCCACACGGCATGGCGCAATGCTGACGGTTCACCCGCACCCGGCGGTTTCGCTGAGACCCTCTCCAACGGTACTTACGGCTCTGTAGGCTACAAAATGAGCGGCGGAGTTTCACAGGCAGCTTCACCTGATCCCTATGCAGGCGCTTCACAGCCTCCCGAGACCACGACTTCCACCACCACAACAACTACCACTACGACTACTACCACGACCTCCACTACCACTTCAACCGTAACATCTCCCCCCAATGACCGCACTCCCGGCGATGCAAACTGTGACGATCAGGTCAATATGGCGGACGCTGTATTCATCATGCAGTGCATCACCAACCCCGACAAGTACAAGCTTACTCCCGGCGGTGAATCGAATGCAGATGTTGACGGTACGCCCGGCATCACCAATAAGGACGCTCTCAAGATACAGCAGTTCAAGCTCGGTCTTGCGGACTCCCTTGATTAAGCCTTCCCAAATAAATATAATGATAAAGAAAAAAGAGGCTCTGCGGAGTCTCTTTTTTCTTGCATATAACGTCATTTCCCGGCATAGTATCTATGGGAGGCGAATGCTGTGGAAAACGATATTCTAACTGAGATAACGGAGGAAGCTCCGGCGGAAGATGAGCTCCTCCGGCTCTATGACAAGCGCCGCATCGACGATGCTGCTGCAATGCAGGCGGCACTGTGCGTGCTCTTAGCGGCAGCTTTTTTTGCTGCCCACCTGCTCGTCCCGGAGATTGCGGACCCGGTTTTCAGCAAGCTTGCCGGACTTGCACAGTCAGAGCATGAAGTTATCGGCAACCCGATAACGCTGATAGAGGAGCTGCTGTGACACACAGCCGGCGTCCGCGGATACACCTCCGCTTCTCGTTTTTCGTGTTCAACGCACTGCTCTTCATGCTCCGGGACAGCTCCCTGACCCTCATGTTCTATACCGTCTGCGCCATTCACGAAGCGGGACACATTGCCGCGGCGTCATTCTGCGGTATACATATAGTCGCGGTCGATATCACCGGCTTCGGCATCATCATGAAGACCTCCGGACGCTGTCTCGAACCGCAGCGCAATGAGCTTGCAGTGCTGCTGGCGGGACCTGCCGTGAATGTACTTGCATTTGTCCTTACCTCCGGGACATTTGCCGTGCTCAATCTCGCGGCGGCAGTTTATAACCTGCTCCCCTACCGAAGACTTGACGGCGGCGCGATATTAGCGCTTATCGCGGAGGGTTCACCGAAGGAGGAAACGATATGCCGGTGTACAGGGGCGGCAAAAGTCGGCATATCAGCCGTTCTTCTGCTGCTGACCGTGTTTGCAGGCTTCTCTGCCGCTCCACTTTTCATCGCATCAGTGATACTGCTTATAAGCGAAAAGCCGTGAAGCATTTCCGCGTTTCTTTGAGGTTACGCCGGAGTTTCATATCTTGACCTTTCCGGTAACTTTGATAGTGTCGGTATCGGCTGCGATGACCGTTCCGTCACTGGCGACAGCATAGATATGATCGCCTATATACAGTGCTCTCTGGAAGCTGATATGTTTTCCTTCTCCGTTGCGGAGGGTGATATCGCCCTTGTGAGTGAACTTGCCGTCCGCATATGAATAGAACTTGTATGAAGCGATATTGTAGTCCACATAACCACGGCTCTCGGTCGTCGGGAAGGCGATGATGTTCTTTTCCGGTTCAATGAGAAGAGCCTTTCTGTCATTAGTGGCAGTGCTGTAGATATAGTCGTAATCGGTGCTGTTGAGGGCGACCTTTCCGACCTCCTTGAGATCGTTGGGATCGGAGTTGTCAAACATCACCATTTTAATGCCGATAACTCTGCCATTACTGTCAGCATCGGGACCGAAGCCGAGCAGGAGATCTTCCGACCAGCGCTGCATATAGCTGCTGTAGCCGAGCATCTTGTATTCGTCGAGTATCTTAGGTGAAGTCGGATCGCTGAGGTCGATAGCGAACAGCGGATCGGTCTGCTCGTAGGTGACAACGTAAGCCATATCGCCGCTGAAGTTTACTGAGCGTACCGACTCGTCCTCACCGAAGCCGCCGATACTGCCGACGGTCTGAAGGTCCATATCGAGAACGTAAACGCGGTTGTCCTGACTTCTCTCGTCACAGTCAAAGTAGCCGTATTCCTTCCTCTCGGGAGTTTCGAGCTTTTCGTAGTCGCCGTTGTCGAGATAGCGGTAGTATTCGTAGTATTCGCCCTTTTTGTAGGTGAGCTCGTACTCGTTGCAGGTAGTAGCTATGCGGAAATAGCCGTTGTATTCGCTCATTGAGAACTGATCGTTGACTGCGCCTGCGACCTTTCCTGATGCGGCAGGGACTATCTGTCCGCCGCCGATAGCGATACGGGTGATCTCGGACTCAGTGGTCTTCTGAATTTTGAAGCCGTACTCGACCTCCTCCGGGAGATCTTCGTAGAAGTTGTAAACTGCGGTGTAGAGGTTGTTTGCCGAGCAGTAGAGCTCGCCGGAATAGCCTGCGAGAGCCTTACTTGCAACAGGAGTGATGCTTTCGGAGCTGTTGAGGTCGAGGCTTCCGATAACGGTATAGGACGCCCCATCACTGGGAGCAATGGATTCCTCCGGCATGAGGATATCATCAGGCGCGATGAGGTCGTAGCTCTCAGCCAAGCCTGCACCGGGGATATAGCGGTTGTAATTCTTGATCTCTCCTATTTCGGAGAAGCTCTGCGAGCTGTAGTTGCTGACGAGGTAGAGGAAGCCGTCCGGAGCAATGCGGACATCATCAAATCTGCCGTCCTGTATATAAGTGCCGATGAGCCTGTGACCATCAGCCGTGGAAAAAGCCGCAGCGAAGGTCTTCCATTCGGCATAGCTGTCCATACTGTTCCACTTGTGGTATGTTCCGATAACGATGACCATGTCGTTATAGAGGTACATCTGACGCGCAGAAATATTAGCGTTCTCGGCGTCAAGGCTGAGCTTTGAGACAGCATCTGTGAGCTCTATCTTCGATATCTCGCCGAAGCTGCCGTCGCTGTTGATGCCAACGATGCTGACCGAGGGGAGAATTTTCTTGTAGCCCTTGACCCTTGTTGTTTCGTCGATGTCATCACCGCAGTACTCAAAGTCGCTGTAGTAATAGGTACCGCCGGGATTGAGCTTGTAGATGTTCCTGCCGTCGGTCTTTACGATGTCGGCTTCGAGAACGCCCTCCTCCTGATTGAAGGTATCGGAGTGCTCCTGAGCGCCCGAAGCGTCATCGCCGCCGGTATTCTGACTGCCGTCATTTGAGGGCTCTTCGGCGTAATCGACTTCCTCCTCGGCCGTTTTCACACCGTTGAAGCTCAGATCTCCGCCCTTAGTCATGTAAGCGTAATTATTGCGGCTGCGTTCCTTCTGATAGTTCTCGTTCGCCTTCTGAATGAGACTGTATATCTCACCGTAGTTCTCTGCGCCGGCCATGTACGCGCCCTCTGTGTTCACCGCAGGTGCGGGAGGCGTAAGAGGAGAAGTGATGTTCTCGGTAACGTTTGTGATGAGCTCGTTCATGGAAGTCAACCCTGACTTGCTGCTCTTGTTTATGTTATTTCCTTTGCCTGCAAAGTGTACTGCCGTACCGCTTACGACCGCACACGCTGCCGCGACCGCTGCAAAGCGTGAAACGGCAGTTATTCTCTTTCTCTTGACTGCCGGAGCTTTTTCGTCGAGCATCTTTTTGATGTTTTCGGGCTCGAGCTTTTCCGGCACCTTTTCATTTTCAAGCATTTCTCTGACCTCTTTATCGTTCATAGTGATCCCTCCTCATGTTAATTCAAGCCTGAGTCTCTCCTTGATACGGGAGAGCTTCGAGCGGACTGTTCCAGCCTTTATGCGGCATACTCCTGCGATCTCGTCGCTGGAATAGCCTCCGAGCACTGACATCGAGAGTATGAGCTTTGACTCGCTGTCGAGTCTTTCGAGAGCCTCTTTCAGTTCGGCGTTCTCGTAGCTGAAGCTGCTTATCTTCGAGTCATCGCTGAGCTCCTCGGTATCGGCAAAGTATTCCTTCTGCTTCTGCTTTATCTTGGCTGAGAGTATCTTCATTATCCAGCCCCGGAAGGAATTCGGGTCGCGGAGCTTCTTTATAGAACAGAATGCGTCGAGAACGGCGTCGCTTACCGCATCGGAAGCGTCCTCCGTGCTTCTCAGACTGTAACGTGCGATATGATACATATCCTTATAGACCTCGGCGTAAAGCCTTGCAAAGGCTTCCGTGCTGCCCTTCTGGGCGAGCCTTACGTCCTCTGAAAAGTCCATATCTGGATCCCTCCTTTTTGAAACGTTTCATAAACTAAGTGTCAGAAAATGCCATGTTTGTTGCAGCGGGAAATAAAAATTGGCTATATGCACAAAAATTCAATTCCACATTTGTGCATATAGCCTAGCAGAACGGCGGACGCTTTCGTCCGCCGCTAGTTTCTGATTTATGATCGCTCAGGCGTTTGCCCTTCCGAGGAATGCAGCGCCGATTATGCCGGCATCGTTGCCGAGCTTGGCGATAACGATCTCGCAGTTCTTGGGAGAATTCCTTGTGTAGACCTCCTTGGCAACGAGCTCCTTCATGGGGAGGAGGAGAGGATCACCCTCGTTGCAGACGCCGCCGCCGATACAGAGAATGTCCGGCTGGAAGATGTTGATAGTATTGGTGATACCTGCCGCGAGGTACTTGATGTACTTGTCAACGACGTCCTTTGCAGGCTTGTCGCCGGCTCTCATAGCGTCGAAGGAGGTGCGGGCTGTGACCTTGCCCTTTTCCTCAGCCATCTTGTTCATGATGCTGTCAGGGAACATCTCCATAGCCTCCTTGGACATACGGATAAGACCTGTTGCGGAGGAATAAGCCTCGAAGCAGCCCTTTCTGCCGCATGAGCACTGTGCGCCGTCCACCTCGATAACGGTGTGACCAATCTCGGCACCGGCATAGTTCGAGCCGGAGTAGATCTTGCCGTTGATGATGATACCGCCGCCAACGCCTGTTCCGAGAGTGATGCAGACAGCGTTCTTTGCGCCCTTTGCAGCACCGGCAACGTACTCGCCGTAAGCAGCAGCATTAGCATCGTTCTCAATGTAGACCGGAGTGTCGTCCCTGCCGATGAATTCGGTTATGTACTTCACCATGGGAGTGTCCTTGAAGCCGAGATTGTTGGAATACTCGATGATACCGGTCTTGCTGTTAGCGATGCCGGGAGTGCCTATGCCTATCCACTCGATATCGTCAAAGGTGAGGTTCGCGTTTGCAACAGCCTCAACAGCCATTTTAGCCATGTCCTCAGCGATCTCCTTCTCGGGACGCGGACAATTGGTCTTGGTGCTTGCCTTTGCGATGATATTGTAAGCCTCGTCAACTACACCTGCAACGATGTTTGTTCCGCCGAGGTCTATTCCTACATAGTATTTCATATTTTTTCCTCCTGAATTTTCATTGTGATGATGATACTGCAATTGCCTTTTATATCCAACGTCTCGTCCCCTGCCGGAACGAATACGCTTGAACCTTTTTTTATGTGAAGGCTTCCGCCCTCAAAGCTGATGTCCCCCTCGCCGTCAATGACGAGAAGGTGCATGAATGAGTCAGCGTTCTCCCGGAGCTCATAGCTGCCGCAGCATTCGAGCTCGTATACGCAGAAATATCCGCATTTCCTGAGACATTCCATTTCGGTGATACCGTTGTGTTTCAGGTGATTTTCCGCCTTGTATGCCGGAACGTCCGGTATCGTTACATCGAGAGCCTTTTCGATATGGAGCTCACGCGGCTTGCCGTCCGCACCAACTCTCCCGTAGTCGTAAACACGGTAGGTGACGTTCGAGCTTTGCTGTATCTCGGCGATGAGCATACCCTTTCCGATAGCATGGAGAGTTCCCGGCGGAATGAAGAAAACATCGCCCTTTTTGACCGGTACGCGGTTGACAT
Organism: Ruminococcus flavefaciens; assembly: GCA_902777125.1. Lineage (GTDB taxonomy): Bacteria > Bacillota > Clostridia > Oscillospirales > Ruminococcaceae > Ruminococcus. The sequence goes on from CACYSQ010000003.1 coordinate 111,087, forward strand.
ACTCAAGGAAGGTGTTGTCCTCAACAGCCCTGCGGAATTCCTCGCGGCTGATACTTTTCCGGAAGCCGTAGATAAGCTCTGCGCCCTCGTCACAGTCAACGATGTACCACATCTCGGTCTTGCCGAAGCTGTTCTCGATGCGTTTAGCGTAGGCGTCGTCCGGGTGTACCTGTACGGAAAGGTCGTTCTTTGCGTCTATCAGCTTTACCAGCACAGGAAAGTCCTCCGCGCTGCTGCAAGCCCTCCCGCATATTTCCGGGTGCTTGTCGATAAGCTCTGCAAGGGTCATGCCCTTGTATTCACCGGACGCAATTACGCTTTTGCCGTCCCTGTGGCAGCTGAGCTCCCAGCTCTCGGCAATGCGCGGAAGTCCGCTCTGCTTGCCAAATTCGTCTCTCAATCTCGTTCCGCCCCATATATAGTCTTTCAGTGGAGCGGTAAGTTCAAATGGTCTCATAAGTCCTCCAGATCTTCTATGCACTCATACTTATATAATACCCTAAATCGGAAGAATAGTCAATAGTTTTGGATAAAAATGTGCAGCTTATGAAAAACTGTCCCTTTTGACAGGCTATTATGCCGGGAACTTCTTTCCCTCGACAGTGCTTTCCGCCATGATCCGCAGTCCCATTATTCCGAACGGTCCGCTTACGTTACCTGACTCCGGAAGTAAGCGTCAAATAAAGCGCGTCCCATAAGATACAAAAATATCCTCGCCGATGGCGAGGATAAACTTTATCAATTATTCTATGGTAGAAGAATCGTGACTGCTGGATTTGAAAACAGGTCGGTCAGATACTTTTCAACGTCCATACCGTTAGCCTGTGCTGTTGAAATTATCGAATATAAAAGTGCGCTGCATTTTGCACCACGTTCTGTATTATTGAAGAGCCAGTTCTTACGACCTATTGTAAAAGGTCTGATAGCGTTTTCGGCTCTGTTGTTATCGATGGGAACATCTCCGTCTTCAAGAAAAGTATACAGATATTTCTTTTCATTTAGCGTATATCTGACCGCGTCAACGAGTTTGTTCTTACCGCTAACCTGTAATGTTTCTGCCCACGCAAAGAAAGCATCAAGTAAAGGCTTGATCTTTACAAGACGCTGCTCATATCTTTCCTCAGCATTAAGCTCGGTCAGCAGTTTTTCTTCATGATAGATCCTGTTGCAGAACTCTACGCCTTTAGCTGCTGCCGATGTTTCATATGCTGACTTTTCCTTTGGCAGTGCGTTTACCCAATATCTTCTGACGTGGGTAAGGCAACCGCATCTCCTCGCATTTTTGAGTGCGTTGTATGCCGCATAACCGTCACATACAAGGAACCCATCAAATTCTCCAAGGAATCTGACTGCATTTTCGCTTTTCCTTGTAGGATGATAATCAAAAATGATATTACTGCGGTCATTGATCTTTCCGTTGCAGTATACCCACATTCTTGAATCGGTCGTTGCCTTTCTGCCTTCTTCGTGCAGCACCTGAAATACTGTTTCATCAGCGTGAATGATCTTTTCTGATAACAGCTTTTCTTTCATATTCTGCACTATGGGAGAACACCACTTCTCAGCAGCATAGCATACCCAGTTCGACATTGTTGCCTTCAGCAATGGGATACCTTTGGATTTAAAGTCCTTCTCCTGCCTGTGCAGCGGTACTGCCTTGCAGAACTTCTCATAAATAATATGTGCGAGGAGGTCAGGAGAACAATAGCTTCCAGGTATCATAAGCTCAGGATGTTCCGCACGTCTGATATTGCATGGTTCGGTACTTATTTCGGGGGCAGTACCGCACTTGGTACACTTGTATACTTTCACTATGTGACGGCGGATATGGAACTTAGCAGGAGTATATATCAGTTCATCATATTTGTCTTCACCGATTTCCGTCATATCAGAGCCGCACTTATCACATTTAGGATCGTCTTCTTTATGTAATACCTCTTCAACAGGTAATTCACTCATCCAGTCATCATGAGTACGCTTTTTCTTTCGCTTATGCTCTGGTACAGTGATAGTAGTATCATCAGCTGAGTTTCTCTGATCATCGTTTACAGGGAAGAATGAGAGCTGTGTATCGTCACCAATGATAACAGATGTCTTTTCTGTTTTGCGTCCGAAAACCTGTTTTTTCAGCCAAGCAAGCTGCTCCTGTGCAAGAGCAAGTTCTTCTTTAAGAACAGCATTTTCGTTCTGGAGAACAGCATGATCTGCTACTAATTTTTGAATATCATGCTCAGACATACTGCGATCCTCCATTCGTTTTATGATATATATATTATACCATAAAACTGCCAGTAAATCAAGAAATATCGCAGAATTTTCTTAATACAGCACGCTTGGTTTTCCTTCACGGATAGCTTTAGGCTGTTCTATTTTTAATCCTTCAAGTAGCCAACGTGTCTGCTGCGGCGTGAGCAGTAAAGCTTCTGTTTCATTACGCGGCCATTGGAATCTTCCGTTATCAAGTCGCTTATACAAAAGCAGAAATCCGTCACCTTCCCATAGAAGTCCTTTGATTCGGTCACACCGTCTGCCACAGAACAAAAACAACGCCTTGCTATACGGATCAAGTTGCAACTGTGCTTTTACTATCATTGCAAGTCCGTCTATCGAACGCCGCAGATCTGTATACCCTGTGACGATGTATACCTGCTTATCTAATGACAGATCATTCAGCATAATTCATGTACTAACTTAAGTAAAGTATCTGCTGAGATATCTGCCGGAAGTGATATTTGCAAGCCATTCTTCTCAATACGAATATCTGAGTTTGGTCTTGGGACAGATACAGGTACTATTGCAGGTTCGGATTCCATAAAGTGCTCCCGAACTTTGCGAAGATGATAGTAATATGTCTTGGGACTGATACCATTCTGAGCGCAGAATGCTGTTACGGTCATACCGCTTTCCTGCTGTGCTTTGATCTGCTCACTCCATTCCTGCAGCTGTATATCTCGCTTGACTGTGGTAATAGCTGCCGTTGTCTTCATTTTCATATTCCCCCTGTGTCTAATTCAGTCTGGTTTACTCCATCGACTATTTTAGATAGTAACCGCCCAATAACATACCACTCTATCCAATTAAGTCTAAATAGACTAAACTAGAAATAACTAAATAAGTCTAACTGGAGTTGATTGGAATGAATG
>CACYSQ010000004.1 GCA_902777125.1 Ruminococcus flavefaciens
CATTCATTCCAATCAACTCCAGTTAGACTTATTTAGTTATTTCTAGTTTAGTCTATTTAGACTTAATTGGATAGAGTGGTATGTTATTGGGCGGTTACTTTCTGAGCGAAGGACTTCCCCGTTTGTATGTGTATTCATTTCAATGTGACGTTCGCTATGAACTACAGCTCGATCTCTACGGGTCTCCCCTGTTCAAGGCTTGCACGGCAGTCCAGACACCGCTGGTTCGTACTGCCGCGGAAGTGTATCTCCCAGTTCTTCTGCTCAAGAATAAACGGACCGTCAATGAGTATATCGGTCACTTCAAGGAGCTTCTGCCAGCCGTTCTCAGCCCTGCCTTTCCATAGTTGCTCAAAGGTATACCCGGTATAGGTAACGATGTTCATACCTAGCTCCTTTATCTGTCTGCCGATGAAAGCTAGAGCCTCCGCCTGACAGAAGGGCTCTCCACCGCTGAAGGTAACACCGTCGAGCAGCGGATTTCCGCTTATCTTCGCAAGCAGCTCGTCCGTATCGACGACCGTTCCGCCGTTGAAGTCATGGGTCTGTGGATTGTGGCAGCCCTTGCAGTTATGGGGACAGCCCTGAGTAAAGATCGTAAACCTTATTCCCGGTCCGTCAACTATCGAATCGTTGACCGTACCGGCGATCCTGAGTTCCATTCTATCACCTTAAATACTGTGTTTTACTCTGTCGTGCTCCTCGGAACGCTTGCCGTTGTTGAAGCGGTCGAGAGTTCCCACAAGGTAGCCTGTGATACGGCGGATCCTGTCGAAAGCAACATTATTTGTATGCTCCTTGCGTCCGCAGCAAGGACAGGTCTCACCAATTATTCCGGTGTATCCGCAGATCGGGTCACGGTCAACCGGGTGGTTGATAGCGCCGTAGCCTATGCCGGACTCCTTCATGCAGCGGACGATCTTCTCAAAGGCTGCAAGGTTCTCGAGCGGGTCGCCGTCAAGCTCAATGTAGCTGATGTGACCTGCGTTCGTGAGCTCATGGTAGGGAGCCTCGATCTTGATCTTCTCGAATGCGCTGATAGGATAATAAACCGGAACATGGAATGAATTGGTGTAGTAATCACGGTCTGTAACACCCTCGATGATGCCGTACTTCTTGGCGTCCATGCGGACAAAGCGTCCGGAAAGACCCTCTGCCGGAGTTGCAAGGAGGGAGAAGTTGAGACCGGTCCTGTTGGACTCCTCATCGAGACGCTTTCTCATAGCGGTGATTATCTCGATACCGAGCTCACGGGCTTCCTCACTCTCGCCGTGGTGGGCGCCGATGAGAGCCTTGAGAGCCTCAGCAAGTCCAATGAAGCCGACGGAAAGTGTACCGTGCTTGAGTACCTCCTCGAGAGTATCGTCGGTCGAGAGCTTGTCGGAGTCTATCCATATGCCCTGTCCCATGAGGAACGGGAAGTTCCTCACTCTCTTCTGGCACTGTATCTTGAAACGATGCATGAGCTGATCTATGACAAGATCCATCATCTCGTCGAGCTTATCGAAGAACAGACCAACGTTATGGTCGGACTTTATCGCAAGTCTCGGGAGATTTATCGAGGTGAAGCTAAGGTTGCCTCTGCCGGTAACTATCTCGCGTGAGGGATCGTGCTTGTTACCGATAACACGGGTACGGCAGCCCATATAAGCTATCTCTGTATCGGGACAGCCCTCCTTGTAATACTGGAGGTTATACGGTGCGTCGATGAACGAGAAGTTCGGGAAAAGTCTCTTTGCCGAAACGCGGCAGGCAAGCTTGAACAGATCGTAGTTCGGGTCGGTAGGATTGTAGTTGATACCGTCCTTGATCTTGAAAATGTGTATCGGGAAGATCGGAGTCTCACCGTTTCCGAGACCGGCTTCCTGAGCGAGGAGAACGTTCTTGATGACCATTCTGCCCTCGGGAGAGGTATCTGTACCGTAGTTTATGGAGCTGAAAGGCGTCTGTGCGCCGGCACGGCTGTTCATGGTGTTCAGGTTGTGGATAAGTGCCTCCATAGCCTGATATGTAGCCCTGTCAGCCTCCTTCTCGGCGTTCTTCTTGGCGAAATCCTGAATCCTCTCGGCAGTCTCCTTATCGGTGTAATTGAGGAGAAGCTCGAGCTCCTTTTCCTGATAGCCGTTGTCGTTGGCAAGTACAGGGATAAGGCCGTACTTTTCAGAGATCTCGTTCTTTATGGACTTTGCAGCCTCGTCCTCGTTCTCAACTCCTGCGATGAGTGAGAGTGCTCTTGCGACGTTGCGGATATATCTTGCTGCATAGGTCTTCTTTACGCCCTCTGCCATAGCATAGTCAAAGGTAGGTATGCTCTGACCGCCGTGCTGGTCATTCTGGTTGGACTGTATTGCGATACAGGCAAGTGCAGAATAGCTGGAGATATCGTTAGGCTCACGGAGGTAACCATGTCCGGTCGAAAATCCGTTGTGGAAGAGCTTAGTAAGGTCTATCTGGCAGCAGGTAGTCGTCAGCGTATAGAAATCGAGGTCGTGGATATGGATATCGCCCTCACGGTGAGCCTTTGCGTGTCTCGGCTCGAGGACGTACATCTCATAGTATTCCTTGGCAGATACCGAACCGTACTTCAGCATCGTGCCCATAGCGGTATCGCCGTCGATATTCGCATTCTCGCGCTTGATATCGCTGTCCTTTGCGGGACTGAAAGTGAGCTCGTTGAGGACGCACATAAGGTTAGTCTTCATCTCGCGTGAGCGTGTGCGCTCATAGCGGTAGAGGATATAAGCCTTAGCAGTTTTGGCGTGACCCTTTTCGATGAGGGTCTTTTCAACGAGGTCCTGAATTTCTTCAACAGTAGGAGTTCCCCCGGGGTTCTGCTCCTCATAGAGACGGCAGACCTCAACGGCAACGTCCATTGCGGCGTTGAAATCGGTTCCTCCCTTCGCCTGAGCAGCCTTAAAGATAGCATTGGCGATCTTTTCTATATTGAAAGGGACCTTTCTTCCGTCTCTTTTGATGATATGGATTATCATTCTATATTAAAACCTCCAAACACAATATATAGTGTCTCGCTTTCTATGTTTCTATATAAGTATAGAACAAAAACGCGGCAAAGTCAATTGTGCATTTTACCAAATCTGAGAGTGGTTTTGCCGAGACTGTTGACGCATATGTTCAAAAATCATTTAAAAAAACGGAATTTGGCTTGTATTCGTTGTTTATACAAAGGGTAAACAAAAGCACGAAAGCACCACTATATATAGTGGTGCTTTTTGTATCGTAACATTATGCTGTATGGGTGAGAATGTAGTCCGCGATAGCCTTGTATGCCTTTGATGTGAGCCAGCCGTCGTCCTCGGACCAGTATTCACCAGATATCGCACCGTCCGCACCGCGGAGAGCCGTATTCGTGTCAATACAGTACACTCCGAGGCTCTTAGCCATATTGAGCAGCTTTGTATTGTAGCTGTTGATGATATCGTTGTTCATCGCGGAGGATTCCGGAGTAGTCGCCGGAACAGGCGGGAGCTGCATGATATAGATATCGGTATTGGGCAGGAAGCTGTGAATGTTGCTGACAAGCGTAGTATAATTCGAGATCATATCCTCGGGAGTTGAAGTGCCGATGTCGTAGCCGAGCATGATATAGAGCTTATTCGGCTTCTTGACCTTGATTATCTCATAGGGCTTGAGATTGCCGTATGATGAGGAAACGGTCATTGTATTGCAGTTTGCGGCACCGAGCTGTGAATTGCCGATTATGTCCTTCAGATCAGTGTTCTTGGACATATTCAGAAGCGTACCGTCCGTGATAAGGCAGCAGTCTTCAAAATAATCCTTGCCCTTAGCCTCTGACTGCGGCAGCGGATAAACGATGTCCTGATTTACGGCAGGAGCCTCCGAAACAGGCTCGGTCTGCTGCTGAACATCAGTGCCCTCCTGTACGTCAGAGGCAGTCACCGGCTGAGGGATATTTTCGTCATCGTCATCGTCAAGAGCGTTGCCCTTGACATTGGCGTTTATCATATAAAAAACAAAGCATATCGCAAAAACCAGCAGGCAGATTATCACGATTATCATGAAATTGAACCTTACCTTCGGCTTTCCGCGCTTTTTGTTTGAAATCCTCTGAATTGTATGTTTCTTATCCATATTAACCTCATAAGCGATTTTTCAGGGCAGGACCCTATGTATTATTATAACCGGAATTTCCTCCTTTTGCAAGTGGTTTTCGGAATTTTGTGCAGATTTTTTCCGTGTGTGTTGCTTTTCATATTAATGTATGGTATAATGAATACATGGCATTCATCACGCTTGATATGAATGCCGCTGCTAACAGCATTACAATATCGTTTCAAAGGAGGAAACGGCATGATCTGCGGACAGTGCGGGAGCAGAATGCTTCAGGGCGAGTTCAGAATGGAGCAGAGAAGCATAGACAGCGGTATATACCGTGCCTATCCGGTCGCTGCATGGTACGAAAACGGCGAGAAGATCTGCGAAACGCCCATAAACCGTACCCTCGGCTTCTACTGTGCCGAGTGCGGAGCTATGGTCGGCATATTCACGCGCACAAAGCCGGTCGGCTTTGCCGGACGCTACAAGGCTGACCTCGACGACAGCATCGACCGTCTCCCCTACAAGATATGTCCCGAATGCGGCTTAAAAATGGATATCGACTATCCTCGCTGCCCGGAATGCGGTCTTGTGTTTGAAGCAATATAAATTTTCGGAGGTATTATTATGACTTACAAGGAAAGCTTCATTAAATTCATGGTTGACTGCGGAGTTCTCACTTTTGGCGAGTTCACGCTTAAAAGCGGCAGAAAGGCTCCCTACTTCATCAACTGCGGCAACTATAAGACAGGCGCACAGCTCGCTAAGCTCGGCGAATACTACGCTGAGTGCATACATGAGAACAATATCCCCGTTGAAACTCTATTCGGTCCCGCTTACAAGGGCATTCCGCTCGCAGTTTCAGCCGTTGTAGCCCTCAGCAACAAGTTCGGTATCGACGTTTCCTACTGCTTCGACCGCAAAGAGGCTAAGGACCACGGCGAGGGCGGTATGTTCGTCGGAAAGACTCTCACAGACGGTGAAAAGGTCGTTATCATCGACGATGTTATGACCTCCGGAAAGGCTCTCCGCGAGTCCATGCCCAAGCTCAAGAGTGCCGCTGACGTTGACGTTACCGGTATGGTGATAACCGTTGACCGTATGGAAAAGGGTACCGGCGAGCTCTCGGCAGTTCAGGAGGTAAAGCGCGATTTCGGCGTTACCGTATACCCTATCGTCACTATGGAGGATATTATCGAGGCTATCAGGAACGATATCGTTCCCGGCAAGGAATACCTCGAAAAGATGCTCGAATACAGAGCGACCTATGGTATCGCCGGCTGAACAGTCAAAGCATAATGAAGAAAAAGTATTGCATTATCACACAGCTCGTCCTGCTTTTCTGGTTCTTTCTTGATATGGTCGGAGTTTATTTCGGCGACCGCTATCTGGTCACACGCTCCTACAAGGACGACGGTCTGTTCTTCCTCATCTATCTGGCTGCCATGCTCATGTTCATATTCAGGGAAAAAGCCGGAAAATGGGCAGTTCTTGTATGGACCTCGATATGGTTCACGATACAGTTCCTCTGTCATGAATGGTATACCATTTTCGGCAAGGGCTTCATGGGTACTCTCGAAGGCAAGCAAAAATTCTTCTCCGGCTCAATTTACTGGCTCAGAATAGAAGGACGATACATACCTGACATTTACCATACTGTCCTGCACATTCTCATTCTGACAGTGATTATAACCTCGATACTCTATATAAAGCGTAAAAAAACAACTGAATAACTAACATAAAAATCCCGGAAGATATCTTCCGGGATTTAATGTTATAGCAGCATTATTATGAATTGCTCCGTGAGGACTACTGATATCAGTGCGACAGGATAAGTTGCAGCGTAGGCAGATGCAACGTCCTCTGTTCCGGCTGTGGAAATGAGCGTACCGAGTGCCGGTGTGGAGGTCATACCGCCTGTGATAGAGCCGAGGTTGTTGAGGAGGCTGAGCTTCAGCACATATTTCGCAAACAGGAAGCCGATTATCATGGGCACGATAGTCATTATCATACCGTATACGAAGTATATCGGCTTGAAGTATTCAACGAACTTCGCGCCGCCCTTTACGCCTGAACCGATAAGGAACAGCATAAGTCCGAGCTCACGGAGGACCTTCAATGTGGTGTCCTTCGGCATGAGACTGATCTTTCCGCAGTGACCGAAATGTCCGAAGATAAGGCATACGAGCAGACAGCCGCCTGTGGTCGAGAGCGAGAAGTTCTCGAACTTGAATGAGCCGATGACGATACCGATAACGGCTGCAAGTGCGAACGGCATAAGTCCGAAGCTGTCTATAGATATGAGCTTCTCCTGAGTGTTTTTCTTTGCGGACTCCTTGTTTGTGGATTTCAGCAGCTCGCGTTCCTTATTCATGTCCGCCTTAATCATCTTGGGAACGAGCTGTACAAAGAGCACAACGCCGATAACGCCGAAGATATAGGCTATACCCGAGCCGACCGATACTGCGTCCTCAAGCTCCTTTCCGGCAGCCTCCTTAGCAGCTGAAAGTCCGGGGGTGCTTGTGAGCGAGCCGGAGAGTATACCTGACATAAGAGCCGTAAATTCGTCGTTTCCGAGACTTGTGAAGTTCCTGCCGACGAGTATGCAGCCCGCACAGGCAAGTCCGCCGCTGAGAATAATGATTATCGCAAGTGCAACGAAGGACTTGAAGTTTTTCTTGAAGTTGCTGAAAAAGTTCGGACCCGCAATGAAGCCTACCGCCGATACGAAAAGTACAAGTCCGAGAGTATCGACTATAGAAAGGGAATTTTTCACGAACGCATCGCCCATTTCCCTTTTGAGGTCGTCGTAGAAAACGCCGCCGTAGACGAGGGCGATGAGGAAAACTCCGGCAGTTCCGAGGGAAACGCCCTTGATCTTTATCCTGCCGAGGATATATCCTACTGCCGCGATAGCCATAACTGATATGATGAGGAACGTTACTCCCTTTATAGAGAGTATACCGTCAAATAATTCCATATTTACCACACAATCTTTCTTTTATTTAACGTAACAGCGGGACGCAGAAAGCGTCCCGTTGGTTTTTACTTTGATTTTCTCGCATAGTGAGGGAGAAGCATGGGTGAAGGTGTCTCCCCTGCTGCACCGGCAGCCTCAAGCTCCTTGTGGAAGCTCTCGATGTGGTCGAGGTTAAGACCTGTCGGCTCGGCAGTCTCCTTAGCCTTGGCAGCAGCATAGATACCTGCGTTTCTGCCGAAAACGATAACGTCGAGGAGGGAGTTGCCCATGAGACGGTTCCTTCCGTGGATACCGCCTGCGACCTCACCTGCAGCGTAAAGGTTCTCAACACCGGTAGAGCAGTCCTCAGCGATGTCAAGTCCGCCGTTCTGGTAGTGGAGGGTAGGATAAACGAGGATCGGCTCCTTGCGGATATCAATGCCGTACTTGCCGAACATACGCATCATAGCAGGTATGCGCTTCTCGATAGTACCCTCACCGTGGATATACTCGATCATAGGAGTATCGAGCCATATGGACTTTCCGAGGCCTGTCTCGATGCCCTTGTTGCGGGCTGTACACTCGCGGATTATTGATGCAGCGGTAACGTCTCTGGTCTCGAGGGGGTGCATGAATACATCACCGTCGATATTGACGAGCTTTGCGCCGAGAGAACGCACCTTCTCGGTAACGAGAGCACCGAATATCTGCTCGGGATAGCCTGTACCTGTCGGGTGATACTGGAGCGTGTCAGCGTAGAGGAGCTTTGCACCGACTCTATAGCCGAGGATAAGTCCGTCAGCAGTAGCACCGTAGTGGTTCGATGTCGGGAAGCCCTGATAGTGCAGTCTGCCTGCACCGCCTGTTGCGATGATGACCGTCTTAGCCTTTGCAACGAGCAGCTCCTTTGTCTCCATATTCATGAGAACAGCACCGGCAGCCTTTCCGTTTTTGTCGAGGATAAGCTCAACTGCGGCTGTGAAGTCGATAACGGGTATCCCCCTGTTGAGCACCTCGTCACGGAGAGTACGCATGATCTCAGCACCGGAATAGTCCTTTGCAGCGTGCATACGCTTGCGGGAGGTACCGCCGCCGTGAGTTGTGACCATAGTACCGTCGGCTTCCTTATCAAACTCTACTCCGAGCTTGTTGAGCCAGAGAATAGCCTCGGGAGCCTTTGTAACGAGCTTTCTTACGAGCTCGGGCTTTGCAGCGAAATGTCCGCCTCCGAAAGCGTCAATAAAGTGGATAGCAGGCGAATCATTGGGCTTATCGGCAGCCTGAATACCGCCCTCCGCCATCATGGTGTTTGCATCACCGATACGGAGCTTTGTAACTATCATTGCCTTTGCACCGGCTTCGTCTGCCTCTATAGCTGCGGAAGCACCTGCTCCGCCGCCTCCGATTATGAGCACATCGGTCTCATAGTCGGGCTTGCTGAGGTCAACGTCAGCTGCACTGATACGGCTTTTTCCCTGTAGAAGTGCCGCAAGCTGAGTCGGCACCTTGTCGCCCTTGTTCACGCCGGCTGAAAGCACTGTGAACTCGTCCTGCTTGTAATCCGGGTGGAATTCAGCAAGGAGAGCATCCTTTTCCTCAGCGGTCATTCTTCTGGGTTCGAGTGCAGCGTTCGCAGCTCTCTTTTCAGCAACTACTTTTGCAAGCTCATTGAGCTTTTCGATCTTGTACATACTCTCTCCCCCTTATTTCTCGATCTCGCGGTTATTGTACATAGCCTTGATCTCGTCGATATTGTCTACCGCCTTGACCATGAGCTCCTCGATCTTCTCATCGAAGATGCCCTCGTTGATCTCCTTGACGCGATCGCTGAGATGTCCGCACTCAGGCTCGATGTACTTGCCGTTGAGACGTCTTGCGAGCATAGCGACCTGCGGGTGCGAGATGCCTGCGGGACATCGTGAGGAGCATACTCCGCACATAACGCAGTCGAAGCTCTCCTCGGCGCACTTGTCGTACTCACCGCGCTGTGCATAGGCGATGTACTGCATAACGTTGAGCTCCTGAGTGCAGGCCTTAGTGCAGGCGTTGCAGCCTATGCAGGCGTAAATCTCGGGATAGAGCTGCATCATGACCTGCTGATCGGGGCGTATCTCCTCTATATTGTAGGTCCTTTTTTCGAGCGGGAAGAACGGCAGCGTTGCAACGTACATATTCTCCTGGACCTCTGTCTGACAGGCAAGGCAGCCGTGGAGCTGTGATTCGCCCTTTATCCTGTAGATAGTTGCACAAGCACCGCAGAAGCCGTTTCGGCAGCCGCAGCCTCTTACAAGCTCATAGCCGGCATATTCCATAGCTGTCATTATCGTAAGACCTGACGGCACCTGATACTTCTTGCCGAACAGATAAACATTTATCATATTATCCATTATTGTACCTCCTGAGATCAATACTCGTCCGGCAGCTCGCCGAGCTGATCGAAACGGAATACGGGACCGTCCTTGCAGACGTACTTATTGCCGATATTGCATCTTCCGCACTTGCCCACGCCGCACTTCATGCGAAGCTCCATAGTGGTGTAGACCTGTGTCTCCTTGAAGCCGAGCTCCTTGAGACCGGCAAGGGTGAACTTTATCATTATCGGAGGTCCGCAGATAAGAACTGTCTTGTTTATGGAAGGATCGAGCTCCTTGACATAGTTGGGAACGAAGCCCACATGGCCGTCCCAGCCCTCCTGAGCGTTGTCGATAGTGAGATCGACCTCAACGCCGTCATCAGTCATCCACTCATTGAGTATCTCCTGATAGTCAACGAGGTCGTCCTTTGAACGGGAGCCGTAAATGATCTGTATATCGCCGTAGTTCTCACGCTTGTCACGGACGTAGTTGATGACAGAACGGAGAGGTGCAAGACCGATACCGCCGGCAATAAAGAGAAGGTCCTTGCCCTTCAGCTCAGTTTCCACGGGGAAAGCGTTGCCGTAGGGACCTCTCACGGTTATCATCTGTCCTACCTCCATAGCGTGGAGCCATTCGGTGAGACAGCCGCACTTTTTTATGCTGAATTCCATGAATTCCTTGTTCGTGGGCGAGGAGGTTATCGAGAACATCGCCTCGCCGACGCCGGGTATCGAGAGCATCGCGCACTGTCCGGGCATATGCTCGAAGAGCTTTCCGCCCTCGGGAGCTTCAACGCGGAAGGTCTTTACATCGGGGGTATCAATGCGGATATCTGTGACAACGCCGACGTATGGTATCAATGTATCGTTATTCATCACTTGTCCTCCAATGCTTTCATTACCTTGACTATATTCATGGATATCGGACACTTCGACAGGCATCTGCCGCAGCCGACACAGCCGAATTCGCCGTTATTGTTTGCCGGGAAGTACACAAGCTTGTGCATGAAGCGCTGACGGAAACGTTCGAGCTGAGTAAGTCTCGGATTGCCGTGAGCCATTTTGGTGAAATCGGAATACATACACGAATCCCAGCAGCGGTAGCGCTTTATGCCGTTTCCGGTATTGAAGTCCTTGATGTCGTAGCACTGGCAGGTGGGACATACAAAGGTACAGGTACCGCAGCCGAGACAGCTCTCTGAGAGCTCAGCCCACTTGTCGGAGTTGAAGTATTCGTTGAGCTTGTCACCGCCGAAATTCTCGGTGGAGAGGTTTGCAAGCGGGAGCTTCTTCATTATTTCCCTTGTCCTTGCGACGGTACTGTCGAGCTCAGCGGTATCGCCTTCTTCGAGGAGGCCAGCTATGCTGTCAATGAAAACCTGTCCCTTTTCGGTATTAGCCTTGAAATAGTAATAGTTACCGGCTTTCCAGCAGGCGCAGTCACCCTCGGGAGCAGTCGGGTCGATGCCGAATGTCTGGCAGAAGCAGGTCTCGGCAGGGCGGCTGCAAGCCATAGTAACAACCGTTCCGTGGTCGCGGCGGTTCTTGTAGAAGCTGTCAACAGGGTCAACAAGGTATACCTTATCGAGTATGGTGAAACTCCTCGCATCGCAGGCACGGACGCCGAATATCACGAAGTCCTCGCACTCTTTGCGGATATCGTTTACCTCTATCTTCTTGCCGTCCATTCTGAACTCAACGATGTCCTCAGTCTGGGGGAAGAAGAAGTCCTTGGCGCTGCGGAGGGTATTCAGACGGCTCGTGAGCTTCATGCCGGACACATACTTTTTGTACTCAGCCTCGCCGTCCTCGCGGTCAGCAGGGATATAGAGCGCCTGCTTTGCAGCTATCGCCTCAAACAGACTGTCTAACTTATCAGCAGATATTCTCAGCATTACTCCACTCCCCTTTCGTGAACGATGCTTGCCTCGCAGTCGTCTGTAGTATATTCATTGAGCGGTGCCTTTGAGGTGGTATCGGCACCCGCCTGATATTCGCCGTAGAGAGAGTTGATGTCCTTGATGAACTTCCTGTTGAGAAGGTGGAGCGGAATGTGCTGGGGGCATACCCTTGAGCACTCGCCGCAGTCGGTACATCTTCCGGCAACGTGGAATGCGCGGATAATATGGAACATATTCTCCTCGAAGCTGTCGGCAGGAGCCTTGTTGTCGATACCGGACTTCGGGTTGTCAAATACGCAGTTCTCACAGGTGCAGGCAGGACAGACATTGCGGCAGGCATTGCACCTGATGCACTTGGAAAGCTCGCTTCTCCAGAAGTCATAGCGTTCCTGAGAGGTCATATTCTCGAGCTTTTCGACCATATCGAAACGGTTAGAATCGAGAACATCGCCCTCCTCACCCATGAGCTCGTCATAGGTAACGTGCTTCTTGCTCTTGCAGGAGGCGCACTTGTCCATGATAGCCTCATAGAAGGGCAGCTCCTCGGTGCCGTAAATGGTCTCGACCTTTATGGTGTAGTTCTCGTTCCTCACGTTGGTGATACCGGTGATGCCCTTAGCCTTTATCTTCTCGATATCGAGCTTGGGACCTCCGGGAACGCCAATAACGTAGATATTGTCACGGTCAACGCGGTGCTCCTTTGTGAGCTGGTTGAGGCTGTAGGTGTCGCAGGGCTTCAGGAACGCAAGCACCTTGCCCTCCTTACGGCTCTCCTTGACGAGATACTTTGAAACGTTCGCAGCTGTGAAATCATCGAACACGAAGTCCCTGTCAAGCTCATCGGCAGTCTCAAATACAGCCGGAGTTATATCATAGGCGAATTCTCCCCTTTTCCAGCCGATAACGCGCTTGACGGTGCCGTCGGCGAGGAGCTGCTTCGCTCTTTCGATCATTGCTTTCTGCATCTGAGATCCTCCAATCTGCGGTTAGGACCGAGCTTTCTTACAGCCTCGGTGAACTCGTTCATCGTTGCGGCAAACTTTGCACCCTCAGCGGCAGATACCCATTCTACCCTTGTCCTGTCCCTCTCGATGCCGAGGAAATCAAGCATACTGAACAGCAGGGTCATTCTTCTTCTCGTGAAGTAGTTGCCGGAGGTATAGTGGCAGTCTCCGGGGTGGCAGCCGCAGAGGATAACTCCGTCAGCGCCTCTCTGGAAAGCGCGGAGAATGAACATGGGGTTTACTCTGCATGAGCAGGGCACTCTTATTATCTTGACATTGGTCGGATAATTCAGTCTGTTCGTACCTGAGAGGTCAGCTCCCGCATACGAACACCAGTTGCAGCAGAACGCAACTATGAGCGGCTGAAAATCTTTGTTATCGTTTACTTGCATATCGCGTCTACCTCCGCCATGATCTGCCTGTTAGAGAATCCGTTGAGATCCATTGCACCGGACGGGCAGGCTACCGTGCAGGCGCCGCAGCCCTGACATACAGCAGGATTTACGCTTGCTACACGGCGAACCTTTGTGGTGCGGTCGGGCATTCTGAATTCCTTGTCGATGTAAGTGATAGCTCCGTAGGGACAAACCTTTTCGCAGGACGAGCAGCCGTTGCACATGAGCTCGTCCGAATGAGCAACGCAGGGATTGCAGGTGATGCTGTTCTTGCAGAGGAGCCCGATAGCCTTTGCAGCAGCGGCAGAAGCCTGTGCTACGGTCTCCGGGATATCCTTGGGTCCCTGACAGGCACCGGAGAGGAATATTCCGGCGGTAGCGCTCTCAACGGGACGGAGCTTCGGGTGAGCCTCTGTGAAGAAGTCGTTGGTGTCCATCTGAGTGGTGAGCATCGTCGCAAGCGGGCGGGCAGTCTTGTCCGGCTCGATAGCGGCAGCAAGAACGACCATGTCCGCATTTATGTGGAGCTGCTCGTTTGCGAGGAGGTCGGAAGCCTGAACGTCTATCTTGCCGTCGGACTTGGGCGTTACCTTGCCGACCATGCCCTTGATGTAGTGAACATTGTACTGTTCAACTGCACGGCGGTAGAATTCGTCAAAGTTCTTGCCGGGAGTACGGACGTCGATGTAGAAGACGTAGACCTCGGTATCGGGATATTTCTCGCGTATGAGCATCGCGTGTTTAGCTGTGTACATACAGCATATCTTCGAGCAGTAGGGCTTGCCCTTGCTGTCATCGCATCTTGAACCTACGCACTGTACGAAAACGATAGTGTGAGGGTGAGACTTGTCCGAGGGACGGAGAAGCGTTCCGCCGTTAGGACCGGCAGCGTTCATAAGTCTCTCGAGCTCGAGGGACGTAACAACGTCCGGACACTGATTATAGGCAAATTCATCGTACTGGTCAAGCTTTATCGGGTCAAAACCTGTCGCCACGACGATAGCACCGTACTGCTGCTCAATGAACCTGTCCTGCTGCTTGTAGTCGATAGCGCCGACTGAGCAGACCTTTGAGCAGACGCCGCACTTGCCGCTTTTCAGCATCATGCAGTAGTTCGGGTCGATAGTTGCGACCTTCGGAACCGCCTGTGCGAACGGGATATAAACAGCGCTCCTGTTGTCAAGACCCATGTTGAACTCGTTGGGTACCTTCTTCATCGGACATTTCTCTGTGCAGAGTCCGCAGCCGGTACACTTAGTCTCGTCAACAAAACGAGCCTTCTTCTTTATCTTGACTGTGAAGTTTCCGACGAAGCCCTTGACCTCTGTGACCTCACTGAAAGAGTGTATCGTGATATGCTCGTTCTGCGAAGCCTCGACCATTTTAGGAGTGAGGATACAGGCGGCACAGTCGAGCGTCGGGAAGGTCTTGTCTATCTGAGCCATTTTGCCGCCGATAGTGGGCTTCTTCTCAACGATGTCAACATCGAAGCCTGCCTCAGCGATATCGAGGGCAGTCTGTATACCGGCAATGCCTCCGCCGATAACGAGGGCTCTCTTTACCACAGGGCTCTCACCGGCTGTGAGCGGTGCATTGAGGTGTACCTTTGCAACAGCGGCTCTGCCGAGGATAACAGCCTTTTCGGTAGCTGTAGCGATATCCTTATGTATCCATGAGCACTGCTCGCGGATATTGGCTATCTCAACGAGATAAGGATTAAGTCCGGCGGCAGCGGCAGCTTTTCTGAATGTATTCTCGTGCATACGCGGTGAGCACGAGCAGATAACGATACCTGTGAGCTTATGCTCCTTTATGGCGTTCTTGACGAGGTTCTGTCCGGATTCGGAGCACATATACTGGTAGTCCTGCGAGATAACAACGCCCGGCTCATGGCCGAGTGCCTCTGCAACAGCCTTTACATCGACGGTCGCAGCGATATTCGTACCGCAGTGACAGACAAACACACCTATTCTCTGCATTCTTGCGCTCCTCCTTACTTAGCGTACTTCCTGAGAGCCGTAACGATAGCCTGCTGCGGCAGATCGTCATCGAGCATATCAGGTATCATGTCGGGGGTAAGACGGTTCCCGCCCTGCTGACGAACTGCCGCAAGACGTACAGCCTCGACTACCTTTGCAGGCTCGACGTTTCTCGGACACCTGTCAACGCAGGCAAAGCAGGTCAGGCACTTGTAAAGCGACTCCGACTTCATCAGCTTTTCGATATCGCCCTTTTCCACCATGTAGACGAACTGGTGCGGGTGGTATTCCATTTCATCGTAGGAAGGACAGGTCGCTGAGCATTTGCCGCAGCGCATACATTTGAGGACGTTCACTCCGCTCGAACGGAGGACCTGTTCCTTGATATTCTTATTCATTGCTTGCCTCCTTTAAGCCGAGAGCTTCAGCGAGCATCTCGGTGAAATAGAAGACCGGCAGCTCTGAGCCGGAATTTTTCTTCAGGTTGTAAAGGCACAACGGACAGGCAGTTATCACCATGTCGGCACCCTGATCGGCTGCGGACTCCATGACCGCACTGCTCCTCTTCTGAGCCTGAGCCTTGTCCTCCATAGTGATGTAGCCGCCGCAGCACTCATTGCGCTGAGCGTAGATGACGGGAATTCCGCCGATAGCCCTGATGAAATCCTCCATAATGGTGGGATTTTCGGGATCGTCCATAGCGAGAGCCTTTGAGGGACGTAGCAGCAGGCAGCCGTAGTAAGCGGCGATTTTCTTGCCCTTGAACGGGTTCACTACCTTT
This sequence comes from Ruminococcus flavefaciens, assembly GCA_902777125.1. GTDB lineage: Bacteria > Bacillota > Clostridia > Oscillospirales > Ruminococcaceae > Ruminococcus. The sequence goes on from CACYSQ010000004.1 coordinate 15,450, forward strand.
TCGCTGAGCTTGTCAAAGCCTATAACATCGCGGAGGAGTTCAAGGTAATGGTAAACTGTGGTCTCACCGGTATAAGCCTCGGGAAGCCGGAGGTAATTGTTCACCTTCGCAGCCATGTCCTCATCGCGGGAAATATCGTAATTAGTCTGCTTTATGACGTTGTGGCAGGCGGAACAGACGGTAACGAGAGGTCTGCCGAGCTCCTTTGCAGCGTTGAGCGTCCTTACGGCAGAAAGCTTCGTAGCTATCTCGTCCTTAGCGGTAGTGTAGGCACCGCCGCAGCACTGCCAGTCGGCAGGCTCCTCAAGAGCTATCCCCAGAGCCTCAGCCGATACTCTTGCATATGTATCGAGGTCCTTAGCCTTTGTGCGGAGCGTACAGCCGGGATAATATGTAAATGTTTCCATAGCACTTTCCTTTCATTTCAGCACATCTGCTCGGGGTGGAATACCTCGTCGAACTTCTCGGCAGTGAGGAAGCCGAGCTCTACGCAGGCTTCCTTGAGGGAAATATTGTCCTTGAAAGCCTTCTTAGCGGTCTTTGCAGCGTTCTCATATCCGATGTACGGATTGAGAGCGGTAACGAGCATGAGCGAATTGTGGAGATTGTGGTGCATCTTCTCCCTGTTAGCCTTGATGCCGACTGCACAGTTCTTGTTGAAGCTGAGAATTGACTCGGCAAGCAGTCTTGCGGACTGGAGGAAGTTGTAAGCGCACACAGGCATGAACACGTTCAGCTCGAAGTTGCCCTGTGAGGCAGCCATTCCGACAGCAACGTCATTGCCCATGACCTGAACAGCGACCATAGTTACCTGCTCACACTGGGTGGGATTTACCTTGCCAGGCATGATAGACGAACCCGGTTCGTTCTCAGGAATGAATATCTCGCCGAGACCGTCTCTCGGTCCGGAAGCGAGCCATCTTACGTCGTTAGCGATCTTCATCATATCAGCGGCAAGAGCTTTGAGGGCGCCGTGTGCGAAAACTATCTCGTCCTTTGAAGTGAGGGAGTGGAACTTGTTGGGAGCTGTAACGAACCTCTTTCCTGTGAGGTTGCTGATAGCTTCGGCTGACTTCTCAGCAAATCCGGCAGGCGCATTGAGACCTGTTCCGACTGCTGTACCGCCGAGAGCAAGCTCCTTGAGCTCCTCGCATGAGCTGACGAGCATTTTTCTGTCCTTTTCGAGGGAGGCTTTCCAGCCGCTTATCTCCTGAGAGAACTTGATAGGAGTTGCGTCCTGCAAATGAGTTCTTCCGCTCTTGACGATACCCTCGTTCTCAGCTTCGAGACGTCTGAAGGTATCAACGAGCGTGTCTATAGCGGGGATAACCTTGTCCTCAACGGCAAGAACCGCGGCAATGTGCATTGCAGTCGGGAAGGTATCGTTCGAGGACTGGCTCATATTTATATCATCGTTCGGGTGGAGGAGCTTCTCGCCAGCGATCTCGTTTCCGCGGTTGGCGATGACCTCGTTAGCGTTCATATTCGACTGTGTACCGCTTCCGGTCTGCCAAACGACAAGCGGGAAATGCTCATTGAGAGCACCGCTGATGACCTCATCGCAAGCCTGTGAAATAGCGTCAAGCTTCCTGTCAGTCATTTTTTCGGGTTTGAGCTCGTTATTGGCGATAGCGGCAGCCTTTTTAAGGATACCGAAGGCGTGGGTTATCTCTCGCGGCATAGTCTCGATGCCTACGCCAATGAGGAAATTCTCATGGCTGCGCTCAGTCTGGGCAGCCCAGTACTTATCGGCAGGCACTTTGACCTCGCCCATAGAATCGTGTTCAATACGGTAATCCATAGTATCCACTCCAGTAAAAATTTTGGGCACAGAGCCCCTTTATACTTATAATATAAGTATATCAGCAAGCGCCGTGAAATTCAAATTCACAATAAGAATATTGCTATTCACATATTGATATATTCTTAACAATGCAGTTGACCTTGTCACAGCTCGTCTCCAGCGGTATTCGCGACGATATATCCATAATTATATTTTTGACTGCATGAAAAGATATTTATTATGTGCAGCCAGAATGGCAGATCGCGTGATGTTAGCCTAAGTTCACAGAACTTCTTGCCCTGCTTTTGCCAATATCAAAGCTGGCGGCGTACAGCACTCATTGCAAGCACATATAAATTCGGAATAGCATTATTCCTGCTTTCACATAAAGCTGTGAAAACATCGTTATTTTTTTCACATACGATAAGCTGAATATCACCGCGGATTTTCCTCCGCGGTGGTACTTACAGCACTATCCTGTCATTTGTTTTCGTACATCGTATTCAGCCCGTAGGACAGCGTCGTAAGGCTGTCCCCGAGGTGAACGTTCTCAACTATGATGTCCTTGTGTCCGATGCGAAGATCGTAGTGCGTGAAGTTCCAGAAGGCCTTCACGCCGTAGCTTATAAGCATTTCGGCAGTACCCGAAGCAGCGCTCGTAGGAACGCAGAGTATCGCCGCGACCGGCTTTTTCTCCGCGCAGAACTCGGCAAGCCCGGAGGTGTCCATAACAGTGATGCCTGCTATGCTCTTCCCTATTATCTCAGGATTTACGTCGAATGCACCGATAAGCGAAAAGCCCTTGCTGTTGAAGTCAAGATGCGTAGCGATCGCTTTTCCGAGGTTTCCGGCACCTATCAGTATCATCGGAGTCTGTCTGCTGAGACCGAGGATCTTGCCTATCTCCTCTCTGAGGTCACTGACATTGTAGCCGTAGCCCTGCTGTCCGAATTCGCCGAAGCAGTTGAAATCCTGCCTTATCTGTGAAGCGGTCAGCCCCATTTTCTCCGAGAGTTCACGCGAGGAAATGCGGACATAGCCGTTTGTCTCAAGCTCGCCGAGAAAGCGGTAATACCGCGGCAGTCTCCTTATGACAGAATTTGAGATAGTGTTTTTTGACATTATTATCCCTCTTTCCGTGAGAGATCACATCAGCTTGTCGAGCCTGAGCTTTATCTCGTCAAGGAAGGTCTTGGAATCGACCTTTTTCTTATTCTCAAGCTTGGATATGAGGTAAAGGTCGCCGGTCATAACGCCGTCCTCGATAGTCTGGATAGTAGCCTTTTCGAGCTTGTCAGCGAAAGCACAGAGCTCAGGTGTACCGTCGAGCTCTCCCCTCTTGCGGAGGGCACCGCTCCATGCGAAGATAGTTGCAACGGAGTTTGTGGAGGTCTCCTCGCCCTTGAGGTACTTGTAGTAGTGGCGCTGAACTGTTCCGTGAGCAGCCTCGTACTCATAGATGCCGTCCGGAGAAACAAGCACGGAGGTCATCATAGCAAGGCTACCGTAAGCAGTTGATACCATATCGGACATAACATCGCCGTCATAGTTCTTGCAAGCCCAGATGTATCCGCCGTTTGAACGGATAACACGCGCTACAGCGTCGTCGATGAGGGTGTAGAAATACTCTATCCCGGCAGCCTCGTACTTCTCCTTGTACTCCTTCTCGAATATCTCAGCGAAGATATCCTTGAAGCGGTGGTCGTACTTCTTGGAGATGGTGTCCTTTGAAGCGAACCAAACGTCCTGCTTGAGGTCGAGACCGTAGTTGAGGCAGGCTCTTGCGAAGCCGGCGATAGAATCGTCAAGGTTGTGAAGTCCCTGAATGATACCGTCACACTTCTTGAAATCATGGATAAGCTCGCGCGTCTCGTTGCCGTTCTCATCGGTAACGACAAGCTCAGCCTTGCAGCCCTTGTTCACGCGCATCTCGGTGTTCTTGTAAACGTCGCCGTAAGCGTGACGGGCAATGGTGATAGGCTTGGTCCATGTGGGGATATAGGGCTCGATGCCCTTAACGATGATAGGTGTACGGAAAACAGTTCCGTCGAGAGCCGCACGGATAGTACCGTTAGGCGACTTCCACATCTGTGTAAGGTTGTACTCAGGCATTCTTGCGGCATTAGGAGTGATAGTAGCGCACTTTACAGCTACGCCGTACTTCTTTGTAGCCTCAGCGGAATCGAGAGTTACCTGGTCCTTGGTCTCCTCACGGTGAGCAAGACCGAGGTCGTAATATTCAGTATTGAGCTCAACATAGGGCTCAAGAAGAGTTTCCTTAATCCACTTCCAGAGGATTCGGGTCATCTCATCGCCGTCCATTTCGACAAGCGGAGTTTTCATAGTAATTTTAGCCATTGGGATAACCTCCTTTTATTCAGACCGTCAGCACCAGCAGTGCTATAACAGTAAAAATCACACTCATGGTCTCAACTTTTTTGCTGCTCCAGCTTTTTATACGAAATCCATGCCTTCTGAGCATCTGAAACATTTCAGTGCCTCCTTATCTGAAAAGCGGTATAAGGAGAAGTATGACAAGCCCGAGCAGGAGCAGCGTCCCGACCGTGTCAAAGACCTTCTGACCGGTGCTGAGCTTGCCGTACTGCATGGATTTGTATATTTTCAGCACCCACACGGCAAGGAGCAGGACCGCAAGGAACAAGAGAAATCCGAGTCCGCCCTTTGCCGAAGCTGTGCTGCCTTTTATTATGAGAGACATATTACTTCATGGACTCTCTTGTGTAGTCGAGAAGTCCGCCTGCGAGCATGATATCCTTTGTACGTCCGGAAAGCTCGCAGAGTACAGGTATAGACTTTCCGTTTGTCTTGTTGAGGACTGTGAGCTCAGACCTGCCCTCAGCAACAGCCTTTCTTACATCAGCAAGAACAAGCTCGTCACCCTGTGAAATGCTGTCGTAGTCAGCCTCGTTGACGAATGTGAGGGGAAGGATACCTGCGTTTATGAGGTTAGCTCTGTGGATACGGGCAAACGACTTCACCAGAACTGCCTTTACGCCGAGGTAAAGCGGTGCAAGTGCAGCGTGTTCACGGGACGAGCCCTGTCCGTAGTTGGAACCGCCCACGATAATGCTCTTTCCGAGAGCCTTTGCTCTCTCGGGGAAGCTCTCATCACAGACTGCAAAGCAGTGCTGCGAGATCTTCGGGATATTTGAACGGAGAGGAAGGATCTTTGCACCGGCAGGCATGATGTGGTCTGTGGTGATGTTGTCGCCGACCTTCAGCGAAACAGGTGCGTCGATAGTCTCCATGAGAGGGCTTGTCTCAGGATAAGGCTTTATGTTGGGTCCGCGGAGTATCTCAACGCTGTCCATTTCAGCCTCGGAAGCCGGAGGAACTATCATATTATCGTTGACTGTGAATATCTCGGGAAGCTTGAACTCAGGCATATCGCCAAGCTCACGCGGATCGGTTAGATAGCCTGTGAGAGCAGAAACTGCTGCCATTTCAGGAGAAACGAGGTATATCTGACCGTCCTTTGTTCCGGAGCGTCCCTCGAAGTTTCTGTTGAAGGTACGGAGAGAGATACCCTTAGAGTTAGGTGACTGTCCCATACCGATGCAGGGACCGCAGGCGCTTTCAAGGATTCTTGCACCAGCCTCGATGAGGTCGGAAAGCGCACCGTTCTGAGCAAGCATATTGAGTACCTGCTTTGAACCGGGAGCAATAGCAAGAGAAACGCTCGGGTCAACGGTCTTGCCCTTGAGGATATAAGCTACCTTGAGCATATCAAGGAGCGATGAGTTCGTACATGAGCCGATACATACCTGATCTACCTTGAGTCTGCCGATCTCCTCGACACTCTTAACGTTGTCGGGAGAGTGAGGACAGGCTGCAAGCGGAACGAGCTCGCTGAGATTTATGGTGAGCTCCTCGTCGTAAACAGCATCAGGATCAGCTGCAAGAGGTGTCCATACCTCCTCACGCTGCTGTGCCTTGAGGAACTGCTTTGTGATCTCGTCGGACGGGAAAATCGAAGTTGTAGCGCCAAGCTCAGCGCCCATATTTGTAATGGTAGCTCTCTCGGGAACTGAAAGCGTCTTAACGCCCTCGCCGACATACTCGATGACCTTGCCAACGCCGCCCTTTACGGAAAGTCTGCGGAGAACTTCAAGGATAACGTCCTTTGCAGCTACCCACGGACGAAGCTTTCCGGTAAGCTCAACCTTTACGACCTTCGGGCAGGTTATGTAGTAAGCGCCGCCGCCCATAGCAACAGCAACGTCAAGTCCGCCTGCACCGATAGCGATCATACCGATACCGCCGCCTGTGGGAGTATGGCTGTCCGAACCGATTAGGGTCTTTCCGGGGATACCGAATCTTTCAAGGTGAACCTGGTGGCAGATACCATTGCCGGGACGTGAAAAATAAATGCCGTGCTTCTTGGCAACAGAGCCGATGAAGCGGTGGTCGTCGGCGTTCTCAAAGCCGTTCTGGAGGGTATTATGGTCGATGTAGGCAACAGAGCGCTCTGTTTTTACGCGCGGAACGCCGATAGCCTCAAATTCGAGATAAGCCATAGTACCAGTAGCGTCCTGAGTGAGGGTCTGATCGATACGGATACCGATCTCCTGTCCCTTGACATACTCGCCATCAACGAGATGTGCTCTCAGGATCTTTTCGGTTAAAGTTGAACCCATTTAGAGATCATTCCTTTCAACATAAGAATACATCTTAATTGTACTACATTCGAGCAAGTTTGTCAAGAAATAAACAAACATTTTTATAGCAAAGCGGAGATTTATAAGGTTAAAATATAAAATTTATTTATTTTTCATCTTTACCCCTTGACTTTGCCGCATTTTTGTAGTATAATAATTTCTGTTATCGAGGTGTGGCTCAGTTTGGTAGAGTACTACGTTCGGGACGTAGGGGCCGCAGGTTCAAATCCTGTCACCTCGACCACATAACCCCCGCTAAAAAATCAGCGGGGCTTTATTTATATGTAAGAATAAATAATAAAGGATAATACTGTCAGTAAGCTGTTGTATTCTTTCTTATTTATTCTTTTTTTACATCTGAAACTCTACAGTGACGAAAAAACAGGCAACCGAAGCTGCCTGTTTCTGTTTATTTAAGACTGACGGTCCAGTTCACTTGTCGTGATAATATCTTCCGCATCAAATTCAAATATCGTCAGTTCAGGTTCTGTATAGACCTCTTTCATATCCGTGATCTCCTTTTCTTATTAAAGCGTATTCTTATATGCAGCTGCATTGGTGTAATACTCATACAGCATATCTGCCATGACCTGATTTCTTCCGCCTGCGTTGTTCTTGCTGACAAGATAGCACCACGACAGCGGCTTGAAGACATACTCCTTCTCGTTATACTTAATAACGATATCATCTGCAAGCTCAGTTGGGTCAATGCCTTTGACCTCGAAGTAATACTCACCGCTGGCAGACTTCTTGGCTTTCAGCGTATCTGAACCGCAGACCGCAGTACCGGTAGCTGTCAGACCGTCAACATACAGACGGGCTGCAAGTTTTGAATCAAGCACGAGCGAGATCATATCGCTGCTGTCCTTCTTCGGCTCGAATTCAGCGGTGGAATACTTTTCCGAGTAATCGCTGACCGCAGGCATACTATCCGGCGTATTGAAATATGCTTTTGAAACCGAACCGTATGTTTTCACGGTATTGACGAGAGCTGCAAGCTCATCATTGCCGTATGTACTCACACTGTCAAGATACTCTTTCACTTTATAGGAATAAGAACCGATCACCTTGCCGTCTTTTTTGAGTGTGGCAACGATAAGCTCGTCCATGTGGTCGGCAGAAACGTTCGCTGTCGCACAGAACTTTCCGTTCTTCTTGGTGAGCTGTACTGTTTTGCCGTTTTCATCGCATTTGCCAGAGAAAGTAACGCTGTACTTTGCCGCATCGGAACTTGCCGAAATACCGTCCATATAGAAATTCAGACCGAGGTCGTTTCCAGTGACGCACAGCTTGCAAAGGCATATGAACCGATACTTGTGACTTTATCCGGCAGTTTGACTTCTGTCAGACCGGTTTGACAGAACGCACCGCTGCCAATTGTGGTGAGCTCTGCCGGCATATTGATCTCCTGAAGATTGATAAGAAGGTTGAACGCGTTGTTTCCGATGCTCGTCACGGTATCCGGGAGATTGATGCTGATAATGTATTTTTATCGAAGAATGCTCAGCTTCCGATCTCGGTTACCGGCATATCGTTGATCTCGTCAGGGACGACAACAGCAGTGTCAGAACCGGTATATTGGGTGATAATAACCCCCTCTCCGTCACTCGTTAATTCATATTTGAAGTCGTCTAACGAGATATCCGCAGCGCTTACAGTAAGTGCAGGACGCAGCGGAAGCGGTGAATTCTGCGGAATTCCGCCTGATAAAAGTGTGATTGCCGCAATAATGCTAAGGACTTGTTTGTACGATCATTTCATTTTACGTTTTCCTCCCTAAATCAAATGCAATATATTTTATCTGCCGTTCAGGCAGACTAATTCTGACCTGCCAATGCTGAAAAAAACTAAACATTTATTATACATTATTCTTCCGGAAATGTCAATCACAAATATTGAAGCAGCACTCTCAGGCTCGTCCTTTTCAATAGGAAAGCTGAAAAATATACCTCCCGTACGCAAAAGAGTACGGGAGGTTTTTCAAGCAGATAAAGCATATTCTGGCATTACCTGATAGCTCCGGCTCCACGCCTAACGACCCTTAGCGCCAAGGGCTCGACCCTATTGAGCGCATTCTGTACCTGATAGGATTTATGCGCTCCGGTTTTACACCATATCGCAAAATGCTCGCAGTTATTGCCAAAAAGATTATAATCGCTCGTTCCGATCTTGCTTTTCGCACGGGCAACGGTTTCACGCGGGGAATATATTTTCTCTATATCCTTGTCCGGAAGCTTGCTCACTGCCTTATCGGCAGCCTTTTTTATAAGTGCGCCTCCTAGACCGTACTTCAAAACCTTCAATGGAGCATAACCCTTATCATGCTTTTCCGGACGCCTTCCGGCTTTGGAAAAATCAAGCACAAAAAAGGTGCTCTGCCCGTCAAGAAAATCCTCGATCGGAGCTTCATGGATAGTCGCATTGCCGAAATCGCCGCTCTCAGCAGCAAAGTGTATGACCTTGTTTTTCCCGATATATACCGCATAATGCTCATAAACACCGCCGTATCTTTTTATGCCTATTATATCACCGGCGTTGAGCTCATGCTGAGGTGCATCTTTATCGAGCAAGCCCTCATAGATATTCTCGGCAGCTTTATCCAGCACCTTTCCTGCCACATTTTGTTTAAGTAAAAAAAATACAAGTCCCATAGAAGTCCTCCCCTGTTCTGATATATTAATTATAACACATTTCTGATTTCCAGTCAATAAATAAAGTTCAAATACCTGAGATCCGGCAGCCGCCAGCCGTCTGATAAAAAAATCAAGTTTTTTCAGAAAAGGTATTGACAAGTGTGTATATACTTGGTATAATGTGTATATCAAGTATATACAATATGGTGATCACTATGGATATTATTATTTCAAATTCGTCCGGCGAGGCTATCTACGAACAGATAGTTTCTCAGATAAAATCGCAGATCATGAGCGGCGAGCTTGCGGAGGGGGACGCCCTTCCGTCAATGCGGGCACTTGCTCAATCACTGCGTGTCAGCGTCATTACCACAAAACGCGCCTACGAGGAGCTCGAACGCGATGGCTTCATCGTTTCGCAGACGGGCAGAGGCAGCTTCGTAAAGGGACAGAACCGTGAGTTTGTCCGTGAAGCATACCTCCGTCAGGCAGAACAGCTCATATCTCAGGCGTGTGAAAAGGCTAAGACTGGCGGTATAAGTGCAGCCGAACTGCACGAGCTTATCGACATCTTTTTCAGCGATAACTGACGCTGTACTCAGTTTCAGGAGGGATCTACAATGGCAGATTACGAAAATGCAATAGAGATAAATGGACTGACCAAGCACTACGACGGCTTCACTCTCGATAATGTGAGCTTTAGCGTCCCGAAAGGCAGCATCATGGGCTTCATAGGACAGAACGGCGCCGGAAAATCCACAACTATCAACGCGCTTCTCGGTATCATAAAGCCGGATTCCGGCGATATGAAAATGCTCGGTCTGGACGCCCGGAAAGACGAAAAAGCTGTCAAGCGGGACATAGCTGCGGTCTTTGACGAGCTCCCCTTCCACGAACAGCTCAATGCAAAAATGCTCGACAAGATCATGAAGCACATCTTCACCACATGGGACAGCGAGACCTTTTTCGGCTATCTGGAACGCTTTGCACTTCCGTCAAAGAAAAAGTTCGGCAAGTTCTCAAAGGGCATGAAGATGAAGCTGCAAATAGCGGCTGCCCTCTCCCACGGCGCAAAGCTCCTCATCATGGACGAGGCTACGACCGGTCTTGACCCCGTTGTCCGCAACGAGATACTCGACATTTTCATGGAGTATCTTCAGGACGAGAACAACTCTATCCTCATGTCCTCGCATATAACCTCCGACCTCGAAAAGATAGCGGACAGCGTTACCTTTATCGACAAGGGAAAGATACTCCTTTCCGGCTACAAGGACGATATTCTCGCCTCCCACTGCATAATGAAGTGCGGAATGGACGACTACAGCAGCATCGACCGCGGGGACTTCATCTCAGCGCGTGTCACCGATTTCGGTGCAGAGCTGCTTTTCAGCGACAGGAAGTTATGCGAGAAGAAATACTCCGGCGCTGTCATCGACCCGGCAACTCTTGACGATATCATGATATATTACGTCAACCGGGATAAGAAGGAGTGGAGCTGAATGAAAGGTCTTATCATCAAGGAGTTCTGGCTGTCACTGAAATACCGCATCATCGTGATAAGCGTATACGCCCTCCTGCTGCTGCTGTGTATACTTGTTAGGCTCTCAGCACTGTACGGCAACATCGCTGATATGGAAGGAAAGGATATGCTCACAAACAGCATTTTTCTTGTAATGGCTCTCGGACTTCCGGCTGTGCTTTACCTCGCCTCATTCTCACATCAGATCTACAACGACGAGAAGTGCCGGTTCCGGCAGTTTTCGCTGACGCTTCCGCTCACCCCGGAGGAGATCGTCCGTGCGGAGTTCATAAGCTACCTGATATCATTCGGCGCTGCAACAGTGATAAGCTGGCTCAACTACTTCATTGCCTGTGCGGTCTACAGCAAGGGAACTGACCTGAAATATCTGCTGTATATCGTCATTATCGGTGCTGTACTCTATGTTTTTGCCTGCTTTAATCTCACACTCGCCTATCGTTTCAGAAATCCGAAAAAAGCGACTGCAATACAGATATCAATATGTCTTGTCCTGTACTTCGGAGGTGCTTTCGGATTTATCGCACTCATGGACAGCTACTTCAAAAAGCGCGGCTATGATATGTTTTCGGACCATGAAGATGAAGCTGTTCCGGATTCGCTTATGGCTGAATTCATGCAGGATATGGCAGATAAGCTCAAATGGGTCTGCGAGGCCTTCTGGTGGCTGTTCATCATAGTCTGCGTATCGCTGATATATCTGTCATACCGCCGCAGTGTACGTTCTCTTGAAAGGAGGGGCAGCTGATGCTCGGACTTATTTACAAGGACTTCCGCGTAAACCTGAAATGGCTTTGTCTTGCAGGCGGATTGATGCTATTCTTCAATATCGTCATCGGAGCTGCTGACTCCGGCAGTCACGATATCGACTTCATCGGCATGAAGGCTGTATACTACCTCCTCTACGCCTCAGTGTTCTTCATGTTATCTGCATTTTCGATGAATTACGTTCAGACCGATGAACGCAAGAAATGGGGATATTTCATCACTTCCCTGCCCGGCGGCATCGCTAAGCAGGTAGTTTCAAAGTATATCTTCGTAGCTCTTACCATTGCATTCGACTTCGGGATATGCTGGTCACAGAATTTTATAGTTCAACAGATAAACGATGAAGTCGGAAGCATAACCGGTATTCTCCTTATCCTTTCATGTATCACTCTCCTGATAGTGTCGGTCGAACTGCCGTGCGCGATAGCATTCGGCACCAAAAGCGGCGCATACGTCAAGTCCGGTATATTCGTTGCGCTTGTGCTCATAGCTGCGGTATACCTGATGTTCGGCGATATTTCGTGGCTCGGAAGCGAGGAGAAATTCACTGAAAAATTCCTCGACAAGCTCAGTCACCTCGACCTCAGCAGCACCGCCGGAAAGATACTTCTCAGCGCGATACCGCTTTACTGTGTCTCATGCTTCATCTCCACCAAGCTCTACCTCGGCGGTATCGAACGAATGGAAAAATAAGAAAAGGGCGCTGTCCGGCGCCCTTATTCGTTCAAATGGTATTGACTTTACAGTGATTTTTTGCTATAATACATTAAAAGGGGGAATTATTATGAAATCAAAGAAAATCGCAATAGCCTTTGCAGGCTTAGCCTGTGTATTGGGTATAGTTATATTTTGTGCTGTTTCATGTGCTAATAGAAGTGAATCTGAAAACTCGGATGCAAAGACACCAACCACAACTGCTGTAACTACATCAGACATCACGACAACGGCTGAAACTACATCTGCCACAACTTCTGCAACCACAAGCAAAGCGACAACCACTTCGACCGTAACCGAATCAGTCGAGACGACAGCCCCAACAACAACAGAGGCACCTACAGAAGCTCCAACACAGGCACCTCAGGACAACGGAAATAGTGGTAACAATAACAACGGCGGTGGCGGAACACCTCAGTATGTAGAGCCTCCACAGCAGCAGACACAGCCGGTTTATGTACCACCAGTTGAAACTCCAACACAGCCTCCAGTAGTTCAGCAGCCAACAAATCCTCCATCAGGCGGTGATGATTGGGCACCAGTTTATGACGATGATGACGGCTGGAACTCAGATCTGACACTAAATCTGTAATCAGACAACAGACAAGAGAGACACCCCAAATTTACGGGTGTCTCTTTTCATTTATCAATTATACTTAACTTAAGGGCTATGTTAAAAAGCATAGCCTTTAATTTTTATATTTCATACATTTTCACATACATTCATTCCAATAGAGAATATAAATTTTTATTTAAAAGAGAGGCTTCCACTGTCTTATGAAATGCGGGTGTAATTCTCTGTAATACCGTTAGTGGTCTCCTTCAATGTATCACCGTCGATCTCAACAGTCAAAAACTGATTTTCTCCGCCTTCATACCTATAGGTAATGATCTTTCTGTCATCATGATACTCATATTCAGCGACCCTGTGCCGGATAATCAGGCCAACACCGGAGCTTTCAAAATCATAGATGTAATCATTAGAATTATCCGCTCTTTTGTATCTGCCGTACAGAGAGCTTGCTTCAACCGTATCAACACGTTCTAAGATCAGATCGCCTACTGTAAGTGTCTTTCCGTTATATGTATATTGATCAGCCTTGCGTCCTTTAATATATATACCGTCATCTTTTATACAGAGCAAATCGGAGCTGTCAGTTTCCGAATCAACAATATACTTTCCGTCCTCGGTAAACTCTAAAATACATTTTTTTACAGAAACAGCCTTGCCCTCACTTGCATTTCTGAGTGTTTCATCATCGGCTTCCCACCTGCCGATAATGCTGCTGCTCTCGGAGGCATTTTCCTGTATGGCTTTCGCGGGATCACCGCCGTAGGACGAGCCGCTCCCGCATGAAGCCGCCGCACATAAAAACATGGTACAGACAGTAAGAACTGCCAAAAGCTTCTTCATAGTGATTTCTCATTTTGTATTATACAAAGTCCCCGGAAAACCGGGGACTTAGCATTTGTTATCACATCAAGCCATGCCAGCTGTGATGATAGCCATTTTGTAGACCTCATCAGCTGTGCAGCCTCTTGAAAGGTCGTTGATAGGTGCATTAAGGCCCTGGAGGATAGGACCGTATGCCTCAAAGCCGCCAAGTCTCTGAGCAATCTTGTAGCCGATGTTTCCAGCCTCGATAAGCGGGAAGATGAAGGTGTTAGCCTGTCCGGCAACCTTTGAATCAGGGCACTTTGTCTTTGCTACCTCTGCCGAAACAGCAGCGTCGAACTGGAATTCGCCGTCGATAACGAGCTCGGGATCAAGTGCGCGAGCCTCTGCAACAGCGTCATGGCTGAGCTGGACAGTGCCGCCCTTGCCTGAGCCATATGTGGAGAAACTGAGAACTGCAACCTTGGGGTCGATGCCGAAGAAAGCGGCTGTTCTTGCGGTCTCAACAGCTACCTCAGCGAGCTGTCTTGCAGCGCTGAGAACAACGTTGCCGTCCTTGTCGAGCCTGTCGGAGTAGCTGAGGTTGATAGCGCAGTCGCCCATAGCGATCTTCTCCTCAGCGCCGTCCTTCTCTCTGAAAAGAATGAACGAGGAGCTTACGAGGTTTGAGCCCTTCTTGGTCTTGATTATCTGGAGAGCCGGACGTACTGTATCAGCTGTGGAATATGTAGCGCCTCCGAGGAGAGCGTCAGCCTTTCCTGCCTTAACGAGCATAGTTCCGAAGTAGTTGGACTTAGCGAGTGCTGCACGGCACTCCTCCTCAGTCATCTTGCCCTTGCGGAGCTCGAACATCTGAGCAACGAGAGCTTCCATTTCCGGATATGTTGCAGGGTCAACGATCTCGGCACCGTCGATATTGAAGCCGCCAGCAGCAGCAGCAGCCTTTACCTCGTCGAGGTTTCCGCAGAGCACAACGCCCATGAGACCCTCCTTGAGGAGTCTGTCTGTAGCTGAGAGGATCCTGTTGTCGCTGCCCTCAGTGAAGACTATAGTTTTCTTGCTTGCTTTAAGATTTGCGATAAGCTTGTCAAACATTCCCATAATATTTAACCTCCATAATATGTTGGATATGTCCCCTGCCCAGCCGGCAGGTACATATACAGTATACCACTTTCTGTAAAATTTTTCAATACCTGTTCTGAATTATTCGATAGTTACCTTTTTCATGATCTGCGGCTTTACAGGCTTGTCGCTGTAGTCGGTCTGAGTCTCAGCTATCTCGTCAACGACCTCGATGCCCTCTACTACCTTGCCGAAAGCGGCATAGTTGCCGTCGAGGTAGGGAGCGTCCTCGTGCATGATGAAGAACTGAGAGCCGGCAGAATCAGGCATACTGGAACGTGCCATGGAAATAACGCCTCTTGTGTGCTTGAGGTCGTTCTTGACGCCGTTGGACGAGAATTCGCCCTTGATGTTCCAGCCGGGACCGCCTGTACCGGTACCCTTCGGGCAGCCGCCCTGTATCATAAAGCCGGAAATTACCCTGTGGAAGGTAAGTCCGTCATAAAATCCGCTTTTAACGAGCTTTTCAAAGTTCGCACAGGTTATCGGTGCGATATCGGGATAAAGCTCAAGCTTTATCTTCTTGCCGTTCTCCATTTCGATGATTAACATAGTATACCTCCGTTAGCCTATTGTTATTTGCAGCGTTGAGGGAGCTGTATAGCCCTGTTCCTCGATATCGTGATCGCGTGAAGCGGGAGCTGTTGAATGCTGCTCCTGATATTCCTGCAAAGGATTTTTCCTTTCCTTTTTCACAGTAGTGGTCTCGACAGCCTCAGTTGTCGGCTCGATGATCTTCACTACCCTGCCGAGGATATCGGTTACGTATTCTGTCTGCGGAACAGTTGTCGGTTCGGTAGCCTCTGTGGTATGCTCAACAGTGCCTACCACCCTGCCGAGGATATCGGTGATATACTCGATCTGCGGCTGACCGGGATCAGTAGCGGGAACGGTTACGACTGCACGGGAACGTGTCGTTTCCGCATAGGTCTCCTGCGAGGGACGGCTAGCGATCGTATTTCCGGAAGCCGTATTCTTCTGCCTCTCGCGCTTGATATTCTCCGCGCACGATTTTCCGGCAAGCATTACCAGTATCGCAGCAAACATCGCAATGATGATCGCAGCGGATTTACGTTCGCCCATACAATACCTCCGTTCCGGCGAAAGCCTCAACTCTACATATAAATTATACCTGTTCGGACGGAAAAAGTCAAGATTTTTTTCGGTATGACAGACTTGACAGACGGGCAAAATAATGTTATTATATTATCAAGGACTGGCGCAGCCGCGTCAGACAAGCAAAAAATCAGGAGGTCAAAACATGGCACAGATCACAAAGGATACAAAGATCGGCGAGCTTTTACAGCTCGATAAGGACGTTTCACCCATACTTTTCAGTATCGGTATGCACTGCCTCGGCTGTCCCGCTTCTCAGATGGAGACTATCGAGGAAGCCGCTGCGGTTCACGGCGTAAGTGCTGATGAGCTCGTAAAGGCTATCAACGACAAGCTTGCAGAATGAAACGAAACGGCAGGTCATTGACCTGCCGCTTTTTTGTATCAAAAAATCCCGGAAGCGAAAACTTCCGGGATAATTTTATCAGTCGTGGTAAATAGAGCCGTCCTCGATGCCTCTGAGGATACTTCCGGCAACTTCCTTCCACTGAGCGACCTCAGCCTCGTCGTAGCTAACGACCTTCTTAGCCCATACTGAGCAGTGAGTACACATATTCTCAGCAGTCTGTCCGGGCTCGACCATGTTGTTTGCACAAAGGGTCTTGTCGCAGTTGTTAGCCTTGATGAAGTGCTCGATAAAGCCATCGAGCTTGGTGTTGTCAACGTAAAGCTTAGGAAAGCTCATGGTTCTGCCGTAAGCCATCATAGCCTCGGGCTTGAGTCTCTCCATAAATCTCATCTTAGGAGTTCCGGGAGGAGGTCCCATAGGAGGACCACCAGCAGGCATTCCGGCAGGAGGACCGCCAGCGCCCATGAATCCGGGAGGAGGTCCGCCGGCAGGCATTCCGGCAGGAGGACCGCCGGCGCCCATGAATCCGGGAGGAGGTCCGCCAGCAGGCATTCCGGCAGGGGGCCCTCCGGCAGGTGCGCCTGCACCGGCAAGTGCACTGATGTTCTTGGTCTCAGGCCAGTTTACGATGTCGAGGAGGTTGCCCTCGTACTTCTCAGCCATATATGCCTTGATGACCCTCTCGATGAAGGTAGTAGGTCTTGTACGGTCAACGAGCTTGATGCAGAGGTGACGGTTGCCGGTCTCCTCAGCGAGCTCACGGTAATAGTGGATATCCTCGGGACGGATCCACTCGGAAGAAATGATAGCAGAGGGAGTTGTTACCTTCCTGTAGATGCAGTTTACGAGGGTATAGTCCATGGATACGCACTCAGGCTCGGTATGACCTGTGAAGCAGGCATGAGCGAGCTTATAGGGACATTCTCTGATACAGAGATTGTTTGCGATAAGTCTGAGGTGGAGGTCAGTGTCCTTGTACTGAGTGAGGACCTTGCGGAGAAGGTCGAACTTACGGTTGAAGGAGTGATCGAGAGTGATCTCGTCAACGCCCCATGAACGCCAGTATTCGAGGTGCTGGATATTTGTGGGATAAGCGTAGAGACCGAGTGTAACGAAAACATCGGGGAAGGTACGCTTTACATACTTGATGAGTATCGGGGAATTGAGAGTGAAGGCTCTTACGCCGATATCATAACACTTATGTATGAAATCTCTGAGCTTCTTGCCCTCAACAGGGTCGAGCTCGTTCTGGTCAAGACCAATGGGGTTGATGAGGTAATTGAACTGGATATCGCGCTTATTGCACTCTGCAACATAAGCAGCGAACTCATCGAATGTGAGATTGGGAACGATAGCAGCGGCTCTTCCGCCCGGAAGTCCGTCGTATCTCAGCTTTCCGTAGAAGCTGGTAATGCTGTGCTTGGGGTCACACTGCTCAACGATGTCGAACAGCTTGTAATCGAAATTAGTGCCAACGTCAAAAGATATAGTATCTTTATTCAATGATTACACCTCTCCTTTTATAATGATACTATAATTATAGCATTACAGCGCATCCGCGTCAATTCGATGAATAAACGGATTAAGCGCGGAATTTCTTCATTTTTTGTTCACATTATACAAGATGTTATTTCAGACTAATATTATACACATATTTTAAACATAAAGAACCGCCGTCCCAATGCGGAACGGCGGCTATTATCATTGTTCAGTTTCCTTTTTGTTGAACAGGAGGAACTTCCTCGCGAAGAAATTCCAGAAGAATGCAGCTCCGGTGGAGACTATCTTTGCAAGTATCTGGAACAGGCTCGTCTTATCGGCAAGCCATATCTCGAAAAGCTTCGTGATGCCTATTGTCATTGCCAGTCCAACAAGTCCGATAGCCGCAAATGCAAGGAACTCCACAAGTCTCGATTCGACCTTTGAGTTCTTGAATATCCAGAACGTGCTTATCACATAGTTCACGACAAGTCCGGCTACGAACGATATCGAATTCGCTGCGACCGCATAGTGCTCATTGAAGGCGTACTCGAAAAGAAGGAAGGATATCCCCCAGTCAACGGCCGTTGCAAGTCCGCCGACAAAGAGATAGCGGAAGAACTGTATCAGGGTATTGTCCGTATCGCCGGAAAAGAGCTTACCGAACTTCCGGGTGCGGATTATCTCCCTGACCTCCTGCATATCGCTGCTCGCCATTACTTCTTCTCCTCGTGGTATTCCTGCTCGGTATTGACGCTCCAGATGTTCTTCTTGTCAGTGATGCCGTTCTTGATGTTCTTGACAGCCTCAAAGGAAGTAACCATGGAGTGGTCGATGTTGTTGTAGCGGTGCTGACCGTTTCTGCCGACGCAGTAGAGGTTGGGAATGCTGCTGAGGTAAGCAACGAGCTTGTCCATTTCGTCGTAGGTGTCGAAGTAAGCCGGATAAGCCTTCTTGACCTTTTCCATGTGGGTGTCGATGACCTCGGAGGGACTGCTGATGAGTCCGAGCTTGACCATTTCCTTAACGCAGAAATCTGAGAACTGCTTCTCGGTCATTACCCAGAACTTGTCGCCCTCTGAAACGAAGTATTCAAGACCTACCCAAACGGTATTCTTGAGGTCCTTTACCATGTAGGGAGACCAGTTGTTGTAGATCTGGAAGCGTCCCATTTTAACACGCCTGTCCTGAACATATACCCAGCAGTCAGGAACGATGTTTCCGACTGTACGCATCTTGGTCTTGTTGACGAGATTGAGCTTGGGAACGAGCACGCCGAGTGTCATGTAGTCACGGTAAGGAAGACCTGCGGCTATCCTTGCAGCTTCCTCGGGAACGTCGTTCATACCGCCGACAAGGTCCTTGACCGGCATGGACGAGATGATGTAGTCACCGCTGAGTGACACTTCCCTGCCGTCCTTTATATAGGTGATGCCCGTGAGCTTGTTTTCGTCATTCTTGATGATCTTCTTTACGCAGGCCTCCATGATGATCTCGCCGCCGAGCTTTCTTACCTCATCGGCAGTTACCTCCCAGAGCTGTCCGGGACCGAGCTTGGGATACTTGAACTCCTCGATGAGCGAGGTGTTGACCTTGCGGTTCTTGACCTTGAAGGTCTTGCCTGCGAAGTCCTTGATGATGCCGACGATAGAGAGTCCCTTTGTACGCTGAGCTCCCCATGAAGCGTCTATCTCGCTGGGGTGTCTGCCCCAGAGGTTCTCGGTATAGTTCTCGAAGAACATCTCATAGAGCTTTCTGCCGAAGCAGTTGATGTAGAAGTTCTCGAGGTTGTCCTCGGGAAGCTTGTGAACTGCGGCACTGAGATAGCTCGCGCCGACCTTGACTGTCGTGAAGAAGCCGAAATTCTTGATAGTTTCCGGTTTGAGGGAAACAGGGTAATCGTAGAACTTGTCGTTGAAGAGAATGCGTGAAACTCTGCGGCGTCTGAGCATTACGCGGTCGACCTTCTGCGGGTCAGGACCGCCCTCAACGACCTTGACCTTTCTCCTGAGAAGTCTGTCGTCATAGGAAGGAAGTCCCTGTGAGGGGAGCATATTCTCCCACCACTCGTTTACCTCGGGCATTTTCGAGAAGAAGCGGTGGCCGCCCATATCCATGCGGTTGCCCTTGTAGTTTACGGTCCTTGAGATACCGCCGATAGCATTTGTTTCCTCAAGAACGGTGACATCGTACTTGTCAGCGCCGTCCTTGAGCAGCTCGTAAGCGGCAGTAAGTCCGGCAGGACCTGCGCCGATGATAATTACCTTTTCCATTATGTTCCTCCTTGTGTTGGATTATCTCCAGAATATTATCATATCTTCAAGCTTTTCCTGTAATCCGGGATTGTGAAGATGAATGTTTCCGAGGCGGTGCGATATCGCAAGCAGCCAGTTGAGCACGAAAGTCGTACAGATGCAGATAACGGTCATGTTATAGAGGTATCTGCGCTTTGCGGGCTTGACGTTCACCCTGAGGATAGCCGGTACAGCAACTAATGTCATGAGCGGCATAACGTCGATGACGTATCTCTGGATAACGCCGCCGAGACAGAAGTCCTCCCACGCGATGAACAGAGCCATACATATCGCAAGAACGTAGTAGGCGTTGCGCTGGAGCACGGTCGTGCCCTTGCAGCAGCAGGTATTCTTCTTTTTGAAGCACATCGGCAGCAGCAGGAAACCGAGCGCGATGAGCGGCAGAGTGAATACCGGTATCGAATAGTCGATATAGGCGTAGGAACCGTAGTTGTTGAGTCCCCAAGACTGCTGCTCAAAGAATGGGAATACTCCGCGGGGTCTGAGCGGCATGAAGAAGTAGTGGTATATCGCTGCCGGAAGTCCGGAAGCAGATACCGAGTTTGCGTGTATATCGCTTACGGTGAGCTGATATGCCGCACCGAAATCCAGCGGTGAACCAAATCTCACGTTATTGTACCACATCAGGAGTGCTGCGCCTATGAAGAGCGGCACTGTGAAGCAGGAAGCCTCACCGATGCGGAACGAGAGCTTTTCCTTCTTGTCGAGAAGGAGCTTTAAGAAGAACGGAACAAGTACCACGGAGCCAAGCGCCATTCCGGGACGCGAGCCGACTGCAAGTGCAAGTGCGATGCCGCTGAACGTCAGCATAACGAGACGGCGTCCCTTTTTATGTGTGAGGTAAGCAGAAAAACCAAGCCACAGGCTCAGGGCAAGGTACATCAGTCCGCAGGCAAGCGGTACGCAGTACATATCCGCATAATTCAGTATATAATAGTAGCCGACCGAGCCTATTGCTGTCGGCATCGAAAGCATCAGCAGGAGCAGATTTGCCCTCGGTGCAAGAAGCTTGACCGCCGCTATGATAGTCTGACATAAGAAGAACATTCCGAATATGCTGAAAATGAATATAGCCTTCGGTATAGGAAGTACCTTATGCTTGATATGGAGCACAGGATAGAACAGCGTTATCGTGGGTGAAACGCCGAAATAGCAGTAATATTTGCCGTCCTTATAGGCGTAGTCCCAGAGGTAGCTCACTCCGGAGGCAGATCTCGTGTCATTGGAGTAGATGTTCTCGACGTTCGCCATGTTGGGATCCGCATTGTAGAGGAGACTTACCTGTCCCTCCTCAAAAGCCGCAGCCTGAACGGCATAGGGGTTCCCAAGGGGCTGGAGCTCCTTGACGTACTTCTCGCTCTTCATCTCAGGCTTGTAGAAGAATATCGCCGTACAAGCGCAGAGTATCGACATGATATCGAGAGCAATGCGGTGCGAACGCTTCCTTGTGCTGTAGGTTATCCTGTGAAGACCGAACACCCTCACTGCGGATATCAGTGTGAGAACGAACAGCAGTGCAAAAAATCTTGCCTGTATGAAAGAAAACGGTATTGCGCTCAGTACCCTGATCTCGTGGATAGTTACAGGATTGGAGAGCCAGTTGACGTGTATCTTTACAGAACGAAGCTTGCCGTAGGGCTTGAGTGAGAAATCACATTCGCCGTCAAAAGTAGTTACATATTTCGACTGTGCCGGTATATAAGTCTGGGTGAAGTTGTCGTCCTGAAAAAGCAGCTCGCAGATATACGGACGGCTCTCATGGTACACATCATAGCGTTCTTCCTGTTCCATTTTAACAATGACTGCCTTTACGCCGTCCGGAAGATCATCTATGATAACAGATCCCTCATTAATAAAGATAGGATCTGAAACTCCGTCGTCCGAAATGCCCTCTGTACGGAAGCTGTCACGCTTGAAAACGGTGTCGGTAGTTCCCTGAGTAAGGCTCTTGCCGTTGAAAATAACGACTTCAAGTGCCATGAGAACGGCTGCAAAAACCGCTGCTGATCTCAGGAGCTTGTATACGCGGCTCTCCTTTCCGTTATCGAAGCGGAAGAAGCAGCAGGCTGCTGCAAACGGAAGTGCCGAGGTAACGACAAGAGGCAGGATCGGAAGCTTCGAGCCGTTGAATATGAAAGCCTTGATAACTGCCGTCAGAAGCAGGAAAAAGCTTACTTCGGCAAGGAGTATGACAAGAAGGGCCTTAAAAGGCTCAGAGCCTTTTTCCTTATTTTTTTTGGAAGCTGCCGCAGATTTCTTTTCCGTCTTAGGCTTGCCTGCCTTATCAGAAGCCGCCTGTTTTTCGGCTTTAGCCTTGTCAGAAAAGAAAACGCTGAGATAAAATGCTGAAGCTGCATAGAAGATCAGCGGAATTATAAGTGTTAGCGTAACAGAAAGCATAATACCTCCAGATATATTCAGATGATGCGGCAGAAAAGCCGGTCATGTATTAGTCGCATTAAAAGGCAGGAACTCTCACCTGCCTCCCGGAAACTTGTCCGATGTTATCTGCCTAAGCGAGTGAAACGAGCGTCCCCGTGGAAGGGCGCGGCACCTCGCCGCTGGTTGGGGCAGCGGGATTTGAACCCACGAGATGACAGAGTCAAAGTCTGTTGCCTTACCGCTTGGCTATGCCCCATTACATAAATAAAATTATAACATAATGAGACATATAAGTCAATAGCTGATATTGGTTTTTTTATTTAAGTTTTATTTTTCCGCCGCTTCAGACTTTTCCTTGCCTTCAAGACGGTTCATCAGCGAAAATTCGTGCGCTGCCATGATTATCGCTATCACTGCGGAAAGAAGATCGGCTATCGGTCCGGTGTAAAGTATACCGTTCAGTCCCATGAACACCGGAAGTATCAGAAGTATCGGTATGAAGAATATTATCTGCCTCGTCAGCGAGAGGAATACGCCCTTGATGGACTTTCCTATCGAGGTAAAGAACGTCGAGCATATCGGCTGGAGACAGTTTATCCATGTGAAGAACAGGAACGTCCTGAAAAACTTCGTGCCGAACTCGAAGTAGCCGTCGCTTGCGGATTCATTCGCGAATATAGCGAGGATCTGCCGCGGGAACACCTGAAACAGCACAAACGCGAATATCGAGATAGCTGCACCGAGCTTCACGGCAAGTCCGAGCGCCTGCTTTACACGCTTGTAATTCCCTGCGCCGTAATTGTAGCTCTCAATCGGCTGAGTTCCCTGTGCAAGACCGATAACTATAGCGAAAACGATCATGTGGACCTTCATGATGATACCGGCACAGGCTATGGGATCATCCGCGCCGTACACAGAGCTCTCGCCGTAGCTTTTGAGTGAGTTGTTCAGCACTATCTGGACTATGGCTATTGCGACCTGATTGAAAAATGAAGCCATTCCTATCTGAGCGACCCTTTTTGTATGCGAAAAAGCCGGGATGAAATGTGCTTTTTCAAGCTTGACCGTTTTGAACCTCCGGAAATAGGCTATAGCAACAGCAGCCGATACCGTCTCGCCGATGACAGTCGCCCACGCGGCGCCCTTCATTCCCCAGTCGAAGCCGAGAACGAATATCGCGTCGAGAATGGTGTTGATAACAGCACCGCTGATGTTGCATATCATGGTCATTTTCGGACTGCCGTCCGCTCTGATAAGATGTCCGCCTCCGGCTGTCAGCACAAGAAACGGAAAGCCTATCGCGGTTATGCCGACATAGTCCTTCGCGTAAGGCATAACGTTAGATGTAGCACCAAATATACTCAGCAGCGGCTTTAAAAATGCAAGCGTGATCGCCATGAGAACAAGTCCGCACAAAGCGAGCATCGTCATTGCGTTGCCGACATAGTAGCCTGCCTTTTTCTTCTGTCCCATGCCCATTGCAAGGTTAAAGCACGAAGCTCCGCCTATGCCGAACAGCAGTGCAAGTGCCATGCAAGCCGTCGTGAACGGGAACGCGACCGAAGTAGCGGTATTTCCGAGTGTGCCTACCTTCTGCCCGATAAAGAGCTGATCGACGATGTTATACAGTGCACTTACAAGCATACCAATGATGCTCGGCACTGCAAATTTCCTCATAAGGACGCCGACAGGTTCTGTTCCAAGCGGATTATCATTTGTTTTGTCTGTTTTCAAATTCTCTCAATCCTTTACAAAATAACTTCTGTTTTTCATCATAACTTTTTAATTATACAATATTCTTGATTATTTTGCAAGACCTTTAATTGATAAATACTTTTTATTTTTTCAAAAATCTTTCCGACAGCTATTGACAAATTGCAAAAAAAATGTTATAGTAGGTATACAGTGTACAATTGTTCGCCGCTGGCGGACACAACAAGGTGGTTCGGTATGGACAAGAGTTCACAGCTTATCGTCGCAGACGCTAAAATTCTCCCGGAGGTTTTCACTAAGGTCCTCGAGGTCAAGAAGCTCATCGCTCAGAAGGGCGAGAAAAGCTCCGCCTCAGCCTGCAAAAGGGTCGGGATATCAAGAAGCGCTTACTACAAGTACAAGGACTGCGTTTTCTCCTACGAGGAGCTCTTCACAAGAAGGATCGTAAATCTCTACCTTCTCCTGAATGACAGACCCGGTGTGCTTTCAAGCGCCCTCGCTTTCCTGCACAGCCTTAATGCCAATATCCTCACGGTGAATCAGAGCATTCCCGTTGACGGTGCCGCTGCTGTGAACATCTCGCTGAGAATGTCGAGCGACTCGGACGAGCCTGCTTCCCTCAGCTCTATATCTGAACTCGACGGCGTGTTAGAGGTCAAGATCCTCTCCGCCGAATAGATTTCCGGAGGTTTCTTTATGTCAGTTAAATTTGCAGTTTTAGGTCACGGTGTTGTAGGCTCCGGCGTTGTCGAGCTTTTCTACAAGAACAAGAAAAGTATCGAAAAACGTGCCGGAACAGAAATGGATATCAAGTATATCCTCGATTTGAGAGATTTTCCGGATTCTCCCTATAAGGACAAGTTCACCAAGGATTTCAATGATATACTCAATGACGACGAGGTAACGTCCGTTGCGGAGTGCATGGGAGGCGTCGAGCCTGCTTTCACTTTCGTCAAGTCCTGCCTCGAAAAGGGTAAGAGCGTTTCGACCTCGAACAAGGAGCTCGTCGCCGAAAAAGGCGATATCCTCCTCAGAGCAGCTAAGGAGCACAACTGCAACTTCTTCTTTGAGGCAAGCGTCGGCGGTGCGATACCGATAATACGTCCCCTCCACAAGTGCCTCGCTGCCAACGATATCGAAAAGGTAGCAGGTATCCTCAACGGTACTACTAATTTCATTCTCACGAAAATGTACAATGAGAATATGCCCTTCTCAGAAGCTCTCAGCCTTGCACAGAAGCTCGGCTACGCTGAAAAAGACCCCACTGCTGATATCGAGGGCCATGATGCCTGCCGCAAGATCTGCATCATCTCCTCCCTTGTATTCGGCAAGCACGTTTATCCCAAGGACGTTTACACAAAGGGCATCTCTCAGATCGAGCTCTGCGATGTTGCAGCCGCCGATGTTCTCGGCTATACTATCAAGCTCCTCGCCTCCGTCAGAAAGACTGCCGGCGGAAAGATACTCCCCGCTGTTATGCCCACTCTCCTCCCCTACGAAAGCATCATGTCCGGCGTCAACGACGTCTTCAATGCGGTCCTCGTTTACGGCGACGGTATAGATCAGGCGATGTTCTACGGCAGAGGTGCAGGCAAGCTCCCGACTGCAAGTGCGGTCATGGGCGACGTTATCGAAGCCGTAAAGCACAAGGTAACGGTATTCTCGCAGTCGTGGGATTCCTCCGAGGACAACAGCTTCATCGACAGCATCGACAACCTCTCAGCAAGGTGGTATTTCCGCGTACCGCTCGGCACGGCTTCTCCCGAGGGCTCATATGAGCACGAAAACGGTATCTCCTATATCACAGAGAACTCCCTCACATTCAAGGAAGCCTCCGAAAAGGCAGCCGCCCTCAACGCAGCAGCCTTCATGCCTGTTTTTGAATAAAAAGTTCCGGGAACGGTCAGCGTTCCCGGTTTTTTCACAGCAGAAAGCGCCCTGCGTATGCAGGGCGCTTTCCCTCTCATGTATCTGATCATATCCCCTAAAAGACTGGTTTATCTCTTCATTGCAGCAATGAAATCCTCAAGAGTCAGTGTCTCGTCTTCCGCGAGGTTCGCACAGTAAGCGAGAACCATAGAAGCGTCAACTGAAGTTATTTTTCCGTCGCCGTCGATGTCGTACATAGCGATCATTTCAGGTGTTATCTCAACTGTACCGGAAGCCAGCTCTGCGAAGGTCATGAGTATCTTGGAGGCATCAACAGGATTTATACGACCGTCACCGTTGATATCGCCGGGCTTAGCCGTATTAGCATCGGTATTAGTTGTTGCGGCGGTAGTTGTTGTAACGTCCTCAACGACCTTGATGTAGCCGTTGGTAATGCCCTTTGTGAAGAGCCAAGCCTGCATAAGCTTGCTTTCGTCGTTGCCCAAAGCATTAGTGAAGCAGTCCTCAGTCATAAGGTGCGTTCTGTACTCGATACCTATCGGGAAGAGGTCGCCGGGCTTAGCGTTTTCAGGAAGTCTGAATGTTATCTGGTATACAGCATCTCCGTCCTTGCCGTAGCTGGAACCGTCGTTTGTTCCGAAAAGCTCGCCGTCTCCGAGATCGCTGCACTCAAAGCCGAGTCTTCCGTTATAGGTGATGCACTGACCGTCTTCGTTGTAAACGACCTCAAGGCGTGTATCGTACAAGAAGTGGATACCGACGCTGTTGTACTTTCTCTGTGAATCCTTAATGGAAACATTAACGGTCTGGGTCTCATTGATATTGCTCATGTAAACGGTCTTCTGCTCGATAGTGAGCATCGGCTTTATGTTAGCCTTCGAGAGATCGAGCTCGGTAACGTAAGCTGAACCGTCATATCCGACCTCGGTGTTGTTATGACCGTGCTTTATATTTTCGGCATAATCAGAGGCGAAAGCAGAAATTGCAGAAGCAGAAGCTGCAACTGTAGCTGCCATAATTATAGAAATCATTCTCATAGCGAAACGTTTCATATAATTCACCTCCATGATTTATTTTCTAATTCTATTATACACTTAAATTATGAACAAATATAGTACATTATGTAAAAAATTGGTAGATTTTCGAGTAGTTTCGGCAATATTTCTGTACTATTTGTAATATAGACAGCAAATATTGTTATATGACAAAAAAGGAACGCTCACAACGTTCCCTTTTTTTATAGTAACTCCCCTGCTCTCACCGTTCGATTTTTCCCGAAAATGCCTCCGGAAATATTGACAAAGGATTAATTGAGTGATATAATAATCAATGAAATTTTATGACGGAGGTTTTATCTATGTCAATTGCAACAATCAGAAAATATGTAGCTGAATTCTTCGGCACATTCACACTGGTATTCCTCGGCTGCGGAACTGCTATGCTTCTCGGCTGCGGTACTCCCGGAGGCTACGTTGCCGTAGCTATGGCATTCGGTCTCGTAATCGTGGGAATGGCTTACTGTGTCGGAAACGTTTCCGGCTGCCACATCAATCCTGCGGTATCACTTGCCGTATTCATCAACGGCGGTATGTCTGCCGGAGACTTCTGCGGCTACGCTGTTTCACAGTGTGCAGGCTCGCTTTTCGGTACCGTTATGCTGAGAGTTATCTTCGGTGTAAGCGATATCGTTGATGCAACTGCTGCCGAAGGAAAGGACTGGGGCATGGGCGCAAACACTCTTGCCGGCGTAGACAACAGCATCATTGCCGGACTTCTCGTTGAGATCATTCTCACATTCATCTTTGTGCTCGTTATCCTCGGCGTTACCTCGAAGAAGGCTAACCACGGCTCATTCGGCGGACTTATCATCGGTCTTACGCTTATTCTCGTCCACCTCTTCGGTATCGGTCTTACAGGCACTTCTGTAAACCCTGCAAGAAGCCTCTTCCCTGCTGTCTTCGCACTCGGCGATGCTATCAAGTACCTCTGGGTATTCATCGTCGGCCCCTTCGTTGGAGCATTCCTTGCAGCAGTTCTGCATAAGTTCCTCGAAGCTGATCTACCCGAAGCAAAGAAATAATGCGGTATATCGCGGTGCGTCCCTTCGGGGACGCATTTTTTCAAAAAAACTGAAATTTTTTTCAAAAAAGGCTTGACAAACCTGTTTTTGCATGATATAATATATATCGTTGATTGCGATGGTTAACTGTCTGGGTGTGGCGCAGTTGGTAGCGCGCTACCTTGGGGTGGTAGAGGCCGTGGGTTCAAGTCCCGTCACTCAGACCAGTACGCGATCAGCGTACCCCTGTGGGCTCCGGTGCAATAGTGCCGGAGCTTTTTTCTGATTACTGACGTTTTTATTCATCGGAGGCATAATGAAAAAACTGCTGAAATATCTAAGGAATTACAAAAAGGAGCTATTCTTCGGACCGCTTTTCAAGCTCCTCGAAGCTATCTTCGAGCTGCTCGTCCCAATGGTCATGGCTAAGATCATCGACAAGGGCATCGCTAACGGCGACAATGCTTACATATTTAAAATGAGCGGACTGATAGTCCTGCTCGGAGTCTGCGGTCTCGGATTTGCACTGACCTGCCAGTACCTTGCGGCGAGGTGCGCCTACGGCTTTGGCACTGAGCTGCGTGAGGCGATGTACAGGCACATCAATTCGCTTTCATATTCCGGCATTGATAAAATAGGTGCATCGTCCCTCGTCAACAGGCTCACGAACGACACCAATACCGTGCAGAACGGCGTGAATATGTTCATACGCCTTGCCGTAAGAGCGCCGTTCCTCGTCATAGGTGCAGCGACAATGGCAGTCATGATAGACGTCCGGCTCTCGCTCATATTCTTCGTTGTTGCACCGCTGATATCAATTGTGATATTCCTCATCATGCGCCGGACCATTCCTATGTACAGAAAGGCTCAGAAAAAGCTCGACCGTGCCGCTATGCTAACGAGGGAAAACATCGAGGGAACGCGTGTTATCAGGGCTTTTTCCCGTCAGGAGACCGAGACTGAGGAGTTCCGCGGGGCGGTTGACGATATCGCTGACTGTTCCATTGCAGTCGGCAGGATATCCGCGATACTCAACCCGGTAGCCTTTGCCGTCATGAACCTCGGCATCGTTGCGATACTCTGGTTCGGAGGCGTCCGCATTGACGGAGGAAGCCTCTCTCAGGGCGAACTGACGGCTTTCACGAACTACATGACACAGATACTCCTTGCACTTGTGGTACTCGCGAACCTCATCGTGACCTTCACAAAGGCTTTCGCGGCTGCATCGAGAGTGAGCGAGGTGTTCGATATCATGCCCGAGGAGAGCGGCGAGGGACTTCCCGCGAACGTCTCCGACAGCAATATCATAGACTTCCGCAGCGTTTCGTTCACCTACGAGGACGCCGGTGACAGCTCTGTCAAGAACATCAGCTTCTCCCTCAAAAGGGGACAGACTCTCGGTATCATAGGCGGTACAGGCTGCGGTAAATCCACACTTTCGAGCCTTATACCGGGATTTTACCGTCCCACAGAGGGCGAGGTGCTCGTTCAGGGACTCAGTACCGCTGAATGGCGGCTCGACAGCCTCCGCCGCAGAATAGGCTATGTTCCACAGAAAGCCGTACTTTTTTCGGGAACGGTCCGGGACAACCTCAAATGGCGCAAGGCTGACGCTTCTGACGATGAACTCATTGCCGCCCTCAAAATAGCGCAGGCTTGGGACTTCGTATCAAAGCTCCCGGGAGGTCTTGATTTTACCGTATCACAGGGCGGAAGGAACTTTTCCGGCGGTCAGAAGCAGCGTCTCTGTATCGCAAGGGCATTGATCGGTGAGCCTGATATCCTCATTCTCGACGATTCGACGAGCGCTCTCGACTACGCGACTGACCTTGCACTTAGAAGGGCTCTCCGGACCGAAATGTCCGGTACAGCCGTTGTGATGATATCTCAGCGGACGACCTCGCTTGCCGACGCTGACCTCATAATCGTAATGGAGGACGGTGAGGCTGTCGGCATCGGTACTCATACAGACCTTATCGCAGATTGTCCTGTTTACGCGGAAATATACCGTTCGCAGATGAACGAGAGGGAGGGCGGAAGCAATGCTTAAAGACCTGAAACGTGTATTTTCCTACGCCAAGCCCTACCGGAAGTATTTCGTGCTCACGGTACTATTCGCCCTGGCCGGAGTTTCGCTCTCACTTGCGATACCGGTTTTCATAGGCGAGGCTGTTGACTGCTGCATCGGTGCCGGAAATGTTGATTTTGAACGTCTGCGGAATATCGTGCTTATCCTCGCAGGAATGGTCGCGGCGAGCGCACTTTTCCAGTGGCTCATGAGCCTTTGCACGAACAAGCTCGCCTTTCTCACAGTCAGAGACCTCCGGGCTGATGCTTTCGCAAAGCTTGAACGCGTTCCTCTCCGGTACATCGACCGGCGCACAAAGGGTGAACTGACGAGCCGTGTCATAAACGACGTTGAGATCGTATCGGACGGTCTCCTGCAAGGCTTCACGCAGTTTTTCAGCGGTGTGATAACCATACTCGGCACCCTCATATTCATGATGACTATAAATTACCGTATCGCCCTTGTCGTGGTCGTAATGACCCCGCTTTCATTCCTTGCGGCTTCGAAGATAACTAAGGCAACACATGATTCCTATGTGAAGCAATCGAAGCTTCGCGGCGACATGGTCGCGATCGCGGAGGAAAGTGCCGGCAACCAGAAACTCGTGAACGCCTTTGTTTACGGTGAACGTGCAGAGGCACGTTTCGCAGAGATAAACCGCGAATACGGCAGTGCAGGCATGAAGGCAACGTTCTTCAGCTCCATGACCAATCCGACGACCCGCTTCGTGAACGGTCTTATCTACGCTGCGGTAGGACTTCTCGGTGCGCTCGGAGTTACCGGCTATTCTAAGTTTATCGGTAAAATGTCCGTGGGAAGACTTTCGAGCTTCCTTGCCTACGCCAATCAGTACACTAAGCCCTTCAACGAGATTTCGGGCGTTTTTGCGGAATTGCAGAACGCCGTTGCCTCAGCCGGAAGAATATTCGACCTGCTCGACGAGGAGGAGGTCAGCGACGATTCCGACAAGGAACCTCTTGCCGTCCGCAGCGGTGACCTTCGTTTCCGGGACGTCTGCTTCTCCTATCTTCCCGACCGCAAGCTCATACAGAACTTCAACCTTGATGTATCTCCCGGTGAGCGCGTAGCGATCGTGGGTCCCACAGGCTGTGGAAAATCCACTATTATCAACCTGCTTCTCCGTTTTTACGACATCGACAGCGGCAGCATCGAGGTATGCGGAAGAAACATCAGCGATATCACGCGCGACAGTCTCCGCAGCAGCTTCGGCATGGTTTTGCAGGAGACATGGGTATTCACCGGAACGGTCGCTGAGAACATCGCCTACGGTCTGCCGGGAGCTTCGCGCGAGAGCGTTATCGAGGCGGCAAAGGCTGTTCACGCCCACGGCTTCATCAAGCGTCTCCCGAACGGCTACGATACCGTTATCAGCGAGGACAGCGGTCTTTCTCAGGGACAGAAGCAGCTCATATGCATCGCAAGGATAATGCTCATGGATCCACCTATGCTCATACTCGACGAGGCAACGAGCTCTATCGACCTCCGCACTGAGCAGAGGGTACAGAGGGCGTTTGCAAAGCTCATGGAGGGCAGAACGAGCTTCGTTATCGCGCACCGCCTTTCCACGATAAAGAATTCAGACATGATACTCGTCATGAAGAGCGGAAACATCATCGAACAGGGAAGCCACGAACAGCTCATGGCTCAGAACGGCTTCTACGCCTCGCTCTATAACAGTCAGTTCGCATCATAGCTCGCTCCAAGCGTACCGGCTGACCGCGGGGACGTTACCGACAATGATATTCTCGGCAAGCAGAAACTCAAAGCTGACCTCGGTATCGAATGAATATAACGGCACCGAAGAACGCAGCTCTGCCGTTATGACAGCGGAGATGCTGTGACGGGTCTGATTAAGTCCGGCGGACGTGAAATCGCTCCTGAGAGTGACCTGTGCGGAACCCATGGGACATATCTTCACCCTGAAAGAGGGGCCTTTCCCGATAAGCAGAGCCGAACCCGTCAGTGAACCTATTGGAATGCGCTCAGTACCTGAACTCAAGGTACTGAGCGCATTGTTTATCCGCACAGTCAGCTCTGACTGCACACGGTTTATATTGTAAGGTATTGCCTCTACCGAGACTGTCCGACCGTTTTCATCATAGAGAACAGCTGCAAAATCGCTGTATGTAAAACGGTTTTCGGCAAGGAAGTCCGAAACGTTCCCGCCTATGAGCTCGTTTGCCGATGAACGTGCGAGCTGCTCTGCCTGCATTGCCGCTACAGGTCTTAGCGAGCGTTCCGCCTTGAATATCGCAATGATAAGCAGGACTATTATCAGGACGAATACTGCACCTCCTGCGACAGCTTTGCCGGAAAGCCTGTTTCTGCGGCGTCTTCTCATAATATCGCCTCCCGGTGATATTATATTCCGCAGAACAGCAGAAAGTGACTTTCAGAGAATAAAACGGGTCTGTTTTTTGTGCAGGAAAGCTCACTCCTGCGTTCCGGCATCTTCAGCGGCAGGCTTTGCTGCCTCCGGAACAGGCTTTTCCTTGCCTGTAAACTTATAGACTACTATCAAGCAGACGCCTGTTACTGCAATTGCAACAGATACCGTCATGAAGAGCTCCGTCAGCCTGTAAAGCGCCTTTGTGTACGCACGGAAGACCTGCGGCTGCTTTATCGCGAAGGAATCGTAGTATTTATCTGATATGAGCCATGCACTCGGAATGATACCGATGATGCCGGCAATGAGAGCTGAAACTCCGCACCAGTAGAAGACCTCGCATTTGCGCTTCCTGTGTATAACAAGGAGCAGTAAGATCAGGAATACTGCCGAACCGCAGGCTATTCCGGTAAGAAGATACCGCTTGCTGTAGAGCCGCGAGAGCTTTCTCAGCAGACCGTGGCTGTTCATCGAATTGACCTTGAAGATATCACAGCAGTCGCCGATGTTCTTGTAGGCGTTCTTTTTGGTGGCTTCAAGCTTCTTCTCGAATTTCTCGTCCTTTTCGTAGCCGGTCTCATCGGCATAGTCGTTGAAGAACTTGTCGAGAGCAGCCTCGAGCGCCTGATTTTCGGGGACCTTCGGTGCAAATTTACCGTTGTGTTCGAGAGCGGAATAGGTCTCCCTGATGTAGATCTCCATTACCTCCCGGACGTAGCTGATGCTGATATTATCGGTGTAGACCGATGCCGGGATACCGGTAGCAGGAGCTTTTTCCTTGTAGTATTTCTCGATAGCCGCAAGCGCTCTTTCGTCCACGGACTTCTTCTCCGCAAAGCTTACAGTCTTGCCGGCAGTCAGGCTGACATCGGCTACTAAAGCCGCAGCTGAACCGATAAGGCTGAAAACGAGCAGTACCGATATGATTATCGAGGGGATATAGGTGCTTACCTTTTTCATTTTGAAGCCCCCTCTCCGGTGCCGACATAGAACTTTCTGCCGGTCGGCTCACAGATAACGCCTATTCGTCCATCAGATGAGCCGAGGACGTTCTTCTTGCAGGTGTAGAGCGTGAGCCTTGTGTCCTCAGAGGGAACAACGTACTTGTTATTGTTTTTATTGAATGAGATGAGTTCCTTGACCTTATAGGTGAACTCGCCGTAATTCGTCCTTATGGTGACGGTATCTCCGACCTTCAAAGAGGAAAGCTCAGAGAAAAAGGTGTCCTCATGGGCACTGATTACGGAATTGCCCTTGTCTCCGATAACCACAGAGCCTGTGGACTGACAAGCTCCTCTTTCGTAGAGCTGGATGTCGCAGCCCCAGTAGACCGGGACATCGAGCGAAAGCCTGTCGCTTTTGATAACAGCGTACATCTCGCCGTATTTTGGACGAATTATCTCTCCGTTATCATAGGTCTTGCCGGAAAAATCCTCGACTATCTTGTTATCGCGAATGATAAGTCCGGAGCTTATATTCTCCGGATTGGTCTTGAGGTCGTCCATGAACGCGATGTTGAGGTAAACTTTTGCCTTATCATAGGGCTTTATCATGACTATCATGAGAATGCCGCAGACCAGCGAGGCGATTATCAGGGGCGTTACCGTGTGGAGTATTATGCTTTTCAGCTTAGAATTATCAGTCATTTTTCTCTCCGACACTACCCTTTCCGAAGCACTTTTTCATCAGTACCGCGACGGCCGCAGCCGATACTGCAAACAGAACAGCCGCAGTTTTGAGCAGACCGCTCCTGTCATAGCCGGTGTCCTCGACGCTGTTGCCAGCGTGTGCAATGCCGATAAGCTCACCGTCCTCATTGTGCATAGCAAGGGAAATATTATCATCGCTTATCTCATTTACTGTCAGATTAACGCCCATTGCATCAGCAGCCTTAACGATATCATCAACAACTTCAAATTTCTTATCCTGAGGAGCGGTTTTGAGAAGGCTGCGGTATTCCTCAGGCGAAAGATTATCAATGATTATCTGCTGCTGCTCAGGAGTGAATGTAGCGATATAGTTCATTTTGTCTTCGTAGGAAAGCTTTATGAACTCCTCACGGCTTATTCGGGTAAAGGTATTACCATTATTATCAGTAAGAGTTATCGTACCTGCTTCCTTTGACGGCTCAGAAGGCTTTTCACCGGAAGGCACAGTAGTTACCGCAGTCGTAGTGGCAGCAGTAGTTGTGCTCATCGTCCTCTGAGGTCCTGTAGTTATCAGGTTATAACCATATTCATGCAGGATCTCTATCACAGCATCACAATAATCAGAATCATACTTCTCGGGATTAGAATAATACTTGTTGTATGCCTCCTGAATAGTTTCTTCGGGATAGCCGTAATGTCTCGCAACAGCAGCAACATCGTCAACAGTCGTAGCGTTTGCGGCGAACGGGAACGCCAGCACAGCACACGCCGCGGCAGCCGCAGCTAAAGTGTGCAGAGCAAATCTGATCTTCATATTTTCCTCCATTTCGGGTTTCAGCTTTTAGCGAAAAATCCACGGCATGAGCCGGAATTAATAATTATTATAACCTTTTTACAGCTCTATGTCAATAAAAACAGGCGCTTTTTCACGCAATTTACACATATCCTCCGGAAAAGAGTTTCCTTCTGAGCAGCACAAGGTCGTAAACATCGAGCTTTGAATTGCCGTTGAGGTCGTAGGCTTTGTAGTTCTCAGCAGTTATCCTCTCCTGCGGTCTGCCGAGAAGATGTCCGGCAAGGCTGACAAGATCGGCAACATCATACTGCACTTCCGGCTGACCTTTTGAAGTGTCGGTCTCCCCTGTCGGGAGCTCAGTGCCGCTGATGTGAGCCTCCAGTACGCCAGCCCAGTACCTTCCCATTTTCTCATAGCCCTGCTCGTTCGGGTGAACGCCGTCATAGAGATCAGCTTTCATGTCCACAACGCTGTGGATATCGGCAAAGCGGACGTCCCTGCCCTCACCCTGCATTTTTGCGGCAAGCGCCTTTATCGAGGCATTGTAGCTGTCGATGTGTCCCTGAACTATCTCCGCAAAAGCCTCGGGAGTGCTGTTCCACTTGACCTCGCCATAAGCCCATAGCCAGTCGCTCACAAGCGAAACGTCGATATCGGGGATAGTCGTGACGTAGACGGTCCGGCAGCCCTCATCGAGGATATAGGTTATAAGGTTCTCAAGTCGGTCCGTGATGCCGTCGTTGTAAGCGCTGAGGATATCGTTCGTGCCTATCTGAAGCAGCACGATATCAGGCGAAAATTTTCTGATATAGTCACCATTCTGCAAGGTCTCGAGAATGCCCTGACGAGCCTCCGTACCGTTCATCTGCTGGATAGCATAGCCGCTGTATCCGGCGTAGTTGCCGTCATAGTAAACCTGCTTTCCCTTATATTCAAAGGTCTCGCTGTTCGAGCCCTTGGGTCCCACGAGGTCGATGCCGGTATAGCCGTCCTCCGCAAGAGCACACCACATATATTTCCTGTAACCGCCCTGCTCCCAGTAGCCGTCCGTTATGGAATCTCCTACAGGCATGACTTTGAGGAAGGTATTGTTCCCGCCCTCCGAGGCACCGCCCGGAACTGCCGGATAAGATATGAGAACTGACGCTGATGCAGCAAGCGCTGCCGTAAATCTTTTTAACATGGATATCACCCCTTATGCACCTATTTTACCACATCTTTATGCATTTTTCAAGCTCTGTGAAAAAACAAGTCTATTTCATAAATGTTTACAAAATGTTCTTGATTTTCTTGATTATAGATGTTATAATTAATTAAACGTTAATCCGTTCTCACAGGAGTTAATATGGATAAGGATATTAAAATTAATGATCGTTCCGGAGCAAATAAACTCCGCCGGCTGAAAGCAGCCCTGATAATCGGCAATGCCCTCATAATACTGCTCTCAATAACCTTCGTGTCGGTTCTTGCTGTAAAAAAGACCGACAAGGTGCTCAAAAACAAGGTCAGCACTATGGCGACCTCCCTGAACGTGCAGATGAAGCTCAACCTCGAAAGCTACCTCTCGCGCATGGAGACCATTGCTACCCTCGCATTCGGTGCGGAGGAAGCCTATACATACGATGCTACCTCTCCCGATAATGATCAATTTGAGGCTATCAACACTGAAAAGATCATTTCCGATAAGCTGTTCAGCCTTTGTATCATGGAGAATTTCGTGGATTACGGCATAGTCTACAGGAACAACAGAACTGTCGGCAAGATCTCCAACGGTACAAAAAATCTCTTCGGAGACCACATCTTCGACGACCTCAGTGCAATGATAACACGCACTCACGCTCATGACGGCTGGGCTACCGGCTACAATGACGATTTCACAAGGATATACTA
Source organism: Ruminococcus flavefaciens (assembly GCA_902777125.1). Taxonomy (GTDB): domain Bacteria; phylum Bacillota; class Clostridia; order Oscillospirales; family Ruminococcaceae; genus Ruminococcus. Next base: position 52,195 of record CACYSQ010000004.1, read on the forward strand.
CGTCAAGAAGATACACGACAACGCTATCCTCGTTATCTCGTTCTACGGCTCTGAGCTCGGAAAAGTTTTCGACAACCCCGAGACTATGACCGGCATGGACGTCCGTCTCACTGACAATAACTACAACGTTATCTATTCCTCCCAGCGCGAAGAAGTCGGAAAGGTTCTGCAAGACGATATCCGCAGCCGCGCAGAGGGCAAGAATTCCATGACGTTCATGGACGACCAGTACCTTATCACCGTCAATAACAGCGGCGAACACTGGTATGTCATCTGTTCTGTCCCGACAAAGATGATACTCAACGAGAAGAACGATATGGAGCTCTATATTCTCATGGTTGCACTTGCTGCGTCTGTTATCGCGATTTTGCTGGGCATCGAGCTTTCACTCCACATAACCGCGCCTGTTACCAACGTTGTTTCAACCCTCGACAGCAAGGCTCACAAGGACCTCCTCACAGGTCTGCTCAACAAGCGTTCTTTCGAGGAAACTGCCGGAAGCGCTCTTTCGTCCTCGCTTTCACTCTCTCCCCGTGCTATAATACTCCTTGACCTCGACAACTTCAAGGGCGTGAACGATACCCTCGGTCATTCCTACGGCGACAAGGTGCTCGAAAACGTCGGAGAGATTCTCCGCAGAACATTCTCCGATGAGGACTACCTCGGAAGGATAGGCGGCGATGAATTCGCTGTATTTCTGAATTCTGCACCTAAGAACAAGGATATCCGCGAATACGTCACCGAAAAATGCGATCAGCTCTGCGAGGAATTCCGCAATAACTATACCGGCAGCGACGGCAGCTACAAGATCTCCGGCAGTATAGGCGTTACGCTCTTCCCTGCCGACGGCAGAGAGTATCCGGAGCTTTACTCAAAGGCTGATACCGCGCTCTATCACTCCAAGAAAGTCGGAAAGGACACCTATACTTTCTATTCCGAGCAGCTTGAAGGGGAGGCTGAGAAAAAATGATCTATCCCAAACGAATAATGTGTCTTGTCTCAGCCGCCTCGGTACTGCTCTGCACAGGCTGTGCCAGCGACGAAGTGGTACGCTCACACAGGGAGCAGGTCGAGATAACGCTCGCATGGTGGGGCAATGACGCCCGTCACGAGTACACTATAAAGGGCATCGAGGCTTTCGAGGAGCTCCACCCCGATATCAAGGTCAACCTGAGCTATTCTGAATGGTCGGGCTACGAAGCGCGTAACCGTGTCCGCATGATTGCAGGCTCCGAGACCGATGTCATGCAGATAAATGTCGGCTGGATAAAAGCATTTTCCCCTGACGGCAAGGGTTATTACGACATAGAGGAGCTCGACAGCTATGTTGATCTTTCATCGTTCACCGAGGATAAACTGAACTACGGCAGAGTGAACGGTATACTCAACGCCGTTCCGATCGCCATGAACGCCGAGACCGTCTACATCAACAAGACCATCTATGAAAAATACGGTCTATCCGTTCCACAGACATGGGACGATTACTTCAATGCGGCAAAGGTCATGAGCAAGGACGGTGTCTACCCTCTCTCCGGTGCGGGAAAGACCGTTTGGCTCTTGGCTATCGCCTATACCGAGCAAAAATGCGGCAAGACCATACTCGATGAAAACGGAAAGCTCAACTTCAGCAAGAACGACCTCCGGACGATGATAAGCTTCTACAAGGAGCTTGTCGATAAAAAGGTCATTCCGCAAGTCGAGTTCTACGACAGGCTCAATATCAACAGCGGTGATTACGCCGGTACGATAGCATGGGTCAGCGATGCAAAGAATTACTGCGGTACTGCGATAGATAACGGCTTCGAGGTGGTACCTGCTCCCTACCCTGCATTTTCAGCGGACAAAAGCGGTGACGGCTGGTACGCCAAGCCCGCAACGCTCTACGCTATAAGCAAGAATACCGAACACCCGCGTGAGGCAGGTCTGCTGCTCGATTTCCTCCTCAACAGCAACGAAATGGCTCTGCTTCAGGGTATCGAGAAGGGCATTCCCCTTAGCGAAAAAGCTCTCGGAGCTCTCGACGAAGCAGGTATGCTCTCAGGCTTGCAGTACGACGCTTCACTTGTAATGGACAACAACACAAGAATATCCCAAATGGACCCGGCACTCGAAAATACTTCTGTGATCGATAAATACATAGATTTCTGCAACCTCGTCATCTATGACAAATCCACCCTCGATGAGACCGCGGAAGCCCTCTATGCTGATTTACAGAAAGATCTATGATAACGAAAACAGGCTGTGCATACATCTTGCACAGCCTGTTGTTTTTCTCATTCAAAGGAATCAAGGTCGATGTCCTTGAGAAGATCCTTGAGCTCGGCAAGCTCATCAGCGGTAAGCGTAACGCCCTTGCCCATTCTTGAATGATCGGGAGACCATTCGCGTATATCGTATTTAGGATCGTGATCGTTCCAGCTCACAAGGTTGAGCTCCTTCGTCCAACCCTTTGCATTCTCAGAAAGAACGCCTATCTTCTCTGTTATCTCGTATTTTAGCTCTGCCATTTCCGGCACTCCTTTCTTTGCAGCTATGAGACTGCGGTTCTGATTGCCCTTTCAGGTCAAACTTATTTTACCATAAATATTTTGATTTGTCCATACCCCGAATGAAAAAAATATTATTCTTCCGCAGTCAAAGACCTGCCGGCTGTTCAGCACACACTATCCGGACAAAGCAAATGCCCCCGATAAAGGGGGCATAATTGCTGTAGTGACCAGACCGATAAGCCGGGTTCTGTCGTGTGCGGTAATTTATCTACGCTTACCGTCGCCGGCAAGCTCAAGCCGCCATTACTGTACGTCCGCCGAGCAGACGTTGAGACGCACAGTACCAATAGACGTTGCATCGGATAGGGTTTACATAGCAGTACAGTCTCCTGCACTCTGGTGAGCTCTTACCTCGCCTTTCCACCATCACCGTCCCGGAGGACGGCAGTATATCTCTGTTGCACTTGCCCTAAGGTCGCCCTCGGCTGCCGTTAGCAGCTACCCTGCTCTGTGATGCCCGGACTTTCCTCGTAAACTTAACGTTTCCGCTACCGCATGGTCTGCTCATGTAATATCTTACCATATTCCCGGGGATTTGTCAAGCGTCACTGACATCGGAACACCACCCTTACATCAGATTGCGATATATCGGAAAAATATAGGGAAAACCGTTCCGGTGCACGAAAAATATACACGAAAAACAAGTTTTTGACAGCTCAGAACACAAACCGTGCCCTTAAACCCTGTCCCGTATGTCGGTACCGAGGATATCGAGTATCTCCCTTGCCGAGGAAACACGCAGTGCCCTGACCTTGTGACGGTGCTTTGACTCGCCCTCGAACCAGAAGCAAAGACTGCACCGCTTGCCTAACCTCTGAAATACCGACTGCTCGATCTCCGCCTTGACGATCTTGCCGCGTTCTGCGATTATCGTGTGGAACATCGTAAAGCGGCTGTACGAGAGCCTTATACGGTCGTCGTAGATCGTTATACCGCTTGTGAAAAAGTCCGCGGTCTTGACGAATATCAGCCATACGACCGGGATCTCTGCCATTATCGCGAAGAATATCGTGAGGCGGTGTATCTCCGGAACGAACCGAGCCGCGATGAGATAAGCCGGTATCAGCGACACTGACACTATCACCGGCAGCCAAACATACTGCCAGAAGCCTGTGAGAGGCGGTTTGTGCTCAGGCTTATCCGTCTTTCTTATGCCCAGCTTCTCAAAGAGCCTGCCGGTCCGGTCCTCACGCTTAACAGGAACGAGTATGGGCAGCCTTTTCCGGGTATTGCCGTAGCCCGCACAGCTCACGTTCACCGACGTCGCGCGTATGAGCTTCATTATGAGGTTCTGGCGGAGGTCTATGTAGTTCACATGGGAACGGCTTATGCTGTACTCCTTCTTGGTGAGCGCACCGTAGGATATCCTCGCAAACCTCTTGTCAAAGATCAGCGAGAAACGTGCATATTTCATCAGATTTACCATAAATGACAGGAACCATGCCGCGACGAAGAACGCACCGATACCGAGTGCAGCGTCGGGTATGCTTTTGAGGAAGCGCCGCGAAAACATTGCTGTACGCGAGGTTATGCTCTCGAGGTATGAGCCTATCAGGTCACTTGCGATGTCGCCGCCCTTGAAGAAGAACGTCGCGAGGTAGACCGTACCGGTAAATCCACTCGAAAAGAACATCGAAAGCAGGACTATCGAGATGAGCGAGGGCTTGGGAATTTTCTTAGCCCTGTCGAAGTCCTTTATGCCGGGAAGAAGACCGTGGAGTTCCTCGCCAACCCTGTAGCTGACGAGTATCTTCATGTCGGAGACCCGGAAGATACCGGCGCTTGTGTCGCACCTCACCGCAACTGCCCGGAAGGGTCTCAGGTAGAACGGGTACTCGAACGATGTGCTGCTCAGATTGGAATAGGGCAGCGTTTTTTTCAGCCGGAATACAATGCCGTCGGTATGCGTTATGCCATACGGGGATATTTCCACGACAGAGCATATCCAGCGCAGAAATCCGAAAATGACGATGAGCACAAGTATAAGGATATCGAACCATGCACCGCGGAGCCATTCGTACATACGGTCCCTGTCGAGCCTTATCGCGTTGAGACCGCGCAGCAAGGGGAATATCAGGAGCCATATATTCTTTACGGAATACTTGATTATCCTTATGGGGTGCTCGTGGTAGAGCCTCTTCATTCCGAACCTCCGGCAAGCGCCGCTATCTCGAGCATATCCTCATATCTCAGGAACATGAGGTTCATCTGTCCGCCGTAGACAAAAAGCAGCAGGAAGTTGAACCCGGTCAGATGCGAAAACGGCGAGCTCACGACCGCAGTGTACTGTATGGAATTTATCTTCACCGACTGGTGCGAATGGAGTATCACACCGCTGTCGCTTATTATCTCGGTATCTGTAACCGTGTATTTCAGTGACGCAAAATACAGCGGCAGGTATACTATAATGGCGGCAAGAACGACTGCCGCTATCAGGATATCAATAACTATCGCCACATCTCGGGAAGGGACAAAATAATTGACGGTTATTATCACCGCAGATGATATGATCAGCAGCAATATACGGAAAACCGTCAGTCCCCTCCTGTCAGGTCTGTAATGTCTCATCATGAGCCTCCGGAAAGAAATGTACCGCACCCAGCGGTCATAAATCAATTATACCATAAATATCCTTTAATGTACAGCAGTTTTTCACGATTTTTTACGACAAAAACAGCGCATTCAAAGGAGGCGGATATGGAGGACTTTATCTCAGAGGCAAGCTCACTTGTTTGGGGAACAGGACTTGTTTTTCTTATTCTTTTCACCGGGGCAGTCTATACCGTTAAGCTCCATGCGGTACAGCTGAAAATGCCGCGGTTCATCGCAGGGAGGCTCAAAGGGAGCAAAAGGACCTCCGGTGCATCACAGAGGAAGACCGTCTGCATGGCTCTCGGGGCTGCAATGGGCACTGGGAACATCACCGGAGTAGCTGCGGCACTTGCGGCAGGAGGTCCCGGTGCAGTATTCTGGATGTGGTGCTCGGCTTTTCTCGGAATGGCAGTGGTCTACGCGGAAAATTCCCTATCGGCAGCGTACAGCGGCAGCGGAGTACGCGGTCCTATGGCGTACATATCGCGCGGACTCGGAAGCCGTAAGCTCGCCATGCTTTTTGCGGCTATGTGTGTACTCGCCTCACTCGGAATGGGCGGAATGGTGCAGATAAGCTCGGTCGCCGATGCCGTAAGAACGACCGGGAATGTCCCGGAGGGTCTCATCGCAGTCACAGCCTTTGCGGTGATACTCGCAGTTGTCTCCGGAGGAGTACAGCGTATCGGCTCGGCGGCACAGATACTCCTCCCGGCTGCCGCTATTATATACGCTGCCGCCTGTATCGGGGCGATATCGGTATGCGCGGAGAGACTTCCGGCTGCTCTCAGCTCAGTTTTCACCTCTGCATTCGGGCTCAGACAGGCTGCCGGAGGTATATCCGGATATGCTTTGTCAAGAGCTGTTACCACAGGTATACAGCGCGGGATATTCTCGAACGAAGCCGGTCTCGGAAGCTCTCCCCTGCTTCACGGTGCCGCCGAAGACAGTGACCCTTATGAGCAGAGTATGTGGAGCATGGCGGAGGTTTTCACCGACACGATAATATGCTGCTCCCTGACTGCACTCGCACTTCTGTGTGCAGCCCCCGACCTCTCAGTCGAAACGGCTCTCGGAACTGTTTTCGGCAGTGCAGCAGGTCTTGTAACTGCCGTTCTGCTCGCAGTATTCGCCTTCTGTACCGTTATCGGCTGGTACTACTGCGGAGAGGAAGCCCTGAGGTACATATTCAGAGGAAGGTCTGTCCGGGCTTTCAGCGTGGTGTTCTCAGCGGCGGCTTCACTCGGAGCTGTCATAAGCACTGACGCTGTTTGGTCGCTCTCCGACATTTTCAACGGGCTCATGGCTTTCCCGAACCTCGCCGCTCTGCTTCTCCTGATAAACCGCGTCAAACGGTATAAGTAAGGGAGCTTCCGTCAAGAATATATCTGTTGATATACCTGTCAGGACGAAAGGAGCTTCTATGTATTATTCAGGTGAAAACAGATATTTCAGATTTACGGAGGGCTGCTGTGAGGCAGCTTCAGCGCATGAGGTCACGGTCTCGGCAGCCGCTTCTCTCGGGAACAGGCTCGCCGCTGGATTCAGACGTTTCAGCGTGGGCTGCGACGGTTTCAGCCATATCCACCACCTCTATGCGCTTTGCAGCGGTATCTCAGCCGCAGGCAGGGACGTCTATGTCTACGAGAACACGGACCTGCCCTCGTTCAGGTTTGGTTTTCCGCTGCTTTCATCGGACTGCGGTCTGTTCATAAGCGGCAGCAGTACGCTCAGGATATCGGTATTCGGCGGAGACAGGCTGCCTGTGAGCGCCGACGTCATCGCTGAGCTCATGGAAGCGAAAGATGTTCCTGCCTGCGGAAAATGCGGAAAAATAATATCTGCCGGATCGTTCCGGGAGCTTTATATCGCGAATATCAGGGAACGCATCGGGGAAGGTACCGTTCTGAACGCCGCCATAAGCTGCGGAACACGCTCTGTGCGAACGCTCTGGGAGGAGCTTTTCACGGAAAATGACAGCACCCTTTCGTTTCAGGTCTCCGCGGACGGTCAGTGCGTGAACGCCTTTTCGCAGAGCTCCTGCTTTATACCGTCAGACAAGCTCGTTCTCGCCTATGCTGCCGTAAAAAATGATACGGACGGCATTCCTGTACCGGAGGACTTCCACTTTCAGGCGGACGAGGCTGGTCTCAGGATAAAAAGGACGGCTCGCAGCGGACTTTCAGAGCTTCCTGCCGAAAAAATACGTCACCTAGTTGACCCGCTGTATATGTGTGCCGTGCTCACCTCCGACCGTCAGCGCTTTGAGGAAGCCGTAAGCTCTCTGCCGCAGCTCGGAGCCTCAAGGCGTGAGATACCGATGAAATTCCGCGATACGCAGCCTTTCCGGCAGACCGTTATTCTTCCGGACGGCGTTATAAGGCTCACCCGAAGCGGTCTGAACCGTCTCTCGCTCATAGCACAGGCTCGTTCCGCGGAGACTGCCTCTGAGCTTTGCTCGGAATGGTGCGGAAGGCTCGGCAGGTTATCCGATGAAGGATTTGACAAGGATATAACAATCTGAGACTATTTCTTATAGATTGATATGACCAATTTTATTTATTCTGCCTAATATTGAAGTCTTCCCGGTTTTACTATTGACATATCCTTCCTTTTAAGCTATAATTATAGTTGTATATCTATGCTCTATGAGCATATCGGACGATCAAACCGGCTCCAAGCCGTAAATAATATATGCAAGTCAGAGATAGCCGCGGCTGCCCCGTATATCTGCTTTTTCTTCTCGGAGCAAGTTACTTCAAGGCGATCTTCTATGCCGGAGGTATCCCTGTACTGCACCTGTCAAACAGATATTATGCTGACTAAATGAAAGTGAGGAAATTCAGTGAACGAAAAAGAAAAGAACACTAAATCCCGCGGAAAAGCTGCCTCAGCAGCTCCCGCACAGAAGAGATACTACAGGAGAAAGTCTCAGCCTGCCGCTGAAAAAGCCGCTGAGGTAACTGCCGCAGATGCTCCTGCACCACGCACTCGCCATACCAAGGAGAACAAGAAAACTCCCGTAAGGATAATCCCTCTCGGCGGTCTCAATGAGATAGGCAAGAACATGACAGTCTTTGAATGCTCGAACGATATGTTCATTCTCGACTGCGGTCTTGCTTTTCCTGACGCCGATATGCCCGGTGTTGACATCGTTATCCCGGATTTCACCTATGTTGAGCGCAACAGGGATAAGCTCCGCGGTGTTGTCATCACCCACGGCCACGAGGACCACATCGGCGGTCTTGCTTACCTCCTCAAAAAAGTGAACGTTCCCGTTTACGCGACCCGTCTGACTATCGGTCTCATCGAGGGAAAGCTCCGTGAGCAGGGACTTTACGGCAAGGTCACGCTCAACGTTGTCGAGCCTAAAAAAACCGTGAAAATGGGCTGTATGGCTGTTGAATTCATCAAGGTCAACCACTCTATCCCCGATTCAGTCGGAATGGCTATCCATACTCCTGCCGGCGTTATAGTCCACACGGGCGATTTCAAGGTGGACTACTCCCCTATCGACGAGAAGATCATCGACCTTGCCCGCTTCGGAGAGCTCGGAAACAAGGGCGTTCTCGCACTCATGGCTGACTCCACCAACGCAGAGCGTCCCGGATACACCCACTCGGAAAGAGCCGTCGGTGCATCGTTTGACAACCTGTTCAAGAAGGGCGAGGGCAAGCGCATCATCATCGCTACCTTCTCCTCCAATATCCACAGAGTACAGCAGATCATCAACTGTGCGGTGCGCTACGGCAGAAAGGTAGCCATTTTCGGCAGGAGCATGGTCAATGTTATAAATACCGCTATCGAGCTCGGTTATCTCGATGTTCCGGACGGAGTTATCATCGACATCGAAATGATGAACCGCTATGAGAGCGAGAGGATCGTACTTATCACGACCGGAAGTCAGGGCGAGCCTATGTCCGCGCTCACAAGAATGGCGATGAATGACCACAAAAAGGTCAACATCACTCCTATGGACTTCATCATTATCTCCGCAACACCTATCCCCGGCAACGAAAAATTCGTCACAAGAGTTGTGAACGAGCTCATGAAGTCCGGTGCCGAGGTGGTCTATGAGGCAATGTACGAGGTACACGTTTCGGGTCACGCCTGTCAGGAGGAGCTCAAGCTCATGCTCGCACTCACCAAGCCGAAGTTCTTCATACCGGTCCACGGCGAATACAAGCACCTCAAAAAACACGCAGGTCTCGCCTATGAGATGGGTCTCCCCAAGGACAATGTCATTATCGCTGAGATAGGCAATGTAATCGAGACAGACGGCACGAAAATGGCTGTTGTATCACAGGTTCCCTCCGGCAGAGTCCTCGTGGACGGTCTCGGTGTCGGCGATGTCGGCTCGATCGTTCTCAGGGACAGAAAGCACCTCGCTCAGGACGGTCTCATCATTATCGTTATCGGTATCGAAAGAGCTACCAACGAGATCGTTGCAGGTCCCGATATCATATCCCGAGGCTTCGTTTACGTCAGGGAGTCCGAGGAGCTCATGGACGAGGCAAGGCTTCTCCTCTCAAGCACCCTCGGAAGCTGCTCCGCCGCTGAGATGCGCGAGTGGAACACCCTCAAGGGCAAGATGCGCGATGCACTCTCCGATTTCATCTACCAGAAAACCAAGCGCAGTCCGATGATACTCCCGATAATTATGGAGACCTGACACTTCCTCCGCCTTCTGGGAAGGCACTATGTTTCCGAAAGGGGCTTTAAAAAGTGAAAAACAAGTTTCCGGCAGTCCTGCTCGTGCTTCACCTTCTGCTGTTCACAACAGCTGCCGTAACAGCACTTCTGATAAGCAACGGCAAGGACGATCTCGCCGCGGTATTCATTGTCCCGGTCCTTATCCTGATCGCCGTAAGCATCATTATCTTCCTGATATTCACAAGGAATACGATAAGGCACGTTTCAAAGATGAACGCGCACCTCGAAAGCTCTGCCGCCGAATTCATGAATACTCTTCCGGCACCGGTCGCAGTTATTGACGAGCAGCGCAGGTTCGTGTGGTACAACCAGCTCTTCTCTGAGAAGATTGGTCTCGGTCAGGACGTCTTCGGTCTCGATTTCGAGGGCTTCGTAAAGATCGACATGGATTCGCTTTTCAGGCTGAATTACGCCTTCTGCTCGATAAACGGCTGCATTTACAAGGTCACTGCCGAACGCTTCGACAAGACCGATATGGCTTTCCTTGTACTATATTTCCACGACGAGAGCGAGTATTTCGCACTCAAAAAACGCACGGACGATTCCCGTCCCAACGTCATAATCATGACTATCGACAACTACGATGAGGTCATGCAGAACGCCAAGGAGTCCGAGAAGGCTCAGACCTCAGTTGAGACCGAAAAGCTCATTGAAGGCTTCATGAGCGGCACAAACGGCTTCATCAAGAAGACCTCCTCGAACACTTTCTACGCCGTTATCGAGAACCGCCACCTCGAAAGCATCATCAATTCCAAGTTCAAGATCCTCGAGGCTGCAAGGAATATCAAGATATCCGGCAAATATCCCCTCACATTCTCGATAGGCGTCGGACAGGGTGCAAATTCCCTCGCTGAGAGCGAAAAGATAGCCCGTCAGTGCCTCGATATGGCTCTCGGACGCGGCGGAGATCAGGCTGTTATCAAGACCGATAACGGCTACCGCTTCTTCGGAGGCGTCGCTCAGGGCGTTGAAAAGCGTTCCCGTGCAAAGACGAGGGTAATCGCAAATGCACTTCAGGATCTCATACTTTCCTCCGACAGGGTATTCCTCATGGGACACAGGTTCGGCGACCTCGATTCTGTCGGCTCTGCCTGTGGTCTTGCCGGTGCGGTAAGGCTTCTCGGCAAGGAGGCGCACATTGTCGTTGACAGGTCAAAGAACCTCGCAGCTCACCTCATTGACTATATCGAGGATCAGACCGACAAGGAGTTCTTCATCAGCCCTGCCGCTGCGGAGGCTATGATAAACGACCGCGACCTCCTCGTTATCTGCGATACCCACAACAAGGACATAATCGAGAGCCATTTCCTCTATGAAAAGGCTAAGCAGACGGTCGTGATCGACCACCACCGCAAGACCGTCAACTTCATCGACAATGCCGTTATCTTCCACCATGAACCGTTCGCTTCGTCAGCTTCGGAAATGGTGACGGAGATGATCCAGTATTTCAGCTTCAATACCGACGAAAACTACCAGCCCTGCTTCGCCGACGCTCTTCTCGCCGGCATCATGCTTGATACCAAAAATTTCGTCATGAAAACAGGCTCGCGTACCTTCGAGGCAGCGGCTTACCTTAAAAAGCTCGGTGCTGATACCGTTGCGGTAAAGCTCCTGTTCTCAAACTCAATAGACGCCTACAAGCGCCGTTCACAGATAGTTTCGTCCGCAAAGATACATAACAGATGCGCTGTTGCGGCTGCTGATTTCAAGTCAGATGACATTAGGATAGTCGCACCGCAGGCTGCTGACGAGCTCCTCTGCATCAGCGGAGTCGATGCTTCGTTCGTACTGTTCAAAACAGGCAGCACTGTGAACATTTCCGCCCGCTCACTCGGAGCCGTGAACGTTCAGGTCATCATGGAACAGCTCGGCGGAGGCGGACACCAGTCAATGGCTGCCGCCCAGCTTGAGGGCAGCACTATCGAGGAAGCGATGCGCTCCCTCAACAGCGTCATAAGCGAATACACCCAAAACAACATTAACACCGGCAAATCTAACTGAAAGGATAGAATGATATGAAGGTTATTTTTCTCAAAGATGTAAAGGGCTCAGGCAATAAGGGCGATATCAAGAACGTTGCTGACGGCTACGCAAGAAATATGCTCCTCCCCAAAAATCTCGCGGTCGAGGCTACTCCCGAGAACATGAACAAGCTCCAGGGACAGCAGGCTTCCGCTCAGCACAAGATCGACGTTGATATCCAGAACGCTAAGGAAGCTGCCGCAAAGCTCAAGGGAAAGAAGATCACCATTGCTGCAAAGGCTGGCTCCAACAGCAGACTTTTCGGCTCTGTTACTGCCGCCAATGTCGCTGACGCTATCGCTCAGCAGACCGGCGTAAAGCTCGACAAGAAGAAGATCTCCCTCAGCACCGATATCAAGAACTTCGGTTCGTACAATGCTACTATAAAGCTCTATAACGGCATATCCGAGACCATTGACGTCGAAGTCGTAGAGGGCTGATCCCGGAATGGAAGACAATAATTTCTCGCTTTCCGCCTCTGAGCTGCCCCACAGCATAGAGGCGGAGCAATCAGTGATCGGTGCTATCCTCTCGGACCCCTCCGCACTTTCTGCTGTCATCGAGAAGATACGTCCCGAATATTTCTACAGTGAACAGCACAAGGCGATCTACTCAATAATCCTGCGAATGTTCACAAGCGGTCAGCCGGTCGATATCGTGACCGTTCTCAATGAAGCCGAAAAGCTCCACATCTTCGAGTCAAGCGCCGAGGGAAGGCGCTATCTTGCTGAAATAGGCAATACCCTCCCCTCAACTGCTAATATCGAGAGCTACTGCCGTATCGTTGCGGACAAATACTATATCCGCAGTCTCGGCATCGCCGCCAAGATGATTCTCGAGGACATACAGTCCGGCGAACAGGACTCGGCGCTCCTCCTTGACGCTGCCGAACAGAAGATATACGATATCCGTCAGGGACGCGATGTTCAGGGACTTATCCCCCTGAAAACTGCCATAACCGAGGCTTACGAAAGGCTCGGTGCTCTGAACGGTCCCGACCGCGACAAGTTCGTCGGCGCAAGGACCGGATTCACTCTCCTCGACAGCATAACCTCCGGTCTGAACAAATCGGACCTCATCATAATCGCTGCCCGTCCGGGTATGGGAAAGACCTCGTTCGCCATGAACATTGCCACGAATGTCGCAAGGCGTTCCGGCGACAAGGAGGTCGTTACCTTCAACCTCGAAATGTCAAAGGAGCAGCTCGCGACCCGTATCCTCTCGACCGAGGCGCTCGTTGATTCCAACAGCCTCAGAAACGGCAGGATTAACGGCGAGGACTGGGTAAAGCTCGCTACAAGCGCCGGCTATCTAAGCACCCTGCCCCTCTATATCGACGATACCGCAAGCATGACGGTCCAGCAGATGAAGGCGAAGCTCCGCCGTACCAAGAACCTCGGGCTCGTCATCATCGACTACCTCCAGCTCATGGAATCCACCTCAAAATCGGACAACAGAGTTGTTGTAATATCCGAGATAACCCGTCAGCTCAAGGTCATGGCAAAAGAACTGAACGTCCCGGTGATACTGCTTTCGCAGCTCTCCCGTGCCGTTGAGGGACGTACCGACAAGCGCCCGATGCTCTCGGACCTCCGTGAATCAGGCTCTATCGAGCAGGACGCCGATATCGTGCTGTTCCTCTACCGCGACGCCTACTACAACAAGGAGAGCCAGCGTCAGAACATCTCGGAGTGCATCGTCGCCAAGAACCGTCACGGTGAGACCGGAACGGTCGAGCTGATATGGGACGGTCAGTACACGCGCTTCTCAAATCCCGAGTACAACACGCCTCCGGAGAACTGATATGCTTACCGATAAGATACGCTCCCTCATAAGCGCCGAGAATATGCTGAGTACCGGAGACTGCGTTGTTTGCGGACTTTCCGGCGGTGCGGACAGTGTATGTCTGCTGCTCGCGATGAAAGGTCTTGCGGAAGAGCTCGGCATAACCGTCGAGGCTCTCCATGTCAACCACTGTCTCAGAGGTGCGGAAAGCCAGCGCGATGAGGATTTCTGCCGTGAATTGTGCGGAAGGCTCGCCGTGCCGTTCACCGCTGTGTCGTGCGATGTCAAGGGCTTTGCGGAACAGCACTCCCTCTCCACGGAGGAAGCCGCAAGAAAGCTCAGGTACGGCATTTTCGCGGAGTATTCGCAGGGAAAAAAGCTCGCAACAGCGCACAATGCTGACGACAACCTCGAAACTATGATACTCAACCTCGTCCGGGGTACAGCTCTGAAAGGTCTTTCAGGCATACCTGCCGTCAGAGGGAACATAATCCGTCCCCTGCTGACCGTCACAAGGCGCGAAATAGAGAGCTTTCTCAGCGAACAGGGACAGTCCTTCGTCACCGACAGCACCAATCTCTCCGATGACTACACGCGGAACAAGATACGCCACAGGATAGTCCCACTTCTCTGCGAGCTCAACCCCTCCACAGCCGTTACCGCTGCACGTTCAGCCGCCGCTCTAAGGGAGGAAAACGCCTTCATCGAAAGCGAGACTGACCGCGCGGAGGCGGAATGCCGGTGCAGTAACACCTTCACGGGGCTTGCACGATATCCGGCTGTGATACGCAAGCGCTGTGCGGCAAGACTGCTCTCGGAAAATGCGGTGCCCTACTCCTGCGACAGGCTGTGTGCCGCTGATAAGCTGATAGTCGGCGGCGGAAAGCTCAATGTCAGCGGCGATAGATACCTCGTCTCCGACGGAAGGACATTCAGCCTTGAAACGATACCAGGAAGGACGGAAATACCTGAGCTTTCGGCAGAACTCGTCCCCGGCGCGAACAGCATCTTCCCGGAAAAAGAGCTCATCTGTGAGGTATTGCTTTGTGATAATTTGAAGAAAACTGAACCTGTTAACAAAATGTTAACATATTACCTGCTCGATTATGATAAAATAATAGGCAGGACGGTCATAAGGAACCGCCGCAACGGGGACAGGATAAGGCTTGCCGGCAGAGATTTCACCTCGTCAGTGAAAAAACTCATCAACGAAAAAATACCGGCTAAGGAAAGACCTCTCCTGCACTTTATCGAGGACGAATGCGGTACTATCCTCGCTGAGGGGTTAGGCATCGCCGACCGCGTAAGACCGGACGGCAGCACCCGCAGAGTCATGAAGATAACTATCAGGAATATTTAGCGAATGGAGTGGATAATTTGACACCAAGAAAAAACAGAGGTGTTCTTACTTACCTTATAATCATTATAATCGCTATCGGCGCTATTTACCTCGTCAGCTCAAAGCTTGCAAAAAATGCCGATAAGACGAACTACAACGAGGTAATGGAGCACTTCGACAACTACGAAGTCTCCTACTATGAGCTCGATCTCGGCTCGGGCGAGCTTACCTATAAGCTCCGCGGCGAGACCTCCAAGAAAAAGTACGAAGTCCCGAATGTTTCCATATTCCTCGATGATACCGAGGACTACAGACAGGAATACAACAAGAAGTGGGCTGCAAAGGACGGCGAGGATTTCAAGCCCGTCGAGCAGAATTTCATAAAGATCAAGGACAGAACATGGCTCTATTCACTGATTCCTGTCCTCATCACCGTTATCCTCGGTATCGCTATCCTCTATTTCATGATGAAGCAGACCGGCGGCGGCGGCAAGTACACCTCCTTCGGCAAGGCTAATCTCAAAAATCAGGCAAGCTCAAGAAAGGCTACCTTCAAGGACGTTGCCGGTGCTGACGAAGAAAAACAGGAGCTCGAGGAGATCGTTGACTTCCTCAAGCGTCCCACCAAATACAAGGACATCGGTGCTAAAGTTCCTAAGGGCGTTCTCCTTCTCGGACCTCCCGGTACAGGTAAGACCCTCCTCGCAAGAGCTGTTGCCGGCGAGGCAGGCTGCCCGTTCTTCCCGATATCCGGTTCGGACTTCGTTGAGATGTTCGTCGGCGTCGGTGCATCGCGTGTAAGAGACCTTTTCGATCAGGCTAAGAAACACGCTCCGGCTATCATCTTCATCGACGAGATCGACGCTGTCGGACGTCACAGAGGCGCAGGTCTCGGCGGCGGTCACGATGAACGTGAGCAGACGCTCAACCAGCTCCTCGTCGAAATGGACGGCTTTACCGGCAACGAAAGCGTTATCGTTATCGCTGCCACAAACCGCCGCGATATCCTCGATCCTGCTCTCCTCAGACCCGGTCGCTTCGACAGACAGATCGTCGTAGGCTATCCCGACGTCAAGGGACGCGAGGAGATACTCCGTGTTCACGCTAAAAACAAGCCTCTCGGTCCCGATGTTGACCTCAGAGTCATCGCTCAGACCACTCAGGGCTTCACGGGTGCAGACCTCGAGAACCTCCTCAATGAGGCTGCTCTCCTTGCTGCAAGAGCTGACAGAATGGCTATCACCGAAAAGGATATCGAGGAAGCCACTATGAAAGTAATTGCGGGTCCGGAGAAGAAGTCGCGTATCGTTACCGAACATGACAGGCGCGTTACCGCCTACCACGAATCAGGTCACGCTATCGCTGCCTATAACCTCCCCACTCAGGATAAGGTACATCAGGTAACGATAATTCAGCGCGGTATGGCTGCCGGTCTTACAGTTACCCGTCCCGATACGGACGACCAGCACGTTTCACGCAACCAGATGCGTGAGAGCATTATCATGCTTCTCGGAGGCAGAGTTGCTGAGGAGCTTATCCTCGATGACATCTGCACTGGCGCTTCCAACGATATCGAACGCGCTACCTCGACTGCCCGCAATATGGTCACAAGGTACGGCTTCTCCAAGAAGCTCGGAACTGTGGTCTACGGCTCGGACAACGATGAGGTGTTCCTCGGCAAGGACTACGGTCACACAAGGAACTACAGCGAGGCTGTTGCCGCACAGATCGACGAGGAGGTCAAGACCATCATCGAAAAGGCTTACGCTGACTGTGCCGATATCCTCAGGAAGAACCTTGACAAGCTTCATCTTCTCGCAAAGTATCTGCTTAAATATGAGAAGATCGACGGTCCTGACTTTGAAAGGCTCATGCGCGGTGAGATCGGAGAGGACGTCCTCATTGACGTTCCCGCTGCTGAAGAGCAGACCGGTGAAGCAACTGACACTGAACAGGAATAATACTGCCAAGGCTGCTGCATGATGCGGCAGCCTTTTATTTGAGGCTTAATACTCTTTGGAGGAATAAATGAACACCACTGATCTTATCCTATGTGCCGTGGCTGCCGCGGCACTCGATATATGCGCCATGGTGCTGATACTCTCGGCTTACATTGACAGGAAGCCGGGAAAGCGCTACTGGAAGAACATGACCGGAGGTATGGAGCTCGCAGAACCCGGTGCTTCATTCCCTCTCGGCTGCGATGAGCTCATCATCGGCAGACACGCTTCCGCGGACATAAGACTGCCGGATATCTCGGTCTCACGCTATCACGCGCTGCTGACAGTCTCAAAGGGCTTGTGGACGATAACCGACATCGGCTCGAAATCCGGCCTGTATATAAACGGCAACCTTGTGAAAAATGCTGTTCTCCGTGAAAATGACGTCGTTTCCATAGGCTCTCACAGGCTCGTTTTCAGAAAAAGGAGGGAGAAAAATGAATAACCCGGTTTCTTACGTTTTCTCCTGCCTTTTCGTGCTCATAGCTCACGGCGCAATGCTTGCAAACGTTTTCATCAACGGCAGCTATGACTCCGTTTCGCAGCCTGTCGTTCTTGCGGCGGCAGTCCTCCTGCTCGATGTTGCCTACTTCATAATCATGCTTTTCTTCCGGCAGACCTCATACGCGGTGGATTTCCTGCTGATACTCGTCCTGAACATGAGTGTTATCTTCCAGTCGTGCTTCGGAGGGATACATTTCTCGGTCAAGCACTACATCACCGCGATAGTTGCACTTGCTGCCTGCCGCGGAGGCTATCTCCTCTGCCGGGACTACAAATGGCTCCAGACAAAGCGCAGATACATCTACGCGGGCGTAGGCATCTGCATGGTGCTGATACTCACTCTCACAGGCAGCAGAAGTATGTGGATATCCATTGGCTCGTCAACGATCCAGCCCTCGGAGTTCATGAAGCCGCTGTTCGTGCTTGCCTGTGCGACCTCCGTTACCGAGCAGCTCAACAAGAAAAAGGTGCTCATATTCAACGTCGTTTACGAGAACCTCGCACTGTTCGGACTCATGCTCGCAATATGCCTCCTGCAATGGTGGTGCCGCGACCTCGGAAGCCTCCCGACCTTCATGGGAATATACATCAGCGGTTTTCTGCTCAGGATATGCTACCCCAAGGCAAAGCTCTCGAAAAAGACCTTCGCATTTGCCGGTGCAGCCCTGCTTGCTGCTGCGATAATCGCTATGAGAATGGCACCGGACTACGTTCAGCAACGTCTTCACTCCGATATATGGAATGACGTGAACGGCGACGGCTACCAGCAGTCCCAAGCACTCATAGGCATCGCTAACGGCGGCTGGATAGGCACGGGTCCCGGACGCGGCGACCTATGCAATGTTTTCGCTCACGACAACGATATCGTTTTCGCAACTGTTTGCGAGGAATGGGGACTTCTCTATGCCCTCATGATGATATTCGTCCTGCTCATAATGATGGCTGTTCCGCTTATAGTTCCGCCGCGTTCGTACTACCACGGTACGATGGCTGCCGGAGTATGCGCCGCATTCACAGTCCAGACAGCCCTCAACATCTTCGGCTCATGCAACATGATACCGTTCACAGGTGTCACTATACCGTTCATATCCTCGGGAGGAAGCTCAATGCTCGTCAGCGGCTTCATGGCTGGTATGCTCATTGCGGCGATATCCCCCAAGCTCGATGAACCTCCGCGGAGAATGAAAATGCCTGTCCGTCCGCAGCGTCCAAGGAGGTATCCGGCATGAAGAGCATAAGAAGATGTCAGCACATTATCAGTCTTTTCCTTGTATTCTTCATCGCAGGCATGACTATCCTCGTTTTCAAGATACAGCGTGAAGCTCCCTTCTACATGATGAATTCCGATGAGCACAGGCTCGGCATGGTCTACGACAGAAACGGTGACGTTCTATTCGACGGCACTCTCGAGGAGGGCGACACAAGCAAGTACCCATACGGTCACTTCATCGACGTCGGAAACATCATCGGCGATGACAAGGGACAGATGTCCAACACGCTCGTTGCTAAGAATATCGAAAAGCTCAACAATTACAGCTTCTCGGAAGGACTTGTCAACGAGGGCGGCAAGGCTGCAATATATACTACCCTAGACCACAAGGCAAATCAGGCGGTCTACAACTCCTTCATGGGCAATGACGGCTGTGCTGTAGCCTACAATTACGTCACAGGCGAGGTGCTCGTCTGCACGAGCCTCCCCTCCCTCGATATCACGCAGGGCTACGCTAATATCAACAGCTTCCGCAGCGGTACTCTCATATCAAAGACGCTTTGCGGGACTGTTCCCGGCTCAACACAGAAGGTCTCGACAGTCCTTTCGGCACTCGAGATAATGGGTCCGGACAGACTGCTCTCCAAGAGCTTCACCTGCACCGGAAAATACACCAACAAGAGCGGCAAGGAGATAGACTGCCATGAGCTTTACGGCCATGGTACGCTCAACCTCCAGCAGGCTGTCGAAAAAAGCTGCAATCCTTTCTTCGCACAGCTCATAGAGGACGATGACCTCCCGCTGAACCGCCTTATCTCTATGTACAGGAAGCTCGGCTATGCTGTGAACGGCGAGGATATGGACTATATCAGCATCGACGGTATCGAGTGCGAGACCGCCTCGACTACTCTCACCGACCCTTACGACTTCCAGACACAGTGGGGCTGCATAGGTCAGGGCGATACGCTCGTCAGCCCGATACAACTCATGATGTGGCAGAGTGCCATTGCCAACGGAACAGGCAAAATGACTATGCCGCACCTTATAAGCAAGGTCACGAACGTCAAGGGCAAGGTCTCCGAGACTGCCTCCACAAGGCACTCAAAACGGCTTTTCTCTGAGGATACCGCACATACAATGCGGCAGATACTCACTACCAACGGCACAAACAATTACGCCTACCTCATTTACGGCTACGACCTCGGCATCAAGAGTGGTACAGCACAGGTCGAGGAGGGCAACAAGGAAAATTCCCTGCTTGTAGGCTTCGTGGACGATGAAGACTTCCCGATAGCGTTCTGCGTAGTCCTCGAGGACAGGAACAGTACCTCCCTCAAGCCCGAGCAGATAGTCAAGGTCATGCTCGACCAGCTTTCCGCTGACAAGAATTGATACCTGTAATATTTAACAAATATCAGTATTAATATTTGTGAATATCGACAAAGTTGACAAAAAGTGCTTGTATATTTTTCAAAGTAATGGTATAATATAACCATAAAGCTATGCTTTAGCTTTGCTAAGGCTTAAAGGAGGACCACTATGAAAACAACTATCACAGCCAAAAAAATGCAGATACCTCAGAACTTCACAGAATACGCAGAAAAAAGGATCGACTCACGCCTCGGAAAATTCTTCGGCGATGACGCTGACGCAAAGATCGTTCTCGCAGAGGTCAGAACTCAGATCGAGCTCGAGCTCACAGTAAAGTATAACAGCATGATCTTCCGTGCAGAACGCTCTGCCGAGGACAAATATGTCGCACTCGACGACGCAATAGATAAGATCATCAGACAGATCAGAAAGAACAAGACCAAGGTCGAGAAAAAGCTCAAGGATACCGCCTTCAAGGAGGCTTTCGCCTATCCTGTGCCTGAGACCGTTGACTACGAGATCGTTAAGCATAAGAAGTTCAAGCTCCGTCCTATGGCAGTCGAGGAGGCTATCCTCCAGATGAATATGCTCGACCACGAGTTCTTCATGTTCACAAATGCTGAAACAGGTCTCATCAACGTTGTCTACAAGCGTGACGACGGCAATTATTCAGTTCTCGAACCGGATAACGGCTGATCGCATCAGATGAAAGATCAACTATAATTTCAAGCTATGCCGGACTTCTTGTCCGGCATAAGCATTAATTCAGGAGGTTATCATGGATATCAACAAAAAAACTGCTATTGAAAAGCGGATCATGGCTGTGGGCGAAAAGCTCCGCAAAAACAACATGGAATTCTACTACGCGGAAAACGCCTCCGACGTCCGCGGGATAGTCGAGAGCCTTATCAAGGAGGGTGACACTGTTACTCACGGCGGCTCTGTCAGCATGGCTGAATGTGGCATCAGGGAGCTTCTGAACTCCGGAAAGTACAACTACCTCGACCGTTCAAAGGCTGCAACTCCCGAGGAGACCTTAGCTGTTTACCGTGCCGCTTTTTCGGCTGACGTTTACATATCCAGCGCCAATGCTATAACGGACGACGGCGTTCTCTACAATGTTGACGGCAACAGCAACAGGATCGCCGCTATCGCATTCGGTCCCTCATCAGTCATAATCATCGCAGGCTATAACAAGCTCGTCCACGACCTCAAAGAGGCTGAAACAAGGGTGAAAACTGCTGCTGCACCGCCGAACTGCGTCCGTCTCTCCTGCGATACCTACTGCAAGGAAAAGGGCGAGTGCGTTTCCCTCCAGAAGGGCGACCACCAGATCTATGACGGCTGCTCAGGTGACGGCAGGATATGCTGCAACTACCTCATATCCGCACAGCAGCGCCACAAGGGACGCATTAAGGTGATACTCGTCGGCGAAGAACTCGGCTTCTGAGGACATCGGACATGAAGAAAAGAATTACAGCTCTATTCCTTGCCATTATCACGCTCTCCTCGGCAGGCTGCTCGTCCGGAAGTCAAAGCAGCTCCACCGGAAACATTGATGACTTTATTCAGAACATCACAGAGGAGGATACGACCTCCCCTGTCACTACCGCAAAGACCACAACCAAAAAAGTCACCACTTCCAAGCCCGTGACGACAACTCAGCCTGCAACCGAAAAGCCCACTGAGCCGCCGTCCGTGAATGTCGGCTCAATGCCGGTGCTGTCCATCACGACCGAGAAAACCGGTCCGAAAGCTCTTGATTTCGTAAAATATCCGGTAGCCTCCCATGTGTCGAAAGCCATTGCTTCGTGGACACCGGGCTACATTATCCCCGACGAGCCGTATTACGAGGCTTGCACCATTTCTGCAACCGGCACTGACAGCAAGCTCCAGCTCGACAGGGTCAAGGCTGAGGTAAAGGTCAGAGGCAACTGGACAACAAGCTACGACAAGAAGCCGCTCCGTATAAAATTCGAGAAAAAACAAAACCTTCTTGGTCTCAACGACGGTGCTGAATTCAAGAACTGGGTGCTTCTGGCGGAGTACAAGGATTACTCCATGCTCCGAAACAAGACTGCCCTTGCGATATCACGGGAAATCCTCGGCAAGGACGGGCTCTATGCAGCCGATGCCGAGCTGGTAGAGGTCTACATCAACGGCGAATACTGGGGAGTTTACCTCCTGACAGAGTTCCAGCAGGTCAACCACGACCGCGTTGATATAACCGAGCCCGACAAGAACTATACCGGTACTGATATCGGCTATTTCCTTGAATACGACGGCTACTACTCCAATGAGGACGCGCTCCATAGCTTCCTCCCGGATTATCACGGGAACGCTGCGCTTGTACCCTATGACGGCAAAGACGGCAGCGACCAAGAGATACAGTGTCTCAATGACGGCAGCGATCGCTACAAGAGCGATGCCGGAATAACCATAAAGAGCAAGATCAATTCCCCGGAGCAGAGGGAGTTCATCGAGAACTACATCAACGGCGTTTACGCTATCATGTACAACGCGGCATATTACGGTGTGTCTTACACCTTCACCGACGATAAAAAGACTATCCGTGAGGCAGAGGATATGTCCACGGAGGACGCCGTGAGAGCAGTTGTTGACGTAGATTCGCTTGCCGATACCTATATCCTCAATGAGCTTTTCTGCGATGCCGACCTCTACTGGTCAAGCTTCTTCATGGACGTTGACTTCGGCAAAAGCGGAAACGGCAAGCTGAGATTTGAGGCTCCGTGGGACTTCGATTCCGCTCTCGGAAACAAGGTCGGACGCATAGAGAACGGCAAGGGCTTCTATGCCGCAAACATCCTCTCAGACGTCAACGATACCTATACCACCATTAATCCGTGGCTGGCTGTGCTGATGTACGAGGACTGGTTCCAGAAGCTCATCAAGGAGAAGTGGACCGCCGCCTATGAGGACGGTGTCTTCGACCGCGCACTCGTCGCCATTAAAAATGACAAAAAGGTTCATAAGCAGGCGTTCGCGAACAACTACAGCCTGTGGAAAAACAATACCCCCAAAAGTGCCGTGAGCCAAGAGCTTTGCAGGGCTGCACTCTATTGCAGCACCGAGGAGGAGGCAGCCGATTATCTTTCAAAATGGCTGAAAACCCGCATCGAATTCATGAATTCACAGTGGCATAAATAAACAAAATGGCATTGACCGCATGAGTCAATGCCATTTTTATGTTTTCTATTCTCTATTCTTTTATGCAACCGGGAACTTGTCGATTATGTTGAGCTTGAGCTTCTGGATAGTAAGAGCGTCCATGTTGGTGATGTCCTTGCTGCCGTCAACGTCAGCGTTAGCCTCACCCTTTTCTGTGAGCTGATACTTATCCGGATTGCTGATAGTCTGCATAATGAAAACTGCATCTGCCATATTGACCTCGTTGTCGCAGTTTGCATCGCCGTAGAGTATATCCTTGCCTGTGGAATCTTCTGATGAGGGATCAGATGTGCCCTGCTTCTCGTATTCGTAAACCATTGTGATAGTGTTGTAGGTAACTGTTACGTCTGCACCCTTGTCGTCATTTGTGGAGGACTTCCACCAGTCCTGGAACTCGATGAAGGTATCCTTGATAGTTGCAGGCTCACCCTCAAGAGTAGTTGTAGTGTCGATCGGGATATCGAATGTGCCGTCCATAAGAACAACGTTATCGCCTGTGCCGCCGCCGTAGCTGAAGGACTTCATGCCCCAGTGGGAAGCACCGTCCGCAGTAACGAGCTTGTTGAAGCAGAGTCCGCCGCCTCCGCCGTACCAGGTTGCGCCTGTTGAGCAGGAAGCAGTTGTGTTGATGATGACCTTTTTCAGAGCAGCAGCGTCCTCAATGGGTATCATCGGGAAGTTGTTCTGAGACATCTCAAGCTCATCGAACTTGAATACGACTTCCTTGACATCGGGCTTTTCGGGCTCAACATAGAGGGTCTTGTCTGTAGCCTTGTCGGAGATAACTACCTGTGCAGCTGTGAGAGGGGGAAGCTCAACAGTGATAGTGTCTCCGGAGAGGTCGTTCTGAACGTCGATAACGCGGATATCGCTGTGATCGTCGGAGATAGCGTATACAACAGCGCTCTTGTAGTTCTCAGCGCCGCCTGCTATCTTTATCTCAGCCTTCTCGCTCTTGGTGAGGTCCTTGTTCGTGATAACGACCTTTACCTCGGAGGTATCGTTGCCGTCGATTGAAGCAAATGCAGCGGACTTTGAAAGGTCCTCTGTGGAGGTCTTAACGAGGTTGTCGCCGAACTTGCCGCCTTCACCGTCGTAGTTGGTGTAGAGGTTGATAGCGGACTCAACATAGGGACACTCGGAAAGAGTTCCCCAGTAGGTAGCGAAGTAAACGTTGTTGAGGGCGAAAGCACCGAGAGCCTCTGCCTCAGCAAGACCTGTTCTGATGTTCTTGCCTGTCACCTTTTCGTTTCCGATGTTTCCGAGGTTGTACTCGGATATAGCAAGCTTTGTGCCGGGATAATACTTCTCGATTGACTTCTGGAGCACACTCAGGAACGGGAAGTAGTCCTTGCCCCAAGGCTGGAGCCAGCTGTCCTCAACGTAAGTGGGGTCATAGAGGCTTCTTGCAGCCTGAAGTATATCATCGTCATTGTTGATGCCCTGAGAGTAGTAGTGAACGTCGAACACATCGAGAAGTCTCTGACCGCTCTCCTGCTCTGCCTTAGCCATCTGCTCGAGATAGTAGTCGGTGAACCAGAAGTAGTTGCTCTTGACAGCAGCCCAGTCCTCATCGGTGTATGTGCCTATTTTCTGACCTGAAGCGTCCTTGATATCAGAACCGTCGCCGCAGTTCATACAGGGAAGCATTCCCCAGAAAGCAGGTCCGAAGATCTCAGCCTTCGGATCGAGGGACTTGACTACCTTTGCAAGCTCGATGGACTTCGAGATAAGCTCCTTGCTGGAGACCTCCTCGGGGTGCATGAGCGGGTGGGTGTCGTTCCAGAGCACCGGCTCGTTATCGAGGCTGTAGCCCTGTATACCGGTCTCGGAGGCTGCATCGCCGAGCTTGTTCATGATGTAGTTGACGTATTCGTCCATGTATACGGTTCCGTCAGTGAGATCGGGCTCGAGCGAGAGCTCGCCCTCCTTCTTGAATACGACCTTGTTCCAGCGTGAGGACGGTGCGACCTCGTCTGCTTTAACGGTACCGTTCTTGTCAGCGGAAACATAGCCAGCCATCTGGAGAGTAGCAAGCTTATACGGTACGCTGTTCTTCTCAGCCATCTGTGAGAGCTTCTGAACGGCAGCAGCAGGTCCCTGAGTATCGTCGCCTATATTCGTATCAGAGCTGTTGTGCCAGTCCTCGCCTGCATTTGACCAGTTTGTCTCCCAGTTGTAGCCGGTATAACGGTTTCCGCCCTGTCTGATGTTGTTTACGGTAACATTTTTCAGACTTGAAGCGTCAAAAGCGTTTACACCGTAAATGTACGGGCTTATAGTCTGCTTCTCAGCGGTGAGGTCAACGCTCACCTTCATAGAATAGCTGTCGCTGCCTTCTGCTGACACGCTCCCGGAGGGTACGAGAGCTGCATTTGAGATCACGCAGATACCTGCTAGCAATCCCGCGAAACTTCTTTTTACCATAAAATAAACTCCTTTATTTATTGCGCCGGTAAAGCGCATTATTTACTTGTCCTTATTCCGGAATGGAGCCTTTGTCCATATGTCGATATCCGGTTCGCAGCACCCGAGGAAATGAACGAGCGATTCTGCTATCGTGAGTATAGCAACAAGAGGAATGTTGTGAACGTAGCCGTATATCGGGAATGGGTCATCGCCTGTATCAGCGGTGAGCTCCCACATTATGCCGAACCTCACGAGCCTTTCAACGATGTCGGAAACTATGTCAAAGTCAATGCCGAGCTTTTTGGATATGCACTCCTTTGTGAGTATGAAATTCCTTCCGAGGGTCTCGGCATAGCTGATAACTCTCAGCGCATTCTCATCGGAAAGGAAGGTGAAAAGCTCGATTATTCTCGGCTGTATCGAGAAATAGCTGTTGATGCCGTTCTCAGGTATCCTCATGAAGCAGGCGTACTGCATATCCTGATTTAGCCTTGCGAATGCGAGCTCATGGTCTGTTCTGAGGTGCGCGAAGGTCTCATGCGCGAAGGTCTCCGGAAAGCGTATCGACTCCGGCTGAGTATTGGGGTTATAGGCACTTATGATGCTGTAGAAGTGCTCGATGAAGAACCTTCCCCTGTCCTCCGACGGAAGCTTCTGAATCTCCTCTGCCGCTGAGATATCAACGTTTATCCTGCCCTCCTCGTCTTTGAGACCGAAGAGTGTATCGAGTGATACACCGAGGGTCTTTGCTAGCTGCGGAAGGAGCTCACAGTCGGGGTAGCTCCCCTTTTCCCACTTGGATACCGCCTGCGGTGTCACGAGCATTGCCGCTGCGAGCTGGCTCTGGGTAAGGCCTGCTTTCTTTCTGAATTTTATGAGGTTGCTGCTGAATTTCATTTCCATTGCAAGATCGTCCTTTCGGGAAGATGATCCCGCGGAAAGATCCCTGCCTTGTTTTTTCATCATTCACACCCATTCTTTGGTTTACATACATATCATAACACATATGTGAGTTGAATACAAGCAAGAGATTTTTTGCGGGATAAAACCGCCCGTTGTTTTATAAACCTGCGGTTGAATAAATTATAGCATAAACCTCCCGGGATTGCAATAGCGAAAACAAAAAACCGGACGTGAACTTATCACGTCCGGTTGAATTATCCGTCACGACCAGAAATCCTTTATCGGATAGGTCTTATGGTCCGCCTCCATATCGACATCTTTTATATTTCCGTAGTAGAAGTATTCGTCATAGCAATTGAACTGAGCATTTCCCAGTGCATTCAGCTTATCAGCTTTAGGGTAATCATCGTCATATTTAAAATTGCGGCATACCCTCAGACGCTTCTCAGCCGGGTCGATCTCAAACAGAGAATACCCCATGTCCCCTTTGTCCATACCATGACAGTCAAGTATAGTCGGGAGAAGATCGGACTGTAGATTGCCCGGTGCAGAGTTGACCTGTAAGGTGTCATTGGTATAGTTCTTCGGCTTTATGAGCATTACAGGCTGACTTTCATAGAAAGAATGATAACCGTGATCCGCAGTAAGAATGATCGTGCTGCTGTCATATGCACCTGTTTTCTTGAGCTGCTCAATATATCCGGCATAAATATCAACGCACTGTTGTATCGCCTGCATTCTGCTGTAATTATTATCGTACGGCTCGTGCATACCGTTGATGTGCGTGAATGTGCAGAGCTTGTCCTCGTCATTTATCACCAGTCCGGAATTAACAGCCGCAGTTACGTCCTTATTGAGGTAGGTGATCTCTTTGATGCCCGACGCCCCGGAACCGGCTCTCCAGCTCGAAACATTGTAATTAAAATCGTCTGCAAAATCGGTATACTGGTTTATTTCATAAGCCGATGAGACCAGGAAATCCGGCTTCATCATCTCCGGCGAATACTTGAAAAGCGAAAGCTTTACCATTTTCCTGTAGGTGCTGAGCTTTTCGGTCACCATCTCCGGAGCCTCGACAACATTGTCGATCTTTCCGATCATATTATTAGCATCGCCGCTGTAAAGGTCGGAATCCGTATAGAAATTCACCCTGAACCCGTTCTTGTGGAGGGTATCATAGAAATACTCGGCATTTTCGCTGTTCCAGCATCTCTTGTTCGCTTCACCTATGCTGATCGTATAGTCCTGCGGAGTTGCAGTCATCAAAGCCGGCATTGAGAACGCCGTACAGAAAGCCTCCGTATTAACATTGTCGAACCATACGCAGTCCGAAAGCACTTCACGGTATTCGCTGTGTTCTTCCAGGAAGTCCTCCATGTCATCACGCGAAAATGTATCCATGATAAATACGATTATGTTTTCCTTATCCGATATCTCGAACTGTGATGCTCCGTTAAGGATATATTTCTGATTTTTCGATTTATCGAACGCACTTGCCGGAGCTTTTACAAAAAATGTCGGAAGCGGTGCAAGCTGCATTACAAAGAGTGTCACCGAAAGCCACACCGAGACCTTGAAGGTTACGGTACGTTTCTTTTTTAATACCGCCCACAGGATAACAACTCCGAAGCATACAAGAGCCCATATGAAGCAATTCAGCATTCCCTCAGCACTTCTCGCTGCATCTGAAGGGTAATTTGTACCGTCGATTATGAAGCTTTTATTGAGCAGCAGGTTCTGGATATACGAGATCAGCGTCAGTCCGGTAATAAAGACCGCTGCCGCTTTTATGTTTTCGCTTCTGAAAATAAGTGCGAGTATCAGGGCGGCTGATAAGGACAGGACCGCGAATGCTGTCAGTGACGGAATAACGATATCATTGAAGTCATATTTCCAGTCGTTCAGATTATAAAAGAACAGTTCGTAAACTCCATAGATCATTACCATGTAATTGAATGATACCAGCGGGATCAGAACTATAAGGAAGCGTTTGCGGAACGCGATAACATTGTTTTTATCATTCCTGAAACAGCCAAGGAAGCTTTTCAGAGAAAGAGCGCTGACCGTTTTGTCATCAGCCGGAGAAATGCCTTTTTTTCGTACTTTTACGATAAAAAACAAGAGTATGAGGTCGTGTACCAGTACCGCAAATTCCAGAAAAGCAAGCAGTATCAGAAGAAAAAGCGAAACACTGTTTACGTTGAATATCAGATAAGCAGCCACTCCCAAAATGAATAAAACGCTCGAAAAAACAGCGCTTTCCATGTTTTTCTGTGCATAGTCCTTGTCGAGCCTTTGAACTATGCAGCTTATGCACAATATCCCTCCCAGCAGTACAAAGAGAGAATAAAAGACAGCAGTTTCCATTGAAGTTCCTCCAAAGAGATATACTTTGCACCTCATTATACCACACAAGCTCCGGTAAAGTCAACTCCCCGGACTTGCCTCTGAATGCAAAAAAACAAGGCGGAAAGCCTTCCGCCTTCCGCCTATATAGCCGCACATAGATAACTGAGCGCCTTTGTGTAGATCTGCTTTGGTCTCGCCTTGGAATTAATGAGCATTTCCGCAAAATCGACCGCGTCCCCGATGCTCCGGGAGAAGTCCTGTATGCACTCCTTCTCACCGCTTGAACGCTCCTCCGCCTCGATGCCGTAGGTATGTACCTTTTCGCCGCCAAGCCATGTAGTACCCGAAACAACGCGGTATATCACCTTGTTGTCGCCGTATATCTCCATGTAGACGGTCCTGTCCTCCAGCACCTTTTTCAGCCTTCTTCTCTTTCCGAACATCTTTTTTCCTCCTTCCGGCTATGTCTACTCCTGAATTATAGCACAGAAGGAATGTCCTGTGAACGGGTGAAGCTTAGCTTTTTCGGTATCTTTAAGGCGCATCGTGTCGTAAATGAGAAGCGGTCACTCGATATCGTTTATCTCCATGAAGATACGCTGCATCTGCATATCTGTTTCCGCTATCCTCTCGGCACATTCACGGAGCTCCTGCGAAATTTCCGGTGTTATCGCAGCCGAGGGCTTGTATTTGAGCTGGTGCTCAAGGCTTGCCCAGAAGTCCATAGCAATGGTTCTTATCTGTATCTCAACAGGTGCAGTCTGCTTGGTCGTTGAGAGGTATACCGGCACGTTCACGATGAGGTGATAGCTGCGGTAGCCGCTGGGCTTGGGCGAGGCGATATAGTCTTTCTGCTTGATTATGGTGAGGTCATCGCGTCTGCCGAGCATCTCCACTATTGCGTAGATATCGCTGATGTAGTAGCAGGTAACTCTTATACCTGCCATATCGAGGAGGTTCTTCCTTGCCGATTCCGGAGTGAGAGGAAGTCCCTTTTTCTGGAGCTTTCCGATTATGGACTGCGGAGATTTCAGCCGGCTCTCGATGTTGTGTATGGGATTGCGCTGGAATTTGACGTTGAATTCGCCGTCGAGGATATTGAGGTAGGTCCTGACAGTCTCGATAGCGGAATCGTAGAGGTGCTGCAATTGCAGGAACTCATAGAATGTATTCGCGAACTTCTCCTTCATTGATTCATTGCTCTCTATCGCAGGGAGATAGTCCATGACCTCAACATAAAAATCCTTTTCGCTCATAGCTCTCCTTTCAAATGTCAGCTGCCAAGCGCCTCTGCAAGAGTTCTTGCAGCCGCCGTGAGGTCGCCATTTTCAGCACTTGTGTTCGCCTTTTTCAGAGCAGCATCGACTCCGGCAGGAACAGTTCCGGACGAATGGACAATGGCTTTTTTGCTCTGTGCGTCTATCATCGCCATGATACCGCCGTCCTGACAGCGTCTCTTGTAGTATTCCTCGAGGATCTGCTCATTAGTTTTGTCAGTTGAATTTATCGTGATGAGCAGAGCGTTCTTTCCGCCGCTTGCAGAGAGAATGCGTTCAAGCTCACCAATGGTCTCCCTTTCGAGAAGTCCGGCATTGTCGAAGATGTACTCGGGACAGTTTTCACCGAGCTTCAGAAGTCTGAGGGCAGCTGTCTTGTAGTCGCCGTCAACTATTTCCTGAGTTGCCCAGTAGAAGGCTTCCTTCTGCATATCCTCGGATATGTAGGTCTCACAGCTTCCCGTAAGATAGAGCATATCGTTACCGCTGTCGTTGTTGATAAGGAGGAGCAGACCGCTTCCCCTGCCCTTGTAGATATCGTCATAAGCGGCAGCTGCATAGTCGTAGGGCGACTTTCCCTCAAGCTTGGAGGCGGTGACAACAGCCGCATTTATGAGGTACTTCTCATACAGCATCTCGCAGTAGTCATTGCAGGCGTTATAGTCCTCCTGAGAGAGGAGCTTTGCCTCATCGTAGACGTAAACGCCCTCCGCACGGGTTATCTCATGTCTTGAAGGCTCTATTTCGGGAGCCGTGACCTTTTCCGAAGCAGCCTCCGAGGTGGCAGCGGTATCGGTATGAACCTGTGATGAAGCCGCGGAAGTAGGCTCGGTCTTACCGCCTGACGAGGTCTTTTTCAGCGAACACCCGGCAGTCATTGCGGCTGCTGAAACGATAATTGCTGTAAGAAATAAACTTTTTTTCAAAAAAATCAGTCCTAACACTTGTATTATATCTTATATTTTAGTATAATTTAATAGAAAAATCAAGTACATCATCGAATTTTCACAGAATTTTTATGGAGTGATGATATGGATTACAGCATCAGACAGGACGGTATTCTTCTTTCCGAAGCCGACCTCGACCTCGCAGAAACTCTCGACTGCGGACAGGCTTTCCGGTGGGCTGAGATACCCTCGGACTACGAATGCACCTTCGAGGGCAGCTTCCTCAACAGTCCCCTACGGATATCACAGCTGAAAAGGGGGGAATTCCTCCTGCACGGTGTCAGCGAGGCTGATTTTCTCGGGAAATGGCTCTCCTACTTCGACCTCGAAACGGACTATTCCGAGCTGAAAAGACAGTTCTCCGAGGACGAAACGCTCTCTAAGGCTTGCAGCTTCGCGGGAGGCATACGTCTTCTGCGTCAGGACAGCTGGGAATGCCTCATCTCATTCATAATCTCGCAGAACAACAATATTCCCCGCATCAAGGGCATCATCGGCAGGCTCTGCGGCAGTCACGGCGGTCTTTTCCCGACCGCAGAGGAGCTTTCAGCGGAAACTCCCGAGTCCCTCTCCTACCTCAGAAGCGGCTTCCGGGCGAAGTACATCTGTGACGCCGCCGAAAGGACCGCTTCCGGCAGGACCGAGCTCTCCGCGGTCGCTGAAATGCCGATAGCCGAGGCGAGAAAAAGTCTCATGGAGATAAAGGGAGTGGGTCCGAAGGTAGCGGAATGCGTCCTCCTCTACGGTATGCACCGCACAGACGCTTTCCCGGTCGATGTGTGGATAAAGCGCGTCCTCGAACGCTACTACCCGCAGGGCTTCCCGTCATTTGCCGCTGCGAACGCCGGTATCGCTCAGCAGTACCTTTTCCACTACATAAGAAATCTTCCCGGCGGAACTGAATAATCCCACTCAAACAGCCAATAATCCTCTTTGAGATCACATATCGGAGGGAATTATGATAAAGGGCGTAAACAAACGGATAATCGAGATAAAAAACACGAACAGTCCCTATTTCGAGAGGGCTGTATTCTACCTCAGACCCCATGTGCTCGAGCTGCCGGAGGAGGTCGCGGACGATGAAGCTGCAAAATTCATCGCCATGATCATGCCGGAATGCAAAAGCTCCGCGAAATACCGCCACAAGTATCTTCAAGCGGCTCTCGGTCTCGCGGCGGCACTGGTCACTATCATTCTATTGCTCTTATTCTGAAAAAATTACTACCGGAGGTCAGACTATGGAAATCAGCGAAAGCAAAAACGGCAGAAAAAAACAGACCAAGCGTCTAATCTGTACACCAAGTCCCAACGCCAAAAACGCTTTCTTCTACATTCAGGAGGCCGGCTGCATGAGGACTTCTGATACCTCTGCCGCACAGCACGAAAACCTCGATACATTCCTGTTTGCGGCTGTCTCTGACGGTCACGGAGAGCTCAGCTACGGAGGCGACACCTTCTCTCTCTCAAAGGGCGACTGCTTCTTCATCGACTGCCGTGCTCCACATTACTACAAATGCTCCGGCAGAGCACCGTGGGAGGTAATGTGGATCCATTTCAGCGGAAGCACCTCCCAGCAGTATTACGAGAATTTCGTGTCGCAGTCGAGGAACGTGTTCAGCCCCGCCTCCTTCGACAAGGTCATCGCTGCACTCAGCGGCATTTTTTCGGTAAACGAAGAGAACTCCCCGGACGCGGAGATCATTACTTCTAAACTGATAGTTGAGCTGCTCACCGAGGCTCTTATCTCCGGCATTCAGGAAAGACAGTACGACTCTGCGCTCCGGCAGAAGCTCAGTGCGGTACACCGCTACGTTTCCGAGAATTTCAGCGAGGATATCTCCCTCGAAAAGCTCGCATCGGAGTTCTACATAAGCAAATTCTACCTCACACGCGAATACAAGAAAATTTACGGAATGACCATATTCCAGCACCTTATCAATGCCCGTATCAACCACGGGAAGCAGCTCCTCCGCTTCTCCGACAGCTCGGTCGAGGAAATAGCGCACCTCTGCGGCTTCAACGACCAGAGCTACTTCGCAAGGCAGTTCAAGAAATCCGAGAACATCACCTGCTTTGCGTACAGGAAAAAGTGGCGTGACTGAATACGCATATAAAAGACTTTTTCGTGACGGTACAAGTTTCATGATAAAAAAAGCGCTGCTTTCTTCAAGCAGCGCTAATTTTGTGCCGTAACACGCCCTCAGCCCATATTATTCAGCAGACTGCGGAATTCCTCCTCGGTGATGATGCTCACGCCGAGAGATTTCGCGGTCTTGTTTTTTGTCGAACCGGAGGCGGGATCGTTATTGATAAGGTAATCCGTCTTTGCACTGACGGACGATGCGACCTTTCCGCCGTTCTGTTCGATGAAGCTTTTCAGCTCGTTCCTGTTTTTCCACATCGTCACAGAACCGGTGATGACAAAGGTCTTCCCTGCTATGCCGGACTCCGTATCGACCTCGGCAGCCTGCACGATGTCAAGCTCCGCGACAAGCTCGCGGTACTCCCTCAATGAAGCCTCGTCCGAGAAAAAGCGGACGTATTCTCCGGCAAGGACCTCGCCTATGCCGTCGATAGCTGTGAGCTGCTCAGCGGTAAGTCCCGGAAGCTCCTCCGCCGTCCTGTATACCGCGCAGATAAGCCTTGAAGCAGCCCTGCCGATATTTGGTATGCCTATCGCGTAAAGCACCCGGCTCAGCTCTGTATGCCTCGAAGCCTCGATAGCCTCGATGAGCTTTGCATAGGACTTCTCGCCGAAGCCCTCAAGAGCAGTTACCTTGTCCTTGTGTGCGGAAAGGTGATAGAAGTCGCGGTAGCTCGAAATACAGCCCTCGCTGACAAGCGCCTCGATAGTTGCAGTTGACATTCCGACGATGTTCATAGCGTCACGCTGAACGAAATGCTCGAATTTTCCGATGTGCTTCGCGGCACATGAGGGCTCGGTACAGACGAGTGTCTCAACGCCGTCCTCCGAGCTCTTTATCTCGGTCTTTCCGCCGCACACCGGACATTTTTCCGGTATCTCAAGTCTGCCGGAAGCCGTCTTGTTTTCGAGTATCTGCGGGATTATCATATTCGCCTTGTAAACCGAGACCGTATCGCCCTCGCCGAGCCTGAGCTGCTTCACGATGCTGACATTGTGAACGAGTGCCCGCGAAACCGTCGTGCCCTCCAGCTCGACAGGCTCAAATACTGCCACGGGATTGAGCAGACCCGTTCGGCTCGCAGACCATTCGACCCTGATGAGCTTAGTATCGGCGGTTTCATCGCGCCACTTGAACGCAATGCCGTTTCTCGGAGCATGGGAGGTCTCACCGAGACTGAGACCGTAGGCAACGTCGTCGAGCATGAGGACAAGTCCGTCGGAGGGGAACTCGTTTTCCGCTATCATGCCCTCGAATTTTTCAACAGCTTCCCTTATGCCGGCGCTGTCCGTGATAACACCGTAAACGGTCTGGAATCCCATTTTTCCGAGCCATTCGAGCCTTGCGGCGAAGGAGTTCTCGTCCACGCCGTCAGCCGAAACGAGATTGAAAGCGAAGAAGTTGACGCCGCGCTCCGCAGTGACCCTCGGGTCAAGATTGCGGACCGTTCCCGCACAGAGGTTGCGCGGATTTTTATATTTTGCGCCCTCCTCAGCGGTAGAGTTCACCTTCTCGAAATCCTTGTATGTGATGAGGGATTCGCCGCGGACCACAAGTCTTCCGGCAAAGGGTATCCGTGCCGGTATGCCCTTCATGTGCAGAGCGTTAGCGGTAATGTCCTCGCCGACCTCGCCGTTTCCGCGGGTAACAGCCTGCACAAGAACGCCGTTTTCGTATGTGAGAACGAGGGTGAGACCGTCGAGCTTCCAGCTCAGAAAGCCCTTTCTGTCCCCGAGCCACGAGACAAGCTCGTCAACGCTCTTGGTCTTGTCGAGGGAGAGCATCTTTGATTCGTGCCTTACCTTTTTCAGCGAAGATGCCGGCTCGAAGCCGACCTTCTGGGTACGGCTGCCGCTGAGAACGATGCCGGTCTCCTTCTCAAGAGCTTCAAGCTCATCGTAGAGCGCATCGTATTCATGGTCGCTCATTATCTCCTCACCGGTATTGTAGTAGGCTGCCGAGGCTTTATCGAGGAGTGCGTTCAGCTCCCTCATTCTTGCTAATTTATCCATTGTTTTTCCTCGCATTCAATAAATATGGGGGACCGCTTCCGCGATCCCCTGCTTCGTCATAATACAGCGTAAAGGTTCGTCTCCCATGCAGGTATATAGAGCTGATGCCTGATATACAGCTTGTATGCGGGATTGAGGGTCTTTATCAGGAGTGGCAGCTCGAAGATATCCTCATTCCTGTGGTAGAGAGATATCATGAGCTTTGGTGAATGGTGGGCAATACACTGTGCCGCACCCCATATCGCCTCACGCTCAAAGCCCTCGACGTCCATTTTTATTATTGTAGCCGCTTTTTTGCCGAGTATACTGTCAACCGTGAGAGCTCTCACTACATTTTCCGAATCGGCTGAGATAGCGGACTGTCTGCCTGCCTTTGCAGCAAAGGGAAGCTCGCCGTCCATGCACCATGCAGCGGCATTGTAGGCGTAGATACGGTTCATGCCCTCGATGTTCCTTATAAGCTTGCGGAAGTTCTTCTTGTCCGGTTCAAGGGCATAGACAGCCGCATACTTGCCGTAGGTATATTCGAGGAGCTCCTTGATAGTATCGCCGTTGTAGGCGCCGAGGTCAACGTAGAGCTCGTTGAGACCGGGACGCACTATCTTCTTGTATATCTCCGCCTTAGTCGAGGTAACGGCAGAGAGATACTCTATCTTGCCGCTTATCTTGAAGTTGAGGATATTGGCATAGACCTTGCGGGAGTAATCATCGGCAAGGCTGTCATAGACCTTCTGTATCTTGTCAGCGTTCTCCTGACAGTATTCGTAGGTGAACAAGCCCTGTCCGACGACCGGGACGTCCGGGACATAGAGGGTATGTCTTGAAGCGATATCCTGTATCTTATCGACGATCTCCTGATATCCTGCGGCAAAGGCAAGAACGACAACGAAATCATCGACAGCCTCCTCTATCTCGGCAAGCTTATGTACGCGGAAGCCCTCGAAGGAGTGGCCTCTTACGAAATCATCGCTTGCAAAAATACCGGAAACAGCGATCTCCCTGCTTCTGAAAACAGACATGATCTTCAGTGCGCCATCGCCCATACCGTAGATGAATATAGGACGCTTCTCGGCTTTGAGCCTCTCCCAGCAGGACTGTTTTTCAGTTATGAATGAAAGCATTATATCACCTGCTGATCAAATAATATCGAAATCGTTGCTGGTATCCACATCATCGTAATGGTCGTGGAAGTTTATCATATCCCTGCCTCTGATACCGTACTTATCGCGCATGATATTGAGGTGCTTATCGAGGAGCTCTGAGACCTGACGGACGTGCTTGATGCAGTGTATCTCCTTGGAGGGAGTATCAGCATCACGGCTGTAGATAATGATAGAGCCGCACTTGAAAAGTCTCTGGAAGAACGGGAATCTTACCTTTTTATCGGTGATCTTGTAGAGGTCTATCTCGTCCTCGTCAACGCTGAGGAAGCCTGTTCTTGTAATGAATTTGGTCTCCGTAAGGAAATATCTTGTGAAAGAGATAGGCAGACCGAAAAGGGTACGTTTTTTATCTGTCCAGACATAAGCGAATTCATCTTTTTTCATGTATAATTACCTCCATCCGGCTGATATTTTAGATTTATACATCTATTTTACCACATAACAGCAAAATAGTCAAGTTTTTTATTTGTACTTAGTGCATACTGTATATTTAACAAGCTGTATTTAGTGCATAATACACACTGCGGGACCGTAAAAAGCCTCCCGGGAGCTGAAAGGTATCATTTATTCCCGACGCGGAATACACGGCTTTCCCTTCCGCTTGAAGCAGCCATAGCTCAAAACTGAAAAAAACCGGATTTTTTTCAAAAAAGCCCTTTACAAACCGGAAATTGTATGTTATAATATTATCACCGTGTACTTGGACATGGGCTTGTCCTCATAAATCACCCTGCTCTGAGTTGACGGAATATATTTTTATATGAGGTGCTTTTCAATGCTTAGAAAAGAAGAAAAAACAGCCGTTATCGAGGCTAACAGAACAAGTGCTAACGACACAGGTTCACCTGAGGTGCAGATCGCTATCCTCACAAGAAGGATAAACGACCTTACTGCTCACCTCAAGACCCACAAGAACGACCACCACTCCAGAAGAGGTCTTCTCAAGATGGTCGGTCACAGACGTAACCTTCTCGCTTATCTCAAGAAGAAGGATATCAACAGATACCGTGCTGTTGTTGAGAAGCTCGGTCTCCGTAAGTAATCATACGCTCATGAAGGCAGAGGGGCATTCCCCTTCTGCCTTTACGTCTTTCTCACAAACCCATGCAGCTTTGGCTTTTAGCATTAAACTGTGGCACATAACGCGCTGCTGTGTACCAGAGTTTATTGCTAAAGCCGCTGCAAAAATCTATTTTTTACAGGAGGTATACCATGTTTGAGAATTACAGAAAATTTGAAACTACCTACGCCGGAAGACCTCTCGTTGTAGAGACAGGCAAGACCTGCGGTCTCTCCAACGGCTCATGCTGGGTAAGATACGGCGAGACAGTCGTTATGGCTAACGTTACCGCAAGCGCTAAGCCCAGAGAGGGCGTTGACTTCTTCCCGCTCTCCGTTGACTACGAGGAAAGACTCTACTCCGTAGGCAAGATCCCCGGAAGCTTCACCAAGAGAGAGGGTAAGCCCACCGAAAAGGCTATCCTTACCTCTCGCTGCGTTGACAGACCTATCCGTCCCCTCTTCCCCAAGGATATGAGGAACGACGTTTCCGTTGTTATGACAGTTCTCGCTGTTGAGCCGGACAATTCCCCTGAGATCACAGGTATGATAGCAACTTCTATCGCTATCTCCATTTCCGATATTCCGTGGAACGGTCCTATCGCAGGCATCAACGTTGGTCTCGTTGACGGCGAGATCGTCCTCAACCCCACTCTTGAGCAGAGAGCCAAGACTGACCTCGTTCTCACCGTTGCCGGTACTGCCGAGAAGATCGTAATGATCGAGGCAGGCGCTAATGAGGTTCCCGAGGACACAATGCTCGAGGCTATCATGAAGGGCCACGAAGAGATCAAGAAAATGGTAGCTTTCATCAACGATATCCGCGCTCAGATTGGTAAGCCCAAGTTCGCCTTCGAGTCAATGGAAGTCGATCACGATATGTTCGACGCTATCGAGGCTTTCGCTTCCGACAGGGTAAAGTTCGCCCTCGATACAAACGACAAGAACGTCCGCGACGAGAGACTTGCTCCTATCGTTGACGATATCCACGCTAACTTCGATGAGAAGTACCCCGAGCAGATCGCTATGATCGACGAGTGCATCTACAAGCTCCAGAAGAAGATCGTCCGCAACTGGCTCTACGAGGGCAAGCGTGTTGACGGCAGAGGCATCGACGAGATACGTCCGCTTGCTGCTGAGGTAGGTCTCCTCCCCAGGGTTCACGGTTCAGGTCTCTTTACAAGAGGTCAGACACAGGTCCTCACTATCGCTACCCTCGGTCCTGTCAGCGACGCTCAGAAGCTCGACGGTCTCGATGAAGAAGAGACAAAGAGATATATGCACCAGTACAACTTCCCGAGCTACTCAGTCGGCGAAACAAAGCCCTCCAGAGGTCCCGGACGCCGCGAGATCGGTCACGGTGCGCTCGCTGAGAGAGCTCTCGCTCCCGTTATCCCGTCCGTTGAGGAGTTCCCCTACTCCCTCAGACTTGTTTCCGAGGTCCTCTCCTCCAACGGTTCAACATCACAGGGCTCTATCTGCGGTTCGACCCTCGCTCTTATGGACGCCGGCGTTCCGATAAAGGCTCCCGTTGCAGGTATCTCCTGCGGTCTTATCACTAAGCCCGACAGCGATGAGTTCATGACAATGGTCGATATCCAGGGTCTTGAGGACTTCTTCGGCGATATGGACTTCAAGGTAGGCGGTACTCACAAGGGTATCACTGCTATCCAGGTAGATATCAAGGTCGATGGTCTTACTCCCGCTATCATCAAGGAAGCCTTCGAGAAGACAAGAAAGGCTCGTATCTATATCCTCGACGAGATCATGCTCAAGGCTATCCCTGAGCCGAGAGCTGACGTGAGCAAGTACGCTCCCAAGATGCTCCAGACAAAGGTTCCCGTAGACAAGATCCGTGAGGTAATCGGCTCAGGCGGAAAGGTCATTCAGAAGATATCCGCTGACTGTGACGTCAAGATCGACATCAACGATGACGGAAACGTTTTCATCAGCGGCATCAACGGTGAGAACGCAAGAAAGGCTCTCCAGATCGTTAATACTATCGCATTCGGTCCCGAGGTAGGCGCTCTCTACAGAGGAAAGGTCGTAAAGACTATCGAGATCGGCGCATTCGTTGAGATAGTTCCCGGCGTTGACGGACTCGTTCACATCTCCAAGCTCGACAAGTCAAGAGTTGAAAAGGTCGAGGACGTTGTAACTGTCGGCGATGAGATCGTCGTAAAGGTTCTCGGCTATGACCGCATGAACCGTCTTAACCTCTCACGCAAGGACGCTCTTGCTGATATCGAGGCTAAGCAGAATAAGTAATTTCATGGCACTGCCTATCCGGCAGTGCCTTTTGTTTTATCATTTCCCGCACACAAAAACGCCCCGGAAGCGCTTCTCGCTCCCGGGGCTTATCTTATTTATGCTCACTGCTCGTAATGATGCTTGTCTTTCAGCACCATATCTTTGACCTTCATAAGCGAAGTAGTCGTACTTCGCTCGTTCTCGGAGAGCTTCATCGTGATGAACTTGATAGTCTCCTCGTAGTCGGGTATCATGATATGTTCGAGTGCGTTTACACGGCGGCGCGTCTTTTCGATCTCGTCCGCCATGAGCTGACAAGCCTTTTCTATCTCCGCAAGACGTATCATCTTCGGAAAGACCTCGCTCAGCGACTTTACGGCGCCGTCAAGGTCGATAGAGGTGAAAGCGGTACCGTAGGAATAAATGTCGCTGGCATCGCTTGTACGGTATTTCGGGTCAAAGACCGGTATCAGAACGCTCATAACGTTCTTCTCCCCCACTTCGAGCTCGACCTCCTGCTTTGGCAGCATCAGTGCGGTTTCAAGCACCTCGCGCTGCATTACAGAGCCCGCAACAGCCATATAACGGTTAGCCTCCGATATGGCAGCCTCGACCTCGGCACGGAGCTGACGGTTCTCCTTGATAAGGAGCATGAACTGTCTCATAAGCTCATCGCGCTTGTCTTTGAGCAGCTTGTGACCTCTCCTTGCGGAAACGAGCTTGGCTTTGAGCTTGCTCAGCTCCATTCGCGTTGGATTAACGTTAAGTCTTGCCAATCAGCTCACCTCATTTCTGGGTGTCGTAATACTTCGTGAGGTATTCTTCCCTGATACGGCGCAGCTCGCTTCTCGGGAGTAGCTTCAGCAGCTCCCAGCCTATCGACAGCGTATCCTCGATGCTTCGGTCATTCTCAAAGCCCTGCGAAACGTACCTGCGCTCAAATTCGTCTGCGAATTTAGCATAGAGCAGGTCTGTGGGCGTAAGGGCAGCCTCACCGAGCACGACCATGAGCTCCTTTGCGTCTTTGCCTCTCGCGTAAGCAGAGAAGAGCTGGTTCATCGTATCGGAATGGTCTGCACGGGTCTTGCCCTCGCCGATACCCTTGTCCTTGAGTCGTGAAAGAGACGGAAGTACGTCAACAGGCGGATTAATGCCCTTGCGGTAGAGCTCACGCGAAAGGATTATCTGTCCCTCTGTGATATAACCGGTAAGGTCCGGGATAGGGTGAGTTTTATCGTCCTCGGGCATGGTGAGAATGGGTATCATTGTGATACTTCCCTCCTTGCCCTCCTGACGGCCTGCGCGTTCGTAGATAGTAGCGAGGTCGGTGTACATATAACCGGGATAGCCGCGGCGTCCGGGCACCTCCTTGCGGGCAGCCGAGACCTCACGCAGAGCATCGGCATAGTTCGTGATATCGGTGAGGATAACGAGAACGTGCATACCCTTCTCAAAGGCAAGGTATTCCGCAGCGGTAAGCGCCAT
This sequence comes from Ruminococcus flavefaciens, assembly GCA_902777125.1. GTDB lineage: Bacteria > Bacillota > Clostridia > Oscillospirales > Ruminococcaceae > Ruminococcus. The sequence goes on from CACYSQ010000004.1 coordinate 93,464, forward strand.
TTTAGGAGTCGCAAGACGTTCGATAGCGGAATCGTTCGCAAGGTTAACAAAGAGGACCGTCCTGTCGAGAGCACCGGTGGACTTGAAGCTCTGAACGAAATACTCCGATTCCTCGAAAGTTATGCCCATTGCGGCAAATACAACGGCGAACTGCTCGTTCTTGCCGCGAACCTTAGCCTGTCTTGCTATCTGAGCGGCGAACTGTGCATGGGGCAGACCGCTCGCCGAGAAGATCGGGAGCTTCTGACCTCTTACGAGGGTGTTCAGACCGTCAATAGCCGAAACACCGGTCTGTATGAATTCCTGCGGATATTTTCTTGCAACCGGGTTCATCGGGAGACCGTTGACGTCCATTCGCATATCCGGGATTATCTCGGGACCGCCGTCTATCGGGCGACCCATACCGTCAAAAACTCTGCCGAGCATATCCTCGGAAACGCCGAGCTCCATCTGGTGACCGGAAAATACTACTGAACTGTCCTTGAGGTTAATTCCGGCAGCGTTCTCGAAAAGCTGTACAAGTGCATTCGTGCCGTCTATCTCAAGCACCCGGCAGCGTCTTTTCTCGCCGTTCGAGAGCCTGATATCGGCAAGCTCGCCGTAGGTGACGTTCTCGACGTCCTTAACGAGCAGCAGAGGACCTGCCGCTTCTTCAATGGTTCTGTATTCTCTTGGCATTAGTCCTTCTCCCTTCTCAGCAGCTCATCGAGCTCTGCGGAAATCTCTACTGATACCTCACTGAATTCGCGGTCGGTATCAGCCTCCGGAACGTACTTGAAACGTCCTATCTTCTCACGGACCGGCAGTACAGAGACCTCCTCGATGTCAGCGCCCTTCTTTATGGCTTCGGCAGCCTCGTCATTGAAGTTGAGTATGAGCTTCATCATGTAGAGCTGCTTTTTCAGGCTTGTGTAGGTATCTACCTCGTGGAATGCAAGCTGGTGGAGGAAGTCCTCGCGTATTGAGCGGGCGGTCTCCATTTTGAGACGGTCGCCTGCGGAGAGGGCGTCCATACCGATGAGCTTGACGATCTCCTTGAGCTCGGATTCATCGTGGAGTATAGCCATGAACCTTGCCCTGTCCTTCATCCAGTCGATAGAGACATTGTTATCGTACCACTTTGCGAGCGAATCTGCGTAGAGCGAATAGCTCGTCAGCCAGTTTATCGCCGGGAAGTGTCTCTGGTAGGCGAGGTTTGAATCAAGTCCCCAGAATACCTTGACGATACGGAGAGTCGCCTGCGAAACAGGCTCGGAGATATCGCCTCCGGGAGGCGAAACAGCGCCGATAACGGAGAGTGCGCCTTCCCTGCCCTCAGAGCCGTTCGAGATGACTCTGCCTGCACGTTCATAGAACTGAGCGAGACGGCTTCCGAGATATGCAGGGTAGCCCTCGTCGCCGGGCATTTCCTCAAGACGTCCGGACATCTCACGCAGAGCCTCCGCCCAACGCGAGGTCGAATCAGCCATAAGAGCTACGGAATAGCCCATATCACGGTAATATTCAGCAATGGTTATGCCGGTGTAGACCGAAGCCTCACGCGCTGCAACAGGCATATCCGAGGTGTTGGCGATAAGAACGGTGCGCTCCATGAGGGACTTTCCGGTATTCGGGTCGATAAGCTCGGGGAATTCGTTCAGAACGTCCGTCATTTCGTTACCGCGTTCGCCGCAGCCGATGTATACGATTATATCAGCGTCAGCCCACTTTGCAAGCTGGTGCTGAGTAACGGTCTTGCCGCTTCCGAAAGGTCCGGGGATAGCCGCAACTCCGCCCTTCGCTATCGGGAAAAGGCAGTCAACTACTCGCTGACCTGTAACGAGCGGCATATCCGGGGAAAGCTTCTTCCTGTAGGGTCTGCCGCGGCGGACAGGCCATTTCTGTATGAGGGAAAGCTCGCGCTCACCCTTGGCGGTCTCAACGACGCAGACCGTTTCGTCCACATGGAATTCTCCTGCATTGATGGACTTCACCTTACCCTCAACGCCGTTGGGTACCATTATCTTGTGGAGGACGATATCGGTCTCCTGTACCGTACCGATGATATCGCCGCCTGTTACCTTGTCTCCGACCTCAACGGCAGGCTCGAACTTCCATACCCTGTCCCTTTTGAGGGAGGGCACTTCAACGCCTCGCTGGAGGTTGTTTCCGGCGACCCTGCGGATATCGTCGAGGGGACGCTGTATACCGTCGAAGATACTGCCTATAAGTCCGGGTCCGAGCTCAACGCTCATGGGCTCGCCGGTGGACTCAACCTGCTCGCCTGTGCCGAGACCTGCGGTCTCCTCATAGACCTGTATCGAGGCACGGTCGCCGTGCATCTCGATTATCTCGCCGATAAGCCTTTTATTGCTGACGCGGACGACGTCAAACATATTTGAGTCTCTCATTCCCTCTGCGACAACGAGAGGACCTGAAACCTTAACTATTGTACCAATGCTGCTCATTGGGTATCATCAGCCTCTTTTCTAATTGAGTATATCCGAGCCGACTGCCTTTTCGACCGAGTCGTGGAGAGCTCTCATGCCCTCGCCTGTATTGCCCTCTATCGCCGGGATAAGGACTATCGCAGGCAGTCTGCTGCTTCTGTATCTGTTTATAGTATCGCTGACGAGAGCCGCCGCCGGTTCAGTGATGTATATCACTGCGAACTCACTCGCGGCAAGTCTTGTCAGGAGCTTCTTGATGCGTTCCGGTTCCGTCTCGCGGAAAACGGAAAGTCCCAGTGCGGCAAAGCCGGAAACACTTGCGCTGTCGCCGATAACGGCTGCCTTATACATAGAGCTTTCTCATCCTTTCCGTGATAGTATCTCTGTCCGTACCGCATTCCCTGCATATCATGAGTATGCGGAGGTTTTTCAGCTCGGCTTCCTTTGCGATATAGTAAGCCGCAAGCGGCTCAACGCCGAACGCCTGCATACGGGCGCTCTCAGCGTGTTCAACTATGATATCATCGCACCACTTCTCAAACTGTGCAGGCGATTCACGGAGCATCTGAACAGCCTCGTTATAGGAGGTCGCCTCGAGCTGACTGAGCAGTCCTTCCGTACCGGAAAGTGCAGCTCTTATGAGGAATTCCTTGTCAAGCTCGGTGCTTCCGCAAATGGCACGTTCGAGGAACTGTCTCGGCTTCTGCATGAGACTGCACCTGTAGGCAGTCTTTATATCAGCACAGGCTGTAGTAAGAGCGGCAAATCTCATCATAAAGGCATTGCCGTATTCGTCCGCACTCCTCTGCATTGCAGCAAGTGCCGCCTGATCTATCAGCGAATCGGAGAGCTGACCGTCAAGGGTGCGTGTAGCAATGTCATAAGCCTCCTCGGCAGCCTCCCGCATATATGCCGGCAGACCGTCGTATTCCTTCGAGGTGAGTGCCTGCTCTATATCGTGCAGGGAAACATTTGAGGGCGAGATATAGTAATCCGCCGGTTCTCTGCCGGAGAGCTTCGCCTTCAGGACAGCCTTCAGGTTGTGGAAATCGTTCCTGTAGAGGAGTATCTTCAGCACCTCATTGTCAGGAGCATAGCCGTTCAGCAGCTCCCAGACCTCCTCCATAGTTCTTGGGAAGGAGAGCTTCGATTCCATGAGCGTCCGTGTCTCGCTGAGTGCAGATGCACCGATAAGCTGCTCGATATCGCTGTGAGTGAGCAGACCGCTCTCCATAGCCTTTACGGCTGCGACCGCGCTTGCAAATTCTGTTGCGCTCATCTTATCACCTACCTGAATAATTCCCTTGCAGCGATATCTCTCACAGCCTCGCGTTCCGCTTCAAGAACAGCCCTGAACGAACAGTTTTCGGAGATATTGCCGTACTGGAGTATACAGCCGTCCGGGATATCCGCGGGCTCGGCTGATACGCTGACACTGCCGCCTGCCTTTGCAGCAGCAGCTTTGATATTTGCTGCGAAATCCGCGGGCATTCTTTCAAGGTCACGGCTGCTGAGACGGACGATTCCCTCGCCGCTTCTGAGCCTTGACGTAATGAGCCTTGTGAGCATTGCAAAGTAATCCGCGGTCGGAAGTGAAACGAGCTTGAGAACGGTATTGTCCACGGCAAGGTCTATCTGCTTCACCTTGAATTCGAGTATCCTGCGCTTCATTGCCGTATCGACCGAAGTACAGGCGTTTTCGTGGTCGCGGACTATCGCAGCGGAAGCCCTGTTCATATAGTCGGTATAAGCCTTCTCAGCATCAGCCCTTGCCTGTTTGTCGATCGCTTCTGCCCTGCTTTCGGCAGCAGACATGAGCCTCTGCTCGTTTTCCTTCTGCTGGGAGGAAATGATGTTGATTATTTCGTCAAGTCCGGACATAAGCCACCTCCGACGATCATACTGAAATGTTGTTTATGATAAGGATAGATACGAGAAGGGCAAGGATAGCGTAAAACTCTACCATTGCTGCTATGATGATACCCTTTCCGTTATGCTCCGGCTTCTTTGCTGTGATGCCGACAGCAGCAGCAGCAGCTCTTCCCTGAGCGATGCCTGAGAAAAGTCCTACGATAGCGATAGGCAGTGCAGCACCGAGGAACATGAGTCCCTGAGCTGTTGTGAGGTCAACGGCGCTTCCGCCGAGAATGCCTATCTTTCTGAGAATGAGGATAGATGTGAGAAGTCCGTAAAGTCCCTGTGTACCGGGGAGAAGCTGGAGAATGAGCACCTTGCTGAACTTGTTCGGGTCAACGGAGACAACACCTGCGGCAGATTCACCGACAAGTCCTACTCCCTTTGCAGAGCCGATTCCGGCAAAGAGTGCGGCGCAGGCAGCGCCTATTATAGCTAATGCAAGTCCCATACTATTCATTGATATTTTCCTCCTTGAATTTGATGTATTTCGTATTTACCGTAAGCGGCTGGAATTCGCGTCCGCCGCCGGTGTAGAATTTCGAGAACAGCTCAACGAACTGTAGTCTGTCAGTGTGGACGTATGCGCCGAGAAGATTTATCGCCATATTGACTGAGTGACCGAGGACGAATACCACAGCCAGAAGTACAGCCTTGAATACGATATTCTGGGGCATAGTACCGATAAGGTTTATAACGCTCGCTATCGAACCTGTCGCAAGACCGAGAGCGAGAAGTCTCGAATAGGAAAGAATGTCGCTCAGCCAGCCGGTCGCGGTATTGTACAGCGCATAAAGTCCGCCGAAGAACTTACCGAATACCGACTTTGAGCTTCTTCCGGAGGTGAGCACCAGCAGCACTGCACCGGCTATCATCAGCGGTATGCCGACAGATTTCAGTACCGCGGGAACGTCCGTAAAAATCGCAGCTCCGATAGGTGCTACTCCGAGTATTATCATATATATCGGCAGTGTATCAAGCACGGCATCGAGCTTTCTGCCGTCGTCCCAAGCCATTTTGAACGATACCGCAACGCCGGCGAACAGGTGGATTATACCCAGACCGAAGGCGAAAAGCAGAAGCTTTATCGGGTCGTTCGTAGGCTCGAACCACAGAGCCGTGCTGCCGATCTCCTTGCCGGCAAATTCCTTGCCGATGACCTGTATGATATCGCCGAACCAGCTTCCGAAAAGCGCACCCCATATAAGCGTGGAAATGCCGCAGTTTCGGAACATTTCGAGGGTACGGCGCATGGTGGTCTCGAGCCTGAACTTTTTCAGTGCGATCGTCGTGCCTATCAGCATAACGAGACCGTAGCCCGCGTCCGAGAGCATCATTCCGAAGAACAGGTAGTAGAAGAACGACATGACCGGTGTCGGGTCAACGTCCTTTTTGCCCGGCATCGCGTACATTTTAGTGATACCCTCTACAGGTGCTGAGAAGCGGCTGTTTTCGAGGAGAACGGGAACGTCCTCGTCCTCCGCAGGGTCGGTGAAGTTTATAGCGGCAGTGTATTTAGCCTCTATCTCCTTTTTCAGGGGCTCAGCGTACTTTTCGGGGATATATCCCGAAAGAACAAAGGTATTGCCCGTGAAGCCGACCGAATTGAGCGCTTCGTACTTATCTTTACGCATTTGCAGATAATCCACGGTAAATTCAAGCTCGCGGCGCGTCTCACCGAGAGCGCAGATATTTTCCCCAGCCTTTTTCGCAGTCTCCGCAAGACTGGTCTGCTCGGCTTCATACTGGCTTATCAGCTCTGCCGGAGTTTTGCTCTCCGGGTCGGAAACCGGTATAAATGAAAGCTTTCTCAGTGCAGCCTCAGTCTCGTCAGAGACCGTATCGCTGCATATAACGAACAGGTTCGTCTGCTCCTTCGAGGACGATATGACCTCGATCTCAACACAATCCGGAAGCTCCTGAGCAAGCAGTCCGATGTTCGCCTGATACGGTACCGTTCCGATGAAAGCGGTCGTTGTGTCAGTGCCCTTGAAATTAAGCGGAACATCGAGCGCGGTCCACTGTTTCAGGACGTCCGTCCTGACCTCGAGCTGGGCCTGACGGCTCTCGCAGTCGGAGATGCACTTGCTGCTCCGGAGTATCTCGCCGGAAGCGTTCATGACCTTCTCGAGGTTCATCGCCTCCCTGCCGAAAGCGTGTTTTTCGACCTCAGTGCGGTTGCCGAGTATCTGATCGAGGGTCGATCTCTGCGGACAATACCTGTCGAGGACATCGAGAGCCTGTGCCGCTGTGCTGCGGAACTTCTCGAACTCGCTGAGTACCGCCCCGACATTTGCACCGGGAAGTTCCTCCTCATTGCGGCATATCTCAACAACGCCGCGGCGCTGGAGCAGTTCGATTATCTTCTTGCTGTCAGTCAGAAGCGCGATAAGCTCTATTTTTTTCATTCTGAGCTTCGCCATATATCACATCACACTCCTTAGTATGCGGTCTTTTTAGAAAAATTCAGCTATGATACGATCAACGGTGGCTTTCATGTTCCTCTCGGAAGCGCTTTTTATCCTGCCGAGCTCGGTATCACAGGCGTTCTCAGCCTTTTTGCTGTATTCCTCAAGCTTCTTCTCATATTCGGCACGCATTTTTCCAGCCTCAACGGCAGCGTCGCCGAGCTTTTTCTGTATCGTTCTTGAAGCTCTGCCCTTTGCCTCGGTAACGAGCTCCTCGCTTCGCTGACGGGCTTCGGCGTTTTTCTGTTCAACATCAGCCTCAGCGGACAGAATCCTGTTCACAGCTTCAGACGCCATATTATCCCTCCTTCAGAAATGACTGTCGGTCAATCTATATATATTGTAGCACCTCCCGGCGTGTTTGTCAAGGGGGTATTTACGACAAATAAAGCCAAAAGGGAGCTATTCTACAGACAGCTCCCCATTGATAACTATTCAACCAACATTATTATTATACCACGCCGCAGCTATTATGTCAAGTATTTTTTTATTGATTGCAGTTCAGAGCAAGTCCGCCGCAAACAATAAGGGACGCCAAAAACGGCGTCCCCAGCAAATATCAGGTCAACTATACACCAAATATCTCAAATTCCTCCGGTCTGAGGGATATCGATCGGTAATCGCCCTTGCCGAGCGTATTTTCCCTGTCGGCGATATACGCATTGAGTATCGCACGGCTCATGTTGGTTATATCGGGTCTCTGCACAGCCTCCTCGGGAGTGAGAAGCAGGACTTCGCTGTTCTCATAGCCGTCCGAAACAGGCTCGCCGGAGACATATCCCAGCCTGAATACAACGCACCACTGGTCGCGCTTGAATTGTATCGAAAAGACCGAAAGGGCCTCTGCCCTGACCTTGGTCTCCTCGTAAAACTCCCTTGCGACAGCCTGAGTCGGAAGCTCGTCCTCCTTGACATAGCCGCCGGGAATGAGTATCCTGTCCTTGGCCTGACCGTAGGTGTGACGGACAAAGAGTATCCTACCGTCTATCTCGAGAATGCCGCAGACTGCATAGTAACGGTTACTCATCTTCTTTGTTCACAACAGCGATGCCGAGTGCGGAAAGGCTCTCATCGTCAACAAAGGACGGGCACTCGGACATGAGCTCGCTTGCATTCTGAACCTTCGGGAATGCCGTAACATCGCGGAGACTGTCCGCCTTGCACATTATCATGGCAAGTCTGTCGAGACCGATGCCCATGCCGCCGTGAGGCGGTGCAGCATAGCGGTAAGCGTCAACAAGGAAGCCGAATTTAGCCTGTATCTCCTCGTCAGTCATGCCAAGAGCCTCGAACATCTTCTGCTGGAGCTCAAAGTCAGTGATACGCATAGAGCCGCTGGAAAGCTCCGTTCCGTTGAGAACGAGGTCCCAAGCCTTTGCGCGGACGTTTGCCGGATCGGTATCGAGGTAGCCGAGGCATTCCTCCATAGGCATGGTGAACGGGTGATGTGCAGCTACCCATGTATTGTTGTCTTCATCGAACTCAAAGAACGGCATTTCGGTTATCCAGAGGAAGTTGTACTTATCCTCGGGGATAACGCCGAGACGCTTTCCGCAGATAAGACGGAGAGCACCGAGAGTTGAGAGAACGGTCTTTTTCCTGTCAGCACAGATGAGAACGAGGTCGCCTGCCTTAGCATCGAGTGCGGAGCATATCTTTTCGAGGTCGCCCTCTGCGAGGAACTTCTTGAACGAGCAGTTAGGTTCGTCAGCCCAGCGGATATAAGCGAGACCCTTTGCACCGATGCCCTTAGCGTGTTCAACGAGCTTGTCGATCTCCTTGCGGGTATAGGTTGCAGCGCCGTCCTTGACGTTGATAGCGCGGACCGTACCGCCGGCAGCGACAGCGTCCTTGAATACGGGGAAATCTATATCCTTGACAACATCAGTGATGTCGTTTATCTCGAAGCCGAATCGTGTATCAGGCTTATCCGAACCGAAACGGTCCATAGCGTCCGCGAAGGTCATTCTCGGGAGCGGAAGGGGTACATCAACGCCCATGACCTCCTTGAAAACGCGCTGGATAAAGCCTTCTACGCACTCCTGAATGTCCTCGGCATCAACGAAGGACATCTCGAGGTCTATCTGAGTGAATTCCGGCTGTCTGTCAGCGCGGAGATCCTCATCGCGGAAGCAGCGGGCAAGCTGTATGTACCTGTCGTAGCCTGCTATCATGAGAAGCTGCTTGTATATCTGCGGAGACTGCGGCAGAGCGTAGAATTTGCCCTGATGAACTCTTGAGGGGATAAGATAGTCCCTTGCGCCCTCGGGTGTGGACTTCATCATCATGGGAGTCTCTATCTCGAGGAAGCCGTTCTCATAGAAGTATTCACGGGTGACCTTTGCGATCTCGTGACGTCTGATGATATTCTGCTGGAGAGGCTCTCTTCTGAGGTCGAGATAGCGGTATTTGAGCCTGAGCTCGTCGTTTACCTTGGTATCGCTGACTATCTCAAAGGGAGGCGTCTGAGCCTTTGCGAGAATGCGGAGGTCTGTAACGAATATCTCGATATTTCCGGTTTTGAGCTTGTCGTTCTTGCTCTCACGCTCACGCACCTCGCCCTTTGCCATGATGACGAACTCGCTTCTGCACGAAGCAGCCTTCTCGAAAATAGCAGGGTCAGTGGTCTCGTTGAAAAGAAGCTGTACAACGCCTGTTCTGTCCCTGAGAACAAGGAAGATCACACCGCCCTTGTTCCTTATCCTGTCAACAAATCCTCCGACAACTACCTCGCTGCCTATTTCAGCCACATCGCCGCAGTAATGCGTGCGCTTCAAGCCCTTCATGCTGTCTGCCATATTACTTATCCTCCCCGGTGAATGCAAAGGGCGGATTATTGCCGTCGTCCATTACATTCATCATTTTATTGAAATATATTTCCTCGAAAACAGTCTCGAACTTGTTATCGAGGCTCATCTTTGTTTCCTCGCCGCTCTCCATTTCCTTGAGCTTCGCAGTACCCTCCGCGAGCTCGTTGTCGCCGAGCACCATAGTGAACGCAGCACCGATCTTGTTGGCGTACTTCATCTGAGCCTTCAGACCTCTCTGCATGAGGTCAAACTCCGCAAAATAGCCGTATTCGCGGAGCTGTGCGGAAAGCTTCATAGCCTTTTCGAGTGCAGGCTCGCCCATAGTGGCAAAGTAAATGTCGCACTTCTTTGGCGCAAGGAAATCGCAGCCCTGCTTGTCCATGACAAGGAGAAGTCTTTCGAGACCCATACCGAAGCCGAGAGCCGGTGTATGCTGTCCTCCGAGCTGTTCGATGAGACCGTCATAGCGTCCGCCTCCGCAGACTGTACCCTGTGCTCCTATCTCAGTGGTGATGAACTCGAAAACGGTCTTGGTGTAGTAATCGAGGCCGCGCACTATCTTGGGGTCAACAATATAGGAGATACCTGCGATATCGAGGTATTTTTTCAGCTTGGTGAAGTGGCTGCTGCACTCCTCGCAGAGATAATCGAGGATAACGGGCGCGTCCTTGGCTATCTCACGGTCTTCAGGGCTCTTGCAGTCGAGAAGGCGCATCGGGTTCTTGACAAGACGCTCCTTGCAGGTATCACAGAGCTCTTCCTTGCGGGGCTCAAAGTAAGCTCTCAGAGCATCGTGATACTTCGCACGGCAGGCAGGACAGCCGATAGAGTTGATGTGGAGCTCGATATTCCTGAGCTCGAGCCTGTCGAGTATCTTCTTTGCAAGGGAAATGACCTCCGCATCAGCAGCAGGCGACGGGCTTCCAGCCATTTCAAGTCCGAACTGGTGGAACTCACGGAGACGTCCTGCCTGAGGTCTTTCGTGGCGGAAACAGGAGATGATATAGAATATCCTCTGGGGCAGAGCCTCGTTGAGGAGACCGTTCTGGAGCATGGCGCGTATCGCACCGGCAGTACCCTCGGGACGGAGCGTGAATTCGGTCTCCTTAGCCTTTACGGTGTACATCTCCTTCTGAACGACGTCTGTAGTCTCGCCTACTGAGCGCAGGAAGAGCTCGGTGTTCTCGAAGGTCGGGAAGCGCAGCTCACCGAAGCCGTAGCTTTCCGCGGTCTCCCTCGCTATCTTTTCAACGGTGTGCCACTTGTGCGCGTCACGGGGAATGACGTCCTCCGTACCGTTTGGACGCTTGATATTCATTGCCATAGATAATTCAGCCTTTCATTTGGTAGAAGTTAAAAGTTCGCAGCGTTCGGGATATCCGCGTAAGCAGGCATCTCAACCGGGAACTGATAACTAATTACTTACAAACATGAAAATTGTCCCAATAAAGGGACAATTCATAGTTCAGATACCGGGTGTTCCGACCTCACGCCAGTCAAGATCGCCTCTTTCAAGGGCGAGTATCAGGGGCTCGGCAGTCGCGATATTAGTAGCGACAGGAACGTTGTGGACATCACAGAGCCTGAGAAGGTTCATGCCGTGGTAATCGGTAGCCTTGGGATTGATAGGGTCTCTGAAAAAGAGGAGCACATCGACCTCGTTGCATGAAAGCAGAGCCATTATCTGTTCAGCTCCGCCCTGTCCGCTGAGATATCTTTTAATAGGAAGCCCTGTGGCTTCGCTGACCTGCTTTCCGGTCGTATTTGTAGCTATGAGCGTGTGCTTGGAAAGAATACCGCAATATGCGCTGCAGAACTGTACCATGAGCTCTTTCTTTGCATCATGCGCGATTATTGCAATCTTCATAAAATAACATCCTCTCTCCGAATTCGGTAAATTTAGTATAGTTTCTGGAGCAGAACTGTGAGGTCACTGTACGCCTTTTGTACAGCCTCCTGTCAGTTATTGAACGTGAGCGGTATGAATTCGCCGCCGAGTCTCTTGGAAATAGCATCGAAAGCCTTGAGAGCCTCCGAGTCGGTAGGAATGGGGTTGCCCTTGCCGGTAGCGACGGTCATCTTGAAATCATCGGGGATAACGCCGATGAGCTGAATGCCGACCTTGTCGATGATCTCATCGAGGTTAGCGACGAGACCGTTGCCGATGACCTTCTTGCTTACCTTATTGATGATAAGACGCTGGCTCTTGTTGCCGCGGTTATAGAACTCGTCCGACATGAGGCTTGCATCACGAATGCAGACCTGATCGGGTGTAGAGACAACGAGTATGAGGTTTGACTGCTCAACGATATCGAAAACATGGGAATTGATACCGGCGCCTGTGTCGATAATGATATACTCGAAATACTTCTTCAGCGAGCTGCAGATATCGCCTATCTGTTCAGCGTTCACAGGAGTGAGGGTCTTCGGAGCACAGAGAATGCTCAGGTTGCTTGCCATAGGCACCTGTGCAACAGCGTCGAGGGCTTTTTTCTTGCCGTTGAGGACTTCGCCGAGGTCATGCTGTATGCTGTTTTCCATACCGAACATGATATCAAGACAGCGGAGACCGAAGTCGAGCTCGATGATGAGGGTACGGTGACCCTGTTTAGCGAGAGCATAGCCGAGACCGGAACAGATAGTAGATTTACCTGTACCGCCCTTACCTGAAGTTACCGCGATTACTTTAGCCATTTCAAATCCTTTCCGATATCCGCAAGCCAGAGCAGTATAGCTGCTGAACGGCACCGGACTCTGCAAAAAATATAGAAAAAATATACTCGCAGCAGAGAACATACCGCCGCAATAATACTCTACCATATATTATAACATATAAAACCGGCAATGTCAAAGAAGTTTTCAGCAATAACCATAAAATTGTGAATTTAAACGCATTTTGATGTTTGCCTTTGTGCAGTTTGCACAAAGAACTGCCCAGTCGTACTCTCCCCCCGCTCCCCAGTCAACGTTTTTGCCCGCCTTATCGGTTAAAAATTGCGAATTGCTTTCAGGCTCTTGCAAATCATTAAAATAAGTGTTATAATAAATGATATGATAAAAAAACAGGAGATGCAAAAATGAACCAGAATTACTATTCCAATCAGATAAGCTCGATAGTCAGCGAGGTTAAAAAGGCTGTCATCGGCAAGGATTCCACTATCATCAAGGTTCTCCTTGCTATTCTCGCAAAGGGTCATATCCTTATCGAGGATATCCCCGGTGTCGGCAAAACCACCCTTGCCCTTGCTTTCTCAAAGGCTCTCTCCCTCGAACACAACCGTATGCAGTTCACACCTGATGTGCTCCCCTCCGATGTTACCGGCTTCTCGGTATACAACAAGGTCACTGGCAGGTTCGAGTTCCGTCCGGGCGTTGCTTTCTGCAACCTCTTCCTCGCGGACGAGATAAACCGCACCTCCAGCAAAACGCAGTCAGCTCTCCTTGAGCTCATGGAGGAGAAAAGCATCACGGTCGACGGCAACACCTACAAGCTCCCTGAGCCATATACCGTCATCGCCACTCAGAACCCCATAGGCTCTGCCGGTACACATAACCTCCCCGACTCCCAGCTCGACCGCTTCATGATAAAGCTCAGCATGGGCTACCCCGATTTCAGCGGCGAGGTCGCTATCCTCAAAGCCAAATACAACACAAATCCCCTTGATACCGTCCGTTCCGTAGCCGATGCCTCGTTCATAAACGAGCTTCAGGAGTATATCTCCAATGTCTATGTGGACGACCGTATCTACGAATATATCGTCGCCATTGCTTCCGCGACAAGAACTCACCCGCTCGTAAAGCTCGGCGTAAGTCCGAGAGGTACCCTTGCCCTCATGCAGATTTCAAAGGGCATCGCTGTTGCTATGGGACGCGATTACGTCATTCCGGACGATATCAGCTATATCTGTCCCGATGTTTTCGAGCACCGCATTATCCTCAATTCCAAGGCTAAGCTCACGGATACAACCCCCTCAGAGGTCATAGCGGAGATACTCAGGGCTGTGCCTGTTCCCGGCATATCCGCACCGCAAAGGTAAGAGCCATGCTTGCTACAAAGATACTATTCGCTATCCTCATCGTGATATGCAGCTTCTTCTATATCCTCTACCTCTGGGACTTCGCCCTCGTTCTGCTGATAGTGATGCTTGCACTTCCCGTGCTCATGTTCATCATCACACTTATCGCAAAATTCAGCATGAGCGCGGAATTCGCCCTGCAAACCAGGACAGCAGCCAAAAACGAGAAGTTCATGGTACAGCTCTGCCTCACAAACAGGTGCATATTCCCCGTCGGCAAGGCGGAGGCGCATATCGAATACTACAACATCTTCTCGAACAGCATTTCCGCTTTCGATATCCTCATGCCGGTACAGCCGCGGAACACCCAGCGCGTGACCTTCAGCCTGAGCTCGGAATACTGCGGTCAGCTTATGCTGCGGACGGTCTATATCAACATCTTCGATCCGCTGAGGATATTCAGAATGAAGACCTGCCGGAACATCTCGGCTCAGATAGCCGTCATGCCCGGCTTCCATGAGATAGAGGCTTCTCTCGCAGAGACTATGGTCTCCGATGAGGAATGCGAGCACTATTCCGAAAACAAGCCCGGCGACGCCCCCTCCGAGGTATTCGGTCTGAGGGAATATACTCCCGGCGATAAGCTCAACCGTATCCACTGGAAGCTCAGCTCCAAAAAGGAAGAATTCATCGTCAAGGATTATAGTCTCCCCCTCGATTCGCCCTCGGTAATTTTCGCCGACCTGAAATGCTATGACGATTCACAGCATACTCTTCCGGTTTTCGACACCATGATCGAAACGCTGACCTCGCTCTCACACTTCCTCACGGAAAACGAACGCATTCACAAGATAGTCTTCTTTTCCGCAAGACAAGGCGGTTTCAAGGAGATCGAGATACTCGGCAGCGAGAGTCTTTCCGCAGCAGTCGGTGAGCTCATAGGCTCTTTCAGCGACAACCTTTTCAGCGGTGAGCCCACTGCATACTTCGCGGAAAGAAAAGCCGGAGAGGTTTCCTCCTTCACTATCATAACCTCAGATTTCAGCGGAAAAGCTGCCGCTCTCCTTGGGGACGGCGTAAATGCAGAGATAAAGAACGCAATTGTCGTAACACCCTCCGCAGACATAAAAGTTCCCGAGATCAGCGAAAGCGTCAGGGTCATACCCGTCGCAGCAGGTCATATCTCCGCTTCTATAAAGGATTTAGAGTTATAATGAAAAAAAGATCGGTAAACAGCAATAACGGTATCACGATCTGCGACAGCATAATAATGTCCGTCAAGAGAAAGAAAACGGATATCCGGACGCCTATCGCCGTAGCTATCGCCATTACAGGCTTCGTTTCCGTGATCATGGCGTTCCTCGGTATGTTCCGGCTCAACTACAGCACTTCGGCAGTCGCAGCAGCAGCAGTCGGTTTTTCCCTGCTGTACATAACCCTCTGCGTGATAGAGGGAAAGGCTCTATGGGTCTATGCAGGCACGTTCATTTTCTATATCACCATCGCTTTCAGATACAGGGACTATATCTTCGACGGCTTCCGGTACGTCTATAACATCATCTACCGTCAGACTTACCACTCAGATGTGGACTACTACAAGGATTTCACCGTAACAAGCGAAAAAACCGCCGTAACGGTATTCATGGTATTCGTAATATGGCTCATTGCAGCCGTGATCTACCAGTACACTATCTGCCGTCCGAACCCTGTTCTTCCGCTTCTTGTGACCTTCCCCCTCATGGAGGTGGGACTCTACAACGGCATAGCGATGCCTGTATTCTGGGGCATACTCGTTATCGCCTACTGGCTCGCTTTGCTTTCCATGTCCATGATAGACGTCGGAGAGTACGTCAGCGGCGGCGGCGGCTTCGTCAGAAAGGACGACACCTTCTTCCCAAAGCGTCAGATGAAGCTCAAGGTAACCGAACAGTGCGGCGCATTGGTGATAGCCTGCGTCATGCTCATAGCATCATGCACAGCCGGCTACATTAAATTGACCGACTATAAGCGCAGCGAAAAGCTAAACCAGAAACGCATCGACCTCAACAACGCCTTCAATGAGTTCTCCTTCGACGATCTCCCGGCAAGTCTCGGAAGAATAACGGAAGCTCTCGGCTTTGATATCGGATTCCTGCGCGATAACGACAGGCTCGGCAGCAAGGACAGGGTCTCCTACGACAACGAGACCGATATCGTTCTCACTATTTCAGACAAGCCGACCGGTGCGCTCTACCTGAAGGGCGATGTCAGCTCCGTTTACAGGAACAGCAAATGGAAGGAACTCGACAGCGATGTCTACAAGCGTCCGGAATACGCCGGTCTGTTCGACGGCAAGATAAAGCCGCAGGATATCTTCGGTCAGATCGCACAGCTGATCTATCCGCGGAGAGAGCAGTTCTTCATGACTGTCAAGCCGCGTTCCTCTGACCCCGATTTCTACGCTCCATACGGTACTGTCAACCGCGGAAGTCTCGTCTATACGGACGATACCCTCGTCCACAGCACTCCCGCAAAAGAACAGACCTACCGTATGTACTACATGAGCTCCACTGAGGTCCTCGATACACTGACCTATGTTCCTGAAATGATATATAGCTATTCCGATGAAATAACCGATAACATGGCTAGATACTACGGCAGCTTCGAGGGCTATATTTCGTGCTATGATGACATTGAAGCCATAGACTACGAGAAAAAGTACCGCAGGTTCGTCTATGATAACTACCTACAGATACCCGATACAAAGGATATGCGCGAGGTCAGAAACGCCTACGCCTCCGAGATAGGCGCCTGCAATGTCAATTCCACAGTTCAGGAGAAGATTCAGACACTACGCTACATCAAGAACAGAATGAGCAAGGATACGAAATACACGCTTTCTCCCGGAAGAACTCCCGGTACGCGCGATTTCGTCAGCTACTTCCTCCTCGAAAACCAGAAAGGCTACTGCGTCCACTACGCTACCTCGGGAGTTATGCTCGCGAGAATGGCAGGTATCCCCGCAAGATACGCTACAGGCTATGTTGTCGTGGATTCCGACTACAGCGAGGAAACACTGTTCGGCTTAGGCTCATATAAGGTCAATATCAAGGACAGCCGCAGTCACGCATGGACTGAGGTCTACCTCGACGGCTTCGGCTGGGTACCTTTTGAGTTCACCACAGGCTACAGCGAGAACAGTATAACTCCTGGAGTTGAGCCGAAAAGGAGTGGTACGCAGACCGTTACCACAACAACTGCGGTAACAACGACTACCGTTACGGGCTCAAACAACTACTCCACTACCACAAGAACACATACCACCCATCCGGTACAGTCCGGCACTAAGCCGGGCACTACTGCTCCGCATTCTTCAGAAGGCTCATCAGGAGGCATACCGTTCGCGGTAAAGCTCATACTGATAATTCTCCTGTTCACCGGCGCAGTCATCGGTATCATAGCTGCAAGACGAAGATACATCGTCAGCAAGCGTGAACGAGGCTTCACGGACGGTTCTCCCGACCAGCGCATCGCAAATATCTACGCCTATGCGGAAAAGCTCCTTGCAAGGCTCGGCATCATGAAGAATGACGAGAGCTATAAGGATTTTGCCGCAAGGGTCGAGGCTGAATACGGCGGAAAGCTCTTCGCTTCGGACGGCTTCGCAAGGCTCATCGACATCTCTCTCGGCTCAGCATTCAGTCCGGACAGCGCCTCCGAGAAGGACATTGCGGACTGTCTCTCAACTGTCCGCGCAATTGCCGGCAGCATCTACCAAAAGGCAGGCTTTGCAGAAAAGCTCAGCCTGAAATATCTCACCGTCATTATCTAAGGAGGATAAGAAAATGGGAAAGACAAGTTCAGCATTCATGACCAAAGGCATCATCTACCTGATCTGCGGTATACTCATCGGTTTCTTCCCGGGTATCATTTCGTGGATATTCTACATCGTCGGCGGACTTATCATTATTGGAAGCGTTCTCATGCTCATAACCGGTGCAGGCTCTGGACTTGACGGTTCGGTTGTCGGAGGTGCAGTCGCCGGTATCATCGTTGGAGCTATAATCTGCCTTATACCGCGCATCATCTCGGTCGGAATTCCGATCGCTGCCGGAATAATCTTCATAATCTCAGGTATAACGCGGTTCTTCAAGTCGCTGAAGGCTGAAAAGAGCGAACTCAATACTGCGAGCATGATATTCGGCATACTGCTTGCGGCATTCGGCGGCTTCCTGCTGTTCAATCCGTTCAAGGCAAGCTTCATCATTCGCATGAGCATAGGCATACTCCTCATTGTTCTTGCGGTATTCAGCTTCTACGCCGCCCGTATCGCACGGCAGCGTGAAAAAAACACCATTCCCGATACTATCGACGTATGATATTTCTCAGGGACGCACAGTGTGCGTCCCTTTTTTTCGCGGTACAGGTCTGTCTGTGCGAAAATATATTGCTTTTTGCGGAAAAATGTGATATAGTATCACCACTTTATCGCCAATTATCGTAATCTATCGCCAAGTGTTACCAAATCACCGTAAAATCAGCATTTTTGAGGGTAGAAACAT